>NZ_LKBD01000010.1 GCF_001399975.1 Pseudoalteromonas sp. P1-9
CGTACGTAAAGCTGCTGAAAATATTTTATGTAACGGCAAGTCGCTAGAAGCATTTGCACAAGACATCAAAAACGCAAAAGTAGCAAAGCGATTTAGCGATAACACAGACTATATTGCTAAGCGCTAATAAACCAATTACCTGAAGTTAAAAGGGCGAGTTTACTTAAGTTAACTCGCCCTTTTTGATTCTTAAGCCCTGAGACTTTTGCAATTATGCACAAACCAATCGGTAGCCTATGCCTCGCTTAGTTTCGATCATGCTCGCGTCTTGATCTGACAGCATTAGCTTTTTACGTAACTTACCAATATATACATCAACAACATTGGTCATTGGATCCATTTCCATACCCCACACATTACTTAAAATGCGCTCGCGGCTAAGGTACTTGCCAGGGTTTGTCATTAGCAGTTCAAGTATCGCCATCTCTTTAACCGTTAGCGAAATTTCTTTATCTGCCAAGGTTACAATGTAGCTGTCACGATCAAATCTCAACTCTTCAAACGTTAAGGTATTCGAGCGTGCTTTTTGCGATGGCTTGCGACGCGTAACCGCTTCAATTCGCGCCAAAAGTTCTTCATACGCAAAAGGCTTAGTTACGTAATCATCTGCACCTAAACGTAAGCCGTGCACAATATCCTGAGAAGCATCCATGGCGGTCAGCATAATGATTGGAATCTCAAAGTTTTTAATGCGTAATGCCTGACACACTTCTAAGCCGTTTAACCCCGGAAGCATTATATCGAGCAAAATCAGATTAAAGTCGCCTTCAAGCGCCAGATCTAATCCTTCTTTACCGTCGCTGGCACGCACCACAAAGTACCCTTCAGCACGTAATCCGCGCTCTAAAAAACTCGCTACGCGATCATCGTCTTCAACTAATAAAATTCTCATTACGTTCCTCACCATTTAATGGTAATAGTATAGTCGCCACAGAGCCTACACCTGAAGCATTTGATTTTAAACTAATATGACCGCCATGCGCATCAACTATCGCCTTTGCAACAGGCAGACCTAACCCCGAACCTGGTGTGTTTGAACGGTTGCTACGATAAAAGCGTTCAAAAATATTTTCCAACTCTTGCTTGGTAACACCCTGACCTACGTCAATTATTTTAATAATGACCACTTGCTGGCGACACATTACTTTTACTTCTGTAATCGCATGTTCAGTCGAGTAACTAAGTGCATTTTCTAACAAAATCATTAGTACTTGGCGAATTCTACGTTCATCAAGCTCAAGACTGATCTCTTCGCTAATATCAAATACGATATCTTGTTTACGCTCTTGCGCTTTACGACGGTACACATAACACAAATCCTGAATCAACTTTGATAGATTCACTTCACTACAAGAAAGCCTTAACTCACCTGCGCTCGAGCGCGCAACTAGCATCAAATCATCGATCAATGCAGTGGTGTGACTTACTTGATCAACAACTGCAACAAGGGTTTCAAGGTAATCATCAACATTCTCTGAATGACTGCGTAATAAGATCTCTGATTCACCGCGAATTATCGTAAGAGGCGTGCGTAATTCATGAGAAATATCTGCTAAAAACTGGCGGCGCTGCTTATCAACGTAAGCCAACTTTTCGTTGCTTAAAGCCAAGGCTTTTGTCCGCTCTTGTACTTTTTCTTCCAGTTGAAGTTTAGCCTCGCCCAATTCTGTTTGTTTGGTTTTTAGCTCACTTGCCATAAAGTTTAAGGCATCTGCAAGCTTGGCAAATTCGGTGTCTTTTAGTTTTGGAATACGGTGTTCTAGTTTACCGGCTGTAAACTGACTAGCCGCAAACTGAAGTTGTTTTGTTGCCTTTGAAATACGCTGCCAAAAAAACCAAATGGTCAGCATCATAAACAAACTTAATAGCCCGAGTGCAATTGCTAAGTAGCGGTTATTGCGCTCAGACATAATTTTACTGTTATCACGAATCGCTTCGGCCTGTAGATTTTCTTGCTTTACGGCCTCACTTATTAAGGCATTAAATTCAGCATGCACGCCCTGTTGCTGCAATAAACGATACAGGCTTTGCGCTTCAGATAATTCACCGCGCGTAATCAGCGACCTAATTTCTTGCGAAGTCGTAATAATACGCTCTACTTTTTGTGTTACTCGGTCTAACAACGCGAGTTCATTTTGCGTGCTGACCTCAGGTGCTAAGGCTACTTTTTTTAACAGGGAGTTGCGTACTTCAACAATCGCTGTACGCAGCTTTTTTTCATTTTCTTCACGTAATTCAGGCGCAAGCACGATGCCATTGCGTGAGATTTCGCCAATCGCAACAAGCTTCTCGAAAGTGTAAAGGGCAATATTTGAATACTGGTTAAGAATTTTATGAACAAGTTCTGATTTTTGTGCATTGTCTTTAAAGCGGTTTGAACTATCAAAGTAAAGACCTGCCATCGCGGAGCTAAACAGCGAAATGATCACTAAGGCGATAAGTAATTTATGAGTAAGGCGACTTTGGATTTGATAAGGAAGGTGATTCAACTGCTTTTCCATTCAATGGGTTACCAACTAATTAGTGCATAAATACTAAGTTAGCCGTAAATCTGCGAGTTTACTATATTGTTAGAAGTAAAAAGAGTTAATAATTCACCTACCTATTAACTCTCACAACAACAATATTGGGATTGCGTTCCTGTCCCCTGAAAATACCATCGACTGAAACATTCTTGCGTCAATTAAAGCCGACGGTAATACAGGAACGCAAGACACATAGTAATGACAACAGCTAAATTAAGCCTGTTGAATTAATTAAACTTTCCTAAGTCATATTTAAAAATTAGTTAAACAACATGATTTACTTAAAAAAGCATTAGATTATTAAATTAAAAAAGGCTGTAATTTATAAAATTACAGCCTTTCAAACAGGTGCGAACGGTCGCAAATAAATCATCATTTATTTATATGCAACTGCGCCTGCTAATGCGAGTTTTTTGCCATAGCGGTTTAACTTAGCCAATAAACTTTTTTTACCGTTATTAGAACGAGTTAATTGACCTTGAGATTGGCCACCTTGATTTAACGCTTGTTTAGTCATGTGATTGCTCCTGTTGTTTAACTAGGTGCTATTTTGCGTTTAAACATGGTTAAAATCCAATCAATAAAATTACCATTTTGGCATGAGTTTTTCTAATGCGAAAACAAAATAACTATAGTTGCATATAAACTGCATAAATGTGCAAAGCCAAATCCTATCTATTTGACCTAAAAGCCTTAAACGGGCAAGCTTGTGCTTAGCGTTTTATTAATCACCATTTCATGAATAAACATTATCTGATTGTTTTAAACCCACTACCAAATAAGCAAAAAAAGTATTGGTTAAATTGGCTTGTTACCACCTTAAAGCAGCAACAGCATAGCTATTATATTTTTACCACCTCAGCAGCATTAGCTGATAACCAACTTTTCTTTAAACAACATTTGGCAGAATACACCGAAGTGTTCATGCTTGGTGGTGATGGCACGCTACACCTACTAGCCAATTGCATGGCGTACAGCAGCAAACCAATTACCGTTTTTCCGTGCGGTACTGGTAACGACTTTATGCGCAATTTTGCCTATAGCAAACAACAGCTAAAGCAGTTAGTACAAAGCGAACGCTTAATGACGATTGATTTAGGAAAAGTGAATGGGCGTTATTTTATAAATAGCGCCGGCGTAGGCTTTGACGCTGAAATCGTAGAACGCACCAAAGGAAATAAAGGTTGGTTGGCACGTTTCAGCTATTTATATCATACCCTTGCTTGCCTTTTTTTCTTTGAGGAGTCGCTCTTATCGTTAAAGCAGCAAGGTAAAGAAACACACTATAAAAACTTTCTTACGGTGTTTGCTAATGGCAAATACTTTGGTGGCGGTATGAAAATTGCGCCCAACGCAGAATTAAACTCGTCGCATTTAATACGTTACAGTGTAGAAAAAACGCATTTAGCTAAAAAACTCTGGGCATTACCGAAGCTCTATTACGGTAAACATGTTACGCTGCAGGAAGTGAAGGAACACGCATTTACACAACTTGAAGTCTTAACCCCAAACTTGCCGGTGCAAGCTGATGGAGAATCAGCAGGTTACACACCTGTGGTGATTGAAGTAGCAAAAAGTGCGTTAACTATAAAAGTAATTTAATTGTTGTGATGCATTTATGCCAAAACTGAGCATTATTAAAGTTTCAACCATCGCTGTTTTCATTTTTTGCACACTAATGAGCAGCGTATTTATCTTTTTGCAATATCAAAGTCGATTAGAGTTTGCTACTACACAAGCACTTACCAACCACCAGCAAGCATTAAAAGAAGTGCTTACGCGCATTCGCTCCGATTATAGTAATGCACAAAAAGTGCTTAGCAGTTTGATATATCGCTATCAAGCAAAACAAACCCTACTCGATGAATTTCCACCACTGCTTTTAAAAGAACTTAGTATGTTCTTACATAAAGATATTCATGTTGATGCAATTATGTTTGCAACTCAAAACGGGGAGCTATGGGCGCTACACCAACTTACTGAAGAGCAAACGGCATTATTCGCCAATGCACCAATTAACACTTACTTCATTGTGCAAAACCTTAACGCCGCTCAAGAGGTTCGCATCTATTATACGCAATCACTTGAATTATTAGACCAAGAAAAACTTGCTGCAAGCATCGACTACACAAAGCGACCCTGGTATACCCAAGCCCAAAAATCGAACGCTTTAGCCTTAGTAGAACCCTATCAAGACCAATACAGTAACAAAAAGATATTTTCATTAGTAAAACAACAAAACCAATTAACCGTAAGTGTTGATTTAAATTCTACGTCACTCTATGCATCTATGTATCACGACAAATTAAAGTTTAATACTTGGTTATTTTTGATGAATAGCAGCAACAAGATACTCGCATTGCAAGATAGCAAAAGTATTCAACTGGAGGAGCATCAAATTGCGCCATGGCAAACATGGTTAGCCCAATCGGCAACATTAGTTAGATCAACCAATCTAACTAAACTTACTGAAGTCACTGCAAACGATGATAAGTGGTACATGAGTGCAACACACATTGAGCCTCAGACAAAACAAGGAGTTATGCTAGTTGCTGCAACAAAAGCCGAGTATATTTTGCAGCCAATTTACAACCAACTTTATGTTTGGTTACTTGTCGTTCTGAGCGTCAGCTTAATTCTAATTCCTATCAGTTACCTCCTCGCTCGATTAATGACCCGCCCTATTCGGCAACTTGAAAATTATGCCTCGCAATTAGCAAATTTCGAAACTCCGAAGCCTTTCTCTAATTATATAAAAGTCGAAGAAATTGAAGATTTGAAAATAAGCTTAAAGCACCTATATGGCAATCTGAATGAGTTTTTTAGTTTGCTTGCTACTTTGTCAAAAGAAAACGACCTGCAGCGGCTTATCGACAAAATAGCAAGCCAATCAGCTAATATGATGGTTGCACAAGGGTGCTTAATACTACTTACACAAAACAATAAATTGTGCGCAGAACTACTCTGTTTTGATGGCCAAAAATACGATACAAATACACTCGCTCAAATAAACTGGCAAAAACTATATCAACTTGATGAAGTCAGCAAAACCAGCGCTCTACCCAACGAGTTAAAAACGTTATTATCGCAAAGCGATAATGCGCTTTATCAGCTACTTGTTCCACTTAAAAACAGAGAGCAACAAGTAATTGGGTTACAAATTTATTTGTATCCAAATTCCACAGAAAAACAAACCATCAGCTTAAAATTAGCAGAACAAGTAGCTACATTTTTTGGTGTAGCAATCGAAGGTAGGAAGCTAGTTAACAAACAAGAAAAACTACTTGATTCCTTTATTCACGTTATTGCAGGTGCAATAGATACTAAGTCACACTATACAGGTAAGCATTGCCAGCGCGTACCTGAGCTAGCGACAGCATTAGCTACGCACGCTGGTAACTCGCAGCTATTTCCTCAATTTGCGTTTAATGATGGTGCGAAACGTCAACTTTCTATTGCCGCTTGGCTACATGACTGTGGCAAAGTAACAACACCCGAGTATATTGTTGATAAAGCAACGCGTCTTGAGACTATCTATAACCGAATTCATGAAATAAGAACGCGTTTTGAGGTTGTAAAACGTGATTTAGAAATTGCTGCGTTAAAGCAGCAACTGGCTAGCGTAGACAAAGACCAAATTGAAGCCCAATTGCAGCAACAAATAAATCAGCTAGAACAAGATTTTGCCCATGTTGCATACTGCAACACAGCCGAATTTGTTTCTGACAGTGACATCACTAAACTCGAAAAAATATCACAACGTATGTGGCGACCTTATTTTGACGAACGTCTTGGTCTGTCGCAAGAAGAGCTTACCCGCTATGACTCAACCCAACTAACTCAGGATATCGGACTGCTCGTGAATAAAACAAGTCATTTGCTAGCAGATCAGAACCTAAATTGTGATAAGCAAAAATATACCTTAGTACAGCCTGCTTTGAGAAATAACTTGGGCGAACTTTATAACTTGAGTATTCGGTCAGGAACAATTAATAACGAAGAGCGCTACGCGATTAATCACCATATTGTGCAAACAATAGAAATCCTTGAAAAGCTCCCGTTCCCGAAACACTTAAATCGAGTACCTGAAATAGCCGGAGCACACCACGAAAAGCTCAATGGACAAGGTTATCCTAAAGGCTTGTCGGGTGATGCGATTAGCTTTGAAGCCAGAATCTTGGCCATTGCCGATATTTTTGAAGCATTAACGTCGTCAGATCGTCCCTATAAACAAGCCAAAACCCTTACTCAAGCGCTTGAAATTATGCAAAAGCTGGCCGCAAAAGAAGAATTAGATCAAACCTTATTAAACTTTTTCATTTCAGAAAAAATTCCCGAAAAATACGCTGAGCAATATCTAAAACCTGAACAAATGAACTAGTGCACATAAAATAAAAAGGGAGCCTAGGCTCCCTTACATTGATGACTGACGCTTTAATCTAAATTCAATACCCTTAATTTAGATTGATGATTTTTTCGTTTCCACTTTAAATACATCGTAATTTGTAAGTGCCGGAATACGTGCTTGTAACTCATCCTCTTGCATTGCTAAGTCTTTAAAGTCAAAACACATTTGGTCGGCTCTTTGCTCAATATTCTTCGCTTGTAGCTCTACCTTTTCTTCAATTTGTTCGCCCATACGTTCCATGCGCTGCTCAAACTCGCTCATATCACCGCCAGAACTTAACATTTCGCTACCTAGAGTAATCAGCAAGCTGCCAATGGATTCCATAATCATTTCTTCCATTGCTTGTTCCATCTGCTGATCGAACTTACTATCGAATGTGTCGCCAATGTTATCGAAACGGCCTTGATCCATTATGAATGTGCCGCCGTCATAAAATGCAGCGTGAATTTCATCGCCAATCTCTGACATCATTTGTTCCATTGTAGCCATATTTTTTAAGCCAAATGCATTGCCCACTTCGCTCAGGGCAACACCTGCTAACGCGACACCTTCCATCGCAATCTCAGCCACTTGCGGAACCTGACCGCGCACATCGCTAGAGTAACGGGCAAGTAATGTTTGATCCGCTGCAGAGAGTGACTGCGCTTCACCATTAATCTGCAAGTTACCATCTTGGTCAATAACAACTTCTCCTGACTCGGCTTTGATATTAACCGTATCAGGCGTAATCGCTAAGGTGTTATTAAATTCTAAATTGCAGCTATCCGACGAAAAGCTCATGTTGCTGTCGTGACCATCTTGATGTGCTACTGCATTTGTTGATAAGCCAATACACGCTGCCACTGCTGTTGTTAAAAGTAATTTTTTCATAGTGATTCCCGTATCTTTTGCGTTTTAATTTTTTCTCTCATTGATAAAGCTATATCAAGGTCAGTGCCAAATTTAAAAAACAATTAAAATACAAATAGATAACTATTTTTTCGTGACTTTAAGAATTTCTAAAGAAGCATGTGAAAACTAAAAAATAGTAAATTTAACCATATGACTTGTGTATTTGACCAAGTAATTTGAAGTATATTTACTTGCGCAAAACATAATAATGGTTATTACTGTTTATGAGTGCTTAAACATTTAATGTTGAGGGTGATCATGAAAGACAATTACCAAAACATAAACAATCAAGAGCCGCTAAATAGCGATTTAGAAAACAACCAAGAAAACGAACATAAACGCGAAGTTAAAAAACGTTTAGAAGATATTTTAGAAAGAAAGCGATTACGAAAATCTATTGGCATGGATGACACCCACAATTACTGGGATGAGCTATAACAGCATTTCGCGCCATTGTTCAAAAAATAATTAGCCACTGTTGATGCTTTATGTGGCGGGCATTGCACAACCCTAATTCCAAACTTAGTCACACAAAAATAATAAAACCAGCCAATACAAATTAATCCATAAAAGTAGAGCGTGTTGAGCTTTGTGGTCTAAACTCTGTTCAAATTCAAAGCTTTTTGATATCGGCGTTGCTTTGTAGGCCAGCGGACTAAATCAATAAGCAACAACAAAGAACAAAACGCTTTAGTTAACCTGAACGAATTCACCTAAATTTAGGTTAGCTGTGTTCGTTTAACTGCGACATTAAATCACCGAGCAGTGCTTTTAGTTGGGCCGCTTTATCAAGATCTAACCCTACTTTATCTACCAGTTGTGAAGGTAGGCACGAAAGCGACTGCTGTAGGGAATTACCGTAATCAGTTAAATAAATACGTACTTTTCGCTCATCCCAATCATCACGCCTGCGCTCAATTAAGTTATTGTCGGCCATACGCTTTAAAATAGGCGTTAATGTATTATTGTTTAAAATTGCCTGCTGCCCAATTTCACCTACAGTCACGCCATCTTGCTGCCATAAAATCAGTAAAATAACGTACTGCGGATACGTTAGTTTGTATTTGTCCAACTCAGGCTGATAAAGCCGCGTCACTAGACGTGACGCCGCATAAATTGGAAAGCAAAGTTGATTTTCTAACAGTTGCTCGGGCTTACTTGTCATACTATTGCGCCAGTGCTTTCTCGATATAGCTAGCAAGTGCGTCGGGTTTTGTTGTTGGCGCAAAACGCTTAACTGGCTTGCCATCTCGGCCAATTAAAAACTTAGTAAAATTCCATTTAATTTTATTGCCTAAAATACCCGATAATTCAGTGCGTAAATACTTATAAAGTGGGTGGCTATTTTCACCATTTACATCGATTTTCTCTGTCATAGTGAAATCAACGCCATAGTTAATTAAACATTCGCCCTGAATTTGTTCCGGCGAACCAGGTTCTTGTTGGCCAAACTGGTTACACGGGCAACCAATAATAACTAAACCTTGGTCGCTATACTTTTTGTGTAGCGCTTGAAGACCTTCATATTGTGGTGTCAATCCACACTTACTCGCTGTATTTACGACTAATACGACTTTGCCTGCAAAATCTGCAAAGTCGATATTCTGACCTTGCAAACTGTTAATACTAAATTGATAAAATGGTGCCATTAGCTTTCTCCTCTGTTGCAATCAAATATATCGCGCACGATATAATCGCACAATAATAGTTCAAAAATTGAAATAAATCGCGGTCATCTCGACTTAAACTCTTCAATTAAAAAATCTATTAATAAACGTACTCTTAAGGGCATTAGATCACGATTGGGGTAAACCAGCCAAGAAGCGTTATCTGCAACTTGATATGAGTCTAATAAGCTTACTAATTTACCACTTTCAATATAGTCCCCAACAATATCATACGCTAGATGAGCAATGCCCAAGCCCGATAAACACGCTTGCAGCAGCGCTTCTCCATTATTGCTGCGCCAACGTCCAGCCACCTTAAACTCTTTAATATTGTCGCCCATATTAAAGCGCCAACGGTTAGTAACTGCTATTAAACAATTATGCTCTATCAATTGCTCTGGGTGGCTTGGCGCAGGAAACCTTGCTAAGTACTCAGGCGATGCAACTAAAGTCATAACACGTGTTGAAAGTGGCCGCGCAATTAAATTAGAGTCAGCCATTCGGCCAAATCGAATCGCTAAATCAACGCCTTCGGCAATCAAATCTACATTGCGGTTATTAAAATCCATGGTAATCGACACTTGCGAATAACGCTGACAAAACTGCGCGAGCTTAGGTGCAATTTGCTTTGAGGCAAAATCGCCAGCACACGAGATTTTAATCTTGCCCTTCGGCTCTTGTTGTTCACCTTGCAGCGCTAGGTTAGCCTCTTCCATTGCAGATTGAATCGAGTGTAATGAGGCTGCATATTGCTGCCCTGCTTCAGTTAAATTAAGCGAACGCGTTGTGCGTTTTAAAAGCGCAACACCCAATCTCGACTCTAACTGCGAGACGCTACGGCTAATATGTGATGTTGACACATCAAGCACTTTAGCGGCTTGAGTAAAGCTACCACTGTCCACTACAGCCAAAAATTCGTTGATCCCTTGCCAGTTCATACCGAGCACCTATGCAAAAATAGAAATTAAAACACAATTATTATTGCATACATGCAAAAGTGATTTGTCAACAGTGGGGATTATCCCAAATCAGAAAAACGTTAGACTGGCTTTAATTACCGTACCTAATTGAGGCAATACAATGGAATTTAGTTTTGTAAATCCAACTAAAATTATTTTTGGCCAAGGCCAAATCGCAAGTATTCAACACGAGATCCCACAGTCAGCAAAAGTACTAGTTATTTATGGCGGTGGCAGTATCAAACAAAATGGTATTTACCAGCAGGTAACCGATGCCCTAAGTGAACACCAAGTTTTTGAGTTTTCGGGTATTGAGCCAAACCCGAGTTATGAAACCGCAATGCGTGCAGTTGCACAAATAAAAGAGCACAACATCGATTATTTACTTGCGGTAGGCGGTGGCTCCGTTATTGATGGCACTAAGTTTATTGCTGCTGCGGCCAAGTTCGATGGTGAACCATGGGATATTTTAGTAAAAGCAGCAGAAGTAACAGACGCCCTGCCAATTGGTGTTGTACTTACCTTACCTGCGACAGGCTCGGAATCAAATAGCTATTCAGTTGTATCTAAGCTCGACACCAACGACAAACTGCCGTTCGCGAGTGAAAAAGTACAACCAAAGTTCGCTGTACTTGATGCACAAGTAACAAAAACATTACCTGAAAGACAATTAGCGAACGGTGTCGTTGACGCATTTGTGCACGTTATGGAGCAATACTTAACATTTGACCATGGTGCCAAAGTGCAAGATCGCTTTGCTGAAGGCTTATTGCATACGCTAATTGAAGATGGTCCACGTGTGTTCGCAGAACCAGATAACATGATGGTTCGAGAAAACCTAATGTGGTCGGCAACGATGGCGCTAAATGGGCTAATTGGTGCAGGTGTACCACAAGACTGGTCTACACATATGCTTGGCCATGAAGTAACTGCATTATACGGCTTAGATCACGCGCAAACTCTCGCGATTGTGCTGCCACGTATGATGAATGCGATGCGCCAACAAAAAGAAGCGAAGTTATTGCAGTATGCTGAACGCATTTGGGGTATTACAGAGCAAGATAAAAACTTAGCTATTGACCGAGCGATTGAAAAAACCGAGGCGTTTTTCCACTCGGTAAACATGCCAACGCGTTTAAGCGATTACCAGTTAGATGAAAAAGTAGCTGATGCCGTTGTTGAACAGCTTGAACGTCACGGTATGACTGAGCTTGGTGAAAGCCAACAAGTAACACTTAATATAAGCCGCGCAGTATTAAAGGCATCGGTTTAAGCGCCCACTGCTAAACTCTAACTGCTTTAAAGCAGTTAGAGTTTCAGTAAAAAGAACACCACTAAACTCACCACGGTAGTGACATATAAATTCTTAAAGCGATATGCCAGTAAAACGGCAACACCTGCTGCTATTAAATACGGATTATCGAGCGAAATAGCCAACTCCCCCTGTTGCACAAATACAATCGGTACCCAAATCGCGGTAAGTACACAGGGCGCGCTAAAACTTAAAAAACGCTGCATTTTAGGCCCAATGCTAAAGGGTAAACGCTTAGATAAAAATAAAAAACGCGTTGTGAACGTGACGCATGCCATCAAAAAAATAATCTTTAGCATTTTGCACCTCGTCTGCTTTCAAGCACATAACCCACACTCATGCCCAGCAGCGCTGCGAAAATAAGTCCAAGTTCAAATTGCCACAGTTTAAAAATAACAATACTGACAGCCGAGGTTAAACACGCAATTAGCACTGGCCAATTGTTGATGCTTGGGATCACCAAAGCGATAAAAATTGAGGCGATCGCAAAGTCTAACCCAAGCTGAGTGAGGTCTGGCAGTAATGCCCCAGCTACAACACCTATGAGCGTCCAAATATTCCAAGCGATATAAAAGCTACCACCCGCAACTAAGGCGTAAACTAGCCTTACTTTCCCTTGATATGCCCTATGGTGATGTGAAAAAGCAAAAAGTTCATCCGTTAGTAAAAACCCCAAGCCTAAACGCCACTTAAGCGGCTTATCAATTAAACGATGGCGCACACTTAAGCCATACAAAAAGTGGCGAGCACTAATAATAAAAGTAGTGACTAAAATAGTGATAAGTGAGGCGTTACCAGCGATTAGTTCTATTGCAACAAGTTGCGCAGAACCGGCAAACACTAATAGTGACATTAGCTGTGCCTCTAGCGGACTAAAACCCGATTGCACTGCCAGTGAGCCACATAAAATACCCCATGGGATCACCGCTAGATTGAGTGGGAGCATATCCCAAAACCCTTTAGCAATTGCTGTTTTCATTTGATTCTCGTTGATTGACCAATAATTTATGAGGCTTGGTAAAGTACTGCCTTGCTGTGCTGCTTAGGGGTCAACCCCATATTCTTCTTAAAATATCGATGAAAGTGACTTTGGTCATAAAAACCAACGGATAACGCCACTTCATTAATCGCAAGCCCCGAGCGTAGCATTTGCTTGGCACGATTTATACGAAATTGCGTTTGATAAACATGTGGTGTCATACCTGTTTCAGCCTTAAACTGTCGAATAAAGTGAAACGGACTCATATGAGCAATCGCGGCAAGTTCGGTCAAACTAATATTATCGAAATAATAATCGCGCAAATAATCAAGCGCCGAGTTTAGTTGTGGTTTGCGTGATAACCCTTTTAAATTAAAAGCACGTTTATTATGGCGAGCAATTAAATTAATTAATAATTGATACAATGCTGACTGCCTTGCCAACACACTTTTATCAGTCGCGAGTAAATCAAAGGTAAACGCCATTTGCTGTGCTAACACAGGCTCGAACACTACCGCTTGTTCAAAATAAGGCGCACCGAGTTTTGCTTTACCAATCCCATCCGTTAGCCCTTCAAATAACTCTGGAGTTGGATACATAGCACGGTAACCCCAGCCATGCTCAGTCGCAGTTTGACCATTATGCACTTGGTCTGCATTAACTAAGATAATACTGCTTGCTGGCGCGACATGATTTGCGCCACTGCGAAAAAATCGCTGTGCACCATTTTCAATTAGCCCTATGGTATAGCCTTCATGACTATGGCGTGCGAAATTCTGCTGCTTGTACTGCGCTTTAAGTACCTCGAGTCCATTTAAATCCTGATGATATTGAAAGACTGTTTTTTCCATGAACGCTTCTCAAAAATAAAGGGCAGCAATATATTTACACAATCAGTATAGCCCCACGGTTTTTTAAAAATTGTACAAAATTGCTCAATAGCATTTTTTATGATGTTTAACGTATTTGCTTACCGTATTTATCTGATTTATGGCAACATAGTAAGACTTCAATTTGGGTTTAAAGACCTTACATATTGATTTATTTTTATAACACGCTTTAGGGGCCAAAATGCAAAAAACACAAGTATGGGATGGATTTATCCGTTTTTTCCATTGGAGCATGGTCGCATTAGTTGCAACACTTTACTATTCGGCTGAAAACAGCCTTATGGAAGTGCACTTTGTCGCAGGCTTCACACTATTAGCACTATTAGCAACACGTATTATTTGGGGCATTATCGGCAGTGATACTGCAAAATTATCGGCATTACTGCATTCACCGAAAAGTACTATCGCAGCAATAAAAGGGCAGCAACAAGCTAAACCAGGGCACAACGCAGCTGGTAGTTATATGGTGATCGCGTTTCTTATATTACTTATTTCGCAAGCCGTTACGGGTTTAATGACCACAGACGATATAATGTATGATGGCCCGTTAGTGGCTATGGTGAGCAGCGACCTATCGTCGCTTGCTGGCAGCTTACACCATCAAATTTTTGACTTAATCTTGATTGCCATCGCACTGCATATTGCAGCTATTGTTATTTATAAACTAAAAGGCAAAGCACTTGTGCCACCTATGATTACAGGCAAAACAGCAGAAAGCTATGAACAAAGTGTCAAAATGAAAAGTGGTTGGTTAGGTTTTGCAATTTTTGCAGTGCTTACCACGGCTATTCTCTACGTTTGGGGCGCTGAGTCGATTAGTACATTGATAGGCTAAACTAACACCCAGTAACCACATTAAAAAAGGTCAGCATATGCTGACCTTTTTTGCGATTAACGTAAGCAATTAATCTTTGAAAGACTTGTGACAATCTTTACAGCCTTTTGCCCAAGCGCCAAATGCTGGCTTAATTACTTTTGGGTCACCTGACTGTGCAGCAACAGCTAGTTTATCCGCATAATCAGCAAACGCATTTGCTTTTTGCATAAACGTTTCATTGTCTGACCATACAGCTGCTAGTGCAGACGTATCGCCTTTGTCTGTGCCCGCGTAAAACGCTTCCCAAGGCATTTTTGATAATGCTGCAGCATTGTTAGCACGCATTTGGAAAGTTTCCGCGTTAAATTCAACTTTACCTTTCAACATATCGCCCATATTTGCGATTTGCGTACGGATTAACTGAAACGCTTGTTGACGGTATTCGATAGCATCCTCTGCTTCTTTGAATGCAGGGTTAGCGTTTGCAAGTGCTGGTGCAGCAATTGCAGCTGCAAGAACTAATGTTCTTAATTTCATAGTTTGCCCCTAATATTATTAACTTACCAATTATTACAGCATCCCATTCAATGCTGCAACTGGAAACGACCAATCCGCGAATTTACGCGTTATAAGATTCAAATGGTGTATTCTTTTGTTACCAAAGTACTTTTTCAATGGTGTTTGGCGCTTCACCAATCAAGGTTGAAACCACGCGATTTTGTTTATCTAACAAGATAATACGAGGCACACCCGCGTTAGCAAATTGACTATAAATTTTACGTTCTGGGTCAGCCACCATGGTGAAGTTAGTTGCAAACTTTTCTGAAAAGTTCACTAAGCTTTGCGCATCTTCTTCTCGACCAATCGCAATAATCTGTAGATCAGGGTCTGCGATAAGTGGCGATGCCATTAACTGTTTGACAAAACGCTGCGAATCACTACACCAAGTGGCGAAAAGTAACACCAACTTGCGCTTGTCTTCGGCCAACTCAACCGTCTCCCCTTTCATATCGTTAAATTGTGAGATAGGAAAAGATTCACCTTGAGCAATATAAGTTTCGTAATTGGGTTTCTGGTAGGTGGTTTGATTTTTTGGCGTTTGCGCACAACCTGCTAGCGTTCCTAGCAACATCAGAGGTAATAGGTATTTCATTTATATTCCATATAATTATTTACGCTGGACTCAGTGTTAAAAATTTAGCATCATGCGTCAAGCTATCACTGAGTAATATTTAAGTCCTTTTTTGAGCTACCTATCACTATTTTTTACCGCATTTATTGCTGCAACACTGCTTCCCACAGCCTCTGAAGGCATGCTTGCTTATCTTACCCAGCAACAATTCAACATTGCTTTGCTGTGGTTTAGTGCGACATTGGGTAACACTTTAGGTAGCTGCGTGAATTGGTGGTTAGGAAAGGAGCTTAATCGCTTTAAAGACAGGAAGTGGTTTGCAGTATCTGAGCAGCAACTAGAAAAAGCGCAACATAGCTTTAATCGTTACGGCAGAGCGAGTTTATTATTAGCTTGGCTGCCCATTGTAGGAGATCCACTCACCTTTGTTGCTGGCATTATGCGGGTGCCGTTTTCTATTTTCGTATTGCTTGTAGCTATTGGAAAAGCACTGCGATACGCCATAGTTATCGCTATGGCGCTACAGTTTTTTTAGCTTGGCTTTTGCCATGCAAGCGTAAGCGATACCGAGTCTGCAAAGCGCAATGCATGTGGCTTATCGATAGATACTTTGGCAAATGTCACACTTGAATGGCGATGACACTCTTCCAGTACATCAGCTACCAATTTTTCAAGCAGCAAAAAGTGGCCGTTTTCCACCAGCTCAATCACTGCTTTGGTTATGTCTTTGTAGTTTACCGCTTGGTCTACTTGGTCGGTAACACAGGCCATATCGGCCGGATAATGCACTTCAATATTAATCACCACGTCTTGCTTTTTTTCACGCTCTTCAGGGTTAAAGCCAATGTAAGTGCGCAGGCGTAAATTTGTTATATTTATAATCGCATTGAGCATAGTTACCCCTTAACTAACTGCAAGAATTCATTGCGGGTTTTTGGATCTTCACGGAAGTTACCCAACATTACCGACGTACGCATTTTAGAGTTTTGTTTCTCTACACCGCGCATCATCATGCACATGTGTTTAGCCTCAACAATAACACCTACCCCTTTCGCGTTAGTAACTTGTTGCACGGCTTCAGCAATTTGATGCGTAAGCTGTTCTTGAATTTGAAAGCGGCGTGCAAACATATCAACAATGCGCGCAAACTTTGATAACCCAAGTACTTTACCATCGGGAATATAGGCGATATGGCAACGACCAACAAAGGGTAATAGATGATGCTCACACATAGAATACAGCTCGATATCTTGTATCAACACCATGTCGTCGGCATCTGAGGTAAACACTGCATTGTTGGTAATTTCGTCAAGCGTTTGACGATAACCTTTTGTCAGGTACTCCATTGCCTTAGCCGCTCGTTTTGGCGTATCCAGCAGGCCTTCGCGCTCTGGATTCTCGCCAACCGCTTCAATAATTTGTCGGTAGTTTTCAGCTAGTTTCTTTTCCATTGTTCTGTCCTATTTTAGGTGGCGACCACCATCGAGTTGCAATGTGCGTCCTGTCATATAATTGCTGTTTAGAATCATTTCGATACCATTAATGATTTCTGCTGTGCCAGGCTCTAACGCCATAATCGATTTTTTCAGAGTTTTTGCTCGGTACGCTTCGTCATCATGGTCATTAAAAATAATTAATGACGGCGCAATCGAATTTACTTTCACTTTTGGCGCTAACTTGGCAGAAAATGAACGCGTTAAATTATCAAGCGCCGCTTTACTTGCGGCATAAGCAATATGCTTTGGGCTACCTTTTTCAACAACGTAATCCGTAATATGGATAATATCACTGTGTTCGTAGCTGCTATTTTGTAATAAAGGCGTAAGTGCTAAGTTTAATAAATAAGGCACTTTTGCATGAATATTCATCATGTTATCAAATAAACTATTAAAGTCTGGGTTCTTACTTTCGCAATCCCAACTTGATGCATTATGAATAATCGCACTGAGCTCGTTAGTATGGCTTTTAACTTGTTCTACCAACTTTTCTACGGCATCACTTTGCTCAAAGTCACATGCTAAACAAATAGCGCCAAGCTCCAACAACTCATTTACTGACGCATGTTTAGTGCGATAAGTAATAATCAGTTTGTCGCCTTTATTTAAAAAATGCTTTGCTAAATCAAGGCCAATACGCTGCGCCGCGCCGGTAATTAATATTGTTGCCATATAGTTTTAATAAATTATCGTTGAGGTTTTTTGTTTCTAATTTAACTATAAACCTAACTTCTTGATTTATTAAGTGGTTAAGCAAATTAAACTAAATTACACGAGATTTATACTGTTTTTCGCGACGCTTAGATCTGTAACATGCCATTTATTGGTGGCCTGCTTCAGTAAATTCATTTTTGAATTAGGGTCTGTTGACCTTTCAAGTTCGTTTTTACAGCAGCTTGATAGGGTTTTATACAAAGCTGGATCTGCGTGCCATATTCTATGTGAGTTAGCCGATAGCGCACACCAAGGTAACGCTTTAATTATTTACCTTGTCTTTGCATCAAATACTTTGCTATTTTGTAAGCAACCAACAATGACAGCGCTGTCTATGAATTTTAAAAACCGAAGCTACCGTCAATACATTCCCCTTTTATTTTTAGCTAGCACTTATACTTGCTGGCTATTCATGCAGGGAATAAACAGTGCCTTGGCTAATTTCATGTCGCAAATTAGTATTGCGATTACCATGGCGTTCGGGTCATTTGTTGCAGGCGGTACAGCGCTTGGCGGCGGTGCTGTTGCTTTTCCAGTCATGACTAAAGTGCTGGCAATTGAACCTGCTACTGCAAAAGTATTTTCACTCGCTATTCAGAGCTTTGGGATGACAGCTGCCAGTCTCACCATTATATTTAGCGGCATCAAATATTACCGTTCGGTTGTATTACTTGCGCTTTTTGGCGCATTACCCGGCGTCGCTATCAGCTTGTTCTTTATTGCTGATCTTCTGCCTAGATTGGTCACAAAATCACTGTTTAGCGTTTTTTTATTAGTCTTTGCCATCACCCTGCTTCGTGCTCATTGGAAAGGTAAACAGCAGTTAGATATAGACTTAAGCTGTAAAAAGAAAAATGCCTTAGTGGTATTTGTGGCGTTTTTAGGCGGTATCGTTAGTGGCTTGATTGGCTCAGGGGCAGATATCGCTATTTTTGCCTTGTTAATGCTGCATTTTAAAGCTGATTTAAAAGTCGCGACTGCCACGTCAGTAATCGTTATGGCGGTAACATCAGTATTTGCTAGCGGTATAAATTTCTTATATTTAAACGCGATAACCGCGCCAATATCTCAATATGTATTGGCGGCGATTCCGGTTGTTGTGGTAGGCGCACCTCTTGGCGCTTACTGCTGCGCAAAAGTACCTAAATCGGTGTTATTAAGCTTTTTGCTAATGCTCATTGGTCTTGAAGTTGCCTTTACCTTATATGAAATAATTGGCAACTTATAAAACTCTTCAGGTTACTCAGGTAAACGTTCAGAGCTGCGTATTTGGTCGTCAAATAGTACGTCATTATCGGCAACATCTAATCCCATACAATCTCGCAACGCTTCAAAACAATCTATATTGGCTTGCGCCCACATAATATCATCAGCCGTCACTTTAAGACGTCCTTCGCTTTGCGCTCTTTGCATCGCTAACATTTCAATTAACGTTGTCATCGCTGTTCCTTAAGCAACAATAATGCAGTTTCTACCTGATTCTTTCGCTTTATACAGTGCTTTATCTGCACGCTCGAGAAGCATTTCACACGATTCACCATCAAACTCAGCCACACCAAAGCTGGCTGAAATACTGCGCAATGATTTACCTGTTTTATTGTCTTTTAACGCCAAACGTTCAATATCGACACGAATTTTTTCTAAATAATTAACCGCTGAGCGCTTGTCTTTAAACTGGCTCAAAATACAAAACTCTTCTCCACCATAGCGATACGCAGCATTCAGTTCATCGGCGTGTTTTTTTAATCTTTCAGCAACCACTTTTAGTACGAGGTCGCCTTTTTGATGACCGAAATCATCGTTAAACTGTTTAAAATTATCGATATCCACAATGGTTAAATAGAGCTTTAAAACACTGTGGTGACTGTTACACAATAAGTCGAGATCTTCATCGAATGACTTACGGTTATTAAGGCCTGTTAAACCATCTTTCGATGCCGCTCTTTTCGATTCATTGAGCTCGCTGCGCAGCTTGGAAATCTCTTGATATGCAGCACGTAATTGCTGCTGAAAACGCTCGGTTGTATGCTGCATGCTTTTTGATTCTTCCGACAGCTTATTAACTAATTCTAAAATATCTCGTTCTGATGCGTCTTCTTTTGTAAAATCGCTCAGCTCTTGATTACATGAACTCAAAACTTCACTAAAGTCATTGGCTGAATTTAAGGTTTGCCCAACGTTTTTTTCAACCTCTGCAACAACCGCATTAATGTCTTCAGCAACTGAATCAAACAGCTCAAGATCTTTGTCTGATAAAAACTCTTCAAATAAATCCCGTGACAGTGCAGGCGGGCAAGTACCAAAGGTTCTTAACGCAGAATCCAGCTTTTGATTTAACTTGGGATGGTTACCAGATACATAGCTATACCAAAGCGCATAATTTGCGGGCGTAACCGCAATATTGTACTTAACCATTAACGGCACTGCTTTGCGTAAACACTCCGCTGAGTGAGATAAGGTATTTTTCAAACGAAACTCCACTTTATAATCCTTATGCGTTCCGTAGCTATAATTCGTGTACGATTTTTAGCCGCAATATAAGTGTACTTAAAAAGTGTAGTCGAGGAAAATTGAATTGCTAAAAACTATTCAGATTTATAGCCATTTAAAGCAATTAAAAAAGCCCTAATAAATAGGGCTTTTTCAGTTAATTTTGCAAGCTGGTTTTCCTTCCAAGAAGGTTGGTGATTTTATTCCATAACCAAATAAACCCATTACCAAGATCTTGTAAGATAAGGTACATACATGGCACTAGCACGAGTGTTACCAATGTGGCAAACAGCACCGAGAAGCCAAGAGCAACCGCCATTGGGATAACAAAGCGCGCTTGTAAGCTGGTTTCAAACATAATTGGCAATACCCCAACAAACGTGGTGATTGAGGTCAGTGTAATTGCGCGAAAACGTGCACACCCCGCTTTTGTTACCGCCTCTTTTATCGATGCGCCTTGCGCTCGCATTTGGTTAACAAAATCGGTCATAACTAGGGAATCATTAATAACCACCCCGGCTGCAGCAATAAGACCAAAGGTCGACATCAATGAAATATCTAAACCAAACGAGAAATGACCCCAAATTGCTCCCACCATACTAAATGGAATCACCGACATAATAATTAACGGCTGGAAATAACTCTTCAGTGGCACTGCCAGCAAAATATAAACAATAAACATACCAGCTACGAAAAACAGTTTCTGCTCATTGGCCTGCGCTTGCTGCTCTTCAATTGAGCCGCCAAGTTCAGATTTTACTGTTGGGAATTGCTCTTTAAGTTGTGGAAGTAACTCATCTTTAACCGATTTGACAACGGCGTCAGGCTCAACCACTTCTTCATCAATCGCGCCCCAAATATACACACTGCGATAACCGCCTTCACGGCGAATATAACTAATACCCGGCTTTTCAACTAAATCAACAACATCACCTAGCATAACTTCTTTGCCGCCAGGTGTTGTGATAACGGTATATTTAAGTGACGAGTACGCTTCGCGTGTTAATTTAGGATAACGCACCATTACCCGCACTTCTTCACCATTACGAATGACTCGCTGCGCTTCGCCACCATAAAAACTCGCGCCTACCTGATTAGCAATATTGGCAAGATTAAGCCCTAGATCGTACGCAACAGGCTTTAAGCTGATTTGCACTTCTTTGCTGGCAGGGTCGATTGTCGAGCTAATATCAAACAAGCCTTTTTGTTGTTGCAGCATCGCAATAAACTGACGACCTGCGGCGTTTAAAGTATCGATATCAGGCCCAAATAACAGATAACCAAATTCACCATCATTGCCGCCACCGTTTACATCATCTTGAATATTAATTGATTTAAGCCCCGGAATTTCGGGTAGTGCTTCACGCCAACGACGCGACAGTTCAAAGGTGTTGTATGGCCTTAATTCTTCATCAACCAAAGGAACAACAAGTTGGCCTTCGGTACGACCTTGGTTAAACACCAACATATCGCGGATCATGGTTTGGCCGGTATTTGCTTGGGTTTCTTTGTCTATTTGTGTGATCACAGCTTCAATTGTTTGCAACGCTGAAATAGTTTGCATATCTGAAACGTTATCGTTCATTTCAATACGAATTGTTGGGAAGTCGTGTGGCACTTTTGGTGTTGGTACAACGCGCACATAATTGCCTGCTAGCAAACCAACACTAATCATTAGTAACGCAACAAAAACGGCAAATACAGCGTAGCGCCATTCTACACACTTAATAACAAAACGCTGATAAGGGCCATTTACAAAGCCAAAAAAGCGCTTGTTAAACTTGGCTCTGAAGCCATCTGTTTTTACTTCACTAAAATGGGTGTGCGCCAAGTGGGCGGGTAAAATTAGCTTAGATTCAATCAAGCTAAAGATTAAGCACAAAATAGAAACTGCAGCGATACTGACAAAAAATGCACTTTCAGGTCCACTTGATAGCGTAAACGGCGCAAATACCGCAATGGTGGTCAGTACACCAAAAGTAGCAGGTGTCGCTACCCGCTGCGCACCACGCACCACACTTGTTACGCCGGGGCCGGACCGTTCAATTTCACTATAGGCACTTTCGCCAATTACAATGGCATCATCAACCACAATACCCAGCACCATAATAAAGGCGAAAAGCGATACAATATTAATGCTTACGCCGACCATCGGCATCATCATCATGGCACCCAAGAAGCACACTGGCAGACCCACCATCACCCAAAGCGCCAATTTAAAACGTAAGAATAGGGTTAGCATTAAGGCTACTAAAATCGCACCTTGAAATAGGTTTTTCAGCATCATATCGAGACGCGCATTGAGGTAGTATGTCATATCAACAATGCTTTCAAGCTGCACGCCCGGTGGCAGTGTTTTATTGCGCTCTTCAATATAGCGGTTTACCGATTCCGCTACTGGAATCATATTCTGGTCTTTCGTTGCTTTTACCGACAAAGAAATCGCATTGGCACCCGACATTTGGAAATAGCGTTCACCTTCAACAAATTGGTCTTTAATTTCCGCAATATCACCCAGCAATACTTTTGCGCCATTGCTGCCCACCTTCACGGGGATCTGACGGAATTCATCGCCTTTATAAAACTGATTTTCCACACGCACAGAAATAATGCCCGAGTCGGTTTTCAGTTGGCCTGCTGAAATGTTGGCAGAATAACGACGAATCGCATCACTTACTTGGCTTAAGGTAAGATTATATTTGCGCAGCTGATCGGGTTGAATTTCAACCGCTATCTCATCGTCTGGCGTGCTTAAGTTAACCAATGACACATTTTTTAATTGCAGCAATTCCGTCTCAACTTGGCGCGCAATTGGTTTTAGCTGAGTGAGCGGTAAATCACCGACTAACGCCATATTGATAACATCTTGCTGAAATTCTATCTGCGAAACGGTAACGGGCTCCATGCCAGCGGGGAAAGTGGCAATACCATCAACTCTCAGCTTTACTTTATCGAGTACTTCAGCCAAGTTTTTATCAGGGTCGATCTCTAGAGTTACACTACCGCCATTACGAAACGCACGCGAAATGCTTTTTTCAATTTCAGTAATGTCTTTAATCGACTCTTCAATCTTGATTAAAATGCCTTCTTCAATTTCTTGTGGCGAGGCGCCTGGGTAGTTGGCATTAACCGTAATATAGTTAATTTCAATGCTGGGAAACATTTGTCGCTGAATCGTTGCGTAGCTCACAATGCCCATTAAAATAATGAAAAGCATCATTAAGTTGGCGGCAACTGAGTTATTGGCAAAAAAGGCAATTAGCCCCGTTTGTTGATTGTGTTTCATGGTTTGCCCTTACTTTAGCGCTTCGCTTGATTTACTTGCTGCTAGCTTTACCGCCATGCCCTGCTGCGGGTATTCAGGCAGTGTTAGTACCAGCTTCTCATCATTAGTAAGGCCTTTATCAATCAAAAAGAATGCCCCTTCACTGCGCAATATATTTACTTCTTTGGCTTGCAGCTTTTGTTCGTTATCAACAACCCATACAGTACGGTTATTCACAAGCTCTTGTGGCAATTTAAATACTTGCGATAGTTGCTGACCGCTAAACGACACTTCTACATATTTACCAAATTTTAAGTCGCTACCTTGGCTTTTAAGATTATATGGATCGTCAACCTGAACCACGATATGGCTCATTCGCGTTGCACTATCAATTACCCCTAAGTCACGCGCAATTTTACCTTGGCGAGCAAAGCCATTAACGCCTTTATAAGAGATATCTACGGGTGTTTCAGCAAGCGGTGAAGGCAAAAATAAACTATCAAAACCAGCAATCGGTACAATGATTTCAGCGGTTTCAATATTGTTTAGCTGGGCCACTTGAGTTCCTTTATTAACAAACTGGCCAACGCCAATATCACGCGAAATAATTAGCGCATCGTAAGGTGCTTTTACTTCGCAATCAGCAAGGTCGCGCTGTGCGCGCATTAATGCAGCTTGTGCTGATTTTACTTGTGCTTGTGCGCTAAGCACTTGTGGTTTTCTTAAGAATAAATCGGTGCGTGGTTTATTCGGAAAGCGTTTGGCTTCATCTTCCGCAACTTGTGCTTTTGCTTGCTCTTCTATCAATGCTGCTTGTGCGCTAGTAAGTGCGGCTTCGGCTTGCAACAATGCAGCCTGATAATTATCTTTTTCAATGGTGAATAACACTTCACCACGTTTTACTAAGCCACCCGCGACAAAGTTCTTATGCCAAGACATCACTTCGCCCGAAACTTGCGCCGCTAAACGCGTTGTTTCAAGTGGCTTTACCTCGCCAAAACTGGTTAATACAACTTGATGCTCAACCGCTTTTAATGTTGAAACACTTACCGTAGGACGGGTATCAACAGGCTTTTTCTCGCCATCATCCGCGGCGCTTGCTTTGATTAAACTAAAACCTAAGGCTCCGATAATAAAAATACCAATTGGTACTAAAATTTTGACGAGTAACGCTTTCATTTATGACTTCCTGTTGATTTTATACACGCTAAATATAACCCAATTTTTCAGATAATTTTAGCCTATGACCATGATGTTACGTTTATTTTTGCCGTGTGGATTTTTACCTTGGTTAATTATCGATTTTTTCTTCACTATTGCGAATAGCTATGGGATAACAAATAAAAATCAGCAGGAATTTGTAATTATGTTTAAACGTACACTTATTGCGTTAGCAACACTCAGTAGTTTTTCGGCAATGGCGCAACAGCTTGTATTAAATGCCGATGCGGCACTCGATATCAACACTGGCAAATTATTTAAACCAGCCACACTAGTGATTGAAGATAATAAAATTGTGAGCGTTGGCAAAAGCAACCGCAAAGGTTACGCACCTGATGCCAAAATAATGGACTTAAAAGGCTATACACTATTGCCAGGGCTTTTTGATATGCATGTGCATTTAACAAGTGACGCCCAAGTACATGGTTACAAACGCCTGCAACGCACTACGCAACGTTCTGCAATTACCGGAGTGCGTAATGCAAAACGTACATTAGAGGCAGGTTTTACATCAGTACGTAACCTAGGCGCTCCAGGTTACGCCGATATCGCGCTAAAAGATGCAATTAGAGATGGCGATGTACCTGGCCCTCGAATTTTTGCGGCTGGGCCAAGCCTAGGCGTTACTGGCGGACACTGTGACAATAATTTATTAACCCATGAACATGCAGTGACGAGTCAAGGTGTTGCCGATGGCCCTTGGGCAGTGCGAGCAAAAGTGCGTGAAAACATCAAATACGGCGCCGATGTTATTAAATTTTGCGCTACCGGTGGCGTGCTATCAAAAGGCACTAAAGTAGGTGCACAGCAGTATTCACAAGAAGAAATGACTGCGATTGTCGATGAAGCTCATTTACGCGGCCTAACGGTTGCTGCACACGCCCATGGTACCGATGGCATTAAATCGGCAATTAAAGCAGGTGTTAATTCGGTTGAGCATGTCAGCTTTGTAGATGACGAGGCAATCCAGTTAGCGCTTGAAAAAGGCACTTACTTCTCAATGGATATCTACAACACCGAATATATTCTTAGCGAGGGCAAAAAAGCCGGCATTCTAGAAGAAAGTTTAAATAAAGAACGTAAAGTAGGATCGCGCCAGCGTGCAAGTTTCACTAAAGCGGTAAAAGCTGGAGTGAATATGGTGTTTGCATCTGACGCAGGTGTATATCCTCACGGTGACAACGGTCACCAATTTAGCCGCATGGTGAAGTTTGGCATGACTGAGCTACAAGCGCTGCGAGCGGCAACTATTAATGCCGCAACGCTACTTAAACAGCAAGATTCTCTTGGCTCGTTAGATACAGGTAAATTTGCCGATGTAATCGCGGTTAAAGGTAATCCACTTGAGAATATCAGTACAATGGAGCAAGTTGATCTCGTTATAAAAGACGGTAAAGTTGAAGTTAATTTAATTAAATAAAAAAGGGGCTCTTGCCCCCTTTTTTACAACTCAAAAAATTCTTTATTTCTGCGGTATTCGCCCATACCAACGCCTTTATGTTTAATAAATAATTTACGAAACGCGGCGTCATCTTGATAGCCTAAACTCAATGCAATTTGCTGCGCTGTTTTACTGGTTGTTTTTAATAAACCACACGCGCGTTCAATGCGTGCAATTTGTACATACTGCATGGGCGCAACGCCTAACAGCTTTTTGAATCGACGAGTTAATGTACGCTCACTAATATTAAGCTTATACGCCATGGTTGATACATCGATACTGCTATCCAAGTGATCGCTGATCCACTGCTCTAGCTTTCGCATTTCCGCATCTTGGTGCTCAGGTAAATCATTTAACGCAAAAAATGCGCTTTGTTTTACCTGCTCAGTATCTATCAATAGATAACGAGCAACTGTATCGGCAATATCTTTACCTAAATAATGACGCACCAAGTACCAAGTTAATAGCAAAAAGCTCGATGTTGCACCGCAAGTTAAAAACTTACCATCAAGTCGCAACATTTCACTGGTATCGAGTTTGCACCCTTTTATATGACGTTGAAAAAAACTATCTAGCCACCAGCTTGCGGTAATTTTTTTATCAGCCAATAGCCCTGTGTGCGCCAGCAGCGGTACAGCAGTGCATCCCGACATTACCAATTCAGCATTTTCTGCAAGCTTAACAATATGCGGATGAAACGGCTTTAGGCTTTTGCATAGCTGCCAGAGATCCTGATCGCTGCGGTATTGGCTGCCAGGCCAAATCACCACATCAAATTCACTGGTTTCTTCAAGCCATACATCCGCTTTAAACACCAATCCTTGGCTCGATTCTACGTATTTTTTATCGACACCGATTAACTGCCAACTAAAGGCATCTGCATTTGCGCCAGTGCGTTTTTTGTAAACACCATTCGCCACATTGAGTACATCAATTACACCTGTAACTGCGGTTGCCATCACACCTTGATTAACCAATATACCAATTTTGTGCATGTCTTTAATTAACCTTTTTTAGTCAGTTAAGACACGTTATAGCAAGCTTTTTAGCAATACACTAGGTCTTATCGTGTTTACTTAAGGAGAAAAAGACACATGATTTGGATATACGGCCCTATTTTGGCACTGCTAGTATTGACCTTTTATTTACTGATCCGCGCAGCGACAAAGCGCATTGTTGCAGTACGTAAAAAACAACTCAATTATAAAACAGTACAAAATCTCGATTATCGCGAAATGCCGCAAGATATTCTGTTAGCAGGGCGCAGTTATGATAATCAGTTTCAACAGCCAATTTTATTTATTATTCTATTAGGCTTTTTATCGTTTCATTCCATTGAAACGCTCATTTGGATGATTGCTGCTTGGAGTTATGTTGCGCTAAGGTTTTGGCATGCCTTTGAGCATATCTCTGCACGCAATTTAAAAAGGCGTACATATGCGTTTGGCTTAAGTGCACTATTACTTATGGCAATGTGGCTGACGTTTTTATTAACTCAGTTGCTCTAAACTAAAACGTTAAGCACTTAATTGGCCATTAAGTGCTTTAACATGATCGGCTTACTTTATTAACCCGAGCTTTATTAACCCTAGTTCAGTTTAAATAATCGCCTTTCTAATACAAAACCCATAATGCCTGATGCAAATAACAGTACGCCAAGCACTTGTAACCATGAATTAACTGGGCGGCGAATCTTTTTACTCATTAGGTTATCAAGCTTATAAATACGTCTGCCTCCTGCGACTGTCTCGGTATAGCTTGGGCCTTTATATTCTGGTGTCATTTGCACTAATGTAACGCGACGCTTTGCCATTTCTAAACTTAAGGATTTATTTTTTTTCTGCCTTTGTAATGCCGACAACTCCTCACCTGTATTAAAATAATACCTTTCCCAACGCGAAAATATATCCGCTGGTTCATCGTCTTTCACTACGCCAATCGATTCATAGTGGTACACATACTCATTAAAAATAAGCTTGCTGTAACCTATAAAAAATAAGGTCGCGGCCAGCACGATGCTTATGCTAGCAGCCAATAAAAAGTTGCGCCTTTGCGTAAATTGGTTTTGTGATTTTTGTGCAATAAACTGCTCTACATCGGGTATTTGCTTTAGCCGTGACATGTCTTTTTGCACTAATTCGTCTGTTACAAAGTCACTCAGTGACACTTGAAACGCTGCGAGTATTTTCCGCAAAATGTCATTCGATGGTAGCGATTTATCATTTTCTAACTTTGATAAATACGATTGTTCAATACCGGCTTCAGCTGCTAATTCAGGTTGGCTTAACCCTTTTTCTTGTCTTAATTGTTTTAACTTTTCACCTAATGTCATTTTATATTCCTTAATTCGCTAATTGTCCGTCGCTGGCCAGCAAACACGCTTATTCTTGGCTAGTCATTGGAAAATAAACAGCTGAATATTTTAGAATATTGAAGAATTTCATATTTTTACTTTGATTTATACCACTTACCATAAGGTTTTCTATACTAAATAAAAAAGCGTTAGGCGAAGACAAATAATGAAACCAATCCACCTGATACTAGTTATTTTTACAAGCTTGCTATTAAGCTCATGCTCTCAGCCTCATAATCCAAAAATCAAACTGGCAATCAATCCATGGCCAGGGTACGAGTTTTTATATTTAGCGAATGAAAAAGGGCTATTTAAACAAGCAGGATTAGATATAGAAATAATTGAAGCACCGTCACTGGCTGAAGTAAAACGCTTTTTCAGACAAGGCAAAGCAAATGCCATGACCAGCACCATGATCGAAGCAGTATCGCTAGCTGCGCAGCATAAAAAATCAATATCCATTGTATTAGTGACCGACTATTCAAACGGCGGTGATATGATATTAGCAAAGTCGGACATTAGTGAATTTAGCCAAATTAAAAGTAAACGTGTAGGTGTTGAGCTTGGTTCGCTAGGTTCATTCTTTTTGCATCAAGCTCTGGCGAAGCACGACTTGGCACTTAATGACATTGAAATGCTAAACATCGAGCAGCTTGATGCGCCCGACGCATTTGATAAAGATATCATTGATGCTTACGTAACATACCCGCCCTATTCCAACTTATTATTAAATGAGTTTGAATTACAAAAGGTATTTGATTCGAGTGAAATACCTAAAACAATTTTAGATGTGGTAACGGTTTCAAGCGATCTAGTTGAACAAAACCCAGAGTGGATAACACGCTTTCATAGAGCATGGCAAGCGGCGCTTGATTACGCAAAGCAACACCCCATCGAAGCAAACAATATTATGGCTAAACGTGAAGGCATCAGTGCGGATGAATTTGCCGCAGCTTTTCAAGATTTAAAAGTCTTATCCGCAAATGATCAACGAGAGATACTCTCGCCAAAAGGCTTATCGCAAAACATGCAGCAAGTGTGTACTGTGCTAAATGAAACAAATAGTATAAATTTTGAGTGCAAAGCGCTCTCGCAGTTTTTATCTATAGGGAAAATAAGTGACTGAAGGCTTAACGCTCGGAAAGCGAATAACTTTACTGCTCAGTATTATCTATATCACCGTGTTAGCGGGGTTAGTATTGTTTAATAAACACAATGCAACCCAGCTTTCTAAAGCAATGATGAAGCATGAAGCCGAGTTAATTATTGAAAGCATTGTTGTTGCCACAGCCAACCGTATTAGCATCGCAAACTTTAAACGAGTTACAAGTGCAATAGGTGCAAACGACGCGGTAGATCATGTTCTTATTGCTAAAGCAGATTCAGGGGTTATTTTAGCAAGCAACCAAGCAGAATTAATTGGCGAATCATTTACCTCTTCTCATTTTCGCTTTAGCCAATTACTCGATAACCTAAACTTTAACCAAGCGCCCGACTACTTTTATTTTGATAACCAACTAATTTATTTAGCCAGCTTTGAAGCGGTATCAGAAGACCGCCGTTCACTTGAAGATCTCATTTTTATTTTGGTGATAAACACTAAACAATTAGGCAACTATATTGCACTGTCTAACCAATATATTTTCTTCGCTGCCCTATTTGGCTTTTCAATCACCATGGCAATGAGTATTTATGTGATTCGCTCCCAAGCAATTGTGCCGCTATATCAACTATTAAACTCTATTCGCGCTGGTATTAAATCTCGTAAACCCAAAAAAGTATCTGTTCAACGCAGCGATGAAATTGGCGAACTGGTCAATGCATATAACGATTTACTCGATAATTTATTATCCAAGCAGGCCGAATTAAAGAAAGAAACCGAAAAAAGCCAATTGGCCGCGCAAGCTAAGTCAGATTTCCTCGCGGTCATGAGTCACGAAATTCGCACGCCGTTAAATGGCGTACTTGGCACAGCAACACTGCTTGCCAAAACATCAATGACCGAACAACAACAGCAACAACTTGATGTAATTACCAGCTCGGGGCAGCAATTGCTCGCGACCATTAATGATATTTTAGATATCTCGAAAATCGAGGCAGGCAAACTTGTATTGCACCCCGTGGCGTGTGAAATCAACCAAATGCTAAAGAACGTTGTCGATATGTTTAATGCATCGGCGATGGAAAAAGACGTTAGTATTATCGCAAATTACACTAATCAAACATCTTATGTGGCACTTGATGATGTGCGCGTAAAACAGGTATTAATCAACTTAATTAGTAATGCGATTAAATTTACCGAGCAAGGCACTGTGTCGGTGTCGGTAGAATTAACCGCAACTGGGCAAGGCAAATATTTACTCACCATCACGATTGTTGATACCGGCATAGGTTTAAGCGAAGCGCAAATTGACTCCTTATTCACTAAGTTTGTTCAAGCAGATGCCAGTACAACCCGTAAATACGGCGGCACTGGCCTAGGTTTAGCCATTTGTAATGCCCTAGTAAAACAAATGAATGGCGCAATTGAAGTTGCCAGTAAACTTGGCCAAGGATCACGTTTCGTTGTGACTCTACCGTGTGATGAGGCTGAAAAACCAAAGCTAAATCTAGACGCCGCACACACTATTGAAAAAGTAGTCAATGCAGCTATTTTACTGGTAGACGATGTGCCACTAAACCAACATATCGCAAAAGCGATGCTTGCTGAGCACACTGTGACAACAGCAAATAATGGTCTTGAAGCCGTAGCGAAGGCGAAAGAACATCAGTTTGATATTATTTTAATGGACTGCCTAATGCCTGAATTAGATGGCTTTGATGCCACTAAGCAAATACGCGAATTTGATATTAATACCCCCATTATTGCGTTAACAGCCAGCAACCAGAGTGAAACCAAAGATAAATGTTTAGCCGCTGGTATGAATGACTTTTTATCTAAACCTTTGGTTGAGAAAGACTTACTCAATATGATCAATCAATGGGCCAATCGCCCATAAGCCAGGTTTAATAAATCCAGTTATCACCGAATATCGCCTTTAAACACTATTAAGCTCATCGTTTTTAATTTTTGCTTAGTCTAGCCTTAACGAATTTAGGAGGCATTATGCTTAAAACATATAAATTAGTGTTAGCTGGACAGCAAATACGCTTAACAAAAAATGATCAGCAGGATGCAAAGCTTTATATCAATGGACAAAAGCAAACCTTAATTAAGCAGTCATTTAAAAATCGCACTAACTACTTAGCTAAACTTGAAAAAATGGGTGATTTTATTATCAGCCAGGTAACAACTCGATTAGGCCAAGAAATTCGCTTTTATTTAAAGTCGGCAGGCCAAAATCAGTTGCTATTTAAAGCCAACGCGTAAGAAAAAACTTAAGGAATCGATATGTTTTCAACTGTTACTCACTACCTAATTTTAGCGGCACTGCTTATCACCGCTATTTTCTTTTATACCGTTTCGTTTCAAAGCGGTACTTTTTTGGTAATTATATTAGGTGTGTTGTTTGAGCTAGCGTTTTGGATAAAACTTGTAAAAGGTAAGAAAAAAGCAAAAACCTAGGGCAGTTAGGTTTTTGCTTTGGTGTTAGCTAAAGGTACAAGTTAAAACAGATAGCGCACTTTAAATGTAACAAACTCTTGATCGGGCTGCTGCCAATTACTTTCTAATGTTGCAAAGCGGTTATTAGTTAAATCGCGTTCAATCAATTCGTTACCACCACGTCCATAAACCAAATAAATGTCTGAATATGCGCCCATTTTATAGCGCAGTTTTAGTTGCAAGTTGAAACGCGAGTCATCAAAGCTGGTATCGCGAGTGTCGGCTTGCAAACCATTTTGCGAAACACGATAAACCTGCTTACTTTGCGCCTTCAAACTCGCCCACTGAAAGGTCGAACTAAATTCAAGGTTGTCTAAAATTAAACCTGAAATTTTAATATGGTTTGCATAGTAATCACGGTCGTATTCGGTAATCACATTTTGTTGATTTGCTACCAGCCAGCCATCACCAGTACGGAAGTAATTATTAAATGCTATGCGCCAATTTGGGTGAGGCATTAACGTTAAATCAACAGCGTACTGATCAGCACGACCATGTAACCCTTCTTGATCATTTTGGTAACTCGCCGCCCAGCTAAACATGCCTGTATAAGGGCTAATGTACATCACGCGAGAAGTCCAGTTATCATCAACATAAACTGCATCCGTGCCATAACCTAAGTTGTCGTGCCATGCTCCCGCATAATAGTTAATTATGGTTTCAAATTGGCCGCCATTTTCTAAATTTAAGTTCACTAAATATTGCGGATTACTGGTTAGCTTTAAGCCATTATCATCGGTGTGATAATTAATACTGGCCTTTTGTAGTACGCGATTAAACCACTTATTCTCAGTGTTGATAGCGTGGCTAAAGTTAATTTCACTAGCACGCCAATTATTACGTTCGCTGTAACCTAAGTCGTTATTATCAAAATTATTATCGAGCCTTAGGTAATTAGCTGAAATTGATGTGTTTACATTAAATTGGTACTTTGCATTTAGCGATATACCCGTACCTTGTGTGCTTACTCCCTGCTCGCTTACATCCGTATGCATTAATGCAACCTGACCTGACCAGGTCTCACTTTGATACTGACTATCCCAAGCATAACTGTAGGCGTCTCTATCTAACCATGGGCGCTTGGTTTTAGTTGCCAGCACACCCGTTTGCCAATTTTGCTGCGCCGTTTGCTGGGTGTAATTAATACGCCCTGCATAAAAGTCTTTGCCCGCGTCTGAGGTTAAATTATCTTCTGCTACAGCAAAACCCGCCAACTGCAGGTTTTCGCCCTGATGGACAAAGCGCGCAGCAACATCAATTGGTGTGATCAATTCACTGTTATCATCACTGCCCGCACCAATACGACGAGTGTGAATAAGCTTTGTATTTCGCTCAGACGGAATGCTAAACACGCTAATATCTTGAGTGAAAAACGGACGCTTATCGGTGCGTAATGTTTCCACTGCGGAATAATTCAGCACCACCTCGTCACTGTCGACCTGACCAAAATCAGGATTCACCGCAACACTTAGCTTTTGATGGTGATTCGGCTTATAGACTAAATCAAACCCTAAGTTTGCATCGCCATCATTCGCCACAAAATCGTTTGAATAGCTGGCATAAGGCACAAATGCCCACTGCTGACTCTGTGGTATTTTCACCTGTACTTTTGGCATTTCAATATAAAAATCGCTATTGCCGGTAGTTTGTGGCTGCGAACCATAAATATAGTTTTTAGCTAAATCATAAAGCTGAAGCGATACACCCACTTGAGAATAGCCGTTGTCGTCTTGTTTGTGGCGAAACGACACTGCATGCCATGGTATAAACGCTTCTATCGACCAAAAATCATCGGCTTCATAAAATGCAGACTGCCAAGCGCCATCCCAATCATAGTCGGTTGCTAATTGCGGTGTCAGTACTGCATCTTGAATACCGCCACCCAGCGTTACCGCAAATAAATACGCGCCACTACCATCGCCTGAAAAATCGATAACAAAGCGATTGAAGTCAGCTTGCATAAACGCATCTTGCAAATTGTATTGCTTTTTACGCTGCTCCCTAGGCTGATAATTAATCATGCCGATATACATGCCTTTTTCATCGCTGTAGACTCGCCCTTCCACTTTATTTTTATGTTCTGACAAGGTGGCTGGCACTACCTGATAAAAGGTTTGGTATTGAGTGGCATCCTGCCATATATTTTCAGCGAGCTGACCATCTAATGTGATTGCCGATTGCTCGGCCAGTGTGGCAAAGCTCACAAGTGTAAAAGAGTAAATTAACGGATTTTTCATAACGGCTCATATGCGGTTTATTTGCATTACATATCAGCAGAAAAAGCTGCTTAAAAAGCTGATTTTTTTCTTAATAAAGCTGCTAGAAGTCTTATATTTATTGACTTTAATCTGCAAAACCGTATTTTTGTTATTAAAACTATAAAAGGCCTGTTTAAACAGCTATGGAAAACGCTCATACCCCAAGACAAGGTACATTTAGATTTGCAGAGTTTGAGTTTAATGCATCTAAAGATGAGCTTTGCCTATGGCAAACAGGTCAAATAGAAAAACTTGAGCCTCAAGTGTCTCAGTTACTTGCCATGCTAATAAATAATGCGCAGCAAGTTATCTCAAAAGAACACATTCAAACCGCATTGTGGCCAAACACCATAGTTGAACAAAACAGTCTGTATCAACTGTTAACTAAGCTGCGAAAACTACTCAGTGATAGCTCACGTAACCCTCGCTTTATAAAAACAGTGCCCAAAAAAGGCTACTGTTTTATTGCCGATGTTGAGCTTGTTAGCAATGTCCCAGCACAAGTAAAAACCATAGAACGCAGTAGTCGAAAGTTTCACCCGCTTTTAGCTGCGCTGCCTATTTTAGTCGTGTGTTTTAGCGTTTGGGCGTTTTTTAATAGCCAAGAAAATGAGTTTGAAATTCCACATTATGAACTTCATGATGTGAGCTACGATTTAGGGTTAGAATTTGATGTAAGCGTGCATCGCGAACACAATTTAATGGCATACATTAAAGATATCAAAACCCTCACCATCACAGATAAACAGGGCCAACAGTTATTCAATCGCACCTTTTCTCATCGTGTTGGTTTTCCCGCTTGGCAACACAAAGGAAAGCTATTAGCGTATTGGCAATTTATTGAAGATAAATGTGAGCTTTCAATTATTTCACCGCAAGGTGCCACCAGCCATCGCGCTAACGGCATAGTGTGTGAGTCTGCAAAACCGCCTGTTTGGAAATCAAATGACGAGCTTATTTTAAGCATCTTACAGCAAGGTGTATTAGTGCCCTATTTGTACCGCATTGGTACCGAAGAACTCATTGCGATGCCACTTGAGCGCCCTGCTCAAGCTGAGTATAAAGGGGCTATTTCGGCATGGGATAATCGCGTTTATTTTCTATTTAATTATATTGACCACACCAGCAAATTGGTGTCACTCGATGGCAAAGAAGCACTGAGCTGGCCATTTCCAGTTTGGCTTGCAGCTTATAACCCAAATAACGGTGCCATTGTCAGTAACGATGAAAGTCAGCGCCACAACTTAATAGCAACGCACCGCGATGGTCAAAGCTACCCTATTTACAACACCGCTCAAGGTCTTTTCACCAGTGCTTCGATTGATAAAAATGGTGATATCTACACTGCGATTGAAAGCTGGCAGGTAAATATTCGTGATAAAGACAACTTGCCGATTTTCTCAACCTCAAGCATCGATTATTTGCCCGTAAGTAATAGTTTAGGTGAAACCGCATTTATGTCGCGTCGCAGCGGCGTGTGCGAAGTGTATTTGCATGCCGACAACAAGGTAACTCGCCTTTCAAATCACAAAGGCTATGAATACGTTAAGTTTTTAGAATGGCGCCCAGATTTAAGCATGCTGCTGTCGAACCGCGATATGGATTTAGCGCTATACGATCGTAAAAGCCTGATTTTGCAATTTACCACTGAGCTAGATAGCACCATAAAAAATGCGGGCTGGTATGATATGCAAACAGTTTACGCCTTTGATGGCACCAAAATACAGCTCTATGATTTACAAGGTAGAATGATTAAAAGTATTGATTTAAATGCGCAGTTTGCCTATTTCGATAGCAGTAACAGCCGTTGGTTAGTGCTACAAGACAATCAATTAATCAGCAAAACTGATTTAACAGAAAACGGCGAAAATCTAGCAAAACTTAGCCGCGAACAAACTAACTTATTGCACAATATTCGCATTAAAAACAATGCACTATACTGGCAATCATCATGGTCAAAGCAAGATAAAATTTGGCGACTAGATCTTACTAACTCAAGCGATATTACACTGGTAAAACAAGGTAATTTAATTTGGCATTTTGATATTGACCCGTACGAGCAACTCACTATCGCACGCATGGAAGCTATAGAAGGTGATATTAAGCGCTTATCGCCAGAGCAAGTTAACTAACCTGAGCTCGGGATAACTAGCGTTAGCTGCTCTGTTTAACAAAGGCGAAGCCTTCTGCAAAACTGGTAAAATGCATTTTAGTAATACAGCAATTTGCCAAAGCAAAGGCATGTTTTTGCAGTAACAGCGAAAACTCTTCTAAGTTAAATGTTTTTATCTGTAAAAGCTCGCTATTACTGATAACACGGTAGTAGTTTCCTTTGCTATCAATCACGCCGTCATTTATCACTAAACTGCCCAGTAAATCCCGCATCTGATGCTGGCTTTCAACATATTCCAATTCATCGTCACCGCAATAATGGATCACTACAGGGTAGTTAAGCATTGCTATTAATTTCATTTTATTTATTGACTTAATTTTAAACTGTATTAGTGTATTAATACACCTATAAATTACTAATACACTATGAGCATAGATTTAATTCATGCAATTTACACCATAAATACCCAAGCATCGAGTGCGCTTTATCGTCAGGTGATGGAGCAAACCAAGCAGGGCATTCGTGCGGGATTGTTACAACCGGGTCAACAGTTGCCTTCGGTACGTGTAATGGCATCTAGCTTACAAGTAAACCCAATGACGATTTCTAAAGCATTCTCGCAATTAGAACAACAAGGTGTGCTGGAAAGACGAAAAGGCATTGGCATGTTGGTTGCCGAGCAACACAACATTAGTAATTACAGTGACGCGCTGCTCACTCAGCGAGATCAATTTTTAACGTTAGCCAAGCAGCAAAAGCTTTCTGACGACGCGATTATAACTATAGTACAAGATGCACTTTCTGCGCTAAGCAACAGGACGTAACTATGACTCAACCGATTATCACCATTGAAAAGGCCATCAAATCATACAAAAGCTTGCGCGTAATCGATAAACTGAATTGGCAAGTTAACGAAGGCGATATTGTTGGCTTACTTGGAAAAAATGCCGCCGGTAAAAGCACCCTATTAGAATCGATTATGGGCCTACGCCAATTAGATCAAGGCACAATTAAACTATGGGGTTATGAATGGCATGAATTACCACAAAGTAAAAAACAAAAAATTGGCTATGTAGCGCAAACAAGTTCTGCATTTGAATGGATGAAAGTAGCGCAATACACCGATTACATTAGTCAGTTTTTTCCATCGTGGGATAAAGCCTATTGCGAAACCTTGCTAAAGCGCTGGCGCATCAGCCATGATCAGGTAATTGGCAAGCTTTCTGGCGGCCAAAAACAAATGCTAGACGTGGTTCAGGCATTATCAATTCGCCCTGAACTGCTGATCTTAGACGAGCCTGTTGCACATCTTGATCCCCATATGCGCCGTGCCTTTTTAAAAGAAGTGATCGATTTGTGCTGTGAACACGGTACTACGGTGATTTTCTCAACTCATATTGTGTCTGACTTGGAACGCATCGCCAATCGCGTTGCGGTACTGCAATTTGGTGTGATCCGCCACTACTACGAGCTTGATGCTCTCAAGGCAAGCATTGCCAAGCTTAGCTTTACAAACACATCAAAAGTTAACTTGCTGGAAAAAGACACGTCGATTAGCAGAATTCAACAATTTGGTGACACAACCAACACTTGCATTATTGCGCCGTTGAAAAAGCCTATAGACGAGTGGTGTGCTTTTTACGATATTGATGCCACGATTCAGCCAATCAACCTGGAAGACTGGTATTTGGAGGTGGCAAATGAGTTTGTTTAAATCAAACGCGTGGATTTTAATGCGCAGTGGCACAGTAACACTGCCATTTATGCTTGTGCTTTCAGTCGTATTTAATGTGTTGTGGCTGCAAAAATCGCTCGATCCAAGCACCTTTCGCTATGTAAAAACCTATTTGCTAATAACCTGTTTACCATCACTATTTTTTGGCTTTTTGCTGGGAATTGGGTTGGCAAAACTAAAAACGCATTACCTATGGGCTGTAAATACGCTTTACCGTTTCTCAATATTAAAAAGCGCACTTATGTTAGCGGTGATTGGTGCATTACTAGTGAGTTCGTTTATTACATTGAGCAGTGAGCTTTCACTGCATTACATTTTAATACCGGTTAGCTTTTCGATTATTGGACTACTAGTAAACTCGAGCGACTCAGTTGTACACAATATTTTGCGTAACTTGTTTAGCTCATCCCTATTAATTTTAATGATGTTTGAAGCAACGCATGAAATAACCCAAATAATCATTTTTTTAACCGCTTGCTACGCAATCTATAACGCCTTTCAGTCACCAACTGGCAGAACTAAACTCAGTAAAACTCTAGTACCAACTGACCGCCAATCAGTCATTTGGTGGAATCAAAAATTAGCTACTTTTACCGCTAAATTTAAAAAGTCATTTAACAAAGATATTGCGTGGGCAGTATGTTACCCACAAACGAAAATTGGTTATTTAGGTGGCTATTTTGCTGCGATTTTTGGCTTTTTATTTGCCACCACAGATAACGAAGTACTTATAAACTTTATGTTGTTATCGCTCGTGCTCGGGTGCCAATTTCCGGTTTACCAAGAGTTCAACCAACTTAAACATCAAATAAAATCAATAGCTCACTGTTTTGACAGCTCTAGTCAGTTGATCAAACACATTATTTATGCATTTGATAAAGTGGTATTGCGTAATACAGTTCTTATTTTTGCTGCAATGGTTGCCATCACTTTATTTAGGCAAGATGCGCAAGAAGCAATGAAAATCGCATTTTTAACCGTATTTGCAACAACAATGTTTTTAGCGTTTGCGCCTTTATTAATCGTGTACTTTTCAGGCTGTATAAATCTAAAGAATATCGCTCTTTTTGCAGTGATTTGTGTATTAGAAGTCGGTGTGTTTGGACTAGTACATTACACCAGTGAGCAGCTTAGTATTTATTTGATTTGTATTTTGGTTGCCTTGATTACTATTCCAATGCGGTATTTCACGCAACAATTGGCGATGCGCCAACCACTTGAAAGAATTACCAATTAACTTGTACTAGGTCAAAGATGATTGAATAAAATGCATTGTTCTATGTAATTCAATAAGCTAGAGTAAAACAAAAGTAGTAATTATGTAGTGCAGTGCCGTTCTTTCGATTTTTAAATATAAAAATTAGTTTAGCTTTTGTTGCGATTTGTTTGCTTATCACGCAACACCTTGTGGCTGCAGAAAAAACGCACCCAATCACTTACTACACCGAGCTTTACCCGCCTTCAAGTTATTATTACAACGACCAATTAATCGGCTTATCGGTCGATTTATTAAAATTCATTTGGCACGATCAAGGTATCGCCGAGCAACCTATATTAGTTGTGCCCTGGGCACGTGGCTATAAAGAAGTTAGCGATAAACCAAATACCGCATTATTCGCCATGTCTAAAACAGCTGATCGTGCAGCAAAATTTAAATGGGTAGGGCCGTTATTTACCGCTGAGTATTACATTATTGCGCAGCCGAACACCGGCTTGTTTATTACAGATATTACCCAAGTTTATGATAAATCTATTGCGGTTATTCGAAATGACGTAACGCAAAGTCTTATCTACGAAACTGATTTTCCACGTCAACATATAATCGCAGCTAAAAGCATGGATGATGCGCTAGCCTTGTTTAAAGCAGAGCGTGTCGACTTATTAGCTATTTCACGCTCAGGATTAAACGCTGCTATAAAACAAAGAAAGCTTGGCAGCAATCTATTTCAGCGTATTCTATTGCTTAAGGTGATTGATGATTACATTGCCTTTAGTAAAGATACACCCGATGAAATAGTTGAAGCATTTCAAGCGAGTTTAGATAAATTGAAAAATCAGCATCTCGCGCTTAAGGAAGAATATAAACTTAATTAGGAATAAGCCATGAATAAATACATAGCCGCGCTGCCCGCCATTCGCCCACCGTTTTTAACGCTAGCGCCGCTGTCGTGTTTAGTTGGACTTGCATACTGTGCTTATCAAGGCATAACTATTGATATGTTCGATGCGCTACTAAGCGTGCTTGGTGCAATACTCGCTGCAATTGCCGTGAATACCATCAATGAATATCAAGATTTTCAAAGTGGTTTAGATTTAAATACCACGCCAACACCTTTTAGCGGTGGCAGCGGTTTATTAAAGCAAAATCCAACTCTCGCCCCGATAGTTAAGCGGTATGCTGTTGGCTCTGTAATTGCGGTGATATTAATTGGTGTACTTTTTATTTTTCGCATTGGCGCTGCGCTAATTCCAATTGGTTTACTTGGCCTATTGATAGTAGTGAGTTATACCAAGGTGCTTAATAAACACCCTTGGCTATGTTTTATTGCACCGGGTATCGGCTTTGCTATTCTAATGCCTGTTGGCGCATATTTAGTGCAAACGGGTAATATTAGTTACTCATTAGTCGCGATTAGTTTAGTGCCATTTTTAATCACCAACAATCTGCTGTTAATAAACCAACTACCCGACATAGTCGCCGACAAAAGCGTTGGCCGCAAACATATCGCTATTTACTATGGCGTTAACGTTGCTCGCTGGGTTTTTGCGCTGTCATTGTTTTCGGCATTTGCTGGCGTAGTGTGTTTAGTAATGATTGGCCTACTGCCTAAGCTTGCGTTAATCGCTTTACTGCCTCTCGGACTTTGTTTGCTTTCCTTGGTATACTTGTTCCGATTAGGTGATAACATAGCACAGCATTTACCTGCGATGGGCATGGTAGCTGCTGCGGCAAACCTAACGCCATTAATGTTATCTCTCGCTTTATTTATGAGTAAAAGTTAAATACCAATGACCATTAGTTACCAATTCACGCTCGACAAAGCATACCTTGAAGAGTGTTTTGACGAATCACTGCCACACAGCCCTCACCAAACACCAAAATACGGCTTTGCCGGCAGCTTTATTGGCATTGGAATGGGCCTTATTATCTTTACCGATATTGGTGGTGTAGCACCTTACATTATGGTTGGTTTAGGCATTTTAGAATTTATTAGTTTCTACTATCGCCGTCCTTGGTGGCTTACGCGCCAGATGTGGAGCAGGGCATCTAACTCGACTGTCACAATCACCCTAAATGAAGATGGCATTGAAAGTAAAAACCCCTATACCGAGTCACTGCTTGAATGGGATCAGATCAAAGAAATCATTCACACACCAAAAGGCATGCTGTTTGTTAATTACAAAGGCCAACAAACTTATCTTTCAAAAGCATTTATGCCAGCAGACAGCGAAAGCTACATTGAAAAGCAGATTGCAGTTTACAAGGTGAAAATAACGCGATAACACAGCACTTGCTGTGTTATTTATTGGTGCTAAAGCGTCGCGACACGGTTGCGGCCACTTCGTTTGGCGCTATATAAGGCCTCGTCAGCTTGTTTTACCGCATTGTAAAAGGCAACCACTGAATGTACTTCTGCCACCCCAAAACTGGCAGTTAGCGCTAAATTCTCACCACTTTCCAAATTAACCGGATGATCTTCAATATTCTTTCTTAGTTTTTCTGCGATTTGCACAGCTTGACGCATCGATGCGTGCGGCAAGCAAACAATAAACTCTTCTCCACCATAACGAGCTACCACGTCTGAATAGCGTAATTGATTTTGCATTAATTTAGCTATGTGCATCAGTGCTTTATCACCAATATCGTGGCCATGGTTATCGTTTACCGCTTTAAAGCGATCGATATCGCACATTATTACCGTCATTGGCAGAAATTCCGCCGTCGTTTTTTCCATTTTAGTTAAGAAAATCGCATCAATAAATCGACGGTTTGGCAAACCCGTTAACGCATCGGTATTGGCTTTTTGCTTTTGATTATAGGTAATATTAGTTATGGCTTGATGACTTTTATCGCGAAAATACTCACTAATAAATGCAAAAAATACCACCAGCGAAAAGCCCGATAAAAATCGCGATTTTTCAACGTGACCATAATTTGCTTGACCAAAATCTGGGCCATATAACTGAAACGCAATAGCACCGATCGCAAATGCTGTTAACAACAAGCCAAAACGCACGCCTAACATAGTAAACACCACAACCGGATAAAACATAATCCAATAAAGCGCAGTATTTTCCTTTCCGCCGGTGTAAACCAATAAAATACTTAGTAGCAAGACTGTAAGCGCAATGCCAATACTGCAATATTTAAGTTGTCGAGTACTAAAATAAATAACCACATTAATAAATACGGCAATAAGTGCGCCCAATAAAGTAATGCTCAAAAGCCACGGGTAGGTTTGAAAATTCGCTAACAATAGCCCCGAAAACACTACCAAAGCGATACCAGACATTGCCAAAAACGAAAAAACTCGGCGTTTTAGTTCGGCGCTGTGTAAGCCATCAACTTCAATAAAGCTTCGCCATAGCTCGGTTGTATGAGAGTTATTTTGCTGCATTTTTAATTTTTGTATTTATTGTTGTAGAAGTTAACTAAGTACATTCGAGTACCGAACAACTAGCACTAAGTTTAATGCAGACTTGGTAAAAAGCTAATCTCGCACAATACCAAGCCTCGTAACACTATTTAGCTAAAAACAGTGCAAGTTCATTAGTTAATTCAGAATAATAAGGGTTGTAGCTTAAGCGTTGAAAAAGCACATGCTTTTGCCCAGCAAGCGGTGTTTTTTCTGAAGCTGGAATATTGGGCGTTACTTTGCAAGCATTGTATTTTTCTGCGTCTGCCAAGTAATGGCCGCAGTTTCGATATACAGCATGCTTACCATAATGAATATTGCTTGGCGCATTAGGAATTGCGGTATGTGCCATTTGTAGTTGGTCATCACACTTTGGCATGCATTGCGGTGTTACTAATTTTACATTTTCAAATGCACTTACCTGATTTGCGTTATCACGTTCGCCGTAATAAACCAAAGTGAGTGGTGTAGGGGTTTTACGTTGCCACTGGGCCAATAAATCGAGTGTTGCGGCAGTATCAATCGTCATATCATGCTCGGGCACAGCAACAAGCATAGGTACGTTGTGCGTAATATGACGTTTTTTCAGTGGATACACATCGCTCATTAAATGATGTACTTGTGCACCGGCATTAATCGGAAATGATTCATACTTAGCAAAATCAACGTCTGCGTCTTTATCAAGCCAATTTAAAAAAGGCACATAGTCAATATATTGCGCAAGCCACGACATTGAATTTTTAGCTTTTGTCGCTGGCGCAAACAACATTACACCAGACAGTTTCGGGCTCAGAGACTTTCGCGTAAGCATATAATCTAAAATAAGACCGGCACCCGTTGAGAAGCCGCCCAAATATACCTGCTCAAAATCATTAAGTGATTGTTCAATCGCAAATGCACTCAGTGCGCGCCAATCGTTGTAATCTACATAGCGTAAATGTTCTGCTGCAGTGCCGTGACCTGGCAACAACACAGTACGCACATTGAATCCTTGCTGGTGGTAAAACGCGGATAAATCATGAAAACTATACGGCGAATCGGTTAAACCATGGATTAGCAGTACCACTTTATCACTATTTGCTTGTGTTAACTGATACGGCTTTACTAAATCAGTAATGGTTGGTGCGCTGATGTTTTGCTGATTTAAAACGTAGTTATTAACAGGGCAAGGTACATTTGCACGGGGGTTAAGCGCTGTTATTTGCTGCTCGGTTTGCACTAAATAATCTTCGAAATTAAGGTCGGATAAATCAACTACTTTAGCAACATCTGATTTAGCCAAAAACCGATAGCTACCCTCGCTAATTGAGTGGTTGATTAACTTAACGTCCGCACTTTGAGATAAGCAATTTGCAAAGCTATTGGCACTTATAAAAAATAGTAAAATGCCCAATGTTTTAAATACGTTACTCATCAAACCAACCTTTAAGTTTTTATTGGAATAACAAAATACTACCTCAATTTACAAGATAAGCTGATCTAAAATTATCTAATAACTTATACGAATGTAAGCAATGCGTAGGAATACGCTTGGTGGAAACGTTAATAACGCTTAATAAACTCGAGCAAACGATTGTTTGCTGGCATTTCGTTATCGGTAATCAATTCAAGACCCGCTTTTTCTGCTAGTTGGCAGATCCATTCAAAATCTCGAATACCGCGGGTGTGGTCTTTCACTTTTAACCATTGGTCAAACTCTGCATTTGACGATGATGTAAACTCACCATGGTAGTTAAATGGGCCATAAATACACAGCGTGCCATTTTGCATTAAAAAGCGGTTCACTTTATCAAAAAACGCTTCAACAAGTTGAGGGCTAACAATATGCAGGGTATTGGCGGTAAACATGCCATCGTATTGTGCTATTTGCCAAGGCTCTGCAATATCAAGCGCCAACGGCGGCAATAAGTTAGGTGCTGGAAAGGCATCAAGCCATGCCATCATACCTTGATGATTTGCCAACACATCACTGGTTTGCCAACTAAGGTGAGCAAGTGCAGGAGCAAAATACACCGCATGTTGGCCACTGCCTGAACCTATCTCTAAAACACTGATTGCATTAGAAAATGCCGATTTAAGAATGGATAAAATCGGATCTTTATTATTCTCACAGGCTTTAGAGTAGGGCTGCATACTATTTCTCTGAAAGTAACGAAAGGAAGAAAGCGAGTACTAGCGCACGCTCTTTTAAGCTTTTAAAGCGTCCAGATGCGCCACCATGACCACTGTCCATATCAGTTTTAAATAACAGTAAGTTATTATCTGTTTTGTATTCACGTAACTTGGCAACCCATTTCATTGGCTCCCAATACTGAACTTGCGAGTCGTGAAAACCGGTTGTTACTAAAATATTCGGGTAGTCTTGCGCGCTAATATTATCGTATGGTGAATACGCTTTAATCCACTCATAGGCATCGCGTTCATTTGGGTTACCCCATTCATCGTATTCATTTGTTGTTAGTGGAATGCTTTCATCTAACATAGTGGTTAACACATCTAAGAAAGGTACTGTGCAATCAATACCTAAATAAAGTTCTGGCGCTTGATTAACCACAGCGCCCATTAATAAACCACCAGCACTGCCGCCCGAAGCAAACACTTTATCTTTAGCACCGTAACCACTTTCAACCAGCGCTCGTGTTACATCGATAAAATCATTAAAACTATTTTGCTTATGTTGCATTTTACCTTGCTCGTACCATTCGCGGCCAAGCATTTCAGAGCCTCGAACATGCGAGATAGCATAAACAAACCCTCTATCGAGCAAGCTTAGATTATGCGCTGAAAAGTTAGGATCGATGGTAATGCCATAAGCGCCATAACCATATTGGTACAGCGGATTTGTGCCATCTTGTTTAAACATGTCTTTGCGGTAAACCAGCGATACTGGAATATCGACACCATCGCGGCTAGTGATCATCAAACGCTCAGCTTGATAATTAGCTGCATCAAAATCACCTAGTACTTTTTGTTGCTTAAGCAAGCGTTTTTCACCTGTGTTTAGGTCAAACTCAAATAAGCTACTTGGGGTGGTTAAACTTGAATAGAAAATACGCGCAGTGTCGGTATCTGGCTCTGGGTTATCACCAATACCGGCAAAAAAGCATGGGTCGTCAAAGGCAAGGGCAAAGTGCTCCCCATTATTTGGGTAGATAACAAAACGAATTTGGCCCAATTCGCGCTCTGTCACGACTTTAAACTGAGTGAATAATTCAACACCTTCCACCAGAACATTAGTACGGTGCGCTACAAACGATTGCCACAGTGATTTGTCTTGAATAGTTTGCGCGGTAGCAGTAAAAATACAAAAGTTCTTCGCCTGCCAGTTGGAATAAATAACGTATTCGTCGCCCAACTTATCAATATCGTAAATATGGTTTTCTTCACGAGGAATTAAGCGTTTAAACTCGCCAAGTGGATTGTTAGCATCAAGCACTAAGCAATCGGTAGTTTCGGTAGCTGCAAGGTCTATCATCAGTAGGCTATCGTCACGGCTTTTGCCAAGCCCCATGTAAAAACTGTGATCGTCTTCTTCATAAACCAGCACATCATCATTTTGTGATGTACCCAGCACATGACGGTAAACTTGATAGCCGAGCAGGGTTTGTAAGTCCTTCCTTACATAAAATACTGTTTTATTATCATTGGCCCAAATAATTTGGCCTTCAGTATTTTCAAGTACATCGTCTAAATAGGTATTTGAATCAATATACTTAAAACGTACAGTGTAAATGCGGCGGCTATCGGTATCTTCTGAATAGGCTAGTAATTCATCATTTGGGCTAATGCCAATTTCACCTAAGTCGTAAAACTCATGTTCACTAGCAAGCATATTAACATCTAATAATAGGGTTTTATTATCGCCAGTCGCGCTGGTGGCTCGGTAATGACGCGCATATTCTTCGTCGCCAGTAACTTCACTGTGATACCAATACTTGCCGTCTTTTACTGGTACGGTGCTGTCATCTTTTTCAATGCGGCCTTTAAGCTCTTCAAACAATTCGGTTTGCAGTGTTTCACTTGGTTTTAACACTGCATCGCAATAGTTATTTTCAGCAGTTAAGTGATCAAGCACGGCTTGGTCAGAGCGTGCGTCATCGCGCATCCAGTAGTAGTTGTCTATGCGTTCTTGATTGTGTGAACGAAGTGTTTTTGCTGTTTTAGTCGCAATTGGTGCACTAGCTGTACGGTCTAAACGTAAAGTTGTCATGGAGTGAGCAGAAAACCCAAAATATTAGCGTTAGTAATAGCCGCAGTTTAGCAAAATTAAGCATCGTTAACATTAAGTTACTTTTTACGTTTTAAATCCATTTTTGCTTTGGGTAGACTCATTTATTGATAAAAACAAAAAATTTCACTTTAAAGGTCCCAAGGGAAACACAATGAAATTAAAGCTACTTACACTTGCTGTAGCACTAAGCTTCGCCACCAGTGGCGCAGCAATGGCAAAAGACGACAAGAAAAAAGACGAAAAGAAAGATAAAACACTCGCAGAAATGCTTGAGAAAAAAACCGCTTCTGAAGGGTTATTTAATCTTTATCAAGATAAGAAAACCGGCGAAACCATGATGGTGATTAGTGAGGTAAACTTAAACAAACCTTACGTTTACTTTGCACATACGGTTGACGGTGTAATTGATGCAGGCCACGTACGTGGCTCTTACCGCGAAACCAAATTAATTGAGTTCCGCCGCCACTTTGATCGCATTGATATTATAAGCAAAACACCACGCTATAAGTTTGATCCTAATAATGCAATTGCCAAAGCAAGCGATGCAAATATCAGTGAAGCTGTATTAGCTAGCTTAAAAATTGAAAAAGAAGAAGACGGTAAGTTTGCACTTAAAGTAGATAAACTGTTCAAGAGTGAAGCACTGCATAAGGTATCTCCTTGGAAACGCGCTGGTGATAAAAACGCTAAAAAGCGTTTTAACCCAGGTAAGCTAGACGACAAAAAATCGCGTATTCTTAGTAACCGTAATTACACAAACAACTTAGATGTCGTTGTTGATTATGTATTTAAAAATGCCAACCCAAGCGTGCGTGGTACAAAATCGGTAACCGACCCACGAACTGTATCGGTAAAAGTGCAGCACTCATTTATTGAGTTGCCACAAAACGATTACCAACCGCGTAAAGATGATTCACGCGTTGGCTACTTTGGTCAGCAATTTGATGATATGACGACTAGCGACTGGGCGCCATATCAAGATTACATTAACCGTTGGAATCTCGTTAAGAAAGACCCTAATGCCGCAATTTCTGAGCCTGTTAAGCCGATTACTTGGTGGATTGAAAATACCACACCTGTTGAGTGGCGCGAAACGGTAAAAGAGGGCGTATTAGCATGGAACTTAGCATTTGAAAAAGCGGGTTTTAAAAACGCCATTGAAGTAAAAGTACAGCCGGACGATGCAGAGTGGGACGCAGGCGACATTAACTACAACGTATTACGTTGGACTTCTTCACCACGTCCTCCATTTGGCGGTTACGGCCCATCACTTGCAAACCCACTAACAGGCCAAATTTTAGGTTCTGACATCATGCTTGAATACGTGTTTATGAAAAACCGTTGGATGATGGACAGCTTATACAGCCAAGCGGCATCATCAAGCGCTCACAACCATGAGATAGCAAGTCAAGAAGGGCTGCATTGCAGCCAAGGTCATGAATTACAACAAGGCATGATGTTAGCTAACTCACTAGCAACAACCGATATCGAGAAGAAAGAAATTTTAGAGCAAGGCTTAAAAATGCTTATTCTTCACGAAGTTGGCCATACGCTTGGTCTTAACCACAATATGAAAGCGTCTATTTTGTGGAACGAAAAAGAAGTTCATGACAAAGCTAAAACGCAAGGTATTTTAACCGGTTCAGTAATGGACTATACGCCAGCTAACATTGCACCAAAAGGCATGACCCAAGGCGATTACTTCCAAGATAAGCCAGGCCCTTACGATGATTGGGCAATTGAGTATGGTTACTCACAAGGTTTAACTGATGCTGCGGCAGAAGCAGCGCGTTTAGAATCAATTTTAAAACGCTCTAGCGAACACGGTTTAGCATTTGGTAATGATGCCGATGATATGCGCGCACCAGGTCGACATATCGACCCACGCGTAATGATTGGCGATATGTCATCAAACGCAGTGGCATATGCCAAAGATCGTATGGAATTAGTAAACCAAACATTCGGTAAACTTGAGCAAACAGCGCTAAATGACGGTGAGTCATATCAAGAGCTGCTGATCAAAGCAAATATGCTATTTGGTCAATACCGCGCTCAAGCAGGCGTTGTATCACGTTACATTGGCGGTGTTTATGTTGAGCGTGACAATGTTGGTAGCAATACACAACCTTACACGCCGGTGCCACTTGCTAAACAAAAAGAGGCGATGAACGTACTAACTGATCTCGTATTTGCACCAGATACGTTATCAGCAATGGAACCTCTGCTTAACAAGATGCAACACCAGCGTCGCGGCTTTAGTCATTATGGTAAAAACGAAGATCCTAAGTACCACGCTATGGTACTTCGCATGCAAAAGAATGTATTAGCTCAGCTATTACATCCAAATGTAATGACGCGTATTTCGGATACCACAAAATACGGTAACGAATACGATGTGAATAGCTTCTTAAATGACTTAACCGCTGCCGTTTTTGTTGATGCAAAGTCAGCGTCATCAGTAAGCCACAACGTACAAACTGAATATGTGCAGTCGTTAATTAAGATTGCGGGTATCAACAAACCGTCAAAGCACGATAACTTGGCAAAAGCAGCTGCATTTAAGCAACTACAAGATATTCAAGGTGCAAGCCTATCTTGGGGCGCTTCAGATGCTGCGAAAGCACAAAAAGCCTATATTGATATGCTAATTGAGAAAGCATTAAAAGCGTAATTAATATCGCTAAGCTATTTTAACTAAAACGTTGAAAGCCGAACATTTATTGTTCGGCTTTTTTATTGTATTGTACTAGCTGGACTTATTATCAAAGGATATGATTTATGAAAAAAGCGATTTTAGTTTCACTTACACTGATACTAGGTGCATGTAACTCAACTGAAAAAGTAAGTGAGCCTTACTTCACACAAGCTCCTATACAAGTAGAGCAAACTGAAGTAAAGAAATACTGGGTATTTCAACCGCAAAAACCAAAAAAATTCCATGGTAAGCGCCCCTCTTGGATGCCGGATCAACCTGGAATGATGACATATAAGCTAGTCATCGATTCAAACGGTAACGAAGTTACAAAAGAGCTGATTTCAACTACACCAAGTAATTGGATGACACAGCAACAACTAACAGACATGCCAAAAATGACTTATAAGCCAAGTGACCAAAATACTAACCGAGTGCCTGTTAAGGTAGTAATGCAGCTAGCACTGGGAATTACACGCAATAAATAGAAATCATATACAACAAAAAACCGAGGATTAACCTCGGTTTTTATATCATAACGTTGTTAAGTATTAATCATAGACCGTAGGGATCGGCTGGCGCTTATGCTGGGTACGTAAATAAATTGCAATCAGCTTTTCTTCAACTTCTTTTGATACGTCTTTACCTTCTAAGAAATCATCAATTTGATCATAGCTCACACCGAGTGCATCTTCATCAGCAAGGCCAGGGCGATCACACTCTAAATCAGCAGTTGGCGTTTTGGTTACCAGTAATTCTGGCGCACCTAAGGTTTTAGCGAGCAATCGAACTTGACGCTTAGAAAGACCAAACAATGGCGCTAAGTCACAGGCACCATCGCCAAACTTAGTATAAAAGCCAGTAATGTTCTCAGCGCTGTGATCCGTACCAACCACTAAGCCTTGCGTTAATCCTGCAATTTCATATTGCGCTATCATGCGCTGACGCGCCTTTACATTACCTTTGGTAAAATCGATAGCACTTTGTGCTGGTGGCTCAATTGCTGCTGCTTCAAGCGCTGCTAGAGCTTCTGAATGCATACCATCGGTTGCAGGCTTAATATTTACAGTGACGCGCTTTGATGGTTGAATAAAATCCACTGCCAATTGCGCTTCATCTTCGTCGGCTTGCACACCGTAAGGTAAGCGCATTGCAATAAACTGATATTTATCTGTAGCTTGCTCGTTATTAAGCTCATCAACGGCTAATTGACAAAGCTTACCACAAGTAGACGAATCAACACCGCCAGAGATACCTAGCACTAGACTACGCGTACCAGATTCCACCAGCTTACCTTTAATAAAAGCGACTCGACGGGTAATTTCTGCTTGAGGATCGATTGAAGGCAATACCTTCATTTCAGCCATGATTTCAGCGCGCACTGGTTATCTCCTGTGTTATAAACCTAGATGTGATTTAATTTCTGCAAGTTCGCTGCGTAATTCAGCAACTTCTAATCTTAATTGTGCCACTTCATCACTTTGATGGCTAGTTGCAACAGCCGGTTGCGCATTCGAATTCATCGCTTTAAGTTCTGATATATCCACATCACCGAATAAATGCATAAAGCGCGATTCACGCTTGCCAGGCTCACGCTCTAGTTTCACAACATAATCCTGCTCTACTAAATCATTTAAAGCACTTTCCACTTCAGTCACATTGCTAAAGTCTGCTAATCGATTTGAACGTGTTCTCAGTTCACCGGGTGTTTGTGCGCCACGGACAAGCATTAGGCAAATAATGGCCTTTTGCTGATCGGATACCTTTATTGAACCAAATTCTGTATTACAAAAACGATGCGCATATTTATTTACACGACCTGAAAGCCCTTCATCAACAGTCACTAAGCGCTTTGTTATAAGCGAATCTAAACCATCTTGTACTTCTGACTCTGATAAATCTAATACAGGATCTCGATTAGACTTTTGATTGCATGCGTTAGTGAGCCCATTGAGCGAAAGAGGGTACTGATCTGGTGTGGTTTGTTGTTTTTCCAGTAAGCAGCCAATAATGCGTTGCTCAACTAATGATAAATTTAAGTCCATGAATATCCTCTTTCATCTAAAATTAACATGATACATTTAATGCATTTCAACCAATAATAAAAGCAGTTATCGTATTAAAATTATTATATTGAATTCTAGCTGACTGAAATATAAACTGTTTAGCCCAAAGAAATGAAATTTATTAATGGAATAATAATGCATATAAAAAAGACCCTTCTCGCAATATCACTGCTAACACTGATCACCGCATGTGGCAGTGATAATGAATCAAATTCCGAACCAGAAATTGGTAATTGGACTGTTACTACGCAATTTAATTGGGGCGATGAGTTCAACGAAACATTGCCAACAACAATTAATCCTAATGTTTCCGATCCTGATGGAGATGCCTTAACGTATCAATGGCGACTACTTAGCGAGAGCGACAAAGTAACGCTTACTAACACAAGCGCTGCAACACTTAGTTTCGATTACCCAATGTCTACCTCGGAAGACGTGTATAACTTAGCATTTGAATTAACTGTTACAGATGAAAAAGGTGCTTCTGTCAGTGATACCTTTGAAAAAGATTTTAATGACTATGTATATCTAGCTCTGCCTAATGATGTAATCGCCACTGTAGGGCAAAATGTAACGATTACTCCTGAGATGTTTGGCAGGTTAAGCTATATCAGCCATTACCAATGGCAGGTGAGTTCTGAACACGACATAGAATTAATTGGTGCAGATACAAACCAAGTATCATTTATTACCCCTCACTCTGGGACACCAATTTCCTTGTCACTTACGGCGACTCATATTAACGGTCACGATGAAGTACATCTGATGGAAATACCGATCACTCAATAGCTAAAAAGAATATAAACCCCCATCCCAGATGTGGGTTTTCTTAACCCTCTGAAACTTCCATTTCAAAGTTTAAATAGTAAATAAGCAAAGACAGAAATCCAGCCTACTGACGAACGGGTTCTTTTTATCTCTCAAAAATTCGTTCACAAAAGTTTAAATAATCGAAAACAAAAAACCCGCCAATTGGCGGGTTTTTTACTAAACCATGTGAGGTTTGATTACTTCTTACGAGACTGAAGTACTTTGATCTGCGCAATCGCTTTTGAAAGCTCAATTGCCGCTTCAGCATAGTTGAAGTCTGCAGCAGATGCGTTCGCCATATGCTCTTCAGCTTGACGCTTCGCTTCTAACGCAGTTGCTTCATCTAAGTCTTCTGCACGTGTTGCAACATCAGCAAGAACAGTTACAGTGCCAGGTTGTACTTCTAACGTACCACCTGCGATGTAAATCATTTCTTCTTCGCCGTGCTGCTTAACAAAGTTAACCATACCAGGCTTTAGGGGTGTTAGTAGTGGTGCGTGGCCGTGTAAAATACCTAGCTCACCTTCACTACCAGTTACTTGAAGTGATTCAACGCGACCAGAGAAAATTGTCTCTTCTGCGCTTACTACGTCAAGATGTATAGTCATTGCCATAACAGCCCCCTAATTACATGTCTTTGGCTTTTTCGATCGCTTCGTCGATTGAACCAACCATGTAGAACGCTTGCTCTGGAAGATCGTCATAGTCACCACCTAAGATGCCTTTGAAGCCCTCAAGAGTATCTTTCAGTGATACGTATTTACCAGGTGCACCTGTGAATACCTCAGCTACGAAGAATGGCTGAGATAGGAAACGCTGGATCTTACGAGCACGTGATACAACTTGCTTATCTTCATCAGATAGCTCGTCCATACCTAGGATTGCGATGATGTCTTTAAGTTCTTTATAACGCTGAAGAACTGTTTGAACACCACGTGCAACGTCATAGTGCTCTTGACCAATTACTAATGGGTCAAGCTGACGAGATGATGAATCAAGTGGATCGATCGCTGGGTAAATACCTAGTGACGCGATATCACGAGAAAGTACAACTGTCGCATCTAAGTGAGCGAACGTAGTCGCTGGAGATGGATCCGTTAAGTCATCCGCAGGTACATATACTGCTTGGATAGACGTGATTGAACCAGTCTTAGTTGATGCGATACGCTCCTGAAGTACACCCATTTCTTCAGCTAGTGTAGGCTGGTAACCTACCGCTGATGGCATACGACCTAGAAGTGCTGATACTTCTGTACCCGCTAGTGTGTAACGGTAGATGTTATCAACGAAGAAAAGTACGTCACGACCTTCGTCACGGAACTTCTCAGCCATTGTAAGACCTGTAAGAGCAACACGTAAACGGTTACCCGGTGGCTCGTTCATCTGACCGTAAACAAGCGATACTTTATCAAGTACGTTTGATTCGTTCATTTCATGGTAGAAGTCATTACCCTCACGTGTACGCTCACCAACACCTGCGAATACTGAGTAACCGCTGTGCTCGATTGCGATGTTACGGATAAGTTCCATCATGTTTACTGTTTTACCAACACCCGCACCACCGAAAAGACCAACTTTACCACCTTTAGCGAATGGACATACAAGGTCGATTACCTTGATACCAGTCTCTAAAAGTTCAACTGAGCTGCTCTGATCTTCGTAGCTTGGTGCTTCACGGTGGATAGAGTAACGCTCTTCTTCACCGATTGGACCCGCTTCATCAATTGGGTCACCAAGTACGTTCATGATACGACCTAGTGTCGCTGTACCAACTGGAACCTTGATAGGCTCGCCAGTTGTGTCTACTTCAGTACCACGACGTAAACCGTCAGTAGTACCTAGTGCGATACCACGTACCACACCGCCGCCAAGCTGCTGTTGAACTTCTAAAGTCAAACCAGCAAGCTCACCGCTTGTTACTTTTAGTGCGTCATATACGGCTGGCACGTTGTCTTGTGGAAACTCGATGTCCACAACGGCGCCGATAATTTGGACGACCTTACCTAAACTCATGTCTATTCCTCTCGTTAACTTTGCCAACCGTTAAACGGCTGCTGAACCTGACACGATTTCACTAATTTCTTGTGTAATCGCGGCTTGTCGTGCTTTGTTGTATACCAGTTGTAACTCATCAATTAAGTCACCTGCGTTGTCTGTTGCGGCTTTCATCGCAACCATACGTGCAGCTTGTTCAGATGCAGCGTTTTCAACAACACTCTGATATACCTGAGACTCGATAAAGCGTTTAATAAGAGTTTCTAAAATTGCCTCTGGGTTTGGCTCATATAAGTAATCCCAAGAGTGGCTAGAAACTTCTTCGTCAGCTTTAGGCAAAGGTAATAACTGATCGATCACTGGCTCTTGCTTCATGGTGTTTACAAAGTTGTTGTAAACAACAAACAAGCGGTCAATTTTTCCTTCAGAGTATGCGTCTAGCATAACTTTTACAGGACCAATTACGTCCTGAATTGAAGGAGCATCACCAAGCCCTGCTCTGCTTGCTAATAGCTCACCACCAAAACGCTGGAAAAAGCCTGCTGCTTTGCTACCTAGGGCAGCAAATTCAGCGTCAACGCCTTTTTCTTTCCACGCTTTAACGTCTAGTGCAACTTTCTTAAACTCGTTTGAGTTTAAGCCGCCACATAGACCGCGGTCAGTAGAAACAATAATGTAACCAACTTTCTTTACATCACGTTCTTCTAAAAACGGGTGTTTAAAGTCTAAGTTAGCCTGAGCAACACGACCGATCACTTTGCGTATATTTTCAGCGTATGGGCGGCTTGATGCCACGCGATCTTGTGCCTTCTTCATTTTAGAAGCGGCAACCATCTCCATTGCGCTGGTGATCTTCTGAGTATTTTTAATACTCCCGATCTGTGATTTTATCTCTTTTCCGCCGGCCATGACTTATCTCCGAATCAGTGGTGACCGAAGTCACCATTCAATAACTTACCAAGTTTGTGTAGATTTACACTTCTCTAAAAGCTCTTTAAGTTGAGCTTCGATCTCGGCGTTGTAGTTACCCGTTTCGTTGATTTCAGTCATAAGCGCTGAATATTCACTGTTAGCGAAAGAGATTAACGCAGCTTCGAAATCAAGTACTTTGTTGATTTCGATGTCTTTTAGATAACCTTTTTCAGCAGCGAATAATGACAGAGACATTTCAGCAACAGACATTGGAGCGTACTGCTTTTGCTTCATTAGCTCAGTAACACGCTCACCATGCTCTAATTGAGCACGAGTTGCATCGTCAAGGTCTGACGCAAACTGTGAGAACGCTGCTAGTTCACGATACTGTGCTAGCGCTAGACGGATACCACCACCTAGTTTCTTAACGATCTTAGTTTGTGCTGCACCACCAACACGCGATACCGAGATACCAGCGTTAACAGCTGGACGGATACCTGCGTTGAATAGGTCAGTTTCTAGGAAGATCTGACCATCCGTGATTGAGATAACGTTTGTAGGTACGAACGCAGATACGTCACCACCTTGAGTCTCAATGATTGGAAGTGCAGTTAATGAACCTGTCTTACCTTTCACTTCACCGTTAGTGTACTTCTCAACGTAATCAGCGTTTACACGTGATGCACGCTCTAGAAGACGTGAGTGAAGGTAGAATACGTCACCTGGGTATGCTTCACGGCCTGGTGGACGCTTAAGTAGTAGTGAGATCTGACGGTAAGCAACAGCTTGCTTAGACAGGTCATCATATACGATTAATGCATCTTCACCGCGGTCACGGAAGTATTCACCCATAGTACAACCAGCAAATGGCGCTAGGAATTGTAGCGCAGCTGATTCAGAAGCAGATGCAACAACAACGATTGTGTTTTCAAGTGCACCGTGCTCTTCTAACTTACGTACTACGTTAGCAATAGTAGACGCTTTTTGACCAACCGCTACGTACACACACTTAACGCCTGTGTCTTTTTGGTTGATGATAGCATCGATTGCTAGTGCAGTTTTACCAGTCTGACGGTCACCGATTACTAGCTCACGCTGACCACGACCTACTGGAATCATCGCATCGATAGACTTATAACCAGTTTGTACTGGCTCGTCTACTGATTGACGCTCGATTACACCTGGTGCAATCTTTTCTACAGGTTCGAAACCTGCAGCTTCAACAGCGCCTTTACCATCAATTGGCTCACCTAGTGTGTTAACAACACGACCAAGTAGTTTAGGGCCAACTGGTACTTCAAGGATACGACCTGTTGCTTGTACTTTTACGCCTTCTTTAAGGTCTGCGTATGGACCCATTACTACTGCACCTACTGAGTCGCGCTCAAGGTTTAGTGCGATAGCATAACGGTTGCCTGGAAGCTCGATCATCTCACCTTGCATACAGTCAGCTAGACCGTGAATGCGGATGATACCGTCAGTAACAGATACAATCGTACCTTCGTTACGTGCTTCACTTACAACTTCGAACTGCTCAATACGTTTTTTGATTAGTTCTGAAATTTCAGTGGAATTAAGTTGCATGCTCTTCTTCCCAATTACGATTGTAGTGTTGTTGAAAGACGATTTAGCTTGCCGCGTACTGTTCCATCAATCACAGTATCGCCAGCTTTAATCACTAGACCGCCCATAGTGTTAGCATCAACACTACAATTCAGCTTAACTTTGCGTGCGAAGCGTTTTTCCAATGCTGCGCTAAGAGTAGCTTGCTGCTCTGCAGAAAGCTCAGTAGCAGAAACCACGTCAACGTCGATTTCTTTGTCATATTCTGATTTAAACTCAGCATATAACTTAGCAACAGCAGGAATAGCGGCTAAACGCTCATTTTCGGCCATTAGCTTGATAAGATTCTGACCCAGTTCGTTGATCTGCTCAGCACCAAGCTTGATGATAACATCAGCTTGCTCTTTTGCAGATGGGATGCTTGAAAGTAGGGCTTTAACCTGCTCATCGCTAGCTAATGCGCCAGCGAAGAACAACATTTCATTCCAACTTTCTACAGCACCTTTTTCAACCGCTAGGTCAAAAGCCGCTTTCGCGTATGGGCGAGCGATGGTAGTCAATTCAGACATGCTCATACCCTCCTATTAAAGCTGCGCAACAAGTTTTTCAACGATGTCGCTATGTGCCGCTTCATTGATCTCGCGCTCTAAAATTTTCTCTGCGCCAACAACTGCTAGAGTAGCAACTTGTTTACGTAGTTCTTCTTTAGCACGGTTACGCTCAGCTTCTACTTCTGAGTGACCTTGAGCAATGATAGCTTGACGCTCCTCTTGACCACGAGATGTCTCGTCATCAACGATTTGTGTCGCACGCTTTTTAGCTTGTTCAATAATGTCAGCTGCTTGCGCTTTCGCTTCTTTAAGCTGGTCAGCTGCTTTCTGCTGAGCAAGCTCTAAGTCTTTTTCAGCTCTGTCTGTAGCAGCTAAACCTTCTTCAATTTTTTTCTGGCGAGCTTCAATTGCGCCGTTTAGCGGTGGCCATACATATTTCATACAGAAAAGTACGAAAACCGTAAACGCAATTAATTCACCAATTAGAGTGGCAGTTAAGTTCACGACCGCTCCTCCTTAAATAGTTTGCTGTTCAACGATTAATAAAATTAAAGTACGAACAACAATACCATTGCGATACCTACACCGATCATTGCTACCGCATCGATAAGACCAGCTAGGATGAACATTTTAACTTGTAGTGAAGGCGCAAGTTCAGGCTGACGAGCACATGCTTCTAGGAATTTACCACCCATGTTACCGAAACCGATAGCAGTACCGATTGCACCGAAACCGATAAGTAGAGCAACAGCGATGAATTTTAAGCCTGTAACTAGTTCTAAAGCTTCCATTTATTTCTCCAAAATTTTAAATGTAAATTAAAGTTAAAGTTAAAAAAATTAGTGATTGTCTGAGCTTGCCATGCTTAGGTAAACGATCGTAAGCATCATAAATACGAATGCTTGAAGAACGATTACTAAGATATGGAATACTGCCCAAATAAAGTGTAATGGTAACTGCATTAAGCCAACTGCACCGATTAGGATGAAGATAAGCTCACCTGCATACAAGTTACCGAACAAACGCAGTGCTAGCGAGAAAGGCTTAGCAACTAGTGCGATTGTTTCTAAAAGTAGGTTACAAGGGATTAAGAACAACATACCGATTTTGTTCTTAGTGCTGAATGGGTGAAGCGTAAGTTCAGCGATGAAACCTTTGATGCCTTTAATTTTAATTGAGTAGCCAATCATCAGGAAGAATACGCCTAATGCTAATGCAGCAGTCATATTAATATCTGTGGTTGGTACTATTTTCATGTAGACATCGTGTGAATCCACACCAAACGCTGATTCGCCAACAAAGCCAGCAAACGCAGGTAAGAAGTCAACAGGAATTAAGTCCATTAGGTTCATTAAGAAAACCCAAACAAAGATGGTCAGTGCAAGCGGAGCAATTAACGCGCTCTTACCATGGTAAGTATCACGTACGTTATCGCCAACAAACTCAACAATCATCTCAATGAAACATTGAAACTTACCCGGTACACCGGTAGTTGCTTTATTTGCTGCACTACGGAAGATCCATAAAAATAAGATCCCTAATCCGATAGACCAAGCAAGGGTATCGATATGCCACGTCCAGAAACCACTGTCAGCACATGCTTTGTTGAAGGCAAGACCAGCATCGGTCGAACACATCTTAGCATTTGTTAAGTGGTGCTGAATGTGACTCGATAGAGTTACTTCTTCAGCCATGTTTTATCCCAAAAGTTAATGAAAAAAAATCGGTGCAAACCAGCTCACAATCATCACCAACACATAAACCGAGAAAAATGGTAACAACACCACTGTTGACGACTTAAGTACCAGTGCGAATAGCAAAATGGTTAATAAATACTTTAATCCAGCTCCTCGTTTAATCGAGGAATATACTTGTTGTACTTGTCTGGCCCCTGCAAAGCGAAACGCATAAAGGGTATATACAAAATTGGGAAGCAACGCGACAAATCCGCCAATTAACGCCGATTTACCCGCTAACACTCCCCAACCAAGCCAAACTACTAACGCACTCACAAGTGCTACTACGCCCTGCAAATAAATAAACTTCAGTGCTTTGGTTCGTAAAGGTTTTGCTAAAGAATTTGCCACAAAAATAATCAACCTTCACGATGCACAATGAAACAGGGTACAAAAAACTGGCAAAATTATACTTATTTTTGCCAGATTTGCAACTTGAAAGCCGTTTATTTATAGGCTTTTGGAAGGTGCATAAACAGGCTTTAAACCGTGATTTTTATGCAAAATTTAAGGTATTTTTAGACTATTAGTTAATATTAATGAAATGTATATCGAAAATTAATATAACGTTAATTGATTTTCTCTAAAATACCGTCAAGTTCATCAAGAGAGGTATACGAAATAACTAGTTTACCTTTGCCTTTCTGATTGTAGTCAATTTCAACTTTAGCCCCTAAGTTTTGAGCAAGCTGCTGTTCTAACTGCAATACATCTGGATCTTTTTCTTTTGGTTGCGCTTCAGGCTTAGGTTCAAGCACTGAACGCACTAGTTTTTCCGTTTCACGCACGGTAAGCGCTTTTGCTACTACGATACGCGCTGTGGCCGACTGGTCTTCACCATCAAGTGCTAATAAACAGCGGGCATGACCCATTTCAATGTCGCCGTGCTCGAGTAAACGTTTAACATCTTCATTGAGATTATTTAAACGCAGTAAATTAGTGACGGTTGTACGTGATTTACCAACAGCATCAGCAACTTGTTGATGTGTCAGCTCAAATTCGTTCAATAAACGGTCAAGTGCAACTGCTTCTTCCATTGCATTTAAGTCTTCGCGTTGAATATTTTCAATTAATGCAATGGCAACAGCCGCTTCGTCAGGCACTTCTTTGATTAAACAAGGAACAACCTCTAGCTTAGCAAGTTGCGCCGCACGCCAGCGACGTTCACCGGCAATAATTTCGTAGCTATTATGTGCAATTGGACGCACCACAATTGGCTGAATCACCCCTTGTGCGCGGATTGAAGAGGCCAGTTCTTCAAGTGCCTCTTCTGACATGTCTTTACGCGGCTGATATTTTCCTGGATGTAAGAATTCAATCGGGAGTTTTTGTAGCTCACTTGGCGGCGTCGCTTTTGCAGATTCATTAATACCGTCAGTTTGCGCGACTGATTGTTCTTGAACATCTTGCGCTTTTGGTTTTGCAGATGTTAACAGGGCATCCAAGCCGCGCCCTAAACCACGTTTTTTAGGAGACATTCATATTCCTCAGAAATTAAGCAACGGCCTGACTTTTTTTCTCTTTACGACGCAGCATTTCTCCAGCTAATGCAAGATATGCTTTAGCACCACTTGATGCGCGATCATAGTACATTGCAGGCGCACCAAAACTTGGCGCTTCAGCTAAGCGTACATTGCGAGGGATTACCGTGCGGTATACTTTTTCACCAAAATGTTGTTTTAATTGGTCAGACACGTCATTTGCTAGACGATTACGCGGATCGTACATGGTTCGCAAGATGCCTTCAATTTCTAATTTTGGATTTACTAATTTAGCAAGCTGCGTGATGGTATCCATCAGCGCAGTTAAACCTTCTAATGCAAAATACTCGCATTGCATCGGCACAAGTACCGAGTCTGCTGCGGCCATTGCATTTACCGTTAACATATTTAGCGAAGGAGGGCAGTCAATAAAGATAAACTCGTACTGGTCGGCTATTTTTTCAAGCGCGTTGCGCAAGCGAATTTCTCGCGCGTACATTTCCATAAGCTTCACTTCAGCAGCAGTTACGTCGCCATTTGCTGCAATTAAGTGATATTCACCAGAAGTTTCTTTAATAACAACGTCATCGAAAGGTTTTTCTTCAACAAGCAGATCGTAAGTAGTGGCAATTTCATCGTATTTGTCGACGCCGCTACCCATAGTCGCATTACCTTGTGGATCGAGGTCGATTAACAGCACTTTACGCTTAGTAGCAGCCATTGACGCTGCTAAATTTACCGCAGTGGTGGTTTTGCCAACCCCACCTTTTTGGTTTGCAATTGCAATGATTCTAGCCACGGTGTCCCCTAACAAATTAGTTCTTTTTTAGAATTATTAAATGCCTTTCGGCATCCAGCTCAGGCACTGTTAATACTACTTTATCTTGGTATTCAATCGAGGCCGGTAATTGGTCAATTTCTTGTTCAGGAAATTGCCCTTTTAGCGCAATAAAACGACCAGAGTGATCCACTAAGTGCTGACACCAGTCTACCATATCTTGCAAAGATGCAAAGGCACGACTTAAAACGCCATCAAATGGTTGTTCTGGTTGATATTCTTCAACGCGAGATTGCACCGGAGTAATATTTTTAAGCTTTAAATTTAGCTTAACTTGATTTAAAAAACGAATGCGTTTGCCAAGGCTATCTAATAACACAAATTGTTTATCAGGATGAGCAATTGCTAATACCACACCTGGTAAGCCAGGGCCCGTACCAACATCAATATAGTGATTGCCGTCTAAATGCGGTGCAACAACCAGTGAATCAAGAATGTGTTTAACCACCATTTCTTGTGGATCACGAACAGATGTTAAGTTGTAAGCTTTATTCCACTTATCAAGCATTTCAACATAACTAACCAGTTGCTGTTTTTGCGTTTCAGATAATGAAATGGATGTTTGTGCCAATAAGGCATCTAATTTATTGCGAATCACGTAATGAACCCAGAAAGCAGCAAATCAGCACTAAGCTGATTTGCGTAATAAACCTTGTTTTTTTAAGTACACTAATAATAGCGAAATTGCAGCAGGTGTTATACCTGAAATTCGTGATGCTTGGCCGATAGTAGTTGGACGTACATCAGTTAACTTGGCAACAACCTCATTTGATAAACCCGATACCTTGCTGTAATCAAAGTCAGCTGGCAATAAGGTATTCTCATGGCGTAATTGCTTATCGATTTCGTCTTGCTGACGTGCAATATAACCTGCGTACTTAATTTGAATCTCAACTTGCTCATGCGCTTGTGCATTATTAGTTTCAGGTGCTAAGCCGTCAATCGCAACCAGATCGTTGTAACTCACTTCAGGGCGCTTGACCAGATCAGCAAGACTTGCTTCGCGCGTTAATGGCATCTTCAGTAAGGCATTAACATTTTCAAGTGCCGGGTGATCTTTATGGATCCACGTATCTTTTAAGCGCTGAGACTCAAGCTCCATCACTTCGATCTTTTCATTGAATGCCTGCCAGCGTGCATCATCAACTAAACCAAGTTCACGGCCCTTTGCTGTTAAGCGTAGATCGGCATTGTCTTCGCGCAATAATAAACGGTATTCAGCACGGCTTGTAAACATGCGGTACGGTTCTTTTGTACCAAGCGTTGCTAAGTCATCAATCAATACACCTGTGTATGCTTCATCACGGCGTGGTGTCCAAGCATCTTTACCTTGTACTTGTAACGCAGCATTCATACCTGCAATTAAGCCCTGCGCGCCGGCTTCTTCATAACCGGTAGTACCGTTAATTTGGCCCGCAAAGAATAAGCCATTGATAAACTTAGTTTCTAAAGATTGCTTTAAATCACGAGGATCGAAGAAATCATATTCAATTGCATAACCAGGACGGCAAATATGGGCATTTTCAAAGCCTTTAATCGATCTTACGATCTGCATTTGCACATCAAACGGTAAACTTGTCGAAATACCATTTGGATATAATTCGTGTGTAGTAAGGCCTTCCGGCTCAACAAAGATCTGGTGCTTGTCTTTGTCTGCAAAACGCATGATCTTATCTTCAATCGATGGACAATAACGTGGGCCAATGCCTTCAATTACACCAGCATACATTGGTGAACGATCAAGGTTATTGCGAATAACGTCATGCGTTTTTTCATTAGTGTAAGTGATATAGCACGGGATCTGCGTTGGGTGATCCGATTGTTTGCCCATAAATGAGAATACAGGTGTTGGCGTATCACCTGGTTGAGGCTGCATTACCGAAAAATCAACAGTACGTGCATCAATACGTGGCGGCGTACCTGTTTTTAAACGATCAACACGGAATGGTAATTCACGTAAGCGTTTAGCAAGGGCAATAGAAGGTGGATCACCAGCACGACCACCGCTAAAGTTTTCCATACCAATGTGAATTGTACCACCTAAGAAAGTGCCAACAGTTAATACCACGCTTGGCGCTTCAAATTTAAGCCCCATTTGTGTCACAACACCTTTTACGGTATCGCCATCAACAATAAGATCATCGCACGATTGTTGGAAAATGGTGAGGTTTTCTTGGTTTTGCAAGGTTTGCTGAATTGCTTCTTTGTAAAGCTTTCTATCAGCTTGTGCTCGTGTAGCACGTACCGCTGGGCCTTTAGAAGAATTAAGCGTTCTAAATTGAATGCCACCTTTATCGATCGCTTGTGCCATAGCGCCACCAAGTGCATCGATTTCTTTAACCAAATGGCCTTTACCGATCCCACCGATCGCAGGATTACATGACATTTGACCTAAGGTATCAATATTATGAGTCAACAGTAATGTTTTCATTCCCATGCGTGAAGAAGCGAGTGCTGCTTCTGTACCAGCATGTCCACCACCAACAACAATAACGTCAAATTGTTCATGAAATAGCATGTAAAGGATCCTGCGTAATATCCGAGTTAGATTTTGAAAGGATGCATATTCTACCTAGAAATTCTAAGAAGTGAAACGATTAAATAATGAACACGATCTAAAGAGCTGATCTAATATAAAATAAATGATCTTTAGAAAGATCTTGTTATTTTTATTATATAGTAGCCCTGTTTCTGTTGATAACTCTAACTACAACTTTACTTTCAGTAAGTTAAGTCAGATCAATTGATGTTGATATGATCGGATCAAGTACTTTAAAAGCACTGATCAACTTGCCTAGTTATCAACATCTCGATCAAGTGAAAATTCTATCCAATGCATAATCATCTATAAATACAAGGTTAGATCAAGGGTTATCCACATTTCGATCTAAATACATTAAAAATTGTGAATAACCTTTTCATATGATCAATAGCCTAGTGCTGTGATTATAACTTGGCTAACAACTGTGGAAGCCAAGCCAGTGCAATATCTTCAGGTAATTCTTCCGATTGGGCGTCAACTTCTAAGCGATCAACAAGCTTTACAGCGCCTTTACTAGCTAGGTGTTGATCTAGCTCTTTCGCTGCCTGATTAAATTGATCGTAGCTAGAATCGCCTAAACCGATTACCGCATATGTTAGATGTGTAAGTTGTGCTACTTCAGCTAAATCAGACGCAAAGCTTTGAATGTTATCTGGTAACTCACCTGCACCATGGGTTGAAGTGCATATTAACCAAGCATTATCTTTGATCTCCGAAAGTACAGGATGCTCGTGCACAGTCGCATGAATGTCATGTTCTACTAACGCCTCTTGGATCTGTTCTGCGACATATTCCGCCGAACCCATTTGGCTACCAACAATAATGCTTAGATTTTTCATGATGAGTTGATCAGGTATTTTTCTCGATCTTAAGGTATAAATAGCTTAGTTAAAAGATCTTATTCACAGTGGATAGAAATAGTTTGTTTGTTTAATCAACGAATTTTGTTTAGGTTGTTGTTATTACGTGTTTTTTATTCTTTAGAATGTTTTAATAAATTTGCGATCAATCTGTGTAAAACTCGTTGCTAACCTCTTTATTACTCCTTAGCAAAGACTATATAAATTCATTTAGCATTGATTAAAACATCAAGTTTAAGCTCGTTGTGGATAGATCTATTCAATGCAGATCTAGATCGGCTTTTTTATTAGATCTAACTAATTGGTTTTAAGATCCAAATATTCTAAAAACTGTCGATCTTTTAGCATGGCCATTCGAAGTTCGATCTGTTTTTTCGATCGCATTGTGACAAAATGGCAATATGTAATATCTATATTGGTAATATGTAGTGATTGATTTTTATCGGATCAAAGAAGGTGAGTTTGTAAGACTTGTAGAAACAGGCTCTATGACAGATTTTATAGCGCAAGAATCGAACCTGGAGGCAAATAAGTATCACTTATTTGCGATTAATACGCAAACCGGAAAGGGCTATACAATCCGCCAAGCGAGGGTAGATGAGCTACGATCATGGCGTTTAGATCGCCTTGCAATGCTGCTAAAAAAGCTCGGACAGGGCAGTTTTCAAGTAAAGAATTTATAGGAAGTAGGTTCTTTATTGCAAAGTTTGGTGTGTAGAGGGGTAGGTTTTAAAACATTGTAAACGCCTTAACTACTGGTAATTATCTTCTAATTTACCTCCCTGTAGTTCATAAAGCCCATCCATGGGCTCCATGTTGCTTTTCTTTATTACAAGGTCCCTCTTTTCATCTAAAGACTGCCTGCGGCATTCTAATTTGTTCCAGACAAATTAGTGCTTCGCCAAAGATAAAGTAACCAAAAGAAAGGCGACCGCACTATCAAACTGATCCTCACCTCAGATTTGAATTTAAAGATAAACACCATGAATCGATGTCCCTATCTCAGCATGGCTTGCTCGACTCGCTCCGCTTCCAGTCTCACATTATCAATTCAAATCTGCTGTTCGGGCTTGATTAAAGCGGGTAAATGACAGCATCGAGCGAAAAACGGTCATTGAATAAATTAATTAACTGGCATATAAAGTTTGCCACTGTTATCAGTAAAAAAATAATACATTCCATTTCTTAATGATTATTTCCCCCTTAATTTTATAAACAGGCAACTTGCCTGCTTTCTGCAACCTATAAAATGTTAATTTCCAAATAACTATCTGACTAGTAACAACTAATTATTAGTGTTATAAAATGCTTTAGAATGAAAACAGGCGATGTTGCGGTAGAAAAAGAGGCAACTTGCCTCTTAATAAACTGTTAGCTCTTTTAATTAAACAAAGGACGTTATGCTTGAGAAATGTAAGCTATGCCTTAAACATAGCAATTTATGCAAATCGCACGCAATTCCAGATTCATTTTTTAAGAAAATTTTTAGATCCAACAATGGCAAAGCTATAGAGTTGTCCTCAGTTGAGAATGAAGAAATTAAGCATTCACAGGATAGCTGGGCTACAACGCAGTTATGCGAAGGGTGTGAACGAAAGCTTAATCAACATTACGAAAGTTACGGTATGCTTGTACTTTCGGGGAAAAAGGCTTTAAAAAGCCATGATGAATCAGGCATTACCCTATCAGACTTCAACACTAGAAAGTTCAGAGACTTTTTAGCATCAATACTTTGGAGAATGAGTGAGTCATCACACCCAAGTTTTAGTAGTGTTAATCTTCCTCCAAAAATACAGCAAAGTATCAGAAGTGGGCTTAATACGAAAACTGAGCTCTCAAAAGGCACATTTTTAGTAAGAGGCTTTCGCTTGATAGATAGTACTGAAAATGGTTTTAGTGAAAAAGATCTAAGAGATTTTATAGTAAGTCCATTCGTAAGAACTGATTATAGTCTTAATAATAACCAAATTGGTCAAGCTATATGTTTTTGCTTTACGGGTTTTCTTTTTGAGTTTTTTATTAGTGCTCGTCCAACTAGTAAAGAGTATCACCAAGATTTTATTGGGTTTAATAAAAAATGCTATAAATTCTGCCTTCAAGAAATTACAAAAGTTCCTGAATTATTTGATTTAATATTACTGAATTTCGCTAAGCAGAAAGAAGGCTTGTCACGTATCAAGAGCTAACAAGGCCATAAAACCGTGGACACAAAACAGCTGGCTTGTGCTCCTACGTCGCTAATTTTAGCCAGCTATTTTGTGCCGTTTATGGCAAGCGTTACGAGTAAAGGGAAGTCGAGCATGGCTGTCGAGCCACATCAAATTTATCAATCAATGATGCTTGAAATTAAAGTTAGAATCCGAGCTGTCGATTCTAAATTGGAAGGCTCTGATAAGTACCTTTCGTCATTGGATACTGAGTTTTGCTTCTTGCAAATTAGAAAAATCGTAGAGCAAATATGCTTCTCTTCGATACTATGTGATCAAGAACGTTACAGAGATTTCAGGAAGCTTGAGGGAATGACAAGTGATGATGATTCTGGAAGCTATGAAGATGATTGGAATTCAAGAGTAATTTTAAGCAAGCTAAAAGATATTAGTCCTCACTTCATGCCTATTCCGCTAGGCGAACGTCAGACAAATGGTAATGAGCACCATTTTGAAAGGGCCGATGTTAATGCAACCCACACAAAGCTAATCAAAATATTTAAGAAGTGCGGTTCTTTCATGCACATACCAAAACCATTTGGTGAAGAGTACGAGTCTCACATTAACAAGCAGCGAAATCGCTATAATCAGGCAACTGAAACGATTAAAGGCTACAGCCAGTATTTTAAAGACCTTTTATGGCATCATGCTGCTGTCGGCTTGGAGTATAGTGACTCGTCTAATGGCCTAGAGGCTTTAGATGCTGCTAGTCCTAAAACAGCTTGGTTAGTAAATTTTGAGGATTACGAGAGTGATCACATATCAATTGTCTTGGCACAAGCAGAGTAAACTCGTAACAAGTTGCTGCTACGGATCGTCGCTTGGCTCCTCCCGCAGAGCAAGGCGTTACGAATGACAGTTATTGGCACTTTACCGTCATTGAAATAAGGTGTTTAGAAGCTTTTCCCCTTATATCAAACCTGAAAATGGGATTTAAATGAATAATGCGAGACAGGGAGCTTAGCGGGTCGAGTAAGCCATGCTTAGGCATGGATGCCGCTTTATGGCGTTTATGTTCATATTTAAATAACGTTTGAAGATCAGTTTGATGTTGGGGCGCCGAGGGATTCCAAAGGGGGACCGGCGTTAGCTCCCCTTTGGCTGGTGTCGCCAGCGCGACAAATATACTTTCAGGTTTGCGCAATCGCTAAGGTTTGAACGCTTAAGTTCACTCTCCCCATTCTACTACATCAAAAGCTTTTCTTGCTTCCACCAGCGTGCTATTGGTTTGGCTGATCAGTTGTTGCTGTGTGATAGTGGGATTGTTTCTGATGAGCATCACTAAATCTGTAATATCCAGTTTAGGCTTATAGTTGTGTAACTGATCAATCACCCATTGCTAGCTGGGTTCTTCGAATGATTGTGCTTGTTGGATGATGATTTGAAATTGCGGCCAAGTGCCTTGTAACCGCCAGTTTCGTGAGCGACCTTTGCGACTTAGCTTGGCGCCAGATGATTTGATTTGTGCTTTTAATTCGTTAGCTTTATCAATACGGCGAACAAAGCTGTTTAATTGAATATCAAGCATGGTTTTTTATTACTTTTGGAAGAATAGATGCTGAGAAAATCTCAGCATCTAAAACCTTAATTCTAAATACTAAAACCTAATTTATCATTTACCGATACAGAACGAGCTGAAGATTTTGCCAAGCAAATCATCAGAGGAGAATTCACCGGTGATCTCGTTGAGATATTGTTGGGTTAAACGCAGCTCTTCTGCCAATATTTCACCTGCAATGTGCATTTCTAACTGATCTTTGCCTGTTGATAGGTGGTACGCTGCACTTTCCAAAGCATCAAGGTGACGGCGGCGTGCCATAAAGCTGCCTTCGGTAGCGCCTTGGAAACCCATGATTTGTTTTAAATGAGACTTAACAAGTTCCACACCTTCACCACTGTTAGCGCTAACGCTCAGTACTGGTGATTCTAGAGAATCATCAATTTGAATACTTTCGCCCGATAAATCAGCTTTGTTGCGAATAACACTGATACCCATACCTTGTGGTAATTTCTCAGCAAATTCAGGCCAAATTTTTGCAGGATCGGTTTCGTTTGTTTCGGTGCTATCAACCATAAACAATACGCGATCGGCTTGATTAATTTCTTGCCAAGCGCGCTCAATACCAATTTGCTCAACTACATCTGGACTTTCACGCAGACCTGCGGTGTCGATAATATGCAGCGGCATACCGTCAATATCGATGTGTTCGCGTAAAACGTCACGTGTGGTACCAGCAATATCTGTAACAATGGCAGCTTCACGACCAGCAAGGGCATTAAGTAAACTCGATTTACCTGCATTAGGGCGACCAGCAATTACTACGCGCATACCTTCACGCATAATCGCGCCTTGTTTGGCTTGTGCGGTTACGTTGTCGAGTTGTTCGATTATCGCGTTAAGGTCGTTGGCGACTTTACCATCTGATAAAAAGTCGATTTCTTCATCAGGGAAATCAATGGCAGCTTCAACATACATGCGCAGGTGAATAACTTGTTCCACCAGCGTGTCGATATGTTTTGAAAATTGCCCCTGCAGCGAGTGTAGAGCGCTTTTGGCTGCCTGCTCTGAATTGGCATTAATTAAATCTGCAATCGCCTCAGCTTGGGTTAAATCCATTTTGTCGTTTAAGAATGCGCGCTCACTGAATTCACCTGGCTTAGCTAAACGCACACCGTCAATTTGCGTGATTTCGCGCAGCAGCATATCAATAATTACTGGGCCACCATGGCCTTGAAGCTCAAGTACGTCTTCACCAGTAAAAGAGTTAGGGCCTTTAAAGTACAGTGCTATACCTTGGTCGAGTTGTTCACCCTGTAAGGTATTAAACGATAGGTAGTCGGCATAACGTGGCTTTGGGCATTTGCCTAATATTTTTTCAGCAACCTGTTGTGACAGTTTGCCTGAAACTCGAATAATGCCAACGCCGCCTTTGCCGGGCGCCGTTGCTTGTGCAACGATGGTATCTTGATTAAACATAGAGATGAGTTGATAGCTTTAGTTACTTATATTGTAACTGGCGTGCATAAAAAAGGCGACACACTGTGCCGCCTTTCATTTATTTAGTTCGGTTTATGATTTAACCGAAATACCTTTCTTTTCCATGCCTTTGTAGATGTATAGCATCTGAGCAATTGAAATTAAGTTAGATACTAACCAGTACATTACAAGACCTGATGGGAACCAGATAAAGAATACTGAGAACATTACAGGCATCCAAGTCATCATTTTCTGCTGCATTGGATCAGTAACCGTCATTGGCTGTAGCTTTTGCATTAGGAACATACTTGCACCAAATAGAATTGGTAAGATGAAGTATGGGTCCATCGCGGCTAAGTCATTTAGGTATAAGAATTCAGTGTGACGAATTTCTACCGATTCCATGAATACATAGAATAAACCTAGGAAGATTGGCATTTGTAGCAATAGTGGGAAACAGCCACCCATAGGGTTAACTTTCTCTTTGCGGTACATTTCCATCATTGCTTGACCCATCTTCTGACGGTCATCGCCGTAACGATCTTTCAGCGCCATAATTTTTGGCTGAAGGTTACGCATTTTAGCCATAGAGGTGTACTGCGCTTTAGTAAGTGGGTAAAGCACCATTTTCACGATAACAGTAATCGCGATGATTGCTAAACCTAGGCTACCAATTAAGCCATATAACCACATTAGTAATGAGTGTAGAGGCTGTGAAATAAACCATAGCCAGCCGTAGTCTACGGTTAGGTCTAAGTCTGTTTGTAACGCTTCAAGCGTAGCAGAATCTTTAGGACCCATATAATAAGTAGAGCTAATTGTATGTGTGCTATTTGCTGCAACGTTTTCTAGTGGACCTTTTAAACCGATAATAACTGAATTATCGCTACGAGCCTTAGTGTAGATGTTGTTTTGTTGCTCTTGGTTTGGCACCCATGCACTTACAAAGTAGTGCTGGATAAAGCTGATATAACCCGCTGTAGTGTTAATATTTAGGTCGCGCTCTTTAATGTCATCAAAGCTGTACTTTTCGTAAGGCTCTTCTGCTGTACCGTAAGCTGTACCTAAATATGTTTGGTCAATCATGCCACCTTTTTCGGTGATCGAACGCTTAATTTGCGTAAATAACTGCACTTGCTTTGTTTCAGCAGTGTTGTTAGCAATTTGATATTCAACGGCAACATCGTAACGACCCGCTGTGAAAATATATGTTTTGGTATAGCTAACACCGTCTTTAACAAATGTAAGTGGAACACGTAGCTCATCACCTTTTAACTGGTAACTTGTTTGTGCTGCTTGGTATGTTGGACGACCGTCAGATGATGCATCTGGTCCGTGTAAACCAATTAAGCCACTTTGTGAGAAATATTGATTGCCGTCTAACACGCCAAGCAACATAAATGGGTTTTCGCTATCGATTTTTTCTTTGAAGTTTAATAGCTTGGTTTCGATGATATCGCCACCAAAGGTATCAAGTTTTACAGAAAATACATCGGTTGTTACATCAATAATTTGACGTGAGTTTGCGACGTTCGCTACAGGTAAGTCGCCAGTTGATGACTGTGGAACAAAGTCATTGTTGGCAGACTGGTTTGTAGATGTTTGCGTTGTAGCACTTGTCTCGGTATTTACTTGCGGGTTGTTATCCATATTCCATTGTTGGAATAAAAGAAAACTTACCAAAAGAAAACCGATAAATAAAAACGTGCGTTGTGATTCCATAACAGCTCTTATTTCTCGCGGTGTTGTTTAAGTGAATTTTGTTTATCAGGCACGGGATCATCCCCACCTGGATGCAAAGGGTGACATTTTATAATGCGTTTAGCTGCGAACCAACTCCCTTTTACAAATCCATGTATTTTTATTGCATCTATCGCATAACTTGAGCATGTCGGGGTAAAACGACAGTTTTGGCCAAGTAGTGGACTGAGTAGTTTTTGATACACCTTAATAATTAAGATCATCAGATTACTCGGCAGAGCAAATAAAAAGTGCATTTAATGAAAAAGTGCCTGATTAAAAGGTGAGCTAACTTTACCTAAATTTGCCTAGTTTTGCTATGCAACAACAGGTTTATTAGGCTTTGTTATTCGGTTTTTTTGCGTTTTTGTTTTTTTGCCAGTGATTAGGGCGTGGTTTTGGCTTATAGCCTGGTTGGCAACGCTCATTAATTTTGCGCCAAAGCTTAGTTAATTGCTTATGTAACTCTTCGTTAGATAATTCATCAACGCCAGTTTTAACCATTAAAACAATATCAATATTGTCGAGTTGATGGCGGTTTAAGCGAAAATTTTCACGGGCAAGACGTTTAATGCGATTACGTTGTACCGCTTTTTTAACGCGTTTTTTAGCTATAGTTAAACCAAGACGTGGATGGTCTAGATCATTTCGTTTTGCTAAAAGAGTAAAGTGTTGATTTGCTGCGCGTGCAGGCTCATTGAAGATGCGGGAGTAGTGTGAGGGAGTTAACAGACGTAACTCCCTACCAAAGCGAAAGTCTTCCACTATATTAAGCAGAAAGAACCTTACGGCCCTTAGCACGACGACGTGCTAAAACTTTACGACCATTTTTAGTCGCCATACGTGCACGGAAACCGTGAGTACGTTTACGCTTAAGAACGCTAGGTTGAAAAGTTCTTTTCATAACTATATTCCATCCGATCGGTTAAAAATTAAAACATCCTATGCAGGTCGCGATCCTGGCACAGGTGCCATTGCGAGCGCGAGATGTTATAGAGAAGCACACACAAAGTCAATAAAAAACACACAATAGTCGCGTTAATTATAGGCATTGAATAAAAGCCGTTCTAATCTTAACAAGGTAGTTACATTTACCTTTATATAAGGCGAGATCGTACTGTATTTCTCTGTTGATCCAGCGAGGATCAATTTTAAAATAAAGTTTTCCACAATGATAGTGTAAAAATTGCGACTTTTCTTTGGAAAACTTTTATAGATCTACTTTAATCATTTTGATCAAGCTTTTTATTAATAATTTATCCACATTATTTTTTAACTAAAAAACATTTAAAAATAAGAAGTTATATATTTACCTGTGTCAGATCATAAAAAATATAAAAATCAATGTTGATGTTGTGGATAAACTAGCTTCATAATGGCAGTCTTAACTTGGATTTGATGCTTAATTTCTGCTCTATTTTGGTGAGCGGGAATATTATTGGGGGTTGCCGTGTATTTGTCGGTTTGGCAAAGCTGTCTTTACGTTTTACAAGATGAACTGCCATCACAACAATTTAGTATGTGGGTGCGTCCGCTACAGGCAGAAAGCACTGAAGATACCCTCACTATTTATGCGCCTAACCGGTTTGTACTTGATTGGGTGCGTGAAAAGTACCTAAATCGTATTAACGAGTTATTAATTGAGATTTGTGGTGACGAAGCGCCGGAGTTGCGTTTTGAAGTTGGCAGTACGGTTAATATTAGCAAGCCCGCTGCACCACAAACACCAGCGCAAGAGAAAGCAGCAGTTGAAGCGCCCGTTAAAAAAGAAAACAAAGCGCCTGTTGAGCCTGCACCTAAAAACATGCCTAAATCAAATATCAAAGAAAACTATACCTTTGATAGCTTTGTTGAAGGTAAATCGAACCAACTAGCAAAAGCTGCGGCAACGCAGGTTGCTGATAACCCTGGTTCGGCCTTTAACCCTGTTTTTATATATGGCGGCACAGGTTTAGGTAAAACCCACTTATTACATGCTGTGGGTAATGGCATCTTAGACAAAAAAGAGAATGCAAAAATTGTTTATATGCATTCTGAACGTTTTGTACAAGATATGGTAAAAGCGCTGCAAAATAATGCGATTGAAGAATTTAAACGCTACTACCGTAGCGTTGATGCATTACTTATCGATGATATTCAGTTTTTTGCTAATAAAGAACGTTCACAAGAAGAGTTCTTTCATACCTTTAATGCATTATTAGAAGGTAACCAACAAATTATTTTAACCTCAGACCGCTATCCAAAAGAAATTGAAGGGGTAGAGGATCGCCTTAAATCGCGATTTGGCTGGGGTTTAACCATTGCGATTGAGCCACCAGAGCTTGAAACGCGCGTTGCCATCTTGATGAAGAAGGCGCAGCAAAGCCAAATTAAATTACCTGAAGAAGTAGCATTCTTTATTGCCAAGCGTTTACGTTCTAACGTACGTGAACTAGAAGGGGCGTTAAACCGCGTAATTGCCAATGCTAACTTTACCGGTAGGCCAATTACTATCGACTTTGTAAAAGAAGCGCTGCGTGATTTACTCGCGTTACAAGATAAACTGGTAACAATTGATAATATTCAAAGAACAGTAGCAGAGTACTACCGTATTCGCGTTTCTGACTTATTATCAAAACGTCGCAGTCGCTCAGTTGCAAGACCACGCCAAGTCGCAATGGCATTATCAAAAGAATTAACCAATCACAGTTTGCCTGAAATCGGCGATGCGTTTGGCGGACGAGATCATACAACCGTGCTACATGCATGTAGAAAAGTGAAGTCACTTCGTGAAGAGTCTCACGAAGTAAAAGAAGATTATCAAAACTTGATTAGAACTTTGTCATCTTAGGACGAGTACAGCATGAAAATTACTATTTCGCGCGAGCAATTTTTACAACCTTTAATGCAGGTTTCAGGAGCAATTGAGCGCAAACATACGTTACCGATTCTATCTAATGTGTTGTTAGAGGTAAAAGAAAGTGTACTTTATTTCACAGGTACCGATCTTGAAATAGAACTTGTAGCAAGTGTGGTATTAGCTGAGCCAGTAGCAGACTGTAAGCTTACATTACCGGCTAAAAAGCTATTGGATATTTGTAAGAGCTTGCCTGATGGTTCTGATATCACGCTAACTATTCAAGATGCGCAAGTTTTACTTACGTCTGGCAAAAGTCGTTTTTCACTGGCGACATTAGCGGCGGAAGACTTCCCTAATTTAGAAAACTGGGACAGCGAAGTAATCCTTAACCTAACGCGTTTAGAACTTAGAAAATTACTTGAAAGTACAAGTTTTTCTATGGCAAATCAAGATGTTAGATATTATCTGAATGGTATGTCACTGGAAATCGAAAACGATGTAGTTAAAACGGTTGCAACCGATGGCCACCGTCTAGCATTAGCGCAAAAACCATTAGAAGCATCACTTAATACTCAGCGTCAGGTAATTATTCCACGTAAAGGCGTACAAGAAATTATGCGCTTATTGATTGCTGACGATGAAGTTGTTGAAATTCAGTTAGGCGCTAATCATGTTCGTATTATCGACCAAGCATTTATCTTTACATCTAAATTAGTCGATGGTCGTTTCCCTGATTATCGTCGCGTATTACCGCGTGGTGGTGACAAACAAATTGTGGCTAATCGCGAGTGGTTACGCAGCGCATTTGCCCGAGTATCGATTCTTTCAAACGAAAAATTCCGCGGTGTAAGGTTGAACCTTACTTCAGGCGAGTTAACGATTTCTGCCAATAACCCAGAGCAAGAACAGGCGGAAGAAACCGTAGAAGTAATGTACCAAGGCCCTGATTTAGAAATTGGTTTTAATGTGTCTTACTTATTAGAAGTTTTAAATACCATTAAAACTGACGACGTTTTATTTACCTTACTTGATTCAAACAGCAGTGCATTAATTGAAGGACAGGGCGACGAAGGTGCCATGTACGTTGTAATGCCGATGCGTTTATAGTGATTGGAGTAAGTATAATTAAATGAGCTTAGTTACCTTTAATGTTTCAAATTTTCGTAATATTGAAGCGCTAAGCTTTGAACCCTCTCCAGAAGTTAATGTGATTATTGGAGAGAATGGCAGTGGCAAAAGTAGTTTACTTGAAGCCATTTATTTTCTGTCTCACGGTAAATCCTTCCGCACTTCTAAATTTAAAGCTGTAATTCAACATCAAAAAAATGCCATGGTACTACATGGCAAAAAGCAATTTAACAGCCTACAAATCCCTGTAGGACTGCAAAAAGAACGCTCCGGTGATACGCTGGCAAAAGTGCATGGAAAGCGCTGTGAACGCATGGCACAGCTTGCAGAAGTGCTTCCTGTGCAAGTCATCACACCCGAGAGTTTTGAACTGTTTTTTGGTGGACCAAAAGAACGCCGCCGCTTTTTAGATTTAGGATTGTTCCACGTGGAACAAGAGTTTTATTATCATTGGTATCGTTTTAATAAATTATTGAAACAACGCAATGCGCTGTTAAAGCAAAAACCGCATGGATTTGAGCAACAAATTCAGTTCTGGGATAAAGAATTTGTAACAATCGCGACAAAGATAAATACACTTAGAACCACATATATAACTAGGTTATCTAACCTGTTTTTTGATAAGATAGCTAGTCAGATTGAATTATTTAAAAGTCTTACTTTTGATTTTTCTCCAGGTTGGAAGGCTGAAGATGATTTAGCTGATCAACTGAGTAAAAACTTCGAAAGAGACACAAAACTGGGTTACACCAGTAAAGGCCCTCATAAAGCCGATATCAACTTTTTAATTGACGGTATCGCAGTTGATAATTTTTTGTCGCGAGGGCAGTTGAAGCTTTTAATGTATGCGCTAAAAATTTGTCAAAATAGCCTGATTGAAAGTGAAACAGATAAACAATCACTTTTTTTAATTGATGATTTACCGTCTGAATTAAGCAGTGAAACAAAACAAGCTGTAAGTGAGTTACTCGCTCATTCAAATTCACAGCTGTTTATAAGCGCTATTGATTACGACAGTATTTCAGCTGTGGTGGAACCTCTAAATAAAAATATGAAAGTGTTCCACGTGAAACATGGCAAACTAATAACAAGTTAATTGGAAGAAACCATGTCTGAAAATTACGATTCGTCGAGTATTAAAGTACTAAAAGGACTGGATGCAGTAAGAAAGCGTCCTGGGATGTACATAGGTGACACGGATGATGGAACGGGTCTTCATCATATGGTGTTTGAAGTCGTTGATAACTCAATTGATGAAGCATTAGCGGGCTTCTGTGATGATGTTTATGTAACTATCCACTCTGATGGTTCTGTATCGGTACGCGATAATGGTCGTGGTATTCCGACAGAAATTCACGAAGAAGAAGGTGTATCTGCAGCTGAAGTTATTATGACGGTACTTCACGCTGGTGGTAAATTCGATGATAACTCATATAAAGTATCGGGTGGTTTACACGGTGTAGGTGTTTCAGTAGTAAATGCACTTTCTGAAAAGCTAAAACTAACCATTCGCCGTGAAGGTAAAATTCACGAGCAAATTTATAATATGGGTGAACCTGCTGCGCCATTAGCAGTAGTGGGTGAATCTGAAACAAATGGTACTGAAATCCGTTTTTGGCCAAGCTCAGAAACATTCAGTGATGTAAATTTCCATTACGATATTCTTGCAAAACGTTTACGTGAACTTTCATTCCTAAACTCAGGTGTAAGTATCATTCTTGCTGATGAGCGTGATGAAAAGAAAGACCACTTTAAATATGAAGGTGGTATTCAAGCGTTTGTTGAATTCCTAAATACCAATAAAACACCGGTTAACCAAAATGTTTTCCACTTCACTTCAACACGTGAAGAAGATGGTATTAGTGTAGAAGTAGCAATGCAGTGGAACGATGGTTTCCAAGAAGGCATTTACTGCTTCACAAATAATATTCCACAACGTGATGGTGGTACGCACTTAGCGGGCTTTAGAAGCGCCTTAACGCGTACATTAAATACGTATATGGAAAAAGAAGGCTTTAATAAGAAAGAGAAAAGCAGTGCATCAGGTGACGATGCCCGTGAAGGTTTAACTGCGGTTATTTCTGTTAAAGTACCCGATCCAAAATTCTCATCTCAGACGAAAGACAAGCTTGTATCAAGTGAAGTTAAATCGGCTGTAGAACAAGCTATGGGTGAAAAATTAAGTGAATACTTATTAGAAAACCCACAAGATGCGAAAATTGTAGTTACTAAGATTATTGATGCAGCACGTGCACGTGAAGCAGCACGTAAAGCGCGTGAAATGACACGCCGCAAAGGTGCAATGGACCTAGCAGGTTTACCAGGTAAATTAGCAGACTGCCAAGAAAAAGACCCAGCACTTTCTGAACTATATATAGTGGAGGGTGACTCAGCGGGCGGCTCGGCTAAGCAAGGTCGTAACCGTAAGAATCAGGCGATTCTACCGCTGAAAGGTAAAATTCTGAACGTTGAAAAAGCGCGTTTTGATAAGATGCTATCTTCTCAGGAAGTTGCAACGCTAATCACAGCATTAGGTTGTGGTATTGGCCGCGATGAATATAACCCTGAAAAGCTGCGTTATCACAGCATTATTATCATGACCGATGCCGACGTCGATGGTTCGCACATTCGTACGTTACTATTGACCTTCTTCTATCGTCAAATGCCTGAAATTGTTGAGCGTGGTTACGTATATATTGCTCAGCCACCACTTTATAAAGTGAAAAAAGGCAAGCAAGAGCGTTACATCAAAGATGATCCAGCGTTAATTGAATACCTAACAACATTAGCGTTAGATAACTCATCGTTGTACGTTAATGAAGATGCGCCTGCAATTAAAGATACGGCGTTAGAATCGTTAGTTAAAGATTATCAAGCGACCGAATCAATTATCACACGCCTAACACGTAAGTATCCATTGAGTGTGCTTAACTCATTGGTTTACTCAGCTAAAATTAATGAAGCAGATTTAGCGAACGAAGCGCACGTGCGTGAGTGGACGGATAATCTAGTTGCTTACTTAACGGAAAAAGATACCGACGCAACTTTATTCACGGCACAAGTGAAGAAAGATGAAGAGCGTAACTTATTCTATCCAAATATTGTAATTCGTCAGCACGGTGTAGACCGTGAACATGTATTGAATTACGAATTCCTAACGTCTCGTGATTATTTAGCAATTGCGAAAACGGGTGAGCAAATTGGCAACCTAATTGAAGAGGGTGGCTATATTCAACGTGGCGAAAAGACCTTACAGGTTTCAAGCTTTGTTGAAGCGCTTGATTGGTTAATTGCTGAATCTAAACGTGGTTTATACATTCAACGATACAAAGGTCTTGGTGAGATGAACCCAGATCAGCTTTGGGAAACTACGATGGACCCTGAAGTACGCCGTATGTTGAAAGTAACTATTGAAGATGCAATTGCAGCTGACCAATTATTCTCGACGTTAATGGGTGACCAAGTTGAGCCGCGTCGTGAGTTTATCGAACAAAACGCGCTTAAAGTTGTGAACTTAGATGTTTAGAATATAGTGAATATTTTTCATAAAAGGGCCTAAATGGCCCTTTTTTATTGGCCGTAAATCAACAAATCGCTTAAAACCTGTTTGCTGCCGCGGTATACTGTGGCGTAATTTTTCAGATTAAAATATCAGCTAAAGCCAATGCAAAAATACGATATCAAAACCTTCCAGGGAATGATCCTAGCATTACAGGATTACTGGGCACAAAACGGCTGTACTATCGTTCAGCCACTCGATATGGAAGTAGGTGCGGGTACATCGCACCCAATGACATGTTTGCGTGCACTTGGCCCAGAGCCAATGTCTACTGCATACGTTCAACCGTCACGTCGTCCTACGGATGGTCGCTATGGTGAAAACCCGAACCGTCTACAACATTACTACCAGTTCCAAGTTGCGTTAAAACCGTCGCCAGATAACATTCAGGAGCTTTATCTTGGCTCTTTAGAAGTATTGGGTATTGACCCATTAGTTCACGATGTTCGCTTCGTAGAAGACAACTGGGAAAACCCAACATTAGGTGCGTGGGGTCTAGGTTGGGAAGTGTGGTTAAACGGTATGGAAGTAACTCAGTTTACTTATTTCCAGCAAGTAGGTGGCCTTGAGTGTAAGCCTGTAACAGGTGAAATCACTTACGGCATTGAGCGTTTAGCGATGTACATTCAAGAAGTAGATTCAGTATATGACCTGGTTTGGAACCATGCGCCAGACGGTAGCAAGGTTACTTACGGTGATATTTTCCATCAAAATGAAGTTGAACAATCGACTTATAATTTTGAACATGCTGACGTTGATTTCTTATTTAGCTTCTTTGATCAATGTGAAAAAGAATCACAAGAATTATTAGCGCTAGAAACACCGTTACCACTACCGGCATACGAGCGCATTTTGAAAGCGGCGCATGCATTTAACTTATTAGATGCACGTAAAGCAATTTCAGTGACAGAACGTCAACGCTATATTCTTCGTATTCGCAACCTTACTAAAGCAACTGCTGAAGCGTATTACGCATCGCGTGAAGCGTTAGGTTTCCCAATGTGTAAAAAAAGTGGTGAGGAGAAGTAATCATGGCGAAAGAATTTTTAATTGAATTAGGCACTGAAGAATTACCACCAACACAGCTTCGTACGCTAGCGGAAAGCTTTGCATCAAATTTTGAAGCAGAGTTAAAAGCTGCAGAGTTAAGTCATGAAGGCGTAAAGTGGTTCGCTGCACCGCGTCGTTTAGCGCTAAAAGTAGCGGCACTTGCTGAGTCTCAATCTGACAAAGTGGTTGAAAAACGTGGCCCGGCAATTTCAGTTGCATTTGATGAAGACGGTAATGCCACAAAAGCGGCACAAGGTTGGGCGCGCGGTAATGGTATTACAGTTGAGCAAGCTGACCGTTTAAAAACAGAAAAAGGCGAATGGCTTTTATTCAAACAAGAAGTAAAAGGTAAAGCGACTAGCGAAATAATCGTTGACCTTGCAGCGCAAGCACTAGCTAAATTACCAATCGCTAAGCCAATGCGTTGGGGTAACAAAACGACGCAATTTATTCGTCCAGTGAAAACACTTACTATGCTAATGGGTAGTGAGTTAGTTGCCGGTGAGATCTTAGGTGTTGCATCAGAGCGTACTATTCGTGGTCACCGCTTTATGGGTGAACAAGAGTTTACTATTGATTCTGCAGAGCAATACCCTGCGATTTTAGAAGAGCGCGGTAAAGTAATGGCCGATTACGAAGCACGTAAAGCGATTATTCTTGCTGATGCACAAAAAGCAGCGCAAGCTGTAGGTGGTATTGCGGACTTAGAAGATGACTTAGTTGAAGAGGTAACATCGCTGGTTGAATGGCCTGTGGTACTGACGGCTAAGTTTGAAGAAGAGTTCTTAAAAGTACCTTCAGAAGCACTTGTGTACACCATGAAAGGTGACCAGAAGTACTTCCCAGTTTACGACGAAAACAAAAAATTATTACCTAACTTTATCTTTGTTTCAAACATTGAATCAAAAGAGCCTCGTTACGTAATTGAAGGTAATGAAAAGGTTGTTCGTCCTCGTTTAGCGGACGCTGAGTTCTTCTTTAATACCGACCGTAAACGCCCGTTAATTGATCGCTTACCTGAATTAGACCAGGCTATTTTCCAAAAACAGCTTGGTACCATTAAAGATAAAACTGACCGCATTACCGAGCTTGCTGGTTACATTGCTGAACAAATTGAAGCAGACGTTGAAAAATCTAAACGTGCAGGTTTACTGGCAAAATGTGACCTTATGACATCAATGGTATTTGAATTTACCGATACGCAAGGTGTGATGGGTATGCACTATGCAACGCACGATGGCGAAGATGCAGAAGTGGCGAAAGCACTTTACGAGCAATATATGCCGCGTTTTGCAGGCGACGAGTTACCAAGCACAGGTGTATCAGCTGCAGTTGCGATGGCTGATAAACTCGATACGATTGTGGGTATCTTCGGTATTGGTCAAGCGCCAAAAGGCTCTGACCCATTTGCGCTACGCCGTGCATCACTAGGTATATTGCGTATTATTGTTGAAAAGGGCTATAACCTAGACTTAGTAGATTTAATTGCAAAAGCAAAATCGCTATTTGGCGATAAGCTTAGCAATGACAATGTTGAATCTGATGTAATTGATTTTATGCTTGGTCGTTTCCGTGCCTGGTATCAAGACGAAGGCTTTAGTGTTGACATTATTCAAGCAGTATTGGCACGTCGCCCAACTAAGCCTGCGGACTTTGACCAACGCGTTAAAGCGGTATCTCACTTCCGTGAATTAGACGCAGCAGAAGCGCTTGCAGCGGCTAATAAGCGTGTAGGGAATATCTTGGCTAAGAATAAAGCAGAACTTACAGAGTCCGTAAATGAGAGCCTATTAGCTGAAAACGCTGAAAAGCAATTAGCAGAGAAAATTGCGCACTACCAAGTGGAACTAGCTCCGGCATTTGTAGCACATGATTACCAAACTATTTTGGCAAGTCTTGCAGATTTACGTGAAGTCGTTGATACCTTCTTTGATAACGTAATGGTGATGGCTGACGATGAAGCAGTGAAACTAAATCGTTTAACAATGCTGAGTCAGTTAAGAAGTTTATTCTTACAAGTAGCGGATATTTCACTGTTACAAAAGTAAGTAAAAGGCACAGAAAAAGCCGGTCTAATCACCGGCTTTTTTATTTTAAAGTCACTTATTCAGTATTTAGCTTAGTTATAGCCGAAATATTCGCAACAGGTACAAAAGCCGCTTGCATAAAATTATACGATATTTAGTATAGTAATTAAGCTTAGAAAATCGCGGATAACAACAATGAAAAGAGCATCACTTTCAATTATGGCACTTGCTAGCTTAGTACTAGTTGGTTGCTCAAGCACAGACGATAGCCTATTAGAACAAACAAGCAATGTGGGTAATGTTGATACCACACTATATCTACGTGGTGACTTCACTTTATGGGAAGCGCAAAAAGCTTATCAATTAACACAGCAGACAGCCAATGTTTACAGCACAAAAGTTAAGTTTGGCTCAATTGGTAAAGCATACGAGTTTAAAGTAGCTGACGCTAATTGGACGCAAGGGTATAACTGTGGCTTTAAAAATGAAGACTTAGATAAGTTTTTAGAAGTGGGTATTCCAGTACAAGCAAACTGCGACAGTGTGTATAACTATTTTAGTTTTACGCCTTATGAGGCGGGTTGGTATGAAGTATCAATAAACTTCCGCAACAAAAGTACGCCGCTGGTAACAATTAACCAAATTTTCGAATAGGTTACTTAACAAAAGAACCAAGTTCTTGTCTAACCGATGAGCAATAAAAAAGGGCATTTAAAGCCCTTTTTTTATTAAATATTTGTATGGTTCATTTTCCACTTCCTGTGCCAACAAGGTGTGATCCATAAAACGACAAAATTTGGGAATGTCGCGCGTTGTTGATGAGTCATCCGCAATCACTACTAAAGTTTCACCGTGCTGCATTTTTCGAATTGCACCACGCACCATCATTACAGGTTCAGGGCAACGTAAGCCAATTGCATCAAGCGTGTGATCTGCATTTGAAAAGTCAGTCATGGAAAATTTAGCCCTGTTAAAAAGTAGAGGCGGAATTGTAGGTGGCTAAGCTCATGATGTAAACCGTAGAGCATAAAAAAGGCGCTGCTCTTTCGAGACAGCGCCTTATCACCAAGAATAAATCGGTTCTTGTTTAAGTCTTACGGGCGTTCAAAAATGGTTGCGATGCCTTGGCCTAAACCAATACACATAGTTGCAAGACCATATTTCGCGTCTTTATCTTCCATAAGATTAATAAGCGTTGTGCTGATACGTGTGCCTGAACAACCCAGTGGGTGACCAAGTGAAATTGCACCACCGTTTAGGTTAACTTTTTCGTCAACCACATCGGTTAAACCTAAGTCTTTCAGTACCGGCAATGCTTGTGCTGCAAATGCTTCATTAAGCTCTGCTACATCAATATCATCAATAGTTAAGCCAGCTGCTTTTAATGCCTTTTTAGAAGCAGGAACAGGGCCATAACCCATGATTGATGGATCGCAACCAGCAACACCCATAGCTTTTACTTTTGCACGAATAGTTAAGCCAAGTTCGTTAGCTTTTTCTTCGCTCATAATAAGCATTGCAGATGCACCATCTGAAAGTGCTGATGATGTACCAGCTGTTACAGTACCATTTGCTGGGTCAAACACAGGACGAAGCTGTGATAGGCCTTCTACAGTTGTTTCAGGACGAATTACCTCATCGTCTTCAACTAAGATCATTGCACCATCAGCATCGTGACCAGTGATTGGGTAGATTTCATTTTTGAAACGACCTTCAACGGTTGCTGCGTGAGCGCGAGCATGAGAACGCGCTGCAAACTCATCTTGTTGCTGACGAGAAATGCCATGCTGCTTACCTAAGTATTCAGCAGTTAAACCCATCATGCCTGCCGCCTGTGCTACTGACTTTGATAAACCCGGGTGGAAATCCACACCATGGTTCATTGGTACGTGACCCATGTGTTCAACACCACCAACTAGATAAACATCACCGCAGCCAGTCATAATTGCACGTGCTGCATCATGTAATGCTTGCATCGATGAACCACATAAACGGTTAACCGTAGTGGCTGGTACGCTGTGAGGAATACCTGCTAACAGCTGCGCATTACGTGCAACATTGAAACCTTGCTCTAGGGTTTGTTGTACACAACCCCAGTAGATATCATCAATATCAGCAGGGTTTAAAGCTGGGTTACGTTCAACTAACCCTTTCATTAATTGTGCACTTAAATCTTCGGCACGTACGTTTCTAAAAACACCGTTTTTAGAACGACCCATAGGAGTACGAATACAATCAACAATTACTGGTGTTTTCATATTATGCACCCTCTACTGAATAAAATTGACGACCTTCTTCTGCCCACTGACGCGTGATATCAGAAACTTGGTAAATTGCACCTAAGTGTGCATATTGATCCGCTTTTGCTACAAAGTTAGCTAACCCAATTTGGTCTAAATAACGGAAAGCACCACCTCTGAATGGAGGGAAGCCTAAGCCGTAAATAAGCGCCATATCTGCTTCTTGTGGTGAAGCAACAATGTTTTCTTGTAAACACAGAAGTACTTCGTTCAGCATAGGGATCATACAGCGGTCGATGACTTCTTCTTTGCTAAACTCTTTAGGTGCATCGCAAATAGTGCTTAGTAGCGCAATTGCATCTGCATCTTTTGCTTTCTTAGGCTTACCTTTACGGTCAGGTGCGTATTGGTAAAAACCTTTACCATTCTTTTGACCAAAACGACCTTCTTTTACAAGCAGTGCAACAGGATCTTTCTCTTGTTCAGCCATACGTTCAGGGAAACCGTCTGCCATTACACCTGTACAGTGATTTGCTGTATCAAGACCAACAACATCAAGCAGGTAAGCAGGGCCCATAGGCCAGCCAAATACGTTTTCCATCACTTTATCTGCTTTCGCAAAATCAGCACCTTCAACCACTAATTGGTTAAAGCCTGCAAAGTAAGGGAAAAGCACACGGTTAACAAAGAAACCAGGGCAGTCATTTACAACAATTGGTGACTTACCAAGTTTTAATGCGTAATCAACAACGGCATTAATGGTTTCGTCAGATGTTTTTTCACCGCGAATAATTTCAACCAGTGGCATACGGTGCACAGGGTTAAAGAAGTGCATACCACAGAAATTTTCTGGCTTTTCAAGGGCACTTGCTAATTCATCAATACGAATTGTTGAGGTATTTGATGTCAGCACTGTGCCTTCAGGCATGTCTTTTTCTAGTTGAGAAAGAACTGCTTGTTTAATCTTTGGGTTTTCAACAACCGCTTCAACAATGATGTCGGCTTTTTTAACATCGTCATCGCTTAGCGTCGGTTTGATTGCGCCTAAAGTTGCAACCATTTGCTCAAGCTTCATATGACCGCGTTGAACTTTATTGCCAAGCAGTTTTGATGCTTCTTGCATACCAAGATCAAGTGCAGCTTGATTGATGTCTTTCATAATGATTGGTGTGCCTTTATAAGCAGACTGGTATGCAATACCACCGCCCATAATACCTGCACCCAATACCGCTGCTTGCTTGATATCAGTTGAACTGTTTTTAGCAAGCTTGCGAGCTTTAGACTTAATAAATTGGTCTGCTAGGAAAATACCCACCTGCGCAGCTGCTTCATCGGTTTTAGCCAGCTTAGCAAAGTTCATATTCTCAATTGCCATTGCTTCAGAGCGGCCATGGTTTGCAGCAGCTTTAATTGTTGCTACAGCCATCAGCGGAGAAGGGTAATGGCCTTTTGTTTTACCAAATACCATGCCTTGCGCTGTTGCAAAGCTCATGCCTTGCTCCATTTGGTTCATTGCTAGCGGGTCTAATTTAGCTTGGCGTTTTGTTTGCCAATCTAGTTTACCGTTTGCTGCAAGTTCAACCATTTTGATTGCTGAATCAACGAGCTTATCTTTTGCCACAACGGCATCAACTGCACCCACAGCAAGTGCTTGCTTCGCACGGTGTTCTTTACCTGTTGTAATCCACGTCATGGCATTATCTGCACCGATAATACGTGGTAGACGAACAGTACCACCAAAGCCTGGCATAATGCCTAGTTTCACTTCTGGTAAGCCCATTTTTAATTCTTCACTTGCAACGCGGAAGTCAGTAGCAAGTACCCATTCACAACCACCACCAAGGGCCATGCCATTGATTGCTGAAATCGTTGGGAAAGGTAAATCTTCGAGTAGATCGAAAACGTCAGTGGCATTTTTAATCCACTGAGTTAGTTCTTCTTCAGATTTTTTAAAGGTAGGCAAAAATTCAAAAATGTCAGCACCAACAATAAAGTGATCTTTATCACTGGTGAAAATCATACCTTTAATGTCTTTGTTAGCAGCTAGCTCTTTTAATGCAGCGCCACAGTCGCTAAGAGTTTGCTGAGAAAGCTTATTTACTGAGCCTGGAACACAGAACTTAAACTCAGCAATGTTGTCTTTAACAAAAGCAACCTGAAAAGATTCGCTTTGAAATAGCATATTATTGCTCCCTAATTTCTCGTACCGCAACTGGTACGATGAGTTTGGTTTTTACGCAGTGTCGCTTCTTTGCGATTAAATTGCAATTAAAATTTTAGTTGGCTTTTTACATAAGATTAAAAACTGGACAAAAAAATTAACGTAAGTGTTGTCAGTGGTCGTATCAATAAGGGGATTAAGCTTAAAAGGCTGACGTTTAGGTTTGCATTGATTAAGATGGCATTACTGCAGTTAGCGTAGACGCTAGAATTATGCAGCGCATTTTTAAATTTATTTAAATAGATAACCACAGCGCCTTTTATTTCTGTGGTAAAGAGAGCAAAACAGTGAAAAAATCGGTGATTTTAACAGCGCTTGTTAGCTTAGTACTTTCTTCTTCAGCGTTGAACGCAAGTGCGGATAAAGCCGCGCACAAAGACTTCTTAGCACTTGAAAAACTCGCTAAGAAAAATGATAAACGCGATTTTTATCGCGCGTTAAAACAGTCGTCACATCCGCTAGCACCTTATGCTGAGGCCACTTATCTTGCTAATTCCCCATGGCTTGCTAACCAGCAAGAAATTAAAAAATTTTTAGATACCTATCAAGGCACACCACTTGAGTGGAAAGTGCGTTACGCATGGTTAGACAATTTAAAGAAAAGTAATAAAAAAGCACTTTATATTGATGCTTATCGTCCGACCAGAAAAGCGGAGTATCAATGCACCTACCTAAACTATCAGTTACAACTTGGTGCACCTAAAGAAGCCATTTTTAACCAAGTGGATGAGCTTTGGAGCGTTGCTAAATCACAGCCTAAAGAATGTGATGTGCTTTTTTCAAAATGGAAAAAAGCTGGGCATTTAAATCAAGAACTGGTGTGGCAACGTATTACCAAGGTATCGGAGAAAGGCAATACCAGTTTGTTAGCCTATCTGAGTCGTTTGCTACCGAAGAACGAGCGTTACTTGGCAGACTTGTATAAAACAGTAAGACGAGATCCATCCGCCGCCGCCGGACTTTATCGCTTCAAAAAGCGTACCGATAAAGAAGGCCAAATAGCACTTTATGGCGTTAAACGTTTGGTGTGGCGCGACCGCGATTTAGCGATTCGTGCATGGCAAAAGCTTGAAAACATGTTCGATTATACCGAGCAACAAAAACAGTCGCTGTATTATATTTTTGCGCTTTCGTTGGCGTCGGGAAAACATAAAGAAGCAAAGTTTTACTTAAATAAAGTGGCACCAAAAAGGCACGATAGCAAGCTAATGCAATGGCAACTGAGCAATATGCTAAGGGAAGAGGATTGGCAAGGTATCATCGCTTATTCAACAGGTAAAACACTGAATAACGGTTATCGATACTGGTTGGCATATGCGTATCATAAGATTGGTGACGCACAGCGAGCTAATCAGTTGTGGAAAGAGCTAGCCAAAAAGCGTGACTACTACGGCTTTTTAGCGGCGTCACGGTTAGATTTAGCGGTTTCGCTTGAATACCAACCTGTGGTTGTTGACCCTCAAACACAAAAACTTGTTAGTGAAAGCCCCGGCTTTAAACGTGCCAAAGCATTGTATGAATTAGATCGTTTTTACTCAGCGCGCCGTGAATGGAATTCGCTAATTGCAGGCTCTACCGATGATGAAAAACTCGCTGCAGCCAGTTTAGCGAATGATATGGGGTGGCATGATAGTGTTATTCGCGTGATGAGCCAACTAAAGGCTTACAATATGCTTGATTACCGTTTTCCTACGCCTTACAGCGATCAGTTTGAGCGATATAGTAGCCGTAGTAAGGTTGATAAAACATGGGCTTATGCGATTTCACGACGTGAAAGCTCATTTGCCTCAGATGCCCATTCAAGCGCGGGGGCAATTGGTTTAATGCAGCTATTGCCAAGCACCGCTCGCTACGTAAATAAAGGCAGCGTCAGCCGTAATCAACTTAAAAAGCCTCATATTAATATTCGTTTGGGCACGCAGTATCTCAAGTATTTAAAGAAAAAAAGCAAAGGTAACGAAGTGATTGCCACAGCCTCGTATAACGCGGGCTATCACAAAGTGAAACGCTGGTTGCCTCAAGAAGCGGTAGACTTTGATCTATGGGTTGAAGCAATACCGTATCGTGAAACACGTGAGTACGTAAAAAATGTTTACGCTTATCGTCAAGTGTATGCAACGCGCTCAGGCAATAAAGAAAACCTATTTGATGAACTCATTTCAATGAAAATCAAAAGGTAGTTTTGGCAAATATATTGCTAATCAATTTACAGAGTAAGTGTTTTCGATTTTTGTCCACCCCTTAAGAATGGTGGACCAAGATGATACACTTGTTTTTAGAACACACTGAACTGGATTAATAATGGATAAACTTTCAACAACTTATGCAGCGCATATAGCAACCTTACAGTCACGTACCAAAGATGTTTTAGCGCGTGAAGGACTTGATGGTCTGATCATTCACTCAGGTCAAGCAAAACGCCAATTCTTAGATGATATGGATTACCCATTTAAAGTAAATCCGCAGTTTAAAGCTTGGCTACCTGTGATTGATAATCCTCATTGCTGGTTAGTGGTAAACGGCGTTGATAAGCCAAAATTGATTTTCTACCGTCCTGTGGATTTCTGGCATAAAGTGCCTGATGAGCCAAGTGACTTCTGGGCTGAATACTTTGATATTTGTTTATTAAAATCTCCAGAGCAAGTTGAGCAATTATTGCCTTATGATAAAGAAGGTTTTGCTTATATTGGTGAGTATATTGAAGTAGCGAAAGCGTTAGGGTTTAACGCAATTAACCCAGAAGGCGTTTTAAACTACATTCACTACCACCGTGCTTATAAAACAGATTACGAGCTAGTTTGTTTACGCGAAGCAAACCGTTTAGCGGTTCTTGGTCATACAGCGGCACGCGACGCATTTTTTGCAGGTGGTTCTGAGTACGAAATTCAGCATGCGTATCTTGTGGCAACGCAACATACTGAAAACCAAATGCCTTACGGTAATATTGTTGCCCTTAACAAAAACTGCGCGATTTTACATTACACTCATTTAGATATTGCGAAGCCCGATCAGCATTTATCATTTTTGATTGATGCGGGTGCAAATTTCAATGGTTATGCGGCTGATATTACGCGTACTTATGACTTTAAACAGCAAGGTCAGTTTGCAGAGTTAGTGAGTGCGATGAATACGCACCAACAAGCATTATGTGAAGGGTTAAAGCCAGGCATCAAGTACGGTGAGCTTCATTTAGACTGCCATCAGCGAGTAGCGCAAGTTCTAAGTGACTTTAATATTGTTAACTTATCGGCTGATGCCATTGTTGAAAAAGGCATCACAAAGACCTTCTTCCCACATGGTTTAGGCCATCATTTAGGTTTACAAGTTCACGATATGGGTGGTTTTATGGCTGATGCTCGTGGTACGCACCAAGCGCCACCAGAGGGGCATCCGTTCTTACGTTGTACACGCTTAATTGAAGCGAACCAAGTGTTTACCATTGAACCAGGTCTGTACTTTATTGACTCACTGTTAGCCGACTTGGCGCAAACAGATAACAATCAGTATATCAATTGGAAAACAGTTGAGTCGTTTAAGCCATTTGGTGGTATTCGTATTGAAGATAATGTGATTGTGCACCAAGACCGCAATGAAAATATGACACGCGATTTAGGTTTAGCTTAATCTAATTAGCAAGTGATACACTTTAAGGAGCCATTCGGCTCCTTTTTATTTTGTAAGTTATGACTCAAGAATACCAGTACCCAGCAACACGAACCTTGTATCGTGAAGAAATTAAAAAAAGCACATTTATTGTGCATATTGCGCATACGCCAACTATTGCCGATGCGAAAGCGTTTATTAAAAGTATTAACCAAGAATACCCAGATGCGCGTCACAACTGTTGGGCACATGTAGCGGGCGAACCAGGCGGCAGCCATGTGTTGGGTTTTTCTGACGATGGTGAACCCAATGGTACGGCGGGCAAGCCAATGTTGAATGTGCTGATGGGCTCAGGCTTGGGTGAAATCACCGCTGTAATCACACGTTATTTTGGTGGTATTAAGCTAGGCACGGGTGGTCTGGTGCGGGCATATGGTGGTTCGCTTAATAATGCATTGAGTGATATTGAGTTGTTAACTCGCGTACCTATGGTGACGTTACTTGGCGAATCGAGTTATGCACTACAAGGCGTAATTGAACAGCACATTAATAGCCAGTTTAGTGGCAGTAATATTGAAAAAGAATTTTCCGCCATTATTGCATGGCAGATTGCGATAGATGAGCGAAATGCAGAGCAAGCAATAAAAGATATTTATGAAATATCCAATGGCGCTGTTGAGTTAAAAGTAAAACAGTAAGAGAATAGCTTAAAATAGCTCGTTTCTTACTCTTGCAATGCAATACAGAACAATAATTAAAATTTTAGGGCAGTTAGTTGCCTTATTCAGTATCACCATGATCCCGCCTGCGCTCGTTTCGCTTATCTATAAAGATGGTGGTGGTGTGCCGTTTGTTCTGGCATTTGTCTTTAGTATTATTATTGGCTTAATAGCCTACTACCCAAACCGCAAGCAAAGAGGGGACTTAAAAGCCCGTGAAGGCTTTTTAATCGTTGTTTTGTTTTGGTTAGTACTAGGCAGCTTTGGTTCGTTACCACTGATCTTTTTAGAAGAACCTAATCTATCTATAGCTGATTCGGTGTTTGAGTCATTCTCAGGCCTTACCACCACAGGGGCGACTGTTCTAACGGGTATTGAATATTTACCGAAAGCGATTTTATTCTATCGTCAGCAACTACAATGGCTCGGTGGTATGGGGATCATCGTACTTGCCGTTGCTGTACTGCCAATGCTTGGTGTGGGTGGCATGCAGCTTTACCGCGCTGAAACACCGGGACCTGTGAAAGACTCGAAAATGACCCCGCGCATTGCCGATACAGCAAAACACCTTTGGTACATTTATGTATCACTTACTGCAGCCTGTACTTTGGCGTATTGGGCGGCAGGGATGAATTGGTTTGATGCTATTTGCCATGCCTTTTCGACTATCGCGATAGGGGGGTTTTCTACCTATGATGCGTCAATTGGCCATTTTAATAGTCCACTAATTAATATTATTTGTGTGGTGTTTTTATTAATCGCTGCCGTGAACTTTTCACTGCATTATGCAGCCGTTGCTAATAAAAATTTTCGCGTTTATTGGCGTGACCCAGAGCTCAAAGTATTCCTATTTATTCAAACATGTTTAGTGCTTTTGTGTTTCTTTGTGCTTACTTCTGCGGGTATTTATACCTCGACCGATCAGGCATTTGACCAAGCACTTTTCCAAGCGGTTTCTATTAGTACTACGGCTGGTTTTGCCACCGATAGCTTCTCACAGTGGCCGCTGTTTTTACCAATTTTGCTCATCTTTTCGAGCTTTATTGGTGGTTGTGCAGGCTCAACAGGTGGCGGCATGAAAGTAGTGCGTGTATTCCTGCTGTACTTACAGGGTATTCGTGAATTAAACCGCTTGGTACACCCACGTGCAATTTACTCTATTAAGCTTGGGCGCAAAGCGTTACCTGATAAAGTAGTCGAAGCTGTATGGGGCTTTTTCTCAGCGTATGCTTTGGTGTTTGTCATCATTATGCTGTGTTTATTAGCAACGGGAATGGACAACATTACGGCATTCTCAGCAACTGCTGCATGCTTAAATAACTTAGGCCCCGGCTTAGGCGATGTAGCAGCGCATTTTGGTGATATCACCGATACAGCAAAATGGATTCTGACACTCGCTATGGTGTTTGGGCGACTCGAAATCTTCACATTACTCGTACTATTCACCCCAACATTTTGGCGTGGGTGAGCGCCGCTCGGGGGAAACGAAGTTTCCCTAGGTGCGAACGCTTTTCAGGGATGAAAAGCCGGAATATCGCTTCAAGGATGAATTAGTATATAGGTCGTCAATCCAGGCCGAGATGGATTAGATTACTGCGTAACGCACCGGACCCAGGTGTCAGGACGACTTAGTATATATATTGATGATTCCAAGCCTAACAAAGTTTCCCTAGGTGCGAACGCTTTTCAGGGATGAAAATTACTGATTAACATGCACGAAATTTCGCTTCAAGGAAGAATTTTGACGCACTTTCTAAGTGTCAGAATGATTACTTTAATTCTCTCAAACATAAAAAAGAGCACATTGAGCGCTCTTTGATTCTGGTTTAAAGATACTCTGTTAATTAACGCGGCTGAATAGTTAATGGCTCAAGTGTAATGGTTGCATTTGAGCTAGCGCCTTTATGATTTGAATAGCGTTGACCTTCAAATAAAGTGTAATACACATCCACATAGTCATCATCATTGGTAAACCATGAGTCAGGCATTGCAGCCAGTACTTTATTGGTTAACTGTGGAATGATGGCGTAGCCTTGTACTTCAGGGTCTGGAATCGCTTTAAGAATCTCGGTAGCAACATCAAGTAAGCGGCTCGCAAGTTCTTTGTAGTTAGTGTTGTCATCCTGCTCCATCATTAAAATATCAGCAGCTTGCCAGCGGTAGCGGTCCCAATAAATGATTATTTGATTTGGGTTGTAGGTAGTGCCATCGTAATCAAGATAAGGCATATCCACAATATCGAGCACTGGCTCATCACGAGAAGGGCTCACACCAGTAACAATGCTATACACTTCCGCTTTACCTGATACCCATGGCTCTTCATCATCTTGTAAATGAATGGATTTAAGCACTGAGGTTTGAATTGGATTCGTGGTTGATTGAGTTGTTGAATTCAATGCTAATTTGGGTTCGCTGCTAAATGGTTTTAGCGCTTTTTTTAGTACTGAAATCCCTTCCGATAACGCTTGTTTGTTGTCGAGCTCAACAATTAACACAGGGCGTTCAGGTAGCTTATTTACGGGTAAGTGATAGGTGTTACCTTGGGTATCAAATGCTTCAATAAATTGCCATGATTTCTCATTACCTGCTGGTGCCCATGCAAATAACGGTGTTTCAGACATTAACGAGTTAAGCATGCTTGAGTCAGCAACTCTTAGCTGGGTAATTGAGCTAGGGTTATGCGGTAGACCTTTTGCCGAGCGAATACGAGTTTCAACTTGTTTAAGCGCTTGAATCTCTTTGTTTGCTAACGACAGTTCTGAGGTCTCAATGGTTAAATCATAACTCGACGTTGATGCTAAAATGCTTGGTTTTAGTCTTGCATAGTTTTCAGCAAATGACAGTGCTAGAGCGCGTTTTTGCTCAGCGATTTGTACTGAACGCTCTTGACTTGTTGTTTCCATTGCTGCCGTGCTAACAAATGGTAGTGCGAGTGCACTCAGTAATAGCGATTTTATTTTTTTATTCATTCACTTGTCTCCAATAGTAGTATTACACATTCATGTGTACCTCTATTAGCTCCAAGTTAGAGTAAATAGTCAATAATGTAACGAAAGGTTAATAAATAAACAGAAATTATAATGAAATGCTTATAAATAAACCTTTGCAAGGAAGTGCCATTTTTACTTTAAATTTATAAGAAAATAGCACTTACTTGGAAGAGCTTTTCAACTACGTGAATTTGCTTTTTATCGATAAGGAACATTATGACGTGATCACCTGAAAGGATTACTGTGTCGTCATGGGCAATTACAACATCATCGTTTCGTACGATTGCACCAATGGTTGTGCCTGCTGGTAATTTAATGTCTTGAATCGCTCTGCCGACAACTTTAGAGGTGTTTTCATCACCATGAGCAACTGCTTCAATCGCTTCTGCAGCGCCTTTACGCAGCGAGTATACGTTAACAATATCGCCACGTCGGACGTGCGTTAGCAACGCTGAAATAGTTGCTTGTTGTGGAGAAATAGCAATATCAATTTCACCACCTTGTACTAGGTCAACGTATGCGCCACGTTGAATTAACACCATGGTTTTTTGTGCGCCCATGCGTTTTGCCAGCATGGCAGACATGATGTTTGCTTCATCGTCGTTAGTAACGGCAATAAACACATCAACTTGCTCGATATGTTCTTCTGATAACAGTTCTTGGTCTGATGCATCACCACAAAAAACCACGGTACGATCAAGCCTGCCTGATAAGTATTCTGCTCGTTCTGGGTTGCGTTCAATTAGCTTTACGCTGTGGCTTTTTTCTAGCGTACGGGCAAGGCCCGCGCCGATATTACCGCCACCCACAATCATTATTTTTTTGTACGATTGTTCAAGCTTTTGTAGTTCACTCATTACCGCGCGAATATGTTTTGTTGCCGCAACGAAAAAGATTTCGTCATCGGCTTCAATAACCGTTGTGCCCAATGGCTTGATTGGTCTACCTTTTCGGTAAATTGCAGCAACACGTGTTTCAACATTAGGGATGTGTTTTTTTAGTGCTGACAGTGCATACCCAACAAGTAAACCACCGTAATACGCTTTTACCGCTACCAGTGATAATTTACCTTCGGCAAATTGCAGCACTTGCAGTGCCCCTGGGTAGTCGATTAAGCGATGAATGTAGCGGGTCACCAATTGCTCTGGCGCAATGTAGTGATCAACCGGTAGGTCATGATTATGGAACAGTTGCTCTTTGTATTTGAGGTATTGCTCAGAGCGAATACGCGCTATTTTTGTTGGCGTATTAAAAATACTGTAAGCGATTTGACAGGCAATCATATTAACTTCGTCAGAGCTGGTAACGGCGATAATCATATCGGCATCTTCAGCACCTGCTTGGCGTAATATTTCAGGGTGGGCGCTGTGGCCTGATACGACTTGCAGGTCATATTTATCCTGTAATACGCGTAGCTTTTCTCGGTTAATATCTACCACGGTGATTTCGTTTTTCTCACCGACAAGGTTTTCTGCTAAGGTACCGCCAACTTGTCCGGCACCTAAAATGATAATTTTCATACTGTCAATCGCTTAGTTGGCGAGCTTCGCCTTAATTATAATTTTTCAATTTTTGCGTAGAAAAAGCCATCATGTTCATCTGGTAGTAATTGCCAGCCTGGTTGTTCGATGGTATCTGCTAAATTGAGTGCGATATGCTTAGCATCAGCATGCTGTGCTAAAAACTGTTTTATCTGGTCGGTATTTTCTTCCGGTAAAACAGAACATGTTGCATACACCAATGTGCCACCAGATTTTAATAATGGCCAGATTTGCTCAAGTATTTGCTTTTGTAGTTGTGCTAGCTGCTCAATATCAGATGCTCGGCGTAACCACTTAATATCAGGGTGACGACGAATTACACCGGTTGCAGAGCAGGGGACATCTAACAAAATACGATCAAATTGCTCGCCATTCCACCAGTCGTCGGGTTGACTGGCATCTGCACTAATTAGCTTCGCGCTTAGGCCTATACGTTCTAAGTTTTGTTGTACGCGCTCAAGACGGGTTGCGTCGTGGTCAAGAGCAGTAACATCACACTCCGCTAGCTCCAAAATATGGCATGTTTTACCACCAGGCGCTGCGCAAGCATCAAGAATTTTGTCGCCATCTTGTGGCTCGAGTAATCTTGCTGCAAGTTGCGCTGCACCATCTTGTACTGAGCTATGGCCAAGATCGAACCCTGGTAATTTAAACACATCTACTGCATTTTCAAGTACTAGCGCATCATCAAACTGTTCGACTAAATGTGCTTCAATATCTGCATCTTGCAATAGTTCTCGGTACTCTTTAGGCGAATGGTAGTTTCCATTAACGCGTAGCCACATTGGTGCTTGTACTTGGTTTGCTTCAACAATATCTTGCCAGTTATTTGGGTAAGCAGCTTTTAGCTTATTCAAGAACCAACCAGGGTGGTTGTATTTACAGGCGTCAATTTGGTCGGCTAAATTTTCCAGCTCGCTTTGGCGGCGCTGAAAGTTGCGCAGCACAGCGTTTACTAAGCCTTTAAGGCCTGGTGCACGCATTGTTTTAACCGCATTTACTGTTTCATCAAGTGCCGCATGTGCAGGAATACGCATGTGCTGAAGCTGATAAATACCGACATAAAGCAAAAATTGAAATGGACGTTGCTTGCCTTTCAATGGTTTTTCAAGCAAGTGAGAACAGTAGTTTTCTAAGCTTGGTAAGTAGCGTAATACGCCATAGCAAAGTTGCTGTAAAAGCGGGCGCTCTTTTGGCGGTAGTTTATCAGAATATCTTGGCAATACTTGTGACAGTGAATGGCCTTTATCAACTACTAGGTGCAGTGTTTCAGCTGCATAAGCGCGAACACTACTCATTGTTGCCACCTAAAGTTGAACCAACCGTAACCCAATCAGCACGACCATTTAAAAAATCTTGTGCCGACATTGGCTTTTTTCCTTGTGGTTGAAGCTGCGTGATCTTTAGCGCGCCTTCTGTGGTCGCAACGGTAATGCCTGTTTTATCAGCTGCTAATATTTCACCTGGATTACCAGCGTTTTCAACCAATTCAGCAGCATATATCTTTACTGTGTTTCCTTGCATTTGCGTAAAACAAATTGGCCACGGGTTAAATGCGCGTATATTACGTTCGATTTGTTGGGCAGGCGTTTGCCAATCGATATTCGCTTCTTCTTTGCTGAGCTTTTTCGCATAGTTGGCAAGCTCATCATTTTGCTTTTCAGGAGTTGCAGTGCCATCGGCAATTGTGGCTAACGTGTCGATGAGTGCTGTGGGACCTAGTTCAGCAAGCTTGGTATACAGGCTCGCACTTGTATCTGTCGCCTCAATAGGACAGGTGGCAATGGAAATCATATCGCCAGTATCCAAACCTTCATCCATTTGCATAATGGTTACACCTGTTTCGGCATCACCAGCCCAAATTGCGCGTTGAATCGGTGCAGCACCACGCCAGCGAGGTAAAATTGAACCATGCACATTGATACAGCCTAGTTTAGGTGTTTCCAAAACTGCTTTTGGTAATAGTAGGCCATACGCAACCACTACCATAATATCCGCATTCAAATCAGCTAACTGCTGCTTGGCATCGTCTGACTTAAAATTCTCTGGCTGGTACACTGGAATATCATGCGTTAAAGCCAGTTGTTTTACTTCACTTGCTTTTAGCTTTTTTCCGCGTCCAGCAGGGCGGTCTGCTCGACTGTAAACGGCGATCACATCATGGTGCGATTTTATTAAAGTATCGAGGTGCTGCGCGGCAAAATCAGGGGTACCCGCAAATACAATTTTTAAAGGCTTGCTCAAGTTTTAACTCCAGGTAGGTTAGCCAGCACGTGCTGCTAATTTTGCTTCTTTTTCTAGTTTTTTACGAATACGTTGACGTTTTAAAGGTGAAAGGTAATCGATGAACAGTACGCCTTTTAGGTGGTCTAATTCATGTTGAATACATACAGCTAGCAAGCCATCAGCATCTTTTTCATATTGGTTGCCATTCTCATCAAATGCTTTAATTGTAACCGTTTCTGCGCGGTCTACTTTTGCGTAAGAACCAGGTACTGACAAACAGCCTTCTTCGCTAATTGTACAGCCATCTTTTTTGATGATTTCTGGATTAATGAGCACCAAAGGTTCATCGCCTTCTTCTGATACATCAATAACAACGATGCGCTGGTGGATGTCAACTTGCGTTGCGGCTAAACCAATGCCGTTTTCGTCATACATGGTTTCAAGCATGTCTGATACAATTTTCTTAGTATCATCATTAATTTGCGCAACTTCTTGTGCGACTGTGCGTAATCTCTCGTCTGGAAAGCGTAAAACTTCTAAAATAGCCATATTTACCTTAATTTTAACTATGCGAAAATCATCAAATTATGATATGTTTTTATTTTAGCCATTTGTCTTCACCTTTTACAGGTTTAAGTAAATAATAATAAAAAACAGCTCAAGGAAGCTAGTTATGGTCAAAAAGCTGACAGCTGCGATAGTCGCATTAACTATGGCGTTTCCAACTCTTGCTGATGTGCTTCAGATCAGAAAGGACGCCCCGAAAGAATATGTTGTAGAAAAAGGCGATACCCTTTGGGATATCTCAGCCATTTATCTTGATCAGCCATGGTTATGGCCTGAGTTATGGCGCCTTAATCCACAAATTGATAACCCTCACCTTATCTACCCAGGTGATAAACTGTCATTGGTTTATGATTCACAGGGTCGTCCAATGCTTGTGATTAATCAAAAATTTAAGCGATTATCTCCTGGTGTTCGTAAAACTATGAAAAAAGGTGATGCTATTCCAACGTTACCTTTGGAAGTAATTCGTCCTTTCTTAACCTATGAGCAAGCGTTAGATGAAGAAAATATCGACGCAAGACCAGTTGTTTTAGGTGCAAATCATAGCGTTAATAATATTAAGACAGACCATATTATTTACGTTAAAGGTAATTTAGAGCGTTCCCAGTACTACGGTATTTATCGTCAAGGTGATCCTTATATCGATCCAGATACAGATGAATTGTTGGGCCATGAAGCTATTTTAGTGGGTACAGGCCGTGCATTTAGGACCGGTGATGAGGCTAATACAGTACCAGCGTCTGTACGAGTGAAAGATGCGAAACGAGAAATTCGCCAAGGTGACTTCTTAATGCCAGCGTTAGAAGGGCAAACCTTGCCAGCCTTCTTTATGATGCAGCGACCTGAATCAGCATTATCAGGAACAATTATTGATACATCTTCTAAACTTAGAGAGTTTGGAGTTATGGATGTTGTTGTAATAAATAAGGGTCAAAGAGATGCCCTTAAAACTGGCCATATATTGGACATCCGTAGAGCATCACCTACAGTTGTAGTAGGTAAAGATGGACCTAAATATAAAGATGCTGCTTCTCGTTATGAGCGTACAATGAGTCATTTTGGTGATGGTGAAGATAGCCGCGAATGGAAAATGCCTAAAGAGAAAGTTGGTGAGCTGATGGTTTTTAAAGTTTACGATAAAGTAAGTTATGCCATTGTGACCAAAACTTTAGAGCCTGTTCGTGTTGGTGACACTATTCATGTAAATAACTAAATGTTACGTGGCGCGTCTTCTAAGGAGGGAAGATGCAAAGAAATATACGAAGCGAGCTTGAATATTGGCTCGCTTTTTATTTGATTAAAGGAATAGGCTTTCAAACTGCTAAGCAGTTACTAACGCATACAAGCTTCGAGGCGCTTTTCTCTCGCTCGTGTAACGAGCTATGCGAATTAGGGCTTAAACCTTCAGTAACCAACGCAATTAAGACTTTTGAATGGCAGCAAGTTGATTCAATTATTCAAGAATGCAAAGCGTTGAACATTCAAATTATCCATTTATCTCATTCTGATTATCCCGCATTACTAAAAGAAATTCCCGCTCCACCCTTGGTGCTTTTTTGTAAAGGTGATATCCAATTACTTGACTCACCTAAGCTGGCGATTGTTGGTTCTAGAAATGCAACTGAAACCGGCAGGCAAGTCAGTTTTGATATAGCACATAGTCTTGCGATTAATGAATTTTGTGTTGTTTCTGGTATGGCCCGAGGCATTGATAGTTGTGCGCACCGAGGCGCATTGCAAGCAAATGGTAAAACTATTGCAGTACTCGGTACTGGCGTTGACCTATGCTACCCCAAACGTGCAAGCAAATTGTATGAGAGCATTTCAGAGCATGGCTTATTAATTTCAGAGTATAAACCTGGAACCCTTGCACAAGCTGCAAACTTTCCACGTAGAAATCGCATTATTTCTGGGCTTTCTATGGGAGCCATTGTAGTTGAAGCAGAGCAAAAAAGCGGTTCACTGATTACCGCCAAGTATGCGCTAGAGCAAAATCGGGAAGTCTTTGCTGTACCAGGTTCTGTGTATAACGAATTAGCAAAAGGGTGCCATGCATTAATAAAACAAGGCGCTAAATTAATAGAGAATTGCGATGATATTTTTTCAGAATTAAGCGTTTTACCAAAAAGTTGTCTATATAAAGTAGATGAGACTGAAAAAAATGTGATTTCAGATTCTGTTTTAGAGCACCTAACTTTTGAAGTGACGTCAGTAGATAAATTACAACAACTTTCAGGGATTCAAATGGATGAATTGCTATCCCGATTATTAGATCTAGAGCTATCTGGTCAAGTTGTTCGTGTACTAGATGGTTACACCCGAATAGGGAGGAATTGAAATGTTTGATATCCTCATGTACTTGTTTGAGAACTATATTCACAGTGAAACAGAAATTTTCGTTGAACAAAGTGAATTAACAGATGAATTATTACGAGCCGGGTTTAATCATCGAGAAATTTATAAAGCACTCGATTGGCTTGAACAGTTAGCAGATCTACAACACAGCGATGAATGCCCTTATTTAAATCGCGTGCCTGGCAAGTCAGTACGTATTTATACGCAACAAGAATGCGACAAACTGGATCTGACTTGTCGTGGCTTTTTAATGTTTTTGGAGCAAATTTCGGTTATCGACACAACCACGCGTGAGATGGTGATCGATCGTATTTTTGCGCTTGATAAAGAAATTATCGAGTTAGATGATTTAAAGTGGGTTGTGCTAATGGTGTTATTTAACGTGCCGGGTAAAGAAATTGCCTATGCGCAAATGGAAGACCTACTGTTTGAAGAGCAAAACGGTACCATTCACTAGCGAGAATGTTTAAATTTGCATCTTGCCAAGGCTTGCATGGTATAATTCTGCGAAAATTACGCCTGCGTTTTGACAATTATGAGCAAAATTGATCATTCTTTATTTTCTGTTCACGAACATGCTTTAGAAAAAGAGCATGAAGTGTGTCCGAAGTGTGGCTCTGAAACGAGTGTGAAGCATAGTAAAAAAGGTGCGTTTGTCGGATGCAATAACTATCCTAATTGTGATTATACTCGCCCATTAGTTGAGCACTATGAAACACTTCTTAAAGTGCTTGATGACAGCGAATGTCCTCTTTGTGAATCGCCTTTAGCAGTAAAAAATGGCCGCTTTGGCATGTTTATTGGCTGCACTAACTTCCCTGAGTGCCATTATGTCGCACAAGAAGAATCTAAAGAGTCATTATCTACTTGTCCTAGCTGCAATAAGTCTGAGCTAGTTGAACGCAGCAATAAATCGGGTAAAACATTTTACTCCTGTGGGGGGTACCCCAAATGCAAATATATTTTAAATAATAAACCAGTTGCACAATCGTGCCCTGAATGTGGTTGGCAAGTGATGGTTGAGAAAAAAACAGCAAAAGGCTTAATGTTACAGTGCCCACAAAAGCATTGTAACCACAAAGTCTCGTTATGAATTGGAGTGAGTTGTGAGTAACGAGTTATTAGAAAACCCAATTGTATCCGCACTTAAAAGTGACGGTGTAATTGTTTACCCTACGGAAGCCGTTTTCGGTTTAGGTTGTGATCCTGACAGCGAAACTGCGGTAATGAAGCTATTAGATATAAAACAACGTCCAGTAGAAAAAGGGTTAATCCTCATCGCAGATAACTATGGCCAACTGTTAGAGTATGTCGATGATGCTAAAATACCCATGGATAAACGCGCTGATATATTTTCGTCGTGGCCAGCAGCTGTAACTTGGGTAATGCCAGCTAAAAAAAGTACACCAAAATGGCTAACGGGGCAGTTTGATACAATCGCTGTTCGGGTTACAGCTCATCCAGTAGTAAAACAGTTATGCCAAGAGTTTGGTAAACCATTAGTATCAACAAGCGCGAATCTAACGGGGCAAGATCCTGTTTTAACATTAAAAGAAGCAAAAAGTGCATTTGGCGATAAAGTATCAGCTTATGTTGAAGGTGCACTTGGTGGCAACACCAAACCAAGCCAGATTAAAGATGCATTTACAGGTCAGTTGTTTAGAGAGTAATTATGTCGCACGTTAACTTAGAAGTAGTAAAAGAGTTTTTATTGGCCTTACAAGACAAAATTTGTAATGCCTTAGAGCAAGCTGATGGTAGCGCTAAATTTGTCGAAGACGCTTGGCAACGTGAGGAAGGCGGTGGTGGCCGCACACGAGTGATCAAAGATGGTGCGGTAATAGAGCAAGGTGGAGTCAATTTCTCCCATGTGTATGGTGAATCAATGCCTGCTTCTGCTACTGCACATCGCCCAGAACTTGCTGGTCGAAGTTTTCATGCATGCGGTGTATCGTTAGTTATTCACCCAAAAAACCCTCATGTACCCACATCACATGCCAATGTTCGTTTCTTTATTGCTGAAAAAGAAGGTGAAGACCCAATTTGGTGGTTTGGTGGTGGTTTTGACTTAACACCTTTTTACCCTGTGCTTGAAGACGTAAAACATTGGCACCAAGAAGCCTGTAAATTATGTCTGCCATTTGGTGAAACCGTTTATGATGACTACAAAAAATGGTGCGACGAATACTTTTACTTAAAGCACCGCGATGAGACCCGTGGCGTAGGCGGTTTATTTTTTGATGATTTAAATGAGTGGGGCTTTGATCGTTGCTTTGCCTTTATGCGTGCTGTCGGTAATGGTTACCTAGACGCATACCTACCAATTATAGAAAAACGTAAAGACTTCCCATACACTGAACAACAACGTGAATTCCAGCTCTACCGCCGTGGTCGTTATGTGGAATTTAATTTGGTATGGGATAGAGGCACACTATTTGGTTTGCAAACAGGTGGACGTACTGAATCCATTTTAATGTCAATGCCGCCGCTTGCGCGTTGGGAGTATGATTTTAAACCTGAACCAAATAGCTTAGAAGCCAACCTCTACGAGAATTACTTGTCGCCAAAGGATTGGTTGCAAATTTAATAATAACCTCATAATTTCATATAAAAATAAGAGGTTAATAAAAAGCCGCAATTTTGCGGCTTTTTTGTGCTTATAATTTAAATTTACGTACTTGCTGATCAAGCTCTCTTGCCAGCGACAATAAGCTTTCACTAACTTGCTTACTTTCATGGGCATCCACAAGCGAGGTCTCTGCGTTATCACTTATTGCAATCACACTCTGATTAATTTCTTCTGCCGCTAGGTTTTGCTGCTCTGTGGCATCGGCAATTTGTGTATTGAGTTGGTTTATTTCTTTCATGTGCTCTGAAATATCTTTTAGCGCCAACGCTACTTTTTTCACTTGCTCTGCTCGCTGATCCGCATCTTCACTAGAGCGATTCATGGTATTTACAGTGTCTAACGCTTCAGATTGTAAATTCTCAATGGTGCGCTTTATTTCATCGGTTGAGTCATGGGTACGATTTGCGAGTGTGCGTACTTCATCAGCAACAACGGCAAAGCCTCTGCCAGCTTCACCTGCCCGTGCAGCTTCAATAGCTGCATTAAGCGCGAGTAGGTTAGTTTGTTCTGCAATGTTACTGATCACTTCCAGTACTTTGCCAACTTCTAATGTTCGGTTTTGTAGCTCACTGACTTGTTTTGCTGCAGTGCGCACTTCTAATGCAAGGCCGTTAATGCTCTCTTCTGTGCTTTCAGCAATTTCTAAACTGCTTTCAGCAAGGTGATTACTGGTATCTGAACGCTCCGATGCAAAATGCGTGGTGTTGCGTACTTCAGAAGACGAAGATTCTAACTCGTTAATTGCAGCGGCAACTGAGTCAGTGCCTTGCTTTTGCTGGTTAATTGCCTGCTCTGTTGTTTCTGCCGATGCATAAATCTTTTCAGCGCTGTGAATAAGCACCTTGGACGATTCTGATAACTGACTAATATTTCCTTTAAATGCAGCCATCATTAAATTAAAGTTATTTGCTAAACGTCCAAGTTCATCATTGGTTTTATCTTCCACATGAATGGTTAAATCGTTATTTTGCGATGCTAAGCGCATTGACTTGCCAATTACACGAAGACGCTCAATTAAGAACTTTCTAAATAACCAGCCAAGTGTAGCAAAGGTAATAACAAATATTGTTGTCAGAATAGCAAAGCTAATCCATGAATTACGAGTGACTGCCGCATCTACCTTATCAAGCGAGTAACTGATCTTCACCGCACCGAGTATTTCGCCTTCAGTGGCTTGATGGCAACCTAAACAATTGGTGCTGCGATAATTTTCACTGGCAACAACTGGTTTTAAGTATGTAATTAAATTACTGCCGTCTTCGCTTTTGCTAAAGTGGATTTGTTCAGTGCCATTTAAAGCTTCGGCTTCTTGTTGGTTTTGTGGTGCTTGATTTGCTTCGCCGGGGCCAAAAAATTTATTTATTTTGTCTCCGCGAATAATATGAATATCTTTTATCTGTTCTTCACTGAGTATTTTTTGACGCAGAATTTCACGGTTTGCCATAGTGCCGGTAAGCATCATGGTGTTTATAGAGTCAAAATAATTGTCGGCAAGTATTTTTATGTTTTGCTCAATAGTTTGATGAGCAAGTTCGCTTTGCTGTTTTTGCCCAGTAAGCAAGCTAGCAACAAGTACCAAAATACCCGTAACCGTAAGTAATGCAAAAATTTTGTGTTGAATAGAGTGGTGACGCATAACAGTTTTCTCAAGCACTAAGTAAACTGAGTATGCGCAATTATCAACGAAGCTGCATTGATTTAACGCAATCTAATGACGAGTGCTAACGTCCCTGATTAATCATATGTGTCGCAAGTTGCGCCAGTGATTGTTTAAGCCCTTCGCGTAATACCGGGTTATCAACCTCAATATCAAGTGCTTTGTTCATACAAAACATCCATTGGTTTCGCAAGTCTTGATCAATAGGAAAGGGCATATGACGCTTTCGCAACATAGGGTGCCCGTATTTCTCTACGAATAAATCAGGTCCACCAAGCCAACCTGATAAAAACTCGAAAAATACTTGTCTAATTCTATCTAAAGGTTGAGGATGCATATCATATAATGGTTTTGCGTATTCCTCTTCAGCCATAATGTCGTAAAATCGATTAGCAAGCGCGCGGGCACCCTGTTCTTGTCCTATTAATTCATAAGGTGTTTTTTCAGGAGAGGGGGATTGATGAGATTCATCTTGTTTTTGTGTCGTGCCAAACATACGTCTTAAAATTTGTTTCATAACTCTAACTCAATGCGAGAAAACTAATGGATAAATACGCGGTATTCGGTAATCCGATAGAGCATTCAAAATCACCGAAAATTCACAGTGAGTTTGCCAGCCAACTAAATCAGCAAATCGAATACAGCGCAATCTTAGCACCGATTGACGGCTTTAAGGAATCGGTAGAGCGGTTTGTCGCACGTGGTGGTAAGGGAGCAAATGTAACTGTGCCATTCAAAGAGCAAGCATTTGCGTTAGTAGATGAGCTTTCGGAAAGAGCTAAATGTGCGGGCGCAGTAAATACAATTAAAGTTAACTCAGATGGTTCGCTGTTGGGTGATAACACTGATGGTATTGGTTTAGTAAACGACATTTTAAGTAATAACTTTACGCTGCAATCAAAGCGAGTATTGGTAATTGGTGCAGGCGGTGCAGCAAGAGGTGCATTGCTACCTCTATTACAACAACATCCAGCTAAGCTAACAGTAATAAATAGAACAAAAGCGAAAGCGCAAACCTTAAGAGACGAATTTGCGAAATATGGTGATATCGATGCCTATGGCTTCGAGCACGAATCTGACATTGACTACGATATTGTAATCAACTCTACTTCAGCAAGTATAACAGGTGATGTGCCGCCAATTTCTAAGCGTTTTGTTGCCCAGTGTGAACTGGCATATGACATGTTTTATAGCCAACAACGCACATCATTTAATGATTGGGTTAACAGTATAAACCCAAACGCAACAACACTAGATGGTTCGGGCATGCTGGTGGGACAAGCCGCTGAGGCATTTTTTGTGTGGCGAGGTGTTAAGCCGTTAACCGATAATGTGATTGAAAAGCTAAAGTCAGGAATTTTGTAATGAACCAGTCTATTTTATTTGTCGACCGCGTTGAATACATAGAAGATGCAAAACGTATAAACTTCTTTGCACAAGTAAATGGGCAATTGATTACCTGCTTTTATTTAACTAAGCAATCTAAAGAAAGTGCTATAAAAGAATTTGAAAGTAAAAAGTTCGACTATGAAGATACTGCAGAAAGTGCAATTGAAGACGAACTATACAATGATCAAGGTGAGATTGAAGTAGAAGAGCTATTATAGCTCTTCTAGGTATTCATTCTTTAATATAACGTAGTTATCAGCAGATACTTTAAGGAAAGCTATTTCTGCTTCAGTTAGCTTTCGGGCTTGTTTAACTGGGCTACCTACATATAAATAACCTGACTCTAACGTTTTATTCGGTGGAACCAATGATCCGCCACCAATAATGACATCATCTTGTACCACCGCGTTATCCATTATAATTGCGCCCATACCAACTAAGATACGGTTTCCAAGTACACAACCATGCAGCATTGCTTTGTGACCAATGGTGACGTCGTCGCCAATAATTAACGGATAGCCATTTGGCACTGCATTACTTTTACGCGTTACATGAAGCACCGAACCATCTTGTATATTTGTACGTTCGCCAATCTTTATATAGTTAACATCACCACGTGCAGCAACTAAAGGCCAAATACTTGAATCGGCGCCAACTTCAATTTGACCAACTAATACAGCCGATTCGTCTATATAGGTATTTAAGTTGATTTTTGGCTCTACACCTTTATAGCTTCTAATTGTCATAACGGCTCCAATAAAATAGTTATAGAGCGTAAATTATAGATAAAAGTGTACTGATTGTTAATTTCTGGCCAGAAAATGTATGTTTTTAACGCTTATAGCTGGTATTTCAGGCAAACAGTAAAAAAATACAAACTTTCTTTAAAAAAGGGGTTGCGCTCAAATCAAATCTCTCTATAATGCGCCTCCACCAACACGGGGAACGACGCAGCATAGCAGCGAATCACGAGTTG
>NZ_LKBD01000011.1 GCF_001399975.1 Pseudoalteromonas sp. P1-9
TGGAGGGGTTCCCGAGCGGCCAAAGGGATCAGACTGTAAATCTGACGGCATTGCCTTCGATGGTTCGAATCCGTCCCCCTCCACCACTTTCTTTCTGAAGTTCTTCTAAACCTAATCAAGTTTAAATATATCCAATTTATATCCATTTTCTTTAAGCCAGGTTTCTGCTTTTCGATAATCTGGATAGATGCTCTCAACCGTCTGCCAAAACCTACGGCTATGATCCATCACTTTTAAATGCGCTACCTCGTGTGCAACAACATATTCAATTACCCACAATGGCGCAGTTACTAACTGTAAATTAAATTGTAATCGGCGTTTCGAATCACATGCGCCCCAACGACTACGCACATGCTTAACACTCACACTATGAAATGATTCGTTAATTTGTTTTGCCAATAGCTGCACCTTGACGCTGCAATAATCAGTAAGTTTATCTTTTACAAAATCAGCGATTAATGAAAGCTGCTTATCTCTTACATTTATTACCCGTCGCGATGTATTAATCGACAGTACCTCATCAACTAATTCAGCGTTACTTTTAAGCTGCCCTTCAACAAATGCTAGATTAACGTCTTCACCTAAAATAGAGAGTGTTTTTTGCGTTAATACCGAAGCTGCATCAATACGTTTAATCTGCTTTTCTAAGTGTTTATTTATCCAATTTTGTTTTTGCATTAACCATTGTTCAATAAAGTCTTGTTTTAAATGCATAGGGGCATAAACAAATACTTCTTTTGCTTTAATTTTTATGGCGAGTGTTTTACGATTTTTACTGCGTTTTAGCTGATATTTGATCGACATTATTTTCTATTGTGGCTAACTTGCTATAGTTATAAGAATCTAGCGCTAATCTGTATATAAATGAGTCAAAACAGCGAAAATCCACTCAAAGATAAGTCCATTTTAATTATTGATGACCAGAAATCATTCCAACAACTGCTAAAAGGCATGTTGGTACAACTGGGTGCCAATAACGTCTCATTTTACGATTCCGGCGAAGCCGCCCTTAATAAAATTGACAAAGATTCTGTTGATATTGTGTTTATCGATTATAACCTTGGACAAGGCCGAAATGGTAAACAGTTTTTAGAAGAGCTTAAGTATTTAAACAAATTATCTCGCCACAGTATTTCCATTTTAGTTACAGGAGAAAGTACTCGCTCAGTTGTTTTGTCGGTACTTGAAATTGAGCCTGACGATTATTTAATTAAGCCGTTTTCAAGTGGCATGTTAAAAACACGCTTAAGTAAGCTCTCCAATAAAAAGAAGCTCTTTTTTGACGCGAATCAGGCAATCGAAGACGGCCAACTAGAAGCCGCAGTAAAAATTTACTTAAAAATCGCCAAAGAGAGACCGCGTAATGCTCAGTTTTGTTATAAACGTGTCTGTCAGATCTACTTTGACTTAGGGCAATACCAAAACGCCTTTGAATTACTTGGTAATATTTTAGCCACTGCACGGCCCACTTGGGCATTAACTTATATGGCACAAACTTGCATGTTTTTGGCACAATACGACAAAGCAATCCGTATTTGTGACGAACTACTCGGTCAAAACCGCTTTAATATCGACGCATTAGATATTAAAGCGTTGTGTTTAAACCATCTTGACCAAGGTAAAGAATCGATTTTTCTTATCGAGCAAAGTTGCAATATTTCACCGCATTCATTTGCAAGGCAAAAAACCTTTGCTGAAATCGCACAAGCAAACAACGATCTTGAGGCGCTTATTAAAGCACACGGCACCCTGCTTGCCATGTCTAAAGGCACCGCATTTTCCCATATTGATTATCAGTTTAACTACATTCGTGCCATGTTCAGCCAACTCCATTTGGCTAACTCAAAAGAAGAAAAAGCTGACCTAAGTAATCAAATTAAAGGGAGCTTACGTCAAGCACAAAACGACCCTACCGTTACGGAGCAACATGCATTGTTTAAAGAGTTTAATACTTTTTGCGAAGCGCGATTAAGTGTCAGTGAAGGCGATTTTTTAGATGCAAAGAAAATGATAGCGCCTTATATTGCTGAACAATCATTAAGTAGCTCGGTATTGCCTGATTCTGTTATGGCGCTGTTTGATTTAGGTGAATTTGACGATGCCAACGCGCAGCTTGAAAAATACAAAGAGCTGAATGAGTGCGATGGGCAAACCCTTAAACAACTACAAGAACGTAACGAGTCACTTGCAAATCATCAGACCGAGTTTGAACAGCATAATGTACGTGGCATCGAGTTGTATAAAAAAGGCGATTTTCAAAACGCTATTGAGCAATTTGAAATGGCACTTAAATACGCACCAATGAATACCGGTAGCGCACTTAACTTACTGCAAGCCTTATTACAGCTTTTGCCTCGAGCAAATCAAGCAGCCGATGTTATTTTGGAAAAATGTCGCAGTAATTTTCGCTTGGTTGAAGGTATGGCACTGCCTCGTCAACACGCCAAACGACTTGAAGATCTTAAGTTTGAATACAATAAGTTAGCTAAACTTTATTCACAATCAAATTAGCAAAACCTTAGCTAAGTGCTAGGCTTAAAGGATTCAATATCTGATATTTTTGATCTATGAGCAATGCACCAAAATGTAAATATGTATCGCCCGAAAACGAGCAATGTCGTGAGCTTGATATGGGTGGCGGCTATTGTTTTTGGCACGATCAAAAATACGATAAAAGTGGCTTAGCATTAACTGAAAAATTAGAGCGCTACGCCAAGCGCGGCGGTTTGTTAAAAGGCTTACAGCTAAAACGAGCCGACCTTACCGGGCTTAACCTAGTCAATCACCACGGTGAAGATTTCGACCTATCGTACAGCAACTTTTATCGCGCAAATATGCAAAACGCGCATCTTTACAACACCTGTATTCGAGATGCCTCACTGATGAAAGCCGATTTACGTGACGCTAATTTGCATTGCGCCAAATTAGAGGGAACAAACCTGCTGGGCATTAAACTAGTCGGCGCACGTATCGATAATATGAAATTAGGCCACACCTTATTACAAGAAAATCTCGCGCGAAAAGCTGAAAAAGAAAACGATAGTGACAAAGCACTGGATTATTTTGAACAATCTGAAGAAATCTATCGCGATCTTCGAAATGCCGCAGAGAATCAAGGACTGTTAGAGCTATCAGGCAAGTTTAATCACAAAGTACTGATAATGCGCAGGCATCAATACCCGAAATTTTCAAAGCATCGCATTGCGTCAAAGTTTTTCGATATGCTTTGCGGCTATGGCGAACGCCCTGTGAACGTTATTTTCTTTTCGATGATGCTGATTCTGCTGTGTGCACTAGGTTACTTCACATTTGGCGTAAACTTTAACGGCGACACAATTCAATTTAGTTCAGCACAAAACACGCAAGAAAATTTAATGGCGCTGGTCAACAGCCTCTACTTTAGCGTAGTGACCTTTACAACCTTAGGATACGGTGACATAACGCCCCTTGGCTATTCCCGATTTATCGCCGCCGTCGAAGCTTTTTGCGGTAGCTTCTCTCTAGCCCTGTTTGTGGTAGTTTTCGTTAAGAAAATGACGCGTTAGCGTGAACACCCTTAACGAAAACTCAAACCATTAACCCGAGTATTAACGTCATATTCGTTTTGCTAATTAATGTTGCCAATAATAAACAACATCATGAATACCATTGAAAGTAATCGAAAAAAGAACAACTGCCCTTTTAAACTGCGTACCTGTTTAGACGTTTTAAAAACTTTTAACTCTAATGCTTTACAATATTCACGACTAATCATAATAGAACCCTCATAGTAGTATCGGTGTTATACCAACATACCTGTTTGGCACACTTAGTTAGATTATGCATAATCGTTACCAAGTTTTAATATGCCTTCGTGTTCCTTTTTACCCTCGCTCCTAACTTGCTATCGACCTATCAGATAAAACTTTAAATGATATTTAAAGTTTACCTTGCTTTCAGCTATTTTCTGCCATACAAGATAAACCACCAGTTGAGTTATAACCTTGTTTTACTTTACACGCTTTTGGTTAGCTAAAGTTCACTACGTTGAAAACGCGCATAAAGACCAGAGTATCTCGATACCGTGCGTGCCATAGCGCGTTCTAAGCCTCCCGCTAACGATACCAATTCAAACGATTCTTTCGCACGCGTAATACCCGTGTATACCAATTGTCGATTAAGTACCGGTGAATTAACCGGTAGTAGCATAGCAACATGTTTAAATTCAGAGCCTTGCGATTTATGAATTGTCATCGCATAGACAGTATCAAATTGCGGTAAACGGGTGGTTGAAATAACGCGTTCAGCGCCTTGATCATCAATAAAACTCGCCATTAATCGACCGTTTTCATCCTCGATGATAATGCCAATATCACCGTTAAATAAATTAAGCTGGTAATTGTTTTCGCTGATCATAATTGGCATACCAATATAAAAATTACCAGTGCGTTTAATTAACTGCTGCTGGCCAAGCTGTTTTTCGATTTTCATATTAAGCTCGTTGGTACCATACGGCCCAACACGCGTTGCACACAAGACTTGGTAGTTTGCAAACGCTAAATGAATATCGCGAATGCTATCGCCATTGCGTATTGCTTTAAGGTAAACACTGTAGTGGCCGGCTGCGCGGTCAATAAATCCCTTAAAATCAGTTTCAAGCGAACTGAACATCAAATCTGCGCTGTTTGAGTGATATACCTCATTCAGAGCATTCAAATCATTGCTATTAACCGCTTTTGCCAATCGCCCTATGCCGCTGTCGGTTTTAAAACGGTGACTAACTTGCAAATATGCAAGGTTATCATTGAGCTCATAAGAGGTTGGTTTTGCCGCATTCATTGGCATATTAAGTAGCTGCGCGAGAGTTTTCGCTGTCTCTGGTGTGTAATTATGATCGTTACCTAACGTTAACGGGCGACATAAATCTGACAGTACATTACCCGTATCAACCGACGATAATTGGTCTTTATCACCTAATAAAATAACCCGCGCATGACTTGGTAATGCATCAAATAGTTTAGCTAACATAGCTAAGTCGACCATTGAAGCTTCATCTAAGACCACCAAATCCACATCGAGCGGGTTTTGTCGATTGTGGCGAAACTTGTTTGATAAATGGAGCACCCCCAACAGACGGTGCAAGGTTTGCGCTGTGTCTGGAATATGCTTTGCAATTTGCGAATCAATATTCAAGTGTTGCTTTGCACCGGCAATCGATTCGCTCAATCTCGCCGCTGCTTTGCCCGTTGGCGCAACGAGTTGCACTTTTAGTGGCACCTTGCTGTAGAGCGATTGTAAAATTGCCAACAATTTAGTCACTGTGGTGGTTTTACCTGTACCCGGTCCACCAGAAATAATGCAAAAACGTTTTAAGCAGGCTACGGCGCAGGCCACTTTTTGCCAATCAAGGGCCCCTGTGTCATTAAAATAATGAGACAGTAAATTACCCAACTCAGTTAAATCGAGGTCAGTAGAAAGTGCATTTCTCGCCTTTACCGCCTCTACAAATTCACGCTCATAATCATCATAGCGAGCAAAATACAGGTGTTTTGCAAACAAACGTAATGGCTGTTGCTCCCCTACACTGTGGTGTGCCTGCAAAAGTGCACTGAAGTCATCATCACTTGTAAATGGCGACTGCTTTTTACCATATTCAGTGAGAGCAAGATTAAACGGGTCGTCTTTATCAATGCTTTCAAGCGGTAAACATGAATGCTGAGAGCGCACCGCACGGCTTAATAACAGTACTAGGTAAAATACTTTAGAATCGCTATCTGGCACTAAAACGCTCGCCAGATTAAGGTCAAACTGGTCAATTTTGTCATATTCAATAAGTAGTTCACGCATTGAATGTCCCCTTATCAAATAAGCTGTCTAATGCAAGCACTTGCTCAACATCCGGTGCTTTGTAATACACGCCATTACCCGTTGGCATACCGCGCATAAATAAGTAAAGGCTGCCCCCCAAATGGGTGTGAATGTCGTAATTAGCAATGCGTTGTTTTAACAAACGGTGTAACGCCACTGTGTAGAGTAAATATTGCAAATGGTAATGATGTGAACTCATCACAGTTTCCATATTATCTTGATTATAATCCTCGCCACTATCGCCTAAATAGTTCGACTTATAATCGAGCACAAAGTAACGGCCATCAAAACAAAAGATTAAATCGATAAAGCCTTTCAGCATGCCGCTTATGGTAGCGCTTGTAAGCGGTGTAAAATGGTCACGACTTTGCGTTAACAGAATATCGTTAAGTTTGCGGGTTACTAATTCGTTTACTGGCAGCATAAACTCCATTTCGATTAGGCACTGCGTCATATCTAATTGTTCCATCGCTATGGCTAGTGGCGCCAATGGTTTAGCCAACAACTGTTTAATCCAGTTTTCAACAACCTCCTGCCAACCATCATCAATTTGATATGCGAGTAACTGCTTTTCCACAACATCTGCAAGTGGTTCTTTTTGCTCAAAAATTGGCTGTTCCGGCGAGTTAAAATCGATTTCTTCCATAATAGCGTGTAAACAACTACCCGCATTGGCGCCTTTTGGAAAACTAAACTCATTTTGTAAAATTGCAGTTGTGCTTTCCTGCCAATCGAGTAAATGCATTTCATCATTGGCACCTTGCTTATAATCGAATGAGCTGCTATCGCCATGAGATGACTTAGTTAATGATGAAAAACTCGAAAGTCGCCATTTATTTGGTACGCTTTGTGTTTTTTGCTTAACCATTAACTGATCAAACGTGGTTTCTGCCTGAGGCAACACTACGGGCGATTCGGGCGCACTATAAAGTGACGCGCTTAAACCATGATGGCTATCGCAAAATCCGCGCAGTTGGTTATACCAGTCATGTCCGGTATCAATATCGTCTTTATTAAGTAGCAGATGTCCTAATGGCGTTTTTGCAATACCAGGGGTTTTGCTGCGGCCATCTTTACAGTTGTATAAACCCACCACTAAGTAATGTACTGCACGCGTTAGCGCAACATATAAAAGGCGCAAGTCCTCAGCAAGGCTTTCTTTACTTGCTAGCGTTTTCGCCTCATCGTCTGGCGCTAAATCATAAATAAGTGTGCCATCGTCTTTATGATAAACCGCATCGTTATTTTCTCTAAAGCTTGCCACAAACGGCATATACACAACCGGATATTCCAGCCCTTTTGAGCCATGCATGGTTACAATGTTCACCAGTTGTTGATCGGTTTCTAGGCGCAGTTGCGAGCCTTCCGCCGCGAATTTAGTAATTTGGTCATAGAGCCAATGCAGCAAACGATGATAACTATTCAGCGCCAGTTGTTTTTGCTGTAATAATTCACCTAAATGACGAATATCCGTTAGCAAGCGTGGTACATCCCAGCCTTTTTGCTGCCAACGACTCGGAAGTGCATTTAATTCGACCAGTGATTCAATCACCGCCATTACACCTTTTTGTTGTAACAACAATTTTAGCTCGGCAAAGTGTTCTAAGGTTTCTTCCCATGCATTGGTATTTTGCGTTAATGCATGCACTTGTGAATAATTTAGCGCAAACAGCGGTCCCACTAAAACGCCGCGAAAAATCGCTTCATTGTAGGGGTTAATAAGCGCAGAAAGAAAGGTTAATAAATGACTGGCTAGTGGCGTTTCAAACACACTATCGCGTGATAAAAATACACTGGCAACACCACATTTATAAAGAGCACTTTTAATTGAATTTGCTTGGTTGCGATCCCTGACGAGTACCGCGATATCGCTTGCCTTTAACGCTTCACCTTCCAATTTGGCACGCCCCGCTGCCGCATCAATTAATAGTTCGGCAATTTGCGAGGCGCAAATATTGGCAAGGTGATTATCTCCTTGCCCTTTTGCTACGGTGTCATCAAGTTCATCTAAGACACAAAAATGGATACCCGACTTACTTTTTTCGTTAACAAATAATCCCGACTCGCTGCTTTTACCAAACGCGTTTACTTTGCTAAATGGAATATCTTTATTAAAAATAAAACTATCGTCTTTGTTAGCGAAAATACTGTTTACACCATCGACAATTTGTTGCGATGAACGATAGTTAGTATCCAGTGTGTAATGGCTTTCTAGCGGTACTTGGCGCTTGGCGTCAATGTAGGTAAAAATATCAGCGCCACGAAATCCATAAATAGCCTGCTTAGGATCACCAATCATAATCAATGCGTTGTCGTTATTCGATACGCTGTTATTGGTTAAATAAATATTGGCAAATATACCGTATTGAATAGGGTCGGTATCTTGGAATTCATCAATTAGTGCCACTGGGTACTTGCTTAAAATTGCATTCGCCAGCTCACCACTTGTGTTAGTTTCAAGCGCCAAACTTAAATTTTGTAATAAGTCATCAGGATTAATCAGCTGATGCTTTTGTTTTTCACTGAGTAACCAATCAACAAGGTAGTGATACGCACTAATTAAAATCGACACCGGCAATGCTGCTTCGGCCTGCGCTTTTAGCGTTGCCGCTTCATCAAATAAGGTCGAAAGTTGATGACTAACCGGTGTTTTATCTTTTAAATAATTGCCTTTATCTGCAAATGCTTGCTCACCCCATATTTCAAACGAGCGTTTTGACGCGCCTTCAAAGATCACCTCATCACTTTGGCAATAGGCGTTTAATAATCCTAAGTTTTTGCTGCTCGCAATTGGTTTTGATTTTTTAAACGGTGAGTTTTCAATAAAGCCGATAAACTCTTGCGCTAAGATCTGCTGTTTTAGCGTACTTGTGGTCTCATAAAGAGCATTCTGTAACGAAAGCGCCTGCTCAAAGGTATAATGCGGCGTAATTTCAATGCCTGTGCGGCTCAATAATCCAAATAAATTTTTAAGCAATACATCCGGTGATGAAAAACAGCTGGTTACCGCCGCGTACTCTTGCTTTTCAAGTGGAAAAACAAACTGACGCCAAAAATCTTTAATCGCGGTCTCAAGCAATTCACTCTGATCCATAATAAATTGCAAATTAAACGCCATTCCTGATTCAAACGCATGTTGTTTAAGCATACGTTGACAAAAACCATGAATCGTAAAAATGGCGGCGTCATCGAGCGATTTAACTGCACTGTCGATTTGATAAAACGCGCTGTGGCTATCATCTATTTGACTTACTAACTCGTTAACTACCTGATCTTTTGTTTCTTTACCCAGTAGAGCGTCACGCAAGGTAATTAAACGCTGCCTTACCCTGTCTTTAATTTCCGCGGTGGCCGCTTCGGTAAACGTTACTACTAAAATCTGTTCAATACTGAGCGGCGTTGAACGTTTACCTTCTTGAGTAAAGCCAAGTAGTAACCGTAAATATAGCGCCGTGATGGTATACGTTTTACCGGTACCCGCGCTTGCCTCAATTAAGTTTGCGCCGCACAGCGGCATCGCCATAGGTTTAAGATTTTGCATATTTATGCTCCGTAATAATGGCGTCTATCGGTGCAAGATAGGTTTCGGTTAATTCAATAAACTCTGCAGCGACACTTTCTAGGGAAGTAAAATCGAGCGCAATATACGGATCGCTTAATTCGTTTTGACCAACAAACGAGGCACCTGAAAAGGTGTTTTCTGCCGTGGCAAAATCACGTTTTTGTAAATAGCTAAATCCAGTCGTCGCAAACAGTGGCAGTGGCCGCGTAAACATACTGAGGTAAAGCTCGCCCCATTTTTCAAGCTGAGCTAATGCCTCGTCTTGGTTCAGTTGCTGGTATTCAATATAGCCATCAAGAGATAAAAATACGGTGCTGTTTACATCACCACTGGCTGAGCCCGCTAGGTGATACAAATACCCGGCAATCTTATCTTTTGCTTTTAATTTTGCTGTGGGACGATACAAATATTGAGTCGCCAACGATACAGGTTTTAATGCACCACTTATTTTCAGCATTGATAGTGACAAATCTACACGTTTTGGCTCAATTGGTGTTTCATCACCTATAATAATTTGATGGCGTTTTAACTCCATCAACAAAGGCTCTGCAGTATTCACCATGTTATCAAACGCCAACTCAGCACCCGCACCTTGCGGTAAATCGCCCCTTGCTATAATTGCCGCCAAATTAGGGGCATTACTGAGATAATCGCGCTCGATAATTTCTTGCAAATAGCGGTAACGCGTTAAACCGTCTAAGGCAAAAGTTTCGTCATCTTGATTATTAAATTGATAGTCACCTAATCGTGCACCAATGGTGGAGCGATAAAACGATTGCTGTGGTGCAAGTAATTGCTGAATAAACAACGCTAAATCAACCTGTGTGTCGATATCGGCACCTAACGGCTCGTTTTGACCCGTTACTGGCGTTGGTTTTGGTAACCAAATCGGGTTATAGCTTTGCAGGTGCGATTGTTGATAATACGCAGGATTAAACGGCTGCAAGTAGTGGCTAACCGTTAATGATTCAATAAGTTTACCCTTATCGTGCTCAAACACACGGGATAAATAGTCTGTTAGTTCACTGACTAACACACTAGGTAAACGCTCCGAATTATCCACACACGAATTACCGATATAGCTTAAATACACATGTTCACGGGCACTTAAAATTGCTTCCAAAAACAAGTAACGGTCGTCCATTTTACGTGAACGGTCACCTTTTTGTGGTTTGCTGTGCTGAAGTAAATCAAAACCCAGAGGCTGCACACTGCGCGGATAATCGCCATCATTTAAGCCTAAAATACACACCACTTTAAAGGGCACTGCACGCATTGGCATTAGAGTACAAAAGTTTACTTGGCCCATAAAAAAGCGCTGGCCAACCCCTTTTTGCATCAGTTGCTGCTTGAGAATATGCACCATGAGCACTTGCGATACCGTGCCAGTATGGTCATTGTTTTCAAAGTGCTGTAAAACGTGTTCGAGCGCTTTTTGCACATAGCCTAAGTCGTTATTTTGGCTTACATCACTTGCGTAAAAGCGCATTGTAAGTTGTTGCAATTGCTTTACTTTATCAGCTAAGTTGCCACTGGTTTTTAACTCTTTTTGCGTTTGTTCAAGTGCATCAAAAAAACGAATTAATTTAGCTAGCGTTTCAACCGCCATGCCTTCAACCTGATCGGCGGCAAATAACTGATTAAATTCGGTGTTTTCGTCTTTGCTGGCAAACCCCAGTATTAAGCGCGATAATCCCTGTCGCCAACTATTAATAGCAATTTTCGGTTGGTTAAATTCGCCTTTATGTTCGCCATCAATGCCCCAGCGAATATTAACCTGCTCTAACCAATAGCCAATTTGATTGAGTTCTTCGCTCGAAATTTCAAACTTTGCTGAGATTTCGTCAACTTGTAATAAGTCCAGAATATCAGATACGTAAAAACGACAAGCGCCTAAATCGGCGAGTTTGAGAAAGCTATTTACGATTGGTTTTTCTTGCTCAACACCTAAGTCAGAAATCGCAAATGGAATATAACGATTGTTTTTTGCACTGCCGAATACCGCTTCAATATATGGGCTATACTGGCCCGAATCAGGCATCATCACAATAATATCGCGCGGCGATAAGCTTTCGTCAGCACTAAATAGGTTCAACAAATGATCGTGCAGCGCTTCTACTTCTCTAAGTGCATTATGGCAGCGCGCAAACTGAAATGACGAATAGCCCTTGTTTTCACTATAAGTTAACTTGCCTTCATCTGATACAAACCAAGTTGAATCACTAGCAAGCGGCACACCTTTAAACGCTAACTCAAAAATTTCCTGTTGTAATTGACCCAGTAAATTTTCATCGAACGCTTCAATAAATATATCCGTCCACTGCGCGTCTAATTCCACCAGCTGCTCTAAATATTCACGCCCTAACTTACCCCATGATGCCAAAAGTGGATTACCTACAATGTAATAATCTTCGCCTTCGGCATCAATATTTGGTTTTACGTCATAATTGGCAATAATTTTCGCTTTGGTTTTTTCATCAACCACGTCACCCCAGTAGTGTTTACTTGGGTTGCACAAATAAATGTACACATCAATGTGCTCGGCTAATGCCTGAAACACTTCAAGTTGCTGACTAGGAATAGCTGACAGGCCAAATATGTATAAGTTTTGATGAGATAAATTAATTGCATTTTTGCTTAGGCATGCAATTAAATCTTGATGCAGATTCGCACGGTGATATGGGTTTTGCCCAAGTGTTTGCGTATGTTCAACAAGTTTTCGCCATAATATGGGCTGCCACGGTGCAATTGATATATCGACATCGGCAAGTTCGTCGTCGCCCTGCTGCCAACTCTCCAGCCAAGCTGGTCGGTACATTAAATATTGGTCAAAGGCATCGGCAATTTTTTCGCACAAACTAAATAATCGCGTATCGTTATCGAGCGCAGTTTGCGTATCTACCAAGTACTGTTTTAATAGTGCAAATTCCGCTTGTTCTAAACAATTAGGCAAAATATTAAATAGCTTCCACGCCATATTATTTTTGTTAAATGACGATTCTTGTGGCACATCTGACAATAAGTTTTGGTATAAACGCCAAATATAACTTGAAGGCAACACATAATCGATTTGCCCTGTGACACCATGCTGCTCGGCAATCAACACCTTTAGCCACTGCGCCATACCGGGTGATTGCACCAATACTTGCTCTTTATCAAAAATGCTCGGATTGGGGCTGTGCATCAGCGACTGAGATAAGTGAAGCTGAAGCGCTTCCATACGGTTTGATTGAATAATATGCAGCATTTTAAGAACAAACTAACTAATTGGTTTACCTTATATTAATTTAAATAAAAGCGGCTGACTATGAAAGAGTAAAAAGCTAACGTGACACGCTTGTTTTTTGTTAGACTAGTGCGCACTAATCTCAGATGTGGATAACAAGGTGAACAATGAAAGTTATCAGTTTTAATATAAACGGCTTACGTGCTCGTTTGCATCAACTACAAGCGGTTATCGACAAGCATCAGCCTGACGTAATTGGCCTTCAAGAAATTAAAGTACATGATGAAGCTTTCCCTATCGAAGATGTTGAAGCGATGGGATATCACGTTGCATTTCATGGTCAAAAAGCCCATTACGGCGTGGCGGTTCTTACTAAACAAGCGCCAATCGCAATTGAAAAAGGCTTTCCGACCGATACTGAAGAGTCGCAAAAACGCATGATTATTGCGACAGTAGCAGATAAAAACGGTAATCCGGTTAAAATTTTAAACGGCTACTTCCCGCAGGGTGACAACATTGCCCACGAAACAAAATTTCCATACAAACGTCAGTTCTATCTCGATTTAATGACTTATTTAGCAAGTCATGATCCTGAAGAGCAAATTATCGTAATGGGTGATATTAATATTTCACCGCTCGATTTAGATATCGGTATTGGTGAGCCTAATCGTAAACGCTGGCTAAAAACCGGTAAATGTTCATTCCAACCAGAAGAACGTGAATGGCTTGCTCGCCTACTCGATTGGGGATTTGTTGATACCTTCAGAGCATTAACACCAGATGCTACTGAAAAGTACTCGTGGTTTGACTACCGTTCTAAAGGCTTTGATGATAACCGCGGTCTGCGTATTGATGTTGTGCTAGCAACGAAAGCGCTTGGAGCAAAATGCATCGAGTCAGACATTGATTACGAGCTGCGCGGCATTGAAAAGCCATCAGATCACGCGCCAATTTGGGCAACATTTGATATTTAACCGGATCAATTGATAGGTAACCCTGTGCAATTTGACTTAGCTGAATTAACCTGTTTGTTGTTATTTGCAATTGCAGTGATTAAATCACTGAATGCGACCACGCGTCATGTTCTTTTATCAAATCAAGTTGTGCAGCGAAGCGTGCTCGCCATCAGCCTAATGTTAGTTGGCTTTTGGTCACTCAAGGCTGGGCTTTATCCCGGTCTTGATATTCACGTTTTAGCGCTGACTGGTGTAACGTTAACGCTTGGTCCTCGCCTTTCAATTCTCACTGCAGCGCTTAGCCATAGTTTACAGTTAGGCCTTGGTTTAGTGCCGTTTGAACAAATTGGCAGCTATGCCCTATTTACCTCGCTGTTGCCTATTTTGTTTAGCTATGCACTGTTTTTAATGTGCTACCAGTACATTACTCGCCATTTATTTGTTTATATCTTTGTTAATAGCTTTTTAGGCGCCGGCCTTACCGCCGTATTTCATATTGGCTTAATGACAGGCTATCATTATTTTTCTGGCCACTATGACTGGCAAATATTGCTTGATAATTACACTTTTTTAGCAAGCCTCATCTGGTTTCCAGAAGCCACCATCAACGGCATGGCAATGACGGTGTTAATTATTTATCACCCTCATTGGGTAAGAACCTTTTACGACAACGAGTATTTAGCGCGCTAAACCATATATTTTGAAAGAGCCGAGTTTATGGTGCACTAATCTCGTATCTGCTGGTGGTTTAAGGTTATAATCATGCGATTATTTATCGTGTAACCAGATCTAAATGTCTCAACTTTATTTTTGCCCTATGTGCCAGACGCCACTTGCCGATGACACACATCGTTTAATTTGCGCCAATAACCACAGTTTTGATAAAGCCAAAGAAGGTTATATCAACCTGCTGCCCGTGCAAAACAAAAAAAGTAAGGATCCGGGTGATAACAAAGAAATGGTTATAGCACGACGCGCGTTTTTAGCTCGTGGTCACTATAATTTTTTACGCGATGCAATTTGCCAACAGATTGAAACACTGGCGAGTGACAGCACATTACTAGATGTTGGTTGTGGCGAAGGTTTTTATACCCACAAATTTGATGAATGTGAGAACGTAGCAACGACTTACGGGCTCGACATTTCAAAACCTGCGGTTAAATATGCTGCTAAGCGCTTTAAAAACTGCCATTTTAGTGTTGCTTCATCGTCGAGTGCACCATTTAACGACGCGGTGTTTGATATTGTAACCAGTGTATTTTCACCACTATTTAGCGATGAATTAAATCGCCTTGTAAACGACAACGGCACACTAATTGTTGCAAGCCCAGGTGATAACCACTTAACTGAATTAAAATCGATTATTTATAACGAAGTAAGACCACATCAAGCAGTTGAAGCGCCAACAGGCTTTAGCCTTCAAAGCCATACGTTACATACCGAAGTAGTTAGTTTAGAACTCGATGCGTTAACTGAATTAATTAAAATGACGCCATTTGCGTGGAAATTCCGCCCGGAGCATTGGCAATCTCTCAGCGAGAAAACACCTTTTACAGTAACCCTGTCGTTTTATGTAAGTGTGTTTAACAAAGGCATTGCTTAATCTTACAAGGCATTACGTGAATACAAAAAAGTGTCAGCTAAAGCCCTGACACTTTTTGGTTATCACAGGGTATTTAAAAAAGATCGCGTTTAAACGCATTATCCATTTTGTCGTACACCTCTTTAAGCAGATATGCCAAATCGCCGTAACGCGGTTTGGTAATTGATACTGGCGGCTCGACCCCGTGCTCAGTCATTTTGCCGTAAACCTCGCGAAACCACACCGCTTCTTGAGGCGGTAGCAACGTATTGGCACGCTTGCCTAACCAATACAAACCTTGCACTGGCATTGACAACAAAAATAAAGAAAAGGTTAACGCTTGCGGTAAATATTCAAGACTTAAAAAGTTTACCTGCACAAACACGCTTAACACCGCAAGCAAAGGCACAACTTTAATGGCAAGCTTAGTTGCCTTTATGACACGAAACTCCAAAAATACAGCGCCTAATTTAGGCTCCAACGGCCATGTTTTGCTGTAGTGATGCCCATCAGAAATTTGCGCTAACATCGATTTTTGCATTACCACCTCGAAATTGCATTGAGTTTCTAGAATTACCTAACGAAAAAGTAAATTTTAGGGTAAAATTGCAACTAATAAAGTCAAGTATACCATAGTCTGAAATGACTGCCGAAAAATCTATTTAAGGAAACCATTAACTATGTCGCACAATGTGCTCGTATTAAATTGTGGAAGTTCAAGTTTAAAGTTTGCCATTATCGATGCCACAACTGGCGCAGCAAGCCTAACCGGCTTAGCCGAGTGTTTATCACTCGATAATGCATCGCTAAGTTACAAACTTAACGGTGAAAAGCATAAAATCGAATTACCAAAAGGGGCACAGCACGACACTGCCATTGCAGAAATCGTTAATCTAATTAAAAAGCAAAACTTAAGTAACAGCTTAATTGCGGTAGGCCATCGCGTCGTTCATGGCGGCGAAGCATTCACTGGCTCAGTTATCATTGATAACGCTGTATTAAATAGCATCGAAAGTAATGTTGCCCTTGCACCACTTCACAACCCAGCTAATTTAATGGGTATTCGTGCGGCACAAGCGGCATTTGCAAACTTACCACAAGTTGCCGTGTTTGATACGGCATTCCACCAAACAATGGAAAAACAAGCGTACTTGTATGCGCTACCACTTTCGCTATACAAAGAGCACGGTGTGCGCCGTTACGGTTTCCACGGCACTAGCCACTTTTTTGTTGCTAATGAAGCCGCTAAATTAATTAATAAGCCAATAGAACAAAGCGCGATTATCACTGCCCATTTAGGCAATGGTTGCTCTGTTACAGCGGTTAAAAATGGTAAATGCGTTGATACCAGTATGGGCTTAACACCGCTTGAAGGCCTTGTAATGGGCACGCGTTCAGGCGATTTAGACGCAGGTCTTTACAACTATTTATCAACCACACTTGACTATTCAAACAGCCAAATCGACGCATTACTAAATAAACAAAGTGGCTTACTTGGCTTAAGCGAACTTTCGAGCGATTGTCGAGAAATTGAAGAAGCAGCCGAGCAAAATCATGTACAAGCTAAGCTTGCTCTTGATGTGTTTTGTTACCGCCTTGCTAAGTACATCGCGTCATACGTTGTACCATTAGGTCAGCTTGATGCCATTGCCTTTACCGGTGGCATTGGCGAAAACTCATCACTTATTCGTGAAAAAGTCATTCAATTACTGGCTTATTTTGCCTTTGAACTTGATAACGATGCCAACCTCGCAGCACGCTTTGGTAACAGCGGCATAATCGCGTCTAACCCATTAGGTGCAAAAGTACTTGTTGTGCCAACCAACGAAGAGTGGGTTATCGCGATGGATGCACATAAGCTTGTGGAGGCACGCTAATGTCACATCGTATTATGCTTATTCCCGTATCAACGGGCGTTGGCCTTACCTCGGTTTCTGTGGGCTTGGTGCGTGCCCTTGAAAAAAAATCGGTTAAAGTTAACTTTTTTAAACCTATTTCTCAGCCTCGCGGTAAAAAAACAGGGCCTGAGTTATCTACCGAAATCGTTAAAATTGGCTCAACCATTAACCCCGCGAAATCAATCGATTTACATACCGCGGAGCAAATGATTGGCGACGGTAAAACTGAAGTTTTACTTGAAGAAATTGTCGGTCGTTTTGAAAAACATGTTGGCAAAGATGATGTTGCGATTATTGAAGGTATGGTACCGACACGTAAGCAACCTTATGTTGGCCGCGTAAACCGTGAAATTGCACAAACCCTTGGTGCGCACATTGTATTTGTTTTAACGCCAAGCAATGATGACGTAGATGAAATTGAAGACCGTATTGAGCTAGCAGCAAGTTTATACGGTGGTGTTGAACACCCTCGCGTACTCGGCTGTATTTTCAATAAAGTAAATGCACCACTCGATGAAGAAGGTAATATTCGCACTGACTTTATCGAGCCAAGTAATGATGAAAGCTTGCAAATTGAGCTTAATCGCATTGCATCGCTGCCACTATTTCGTAAAAAACCGTTTAAGTTATTGGGTTCGGTACCTTGGTACCAAGATTTAGTTGCGCCGCGCGTAATGGACTTAGCCAAGCACCTCAATGCCGAAATTTTAAATTACGGTGATATCGAGCATCGTCGTTTAAGAAGCGTTACATTCTGTGCACGTACCGTATCAAATATTCTTAACCACTTTTCACCGGGTGCATTATTAGTAACCCCGGGTGATCGCTCGGATGTGTTAGTTGCAGCCTGTTTGTCAGCAATGAATGGTACAAAAATTGGTGCGGTACTGTTAACCGGTGGCTTTAAACCTGAAGAACGCATTTTAAAATTGTGCGAACAAGCGTTTGATACTGGCCTGCCAATTATTTGTACAGAAAATGACACTTGGCGCACCTCGATTCTACTACAAAGCTTTAACCTTGAAGTACCGGTAGACGATGAACAACGTATCGAAAAAGTAAAAGACCATAATGCCCGCCATATCGATAAAGACTGGTTAGAATCACTGACGCAGGGCGTTGCGCTAAATCGTAAAATGTCTCCACCAGCGTTTCGTCATTTGCTGTCATCTACTGCACGCTCAGCGCAAAAAACCATTGTCTTACCTGAAGGCAACGAGCCGCGCACAATTAAAGCTGCGGCTATTTGCGGCGAGCGTAACATTGCCCGTACCGTTTTACTTGGTGACCGTGAAGAAATTGAACGTATTGCTGAGCAACAAGGTGTGCAGCTAAACGATAACGTTGAAATTCAAGATCCAAGCATTGTACGACAAAACTACATTGCGCCTATGGTTGAGCTACGTAAACACAAAGGCTTAACGGAAGTTATTGCCGAAGAGCAACTGCAAGATAACGTCGTGTTAGGCACCATGATGCTCGCAGAGAATAAAGTGGATGGCCTTGTTTCAGGCGCGGTACACACCACAGCCAATACAATTCGTCCGCCGCTACAGTTGATTAAAACAGCGCCAAATAGCTCACTGGTATCATCCGTGTTCTTTATGCTTTTACCAGATCAAGTATTGGTTTACGGCGACTGTGCAATAAACCCTGATCCAACAGCAGAACAATTAGCCGATATCGCCATTCAATCGGCTGATAGCGCAGCCGCATTTGGCATTGAACCACGCGTTGCGATGATCAGCTACAGTACAGGTACATCAGGTACCGGTGATGACGTTGAAAAAGTACGTTTAGCAACCGAACTTGCTCAGGCAAAGCGCCCTGACCTATTAATTGATGGTCCACTGCAATACGACGCTGCAATTATGGAAAGCGTAGCGAAGAAAAAAGCACCAGACAGTAAAGTTGCCGGTAAAGCAACGGTGTTTGTATTCCCAGACCTCAACACAGGTAATACAACATACAAAGCAGTACAACGAAGCGCTGATCTGATTTCTATCGGTCCAATGCTGCAAGGTATGCGCAAGCCGGTAAACGATCTATCGCGTGGTGCCTTGGTAGACGACATTGTTTACACCATTGCATTAACTGCGATACAGGCAACGCAAGAAAGCCGCTGATCAGGTTGAAAATAGCCTTACAGATGATATTTTTTTTGATATTGTAAGGCTATAAACCACAAGGATTTTTGGGAGTAATATGTCTCAACAAACGTTAGCCGTAATGCAAGAAACCTTTACGATTCACAGTTTTGACGTAGACACACCTATTCCACCTGCCGTTTATCAAAGCAAGGTGTTTTTTATTGCGCGCACCTATGATGAGCTCTCGGTTGTATGCCCATCCCATGTAAAACTTGATTCAAACGAGCAAGAAGAAGATTGGGCAGCGCTTGAGGTTTTAGGCCCTCTTGGGTTTTCTATGACCGGTATTCTTTCTAATATTTCGGGCGTTCTGGCAAGTGCAAAGATCTCCATTTTCGCAATCTCAACATTTGACACCGATTATATCTTGGTGAAAAAATCATTAATTAATGACGCCGCAACTCACTTGTCAAAAGCAGGCTATAAAGTGGTTGATAGTTAATGCGCGTGTTAAAACAAGATTTTTACAGCGTTAAACATGCAGCTCTTGCTATTCACGCGCCATTTTCCGGTCGGGTGATAAGCCAAGGTGACGCCATGAATCCATTAGTACGCAATCGATTGTTGGGGTTAGGAGTTGAATTAGAAATCAGCAATTATCAGCTTTTTGCCCCTTTCTCAGGCACTCTGCTCTCAGTCAACCAAGGTGGTTTAGAGTTTGCCTTTAAATCAAAGCAAGGCCTTAAATTGCTGGTTCTCGTCAATCTAGATGAACAATCTCTACCAATGACAGGCTTCAAACAACACCTAAAGGTTGGCGATTTGGTTTCCGCTGGGCAACTTGTCGCGAGCTTTGATTTTCGTAAACAACATCACAGTGTTTTCGCGAGCATTTTACTGCTTGAGCCTGAGCGCTTAAACAAGGTGCTTGATAAATGTTACTATCAAGCGAGCCGCGTAACCGCTGCAAACGATATTTTATTTAAATTAACAAAACGAATTAATCATGATTAAACTTTTTGGCATTCCAAACTGCGACACAATTAAAAAAGCAAAAAAGTGGCTTGAACAAAACAACATTGAATACACTTTTCACGACTACCGCAAAGACGGTGTAGACTCAGAGATGGTAAATACCTTTTGCCAACAGCTAGATTGGCAACAAGTATTGAATAAGCGCGGCACGACCTATCGCCAACTCGATGATGCAACTAAAGAGAGCCTAAACGCCGAATCTGCTGTGGCACTATTAGTAGAGCAACCAGCCATGATTAAGCGCCCTATTTTAGAAAAAGATGGCGAATTACATTTAGGCTTTAAAGCAGACCAATACCAAAGTATTTTTTCATGAGTGATTACAATGTAGTAAGCCTTACGCAAGCGCTTATTCAAAAGCCCTCAGTTACACCCGATGATGCTGGCTGCCAAGATTTAATGGCCGAGCTGCTAACGCCGCTCGGGTTTAATATTGAGTCTTTATTTTTTACCGACACATTAAACATGTGGGCGCGTAAAGGCACTGAAGCACCACTATTCTGTTTTGCGGGTCACACCGACGTGGTACCAACTGGTCCAACAGATGCATGGCATCAACCACCGTTTTCGGGTAATTTACTCGACGGTTATATTCACGGTCGCGGCGCCGCTGATATGAAAGGCTCGCTTGCCGCTATGCTGATTGCCACAAAGCGTTTTATTGAAAAACACCCAAATCATAAAGGAAGTATCGCCTTTTTAATCACCTCAGATGAAGAAGGCCCGTTTATTAACGGCACAACTAAGGTGATTGATGTATTAGAAGCGCGTAATGAGAAAATTGATATGTGCTTAGTGGGCGAACCGTCATCTAGCCATACCTTAGGGGATGTAGTTAAAAATGGTCGCCGTGGTTCATTAACCGGGTTTGTTACTGTGAAAGGTGTGCAAGGCCATGTCGCCTACCCGCATCTTGCAAAAAACCCAATTCATTTAGCTGCCCCCGCATTGGATGAACTGGCAAATACGCAATGGGATACCGGCAACGAATACTTCCCAGCCACCAGTTTCCAAATCTCAAATATCAATGGTGGTACTGGTGCTGGTAATGTGATCCCTGGCAGCGTTGAAGTGCAGTTTAACTTTCGCTACAGCACTGAAGTAACCGCTGATGAGCTCACTGCGCGTACTGTTGCTATTTTAGACCATCACGGACTTGAATATGATATTCGCTGGGTTTACAACGGATTACCTTTTTTAACCGATGAAGGCCCGCTACTTGAAGCTACCGTAGCGGCCATTAAAGATGTACAGCATATTGATACATCGGTTGAAACCACAGGTGGTACATCTGACGGGCGTTTTATTGCACAAACAGGCGCACAAGTAGTCGAACTGGGCCCTATCAATGCAACCATTCATAAAGTTAACGAGTGTGTAAACGCACGCGATCTTGAGATCCTTGCTGATGTTTATGAGGCCATTTTAGTTAAATGTTTAACCTAGATGAGCAGGCAGCGCTTGGTCTTACGCAAGCGCATTTATGCGATTATCACGGTCGCTTAGTTGAGCAATCGATTGTACGCAACCTCAAGCAAATGCAAGTTGCCGCAAGCAAATGCAATATTACTCTTTCTCTTGCCTCTAGCTTTCGCGATTTTGAAAGGCAAAGCCTTATTTGGAACAATAAGTTTAATCAAATCAGACCCGTGTTCGATATCAACGACCAGCCAGTCGATTTAACTCACTTAAATGAACAAGACAAATGCCAAGCAATCATGTTGTTTAGCGCGATTCCTGGGGCGAGCCGACACCACTTTGGCACCGATCTGGACGTATTTGACGCAAATAAGGTAGATGATAACTATCAATTGGCGCTTAGCCAACAAGAGTATGCATCGGGTGGACCGTTTTTAGAACTTGCGCAATGGCTTGAACAACACGCTGAAACGTATGGATTTTTCTTGCCCTATAAGCAGTTTAATGGGGGCGTTGCAAAGGAGCCGTGGCATATTAGTCATATCAGCCGAGCGCAATATTACAGCAATATCCACTCTAAAGAATTGCTTGAAAAGCTACTGATAAACTCAAATGTGGCAGGTTGGCCAAGCTTAGTTGACCAACTCGATACAATTTATCCTCAGTACGTCAGCAATATTAGCGCTGCTGGTAATTAGCAAAGAAGCGCTGTATTCCCTCTATCGCCGGGGTTAATTGGTCTGGATGTGGTAAAAACACAAGCCTAAAGTGGTCTGGATCAGGCCAATTAAACGCACGCCCATGCACTAATAATGTACGCTCTTGCTTAAGTAAATCTAAAATCAGCTTTTCGTCATCATCGACATTAAAGCGCTTAAGATCAAACTTAGCAAACGCATAAAGTGCGCCCTTTGGTTTTACACACGAAACACCATCAATGGCGTTTAAGCCTTCATATGTCATATTACGCTGCTGATACAATCTGCCGCCTGGCAAAATCAAATCGTCGATTGATTGCACCCCACCTAATGCTTGTTGAATGGCATATTGTGCAGGTACGTTTGCACACAAACGCATTGATGCAAGCATTTCAAGCCCTTGCATATACTCATCTAACAATGACACTTTGCCGCTCAATACCATCCAGCCCATGCGAAGGCCCGCAGCGCGATAGGTTTTTGCTAACCCATTAAAGGTAATAATTGGTACATCGTCACATAGGCTCGCAATCGACGTGTATGGCGTATTGTCGTAGATGATTTTTTCGTAAATCTCGTCACTAAATACCAGTAAATTGTGCTCTCTTGCTAAACCTAACAGATCATTAAGCAATGCTTTGTCGTAAACAGCGCCCGTTGGGTTATTTGGGTTAATCAGCACAATTGCTTTGGTATTCGATGTAATTTTACTTTTAATATCATTGATATCTGGAAACCAGTCTTGCTCTTCATCACACAAATAGTGCACTGGGTTACCACCAGCCAGCTTAACCGATGCCGTCCAAAGTGGATAATCAGGCGCTGGGATCAGTACTTCATCTTGGCTATTAAGCAAAGCTTGAGTCGCCATTTGAATAAGCTCACTAACGCCATTACCAATGAAAATATTATCGATTGATAAATTTGAAAACTGTTTATTTTGGTAGTATTGATAAATAGAAACGCGGGCCGAGTATAAACCTTTTGAATCACAATAACCCTGTGCGGCACTCATATTTCGAATAATGTCTTTTAACATATCTTCTGGCATGTCAAAGCCAAAGGCGGCAGGGTTACCAATATTTAACTTTAATACTTGTTCCCCTTGATCTTCCATTTCACGTGCCATTTTTAAAACTGGCCCACGAATGTCGTAACAAACCCCTTGTAACTTATCGCTTTTCTTAAACACTGCCAAACGTCCCCAAATACTATTTTTGCGTTTACCTTAAACGCTCTATTTTATAACAACCAAACGCGCAACGGACTTATGTCGTTACATAATTCCGATAAATAGCTTAAATCTATTGAAAGCTAGCGCATGCTCAAGCCTCAGGCTATCGCATTTGCATTAAAAGCGAAAGGATAAACACACTAATGGAATAAAATAATTAAACCAGCTTGTTTATTGCGTCTTTAGTAGCAGAAATATGCGCAGGCAAAGCCGTTTTTAATTCGCTGGCCAGAGCCATATTTGACTCGTTAAGCGCGTGTTCGAGTTGTCTCGCGATTTGCGCAAGCGAGTCAGCACCAAATTGCGCCGCATTTGATTTTAAACTATGGGCATGTCGCGTTGCCTCAGTTAAATTACTGTCAAAATCGTTTTCAAGATCTTGATAAAGGCGGTCAAATTCTGTCAGACAGAATTCTAAGGTAGGTAAAAATTGATCTTGCAACAGATCTTGCATAGCAAACAGTGCATCTGAATTAATGTTTACGTCTATTTCACTCATAGAAAGCTATTAAAGTATTTGACTTCCTTTAACATTAAACCAAGATGCGCCACTTTTCTATTCCGATTTAAAAATTAACTGTTAGTTCCTATATTTAGCACACCATTTAGTTTTTATTTAACCCATCAAATGGCGTGCTTGAATGAAGCAACGCGGACTATTAAACTACTCATTTTAGCGACGAAACTACACATCTATGGCCCGCCCCACTTGTAATACATGCCACTTTGTTAAAACTGATTGCATATGCGCACACGTTAAAACCCTTTCGAATCGCATTAACATCATTGTGTTGCAACACAAAGGCGAAGAGAAAAACGCAAAGAATACAGTGCGATTGGCCGAGTTAATTTATTCTAATATTACGGTTTTAGTCGGTGAAACACCTGAAGACTTTGACGCACTTAAAGCACTGCCACAAAATTCCAGTGCCCTTTTATACCCTACAGAAGATGCTGAGCCACTAGAAGACAACAATACCGCGTTAAACCTTAGCCATTTAATCGTGCTTGATGGTACCTGGAAAAAAGCGAATAAGCTGTTTTTTAGTCTGGATATTTTGAGCCAGTTTAAACAGGTGAGTTTTAGCCAGCTACCGGAAAATCGGTATCATATTCGTAAAGCCAACCGTATGGATAGCTTATCGAGCCTTGAGGCAATTGCTTACGCGCTTAACTTAACGGAAAAACTACCGATGGAGCCCGCTTACACGGCATTAGAGGCAATGATGGAGAATCAATTTAAGCACATGCCCGCAGAAGTACGGGCACGCTATAAACAAAACGATTAAGACTGGCTGTCGTCACTAATGCGGCTAGCCACAGCGCCTGATTGGCCTTTGTATTTTGCGTCTTTACGGCGGTTATAAGGGTTCTCTGCCGGTCCAGACATGGTTTCAAAACTCAGCGCCCCAATTTTCATATACGAGCGAAGGGCTAATGGCAATTTTCCAGAATTGTAAAATTCCAACACAATATTGCCTGACCAACCTGGATCAATTCGGTGAGCGGTTACGTGAACCATTAAACCTAAACGCGCAAGCGACGAACGGCCATCTAACCAACCTACGATATCGTCAGGCAAAGTGACACTTTCATACGTGATAGCAAGGGCAAGTTCACCCGGGTGTAGGAAGAATGCTTCTCCCTCTTCTAGCACAATTTCATCGCTCATAATCGATTCCATTGCCGCTGACACCAACTCTTTTGGACCACTTAAATCAACATAGGGGGCTTTATGATCCTGAAATACACGAAATTTGTTGCCTAATCGTAAATCGACCGTCACACCGGAAATCATGTCATCTTTTGGTGCAGGATCAATGCTAATTTTACCCGCGTTTAGATACTCTTTTATATGGGTATCGCATAATCGCATAGTTAATCGTCCGTTATAATAATTTCGACGGGATTGCTGCCACTTCCTTGATAAAACAAATGACTAGCAATAAGTTTTGCCGCTCGATTATAAATGGCAACGAGCGCCTTGTCAGCATTATGTGAAATAAACTCACCTGCTTCGCCACTTTCGCGAATGGCATGGGCCAGCGGCACTTGGCCAAGTAATGGTACATCAATACGCTGGGCAAGTGCTTTACCACCGTCTTCACCAAATACGTGGTTGATACCATTACAATGTTGACAGTGAAAGTAACTCATATTTTCAAGTAAACCTAAAATTGGCACTTTAACTTTATTAAACATGTCGATGCCCTTATTGGCATCGGCAAGCGCTAAATCTTGTGGTGTTGTAACAATCACAGCGCCACTTGCTGGAATTTTTTGCGACATAGTGAGCTGAATATCCCCTGTACCCGGTGGCATATCCACAATTAAATAATCAAGTTCAGGCCACGCGGTTTCGTTTAATAACTGCATCAGCGCTGTGGATGCCATAGGACCCCGCCACACTGTGGCATCCTCTTTGCCTAGCAAAAAGCCTATTGATTGTGCTGCAAGCCCATTTTTACTCATAGGTAGCAAAGTCTTATCGTCTTTCGCTTGCGGTTTTTGGTCTTCAAGCCCCAGTAATAATGGAATAGATGGGCCATAAATATCGGCATCTAGCACCCCGACGGCTGCACCATTTTGCTTCAACGCATGGGCCAAATTAACGGCACTAGTTGATTTACCGACACCACCTTTGCCACTGGCAACTAAGATAATATGTTTAATCGTGCTATGGCGAAAAGGCTCGAGCAATTGCACCTGCACACTCACGTGCACCGGTTTTTGCAGTTGTTCTGAAAGAAACGCGGCGATTGCAGGCTGCTCTGTCGTGGCAGCAAAATGAAGCGTTAGAGCAACTTTAACACCATCAACATCATCCACCGAGACTAAACTACACGCTTGTTGTAACCCCACAGGAAAGACGTCCGAGCGATAATCGCAGAGCAAACTGTTTATTTGCTCAAATAAGTCGGAATTGTGTGGTTTTTTCAGCGCTTTTTCGGCTGCTTTGGACCCTCGGAAAAGATTTTTAATATTAAACATGTAAATCTTCATTTGGCTAATGAAATACGCGCTGGAATTATGTAATATTCCTGACCTTAACTCCAGTTTTAAACTTAGCTTGTTGTACTGTTTAATATTCGCTTTCACAAGTTAGGTGTTACCCGTTGGGTATTTTAATGGTGTTGTCACCACACTAGTTTACGGTAAACGATATGTCGCAAAGAAAAATCTTAATTACAAGTGCATTGCCTTATGCAAATGGCCCGACTCACCTAGGCCATTTACTTGAGTATATTCAAACGGATATCTGGTCGCGCTTCCAGAAATTACGTGGTCACGAAACGTATTATGTATGTGCCGATGATGCGCACGGTACGCCGATCATGCTAAACGCGCAAAAACAAGGTATTACACCAGAAGAAATGGTGGCGAATGTAAGTGTTGAGCGCCAGCGCGACTTTGCTGACTTTCATATTAAATTTGATAATTACCACAGCACTCACTCAGAGGAAAACAAGCAGTTTTCTGAGTTAATTTATAACCGTCTAAATGATGGCGGCTATATTAAAAAACGTACTATTTCTCAGCTATTTGACGAAGAAAAAGGTATTTTCTTACCAGATCGTTTCGTAACAGGCACGTGCCCTCGCTGTAAAGCAGAAGACCAAAATGGCGACAGCTGTGACGCATGTGGCGCAACTTACAGCCCGACTGAGCTGGAAGCACCAAAATCTGTGATGTCTGGTTCAACACCAGTGTTAAAGGATTCTGAGCATTACTTCTTCGATTTACCAGCATTTGAAGACATGTTGAAATCGTGGTTAACCTCAGGCGCAATTCAAGGCGAAATGGCAAACAAACTAAACGAGTGGTTTGAAGATGGCCTACAGCAGTGGGATATCAGCCGTGATGCACCGTATTTTGGATTCGAAATTCCTGGTGCACCAGGTAAATACTTCTACGTATGGTTAGATGCGCCAATTGGTTACATGGCAAGCTTTAAAAACTTATGCGATAAATCTGGCCTAGATTTCGACGCATTTTGGTCAACCGATTCAGATGCCGAGCTATATCACTTTATTGGTAAAGACATTGTCTATTTCCACAGCCTGTTTTGGCCTGCGATGTTAGAAGGTGCAGGTTTTAGAAAGCCAAACAATGTATTTGCTCACGGTTTTGTCACGGTAAATGGCGCTAAAATGTCTAAATCAAAAGGTACCTTTATTAAAGCGCGCACATACCTAGATCACATTAACAACCCTGAGTACTTACGTTACTACTTCGCGGCGAAGCTAAATTCGGGTATTACTGATTTAGATTTAAACCTTGAAGATTTTGCTCAGCGCGTTAACTCTGACTTGGTCGGTAAAGTAGTGAATATTGCGAGCCGTTGCGCTGGCTTTATCACCAAGAAATTTGATGGCAAGTTAAGCACTGATATTGCAGAGCCTGAATTACTTGCTGAGTTTGTAAACGCACAAGAAAGCATTGCAGCTTCGTTTGAAAACCGAGAGTACAGCCGTGCCATTCGTGAGATTATGGCGTTAGCGGATAAAGCAAACCAATATATTGATGCGAAAGCACCGTGGGTGTTAATTAAGAACGAAGAGACCCAAAACGAAGCGCACCTTGTGTGTTCAATGGGTATTAACTTATTCAAGTTATTAATGACTTACTTAAAGCCTGTGCTTCCAGCAATGGCCGAGCAAGTAGAAACGTTCTTGAACACTGAACTAACATGGCAGAGCATTAATACAGCACTAACTGGTCATGAAATTAGTAAGTTTAAAGCGCTTATGCAGCGTGTAGAAATGGATAAAGTTAACGCTATGCTTGAAGAATCAAAAGAAAGCCTTGCACCAACAAAACCGGCAATTGACCCAAATAGCCCACTGGCAAAAGAGCCAATTGCTGACGAAATTGAGTTTAACGACTTTGCAAAGGTTGACCTACGCGTTGCTAAAATTGCAAAAGCAGAGCACGTCGAAGGCGCTGATAAGTTATTAAAGCTTACACTTGATTTAGGTGGTGAAACACGCCAAGTATTTGCAGGCATTAAGTCAGCTTATCAACCAGAAGATATTGAAGGTAAGCTTACAGTTATGGTTGCAAACCTTAAACCACGTAAGATGCGCTTTGGTATGTCTGAAGGTATGGTGCTTGCTGCAGGTCCTGGCGGCAAAGAGATTTACATCTTAAACCCAGATGACGGTTCACAGCCGGGTATGCGTGTAATGTAATAGCAATTGTGTTGAGTGTGTGTTCAGAAATAGCGCAGGGTAAATTCAAACGCTGTTAGCAAAATATTTACCCTCTAGCATGAACAGCTATTCAAGTAAATTGTTAGAAAATACCACTTAAAAAAACCGCCGACTGGCGGTTTTTTTGTATCTCAACAAATAGGGCCAGGCGGGTTAAGCATAAATCGGGAAAATTTAACTCACCTGTTTAATCGAGCGCATAAATGATTGATACGATGAGCTAATATCTTTTTGTGATTGTGATTTCAAGGCGCCTTCTAAGCCTTTAGCCATTTGACCCAACTCATCAAAGCCAAACATACCAGCCGCGCCATAAATTGCATGGCACAGTTTTGCCAACTCTTTATTATCACCCAAACAAAATAGGTGCTCAGCGAGGGCTTTTTGTTCCATTAAGTTATTAATAAATTGCAAACGCATAATTTTTAAGTCTTGCTCTGGAATGGCCGCGACTTCAATTGGTATACCGGTATACTTGCTCAGCTTTTCATAAAACTCGGTTTGATCAATGGGTTTGGCAATATGGTCATCAAACCCTACTGATAAATAGTGTTTAATTTCATCTGTCATTGCATTAGCAGTAAGCGCCAAAATCGGGCACGATACACCGGTTGAGCGCATTAATTCATGGGCTTCAATACCATCCATCACTGGCATTTGAATATCTAACAAAATAATATCAAACTCATCGGTAAAGGTGGCATCAACTGCCAGAGCACCATTTTCAACACACATAACCTGAAATCCTAAATTCTCAAGCATTCGGGATATAAACAGGCGATTATCTGGGTGATCTTCTGCCAGCAAAATACTGCCTTCGAGTTTTTTAACCTCGCCAGATTGTTTTTTCTTGGTATTCGCTTCTTGAGTGACCTGGTATGAATCAAGCCATTTGGTTTCTGTGGTTGTATAACATGGCAGTGTAAAGCTGAATTTAGATCCTTTGCCTGGTTTGCTCGAAACATTAATTAAACCACCCAAGCGCTCAATTAAGTTTTTGGAAATATGTAAACCTAAACCAGTGCCACCATATTGCCGTGTGGTCGATATATCGCCCTGATGAAATGGCGTAAATAACTTTTTAACGGCTTGTTCATCCATGCCAATGCCCGTATCAACAATGGTAATTTTCAGGTCGTCTTCTTCCATTTCAACCTTAATACTGACACTGCCTTTTTTGGTAAATTTAACTGAGTTACTGGCTAAGTTCAGTAAAATTTGGCGCAACCTAACGGGGTCTGACATGATGGTGTTAGGCAGCGGAAAATGGTAATCGATATTAAATTCAAGGCCTTTATCGCGTACTTGGCGCCCCAAAATTGAACCCACCTCGGAAAGTAGCTGGAAGATATTCGTTGGTACTTGCTCAATGGTAAGTTTGTTTGCTTCAATCTTAGATACATCCAGAATGTCATTAATTAAGCTTAGTAAGTGTCGGCTATTCTTTTGGATGACTTTAAGCGCATGACGCTGCTCGTTTGGCGTTAACGTGTTATCACTGTTTAAGGTATCTACATAGCCTAAAATAGAGGTCATTGGCGTACGAATTTCATGACTCATATTGGCTAAGAAGCGTGATTTTGCCTGATTTGCGTCTTTAAGTTCATCAGTCAAAACTTCAAGGGCGATGGTACGTTCACGTACTTTTAGTTCTAGGTTTTGACTTAAATCGATATTTTGCTGATTGATTAAACGCAATTTATCGGCGACCGCAAACGCCAATAACAAGGCATCTAACGTGGTGCCAATTAAGCCGTACAAGTAAAAGTTTGCGTTAACGTCGCCCAATAACCCCAAGTTATTTAAATTGCCTACCATATTCGGCAGCAGCATTGCAATGTAAGCCAAAATAAAATAACGGGCTGGTTTAAAACCACGTTGCCAACTAAGTAATCCAGACGCCATGCCAATCACCATCATGGTTCCAGTAACGAGCGTGGCCCAGATAAAACCGAACCCAGGCATAAACAAACTTATGGGAATGCCGGCGAGTGCGCCATAACCAATCCATAAAGCGACCTTCGCCAATTGAGGAAAGCGTTCATCCAGTCGTAAAAACGGAATAAAAAACAGTGCGTTGGTCAGCGGCAATAAGATAAAGCCCAACCAATGAACAGACGCAGTATTAACATTAAATAGCTGCTGTGGAATTAAAAAGAAATGACTCCACGCGAATACCCACGACGCGGTAAATAATGCATAGTACAAGTGCATTTTTTCTCGCGACACAAAGTAAATCAGTAAGTTATATAACCCAAGCGCTAAACCAATGCCAAAACAAAGCAGCATTATGGTTGAATTTACAGTTGCTTGCTGTTCAAACTTGGAGGCGTGACTAACCGTTACTTTTGGCGCAGTGTAAAAATAGTTACTGGTGATGCGTATAATCACCATATATTGCTCACCTTGTTTTAAGTGAACACGATTGGCGAAATGAAATGGCACATTTAAGGGGTAATTAGCGCCCGAATACGTCGCTTGTACGCCATCTTTGGCAAAAACTCGTACCTCAATATCATCTGCCATAAAATTTGACGGCGCAAATACATAATCGCCAGTAGCGACTTGATTATCAATTGAAAGCGCATACCACACTTCATCGCCAAATATATTAGGTCGTTTTACGGCTTGTGCTTTGTGTCGCCAAGTTAGGGATTCTTGAAAGCTCAGCGGAAAGCTTAAAGGCTGTGAGTTATCAATTTGCGCAGCGTAGGTTAATACATTAGCGCCGAGTTGCTCTTCAGACAGAACCGTTGCTGAGGCCAAAATCGGACTCAGCAAGCACCAACAAATCAGTAAAAAGTATATCCCACGTGTTCTGATCATCTACTGCTTTCCGAACATGAATTAAAATTGATAACGCAGATTTACGCCATATTGACGGCCTTCGGCTTTAAAATCTTCGAGCATGCCTAAAAATGAGCTCAGGTCGAACTTTAAGTGACTGTACTCTTCATCTGTTAGGTTTTTACCCCACAGATTAACATGCCAATTTGCGATGCGATACGATACGTTTGCATGCCATAACAATACATCATCCTGCATCGCAAACGCATTCATGTTCTGGTCAAAGTAATATTCCGACTGGTAATCGTTGCCGATGCCAAACGTAAGTTCGCTTTTATCAAAGTTAATACGGTAATTTACGTTGCTTGAAATATTCCATTCTGATGTAAAGGGTAAACGGTTATCGGTAAGCTGATTACCAAGTGGGTCGGTATATTCGTCAAATTCTGCATGAGGCAAGTAACCAATATTAAGCACGATATCTAAATCGCTGCCGACAAACCACGTATTTTCAACTTCCACACCATAGATTGTTGATGAAGCGACATTTTCTAATAGCTGTAACGGTGGCGCATTAGGAGTAGCACTTGCCTGATTCATAAACACTTGCTGATCTTGATAATCATAATGGAACGCTGCTGCTGAGATTTTCCACGTATTATCAAATAACTCTGTACGCAGGCCCAATTCATTCGCAATCAAATATTCAGGACCATATGCAGCTAGCTTTGCCTGCTCTTCGGTGGCAATAAAGCCGCCATAGTATCCGCCGCTTTTATAACCATTGGAAAGTGAATAATAAAATTGTGTGTCGTTTAATGTTTGATAATTAAGCGCTAACTTTCCTGATAACTGCTCATCGCTTTCATCACCAGACACGCTATAGTAATCAATTGTTTGGCCAAGCAAATCACTTGGGTCGAGCACAAGGTTTAAATCGCTATCGGATTCATATTTAACCGTTTCATCGGTATAGCGCGTGCCAAGCACCACGGTAAATTGCGAATTGACTTGCCAATCAAACTGGGCAAACAAGGCTGCAGATTCAACGTTAATGGTATTATCATAAAAGAAGGTCGTCGTTAAACTAGGATCAAGCACGCCACGTAGGTCACGCAGAATGTCATTGAAGTTATTTTGTTTAATGTCTTCATGTAAGTAAAATAAGCCCACCATTAGATGCCCAACATCTAACTTTGACGATACGCGAATTTCCTGACTAAAAGCATCATCTTTAGTACCCAAATGGCCTTCACATAGCTGGGCTGGACTTCCGTCACAATTAAAACCATGATCGCGGTTGAGGGAATTATATGCTGTAATGCTAGTGAGTTGAGTTACATCGTTAAATTGGTAATTAAGTTTTAGCGACGCACCTATATTTTCCGTATCGTGTTCTTGCTCATTATTCACCATAACATCGAAAAAATTTTCACTGCCATCGTTAAAACCAAACGCATCAAAGCAGCTATTTGAGCCAAGTTCGTCTTTACTACACAAAGAACCATCGGCAGGATTTTTAAATATGCCAATAGAACCAACTGGATTTACTCGGCCATCCCAGTCATTGCCATTGATTTTGAACAGCATATCGAAGTTATCCCATTGCCCATAAACAGCAATACGATAATCGGTTTGCACCATATTCGCTTGTTCTGATTCAGGAAGTAAGTTATTGGTAGAATAATCATATTCTTTTGAGCTCACCGCTACTCGCGCCGCGATTGAATCGCTTAACGGAAGATTCGCCACACCTTCAAGCAAACCAAAGTTTAGATTACCTCGCCCTACTTTTATGTAGCCATCTAAATTATTTAGCTCGGGCAACTTGTTACGCACTAATATTGCCCCACCGGTACTATTGCGGCCAAATAAGGTACCTTGCGGTCCGCGCAGCACTTCTACGCTTTCGATATCAAATAAGTTAACTAATTGATTATTGGCAGCACCAACTGATACGTCATCTTGATAAATCGCAATAGGCGATGTATTTGATGTGTTGTAATCAATTAGGCCAACGCCACGGATATTCACCGCGGGCGTTGTACCCTCTGCGGCATTTTGGGAAATTTTAACGTTTGGAATTAAATGACCGATAGCGGTGATGTCTTTTAACTGTTCCGCATTAATTTGCTCACCATCTATTCTCGATAAGGTTACACTTACTTGTTTAATCGGTTGTGCACGTTTTGTAGCATAGACCTCAATCACCTCCATATCAGTTTTAGTAGATTGAGCAAACGAAGGGGCGCAGGCAAGCGCGCAGGCAACATAAAGTAAGCGTAGTTTCATACGTGAGAGCATTCTTTTGTTAGTTATAAATGTAAGTATAATCAGTGAATTGCAAAGGTACTAATTTTTTCGCTATTGTACCTCAAAGCCATTGAACTGTTTTGTTTGAATATAATCCCACGACACCTTTTCCACTTCAGCTTTACTTGGCCCTTGCTCTAAAAACTCAGTAAACTTAATGAGCTTTAAGTCTTGGCCAGTCGCTTCGACTTCTACTTCACCATTAGCAAGATTTTTTGCATAGCCACTAATGCCTAATTGCTCTGCAACTTGCTTGACTGACGCGCGATAAAAAACCCCTTGTACGCGCCCAGCGACAATAGCTTTTAAGGTTCGCTCTGACATATCCACACCAATTTAATAGCAACTGTTTAAACAAACTTAGTCGGTCACTCTAGTATTGCCAAATTTTTCATAGTAATTCGCAAAACTGTCACCTTCAACAGCGTCAATACTTTGCAAAAGACAGGCTATTGCCTGCTCTCTTGCCGTGTGGTTGAACTGCAGCGAATCTGGATTTACAAAACCATGGCGATATGGCGCGCGATAAAGAGAAAGCGCAGTTTTTGGCAACAACGCATCAATTATTTGGTTTTGGTCAAAATGCGCTTCGTAATGCGCAAACACAATATGCCAAGGCACCGCAGGCTGCACTTCTAGATAGTGTCGGATCTGCCCCGGGTAATAAGCTATCGCTTTTTTAAGTGACGGCAGCAAGTGTTGTCCCGCCCAGACTGCCGCGCCGCCAGCACTGAAACCAAGGGCGATGTCAATTTCACCCGCATTTTTCAAACTCTTTAAGCGTAACAGATAGTTATCCATACCACCTGATTGTAAAAAATACTGATAGGCGTCTGATTCATTCGCAAATGCTGGGGGGTTATGCTCGTACGGGGAAAGAGACGTAACTGAATGATGTGACGCTAAGCATTCACAAAGTGCCAAATGTGATGGGGTTTCACCAAAAATATCTGTGGCAATAAGAATCTTCATAGCAATTGTCGATTAGCAAAAGCGTATTCTACTTGTAAGCACCTACGAGGTTAACTAAAATAACGACCTTTTTTATCTGCAACAACCGGAGCCATTATGTCTGGGGTTATTTATCTTCAACCAGGGCGTGAAAAATCGTTAAAGCGCAAACACCCTTGGATTTTTTCTAAAGCCATTAAAAAAGTTAAGGGCAACCCGGGCTTAGGTGACACCGTTAGCGTTTACGATGCAGATGGTAAATTTTTAGCAATTGCTGCTTACAGTCCGCAGTCACAAATTCGCGCACGTGTTTGGTCGTTTGATGAAAACACCATTGTTGATACAGACTTTTTCTATAACCGATTAAAGCAAGCCCTTAGTTTACGCGATTATGTAATTGAAGAAGGCGGCCTAACCGGTTTTAGATTATGTGCAGCAGAATCAGACCGCCTACCGGGCATCACCATTGACAAGTTTGATAACTACTTAGTGTGCCAGTTACTAAGTGCCGGTGCCGAACGCCATAAAGGCGAATTAGTACAAGCACTAATTAGATTATTCCCGGGTTTCAACGTATATGAACGTTCAGACGTTGATGTACGCAAAAAAGAAGGCTTGGAGCCAATTACTGGCGTATTACACGGCAGTGCACCAACCGAGCCGGTTAAGATAGTGGAAAATGGCTTAGCGTTGGAAGTGGATATTTTAGGCGGCCACAAAACCGGTTTTTACTTAGACCAACGCGATAGTCGTAATGCGCTGAGTCGTTTCTCGAAAGGTAAAACCGTACTTAACTGCTTTAGCTATACAGGCACATTTAGTCTGTACGCATTAAAAGCAGGCTGCGAAAAAGTGACTAATGTCGATGTATCGGAGAGTGCACTTGCCATTGCCAAACGCAATGTCGAGCATAACAATCTTGATCTATCAAAAGTAGACTTTATCAAACAAGACGTTTTCAAATTACTGCGTGAATATCGTGAAAACGGCGTGAAGTTCGACACAATTGTGATGGATCCACCTAAGTTTGCAGACAGCAAAGCACAATTGACCGGTGCATGCCGTGGTTATAAAGATATCAATATGATTGCCATGCAAATTTTAAAACCAGGTGGCACGTTATTAACCTTCTCATGCTCTGGTTTAATGGAACAGAATTTATTCCAAAAAGTGGTTGCCGATGCGGCATTAGATGCGGGCCGAGAGCTGCGTATCATGGAACGATTAAATCAAGCACCAGATCACCCAATTGCGGGGGAATACCCTGAAGGATTCTACCTTAAGGGCCTTATCTGTAAGGTATTATAAAGACTTAAACTGTCAGATTCAGGTATTGTATCTGACAGTTCTTTTTAAGCCGCAAATTTAACAGCCATCGCAACCGCCACCGCCAGAACAATCACCACCACTTGAACCACTGCCACTACCGAGAAATCCACCGCCACCTATAAAGCTGGTCCCACTTTTAGAGCTGCTAAGATCAGATGAAAGAAGTGATGCTTTAATCAAAGTGGCAATAATCAATATCGCAAAAATAATCGGGCACACTATCGCTTGCAAGTTAGATTCAGATTGCACATCGGTAAAATACCCAGATGCGACTAGGCCTAGTACTATAATTATCCATGACCACATACACATATCCTTTTTGCTAAAATCACAACTACGTTGCCGCCTTTAGCGCTTTATGCCAACACTAAATTCTTTATATTCAATGAAGTAACGCTAAGGTCTAGGGTCTGTTGACCTTTCAAGTTCGTTTTTTCTGCAGTTTGATTGGGGTTTATACAAGGCAGAGGCTGTGTGACATAGTTTTCTATGTGAGTCAGCCGATAACACAGTAGAAAACCCAATCAAGCGCTGCCGAATGGTTCTTTTGAGCACACTTTCCTCATTGTGGCTCGATATTCGCTTAGATTGCTAGGCTACACATCGAACGCCGCGATAAAAGTGCGCTCAAATAGAACAAAAATAGAACAACAAAGAGCAATAGACCCTAGTATATAGCTAGTTTTATTTCAGGTAGATTTTGCCATTAAAAAAGGAGCATCATGCTCCTTTTTTAATTAATCTCCAATACTTCCAACCCCAGCAAATATTCTTGATCTTCTACTTCGCTGCAGCGCACCACAGTTGCTAGTGCATCAAGTGCCGGTACACTGTTATTGGTGGCATCGATACGTACTTTTACTTGCGTACTTACCTCTAATGGCTCATCGATTTCAATTGCCATTCCCGTTGCACTTAAATCTCGGCATACCCCATCAATTTTACGGCCAGCTTCTGAGTCTAAAATTACTAGCTGTGCTTCGGCATTTACTAACATGCGAAAAAAATTACGCTTGTCTTCATACAACATTAGATTTCCCCTAAACTTCCTGTCGCAGGTTTATTATTACCACAGCAAATGCCGATTTCCAATAACAAAAAATTTACATTTGCTTGTGATATTTATTCGCCACTACTCTCTTTAATTGCATTTTGTATGCGCTTCAACGAGATAGGATACGCTGTACCTAAATTCTGTGCAAACATTGAAATGCGCAGCTCTTCAATCATCCAGCGTACTTCTTCAAGTTTCTGTTTTTCACTGTTTGAACGCGCTTTACCAAGTGCATCGCAAAGTAGCTTTTGTGCTTTTTCCACATCCAACATTTTAAGTTTATCTTGATGCGGGTCAATCGGCAGTTTTTCTAATCGTCGCTCAATGCCTTTTAAATAGCGGATCACATCTTTGATGCGCTTGGCGCCGTGACGGGTGACAAAGCCTTTAAAAATAAGCTGTGATAACTGTTCCTTGATATCACCTTGCGCCAAGATCATAGTGAGATCGGTTTTACCTTTAAGCTTTTTATTCAAGCCACTAACTAGGCTAAGTGCCGCTTCAACATCGAGTGCAATAGCAACAACTGCATCACCCAACTCACCACGAATGGTTTCTTTAACCTCGGCAAACGATTGCTCATCGCGTACAGCGCTGCTCGCAGCCAAAATGTCATCAACTGCGGCTGCAATACAATCGTCAATCAGCTCGTTAATTTTACCAAACGGATTAAAATAAAGGCCTAACTTCGCCTTATTTGGCAGTTTTTGCTGTAAATACTTAATCGGTGATGGAATGTTTAATAACACTAAACGGCGTAAGCCTTTTAAGTGTGCACTATCTGCTTTGTCTTTAGCATCAAACAATTTAATGCTTGTGGACTTTCCTTCATCTACTAAAGCTGGATACGCCTTAACCTCGTACTGACCTTGTTTTTGTACGTAAGATGCCGGTAATTCACCAAATGACCATTCAATTAAGTCACTTTGTTCTATACCTTTTTCAGCCACTTTGGCAAGATTGTCACTTACTTTACCTTTCAGTTTTTCTTTAAGTTCAGTTAAGTCGAAACCACTTGCAAGCAATTTATTTTTATCATCTCTAATAGCAAACTGAAGTTTCAAATGACTTGGCAACGCAGAATAATCCCACTCTTGCGCTTTAATCGTGATACCAGACATACGTAATAATTGCTTACTGATTGCTTCAATAAAACTGCCCTGCATTGGCTCAAGTGACGCCATTACGGCATCAGCGTAATTGGGCGCTGGCACAAAATTACGACGTGTTGTTTTCGGTAACGATTTGATTAAGGCGGTGATAAGCTCATGACGAAACGCCGGAATATGCCAATCAAAACCTGTATCTTCCACTTGGTTTAACAGTGCTAATGGCACTTGCACCACGACACCATCCAATGCTTGTCCCGGTTCAAAATGATACTCTAACGGAAAGAACAAATTACCTTGCTGCCAAACGTCCGGGTAATTGTCTTTACTAATATGAGCCGCATCATGTTGCATTAACGCCGCTTTATCCATATGCAGGTATTTTGGCTCGGTTTTTTTTTTGCTCTTCCACCAAGTATTAAACTCAACGCGACTGGTGATGTTATCTGGCAATCGTTGATGGTAAAAGTCCATCAAGGTTTCTTCATCGACTAAAATATCGCGACGACGTGCTTTGTGCTCAAGATCTTGGACTTCATCAATCAGCTTTTGATTAAAGTTTAAAAAGCTTTCACTTTGACCAAGCTGTTGTTCAACCAACGCACTGCGAATAAAAATTTCACGGCTTAACTTGGCGTCTATTTTATTAAATTGCACGCTTTTGCGTGACACAATGGTTAAGCCATAAAGGGTTTGCTGTTCAAACGCCATTACCGCGCCCGCTTTCTTTTGCCAGTGCGGTTCACTGTAACTACGATTCACTAAATGCTGTGCAAGTGGCGCTACCCATGCAAGATCTATCTTGGCATTAATACGGGCAAATAGTTTACTGGTTTCAACAAGCTCTGCAGCCACCAACCATTTCGGTGATTTTTTGAAAAGACCTGAGCCTGGGAATACAAAGAACTTACTTTGACGCGCACCTATGTATTGCTGATTTTCATCTTTCATACCAATATGGCTGAGCATACCTGCCAAAATTGACTTATGAATTGCTTCGTAATCGCTCGGGTTTTGGTTAATTTTAAAGCCCATTTCTTCGCATGTTGATACCAATTGATAAACAATATCTTGCCATTCACGCACACGCATATAAGCAAAGAATTCGTTTTGGCAAAGCTTTCTAAATTGGCTGCGCGACAACGCTTGTTGTTGCTCTTCTAAATAACGCCATAACTTTAAAAAGCCGATAAAATCAGAATCTTTGTCCGCAAAGCGGCTATGGCTTTCTTGTGCTTTGGCTTTTTTATCTTGCGGAAATTCTCGTGGGTCTTGAATCGATAACGCCGCCACAATCACAATCGCTTCGAACATGGTGTCGAAATCTTTCGCTGCGTGCACAATTTTTGCTAACCGTGGGTCTACTGGTAAGCGGCTTAATTCGCGCCCTGCTTTAGTAAGCTTATAATCTTTCTTTCGTGTAACCGGTGTAATTGCCTGAATTTCTTCGAGTAAGCGAAGACCATCAGTAATATTACGGTTATCTGGTGCTTGCACAAATGGGAATTTCGCAATATCGCCTAAGCCAAGTGCCAACATTTGCAAAATAACTGACGCTAAATTTGTTCTTAAAATTTCTGGGTCGGTAAATTCAGGGCGGCCCAAAAAGTCTTCTTCTGAATAAAGGCGAATACAAATACCTTCCGCCACACGACCACATCGCCCTTTACGCTGATTGGCACTGGCCTGCGAAATTGCTTCAATTGGTAAGCGTTGAACCTTAGTACGGTAGCTATATCGGCTAATGCGTGCCGTACCAGGATCAATAACATAACGAATACCAGGAACCGTAAGTGACGTTTCAGCAACGTTAGTAGACAATACAATGCGACGGCCAGAGTGCGAGGCAAAAATACGGTTTTGTTCAGCATTTGAAAGGCGTGCATAAAGTGGCAGCACTTCGGTATTTGCAAGGCCACGTTTTGCAAGTGCATCGGCAGTATCGCGAATTTCACGCTCACCATTCATAAAAATAAGAATATCGCCCGGCCCAGCTTGCATTAGCTCATCAACCGCATCAAAAATACCTTGCAGTTGATCGCCCTCTGCTTCCATCTCTGTTTTGTCGATTTCCGTTAACGGACGATAACGTACCTCAACTGGGTAAGTGCGGCCCGATACTTCAATAATCGGCGCATTGTTAAAATGCTTCGAAAATCGCTCGGGATCGATGGTTGCCGAGGTGATAATCAGTTTTAAATCGGGGCGTTTGGGTAACAGGTTTTTCAAATAACCTAAAATAAAGTCGATATTTAAACTACGTTCGTGCGCTTCATCGATAATGATGGTGTCGTACTGGTTTAAAAATCTATCTTGTTGAATTTCCGCGAGCAACACACCATCAGTCATCAGCTTCAAATAACTTGAGTTAGAAACTTGATCACTAAAGCGAATTTTAAAACCCACTTTATCACCTATAGTGGTGCCAATTTCCTCAGCAACACGCGCTGCAACACTGCGCGCCGCTAATCGGCGTGGTTGGGTGTGGCCAATTAAACCTGCAACACCTCGGCCAAGCTCTAAACAAATTTTTGGTAACTGAGTGGTTTTACCTGAACCAGTTTCACCCGCGACAATCACCACCTGATTTTCGCTAATGGCTTTTTTAATGTCGTCTTTTTTCTGACTAACCGGTAGGTTTCCTGGATAACTCACCTTTGGCAGTTGCTTTAAACGTAACTCCCTCAGCTCGATGCTTTTTTCAATGTCTTTTGTAATTGTGGTAAGCACCTTCACCTGTTTTGCTTCATCATTTATTTTTTTCACACCATCGAGGCGACGTTTGAAGAAAAACTGATCTTTCTTAAGACAATTTTTTAAGAGTGAATAGAGCTGCTGTTGTGGATTAGCCATAGATAGAATAAAGCGGAATTTCAAAAGGCCAATAATAACAAATTGATTGTCATAAAATAAGGGAAGCATTGCGCTTCCCTTATTTTAATTTTATTCAACGAAAAAATCGCCGTTATTCGTCTTTAAAAATTGCCACATAGGTAGGCTGATTTGCCTGTTTTGACGCGCGATACATGCCTTTAGTATTAAACGGCAGGCTAATATTACCTTTACTATCAACAATAATTACGCCACCTGTGCCCCCTATTGGTTTAAGTACATCATGAATTACTTCATCACCGGCTTGCTGAATGGTTTTGCCTTGATACTGCACACGAGCACAAATATCAGACGCCACACTGTAACGGATGAAATATTCGCCATGGCCTGTGGCAGACACCGCACATGAACGGTTATCGGCAAAGGTGCCCGCCCCAATCACAGGCGAATCACCAATGCGACCAAAGCGTTTTGCCGTCATACCACCGGTTGACGTACCAGCTGCCAAGTTACCGTGTTTATCTAACGCCACAGCGCCGACCGTGCCCATTTTATATTGCTCAGGCAGTGCACGATGATTTGCTTGGTAGTTCTCTGTTTTATTGAGTTTCTTTTTGGCACGCTCTAACGCTTTATAACGGTGTTCGGTGTCGAACACACTGTTGTTAACTAAACTCATGCCGTTTTTCTTAGCAAATTGTTCTGCGCCATTGCCGCTTAGCATCACGTGTACAGACTCTTCCATTACTAAACGTGCTAAATCAATTGGGTTTTTAATGTGCTTTACACCTGCTACGGCGCCCGCTTGACGGTCGCGTCCATCCATAATTGATGCGTCAAGTTCATGGTGACCATCATAAGTATAAACGGCACCAACGCCGGCGTTAAAAAACGGCGAATTTTCTAAGATATTAATGGCTGTAGTGACCGCGGTTAAGCTTTCACCACCGTTTTCAAGCACTTTATAACCTGCTTCTACCGCTTCTTGCAGTTTAACGCGATATGCAGCTTCCTTTTCAGGGGTAAATTTACTTTTATCTATGGTACCGGCACCGCCATGAATAGCGATTGAGAAAGGCTGTTCACTTGCAGCAAACACGCTTGTAGATAAAAACGCTGTTAAAAATGCAGTTGCGAGTCGTTTGTTCATTATTGTTTTCCTTTTGTTGCTGTTCAATTTGCAAGGCAAACGCGTCAACTTCAAGCATTTTCGATGAACAGCACAAAGGCGTTACTTTTTTGCGCTAGATCAACGCAATCCCATCCGAGCAGCGTAGATTAATAATTAAAGAATAGGAGGCGTTATGAACAAAAACGCAATTTTAATCGAGCTTAAAGAAAAACAAATCGAACTCAATAAACGCATCAATGCGATTGGTTCAGATTTTAAAAAAGGTCGCTCGCAAGACTTTGCAGAGCAAGCGACTGAGAGTGAAAACGACCAAGTGCTCGATGGCATTCGCCATGAGGCAAAATTGGAATTACAACAAGTAAATGCCGCTATTTCGCGCTTAGAAAACAATAATTATGGCATTTGTAGACAATGTGAGAGCGAAATATCACGCGAGCGTTTACATGCATTACCCTATGTTCAAACTTGTATCAACTGTGCACAATAAGGAATAACACCCATGTTTATTGAAAAACACGACATGCATCATGAGTTTCCAGAGTTTAATGAAGAAATTCGCGAATTAAAAATGACTAATGCGCACTTTTCTAAATTATTTAAGGAATACCACGATCTTGATCACGAAGTGATCCGCATTGAAGAAGGCGTTGAAAATACGTCTGACGCATACCTCGAAAAACAAAAAATGCGTCGTTTACATCTAAAAGACGAGCTGTACGCGATGCTGAAAACACATAAAGAAAATTAACAAACAGCAAACACAAAAAAAGCGCCAATTGGCGCTTTTTTTACTTAACGTTTAGCCGTTAAATTAAGCATCTTGCTCTGCTTTAAGACGTGCAAGACGATTTACTTGAGGCATTGATGTTAAGAACGAGTAGATTGGTGGCAAATAACCACGCTTACGAAGCTCTAGGAACTCCTCATCAGCCATCTCGTTTAGCTTTTTCTCATCGATTAGGTAGATACCATTGATATCACGCTTCTCGCCTTTAATTTCAAGTGTTAGTGTTTGCGGGATAAGCAGCTCTTTATCAGCTAGGAACTTAGTGAACGCAGCAGTAACTTGTGAGAATTCAACAAACGCAATTAAGCCTTCTTTACGACGCTTAAGGTAATCTGTTTCTTCGCCCTTCTCATCGAAAAGTGCATTACCCTCTTCTTTGTTTACAAGGTCGCTAGATTCGTTGATACCAACAAATAGCTGGTCTTCATTTTCAGGGTTTTTGCTCAGTACTAACGGGTAACGTGTAAGTGCGTGTGGAAGGTAAGCACCCTGCCATTTGCCATCTTTAACAAATAGGTTCTCACCAGGCTCAAGACCTAACATTGCAACTGGCTGGAATTCACCTGTTTCGTTATTTTTTACAAATACAATTGGGTATTCGTTAGCTACACGTGCAAATTCGTGCGCTACAACTGGTACTAAGTGTTGATCTTTAACTAGGTCTGTGTTGAAACCGTTTTTAATTTTAACATCTTTGTGTTCAACATTATGAAGAGGCTTTACTACGTCCGTCATCTTACTGCTCCAATGGGATTCTAATTATTTATAATAATGCTGCTAGGCTAGCGGTTTTAATTGTAAAAAGAAAGTAAAAACCTCGTTTCTTTTTAATGTATGTAAACGTCTATTCTTTACCTAACATTTCATTACAAAATGATATAAGGACGAACAATTATTTTTCAAGGGAACAGGTGACAAAAAGCGACAATTTGTGTCTAATTGATAACATAAAAACAGCGCTGTCATTTATTAAGTAGTGTCAAAATGGAAACAAAGCCAATTCAATCAATTATTATTTTAGGTGGTGGTACAGCCGGTTGGCTGGCTGCTAATCATCTGGCAATCAATCTAAAACCTAAAGAGCAACAAGGTGTTAAGATTACCGTGATTGAATCTCCCGACACCCCAACCATCGGTGTAGGCGAAGGCACAGTGCCTTTGATGCGAAATACACTAAAAGAGTTTGGCATCAGTGAAGAAACATTTATAAAAGAGTGCGATGTTTCCTTTAAACAAGGCATTCAATTTGATAATTGGATGAAGCCTATAAATGGCAAAATGCACTCATATTATCACCCTTTCGACTACCCTGTTCTTGATAACGACAGTGTCGCCGCTTGGCTTCAAAACCCTGTGTTACCTTTTTCTCATGCGATGAATCGCCAAGCAATTTTATGTGATAATCATAAATCTCCAAAGGCTATCACCGACCCTGAATTTGCTGGGCAAGCAGCGTACGGTTATCACTTGGATGCCTATAAATTTTCTGATTTGTTAAAACAACATGCAATTGAAAATTTAGGTGTTGAACACCTTATGGCGCATATTGAAGATGTGACGCTTTCAGATGATGGCGCAATTGACAGCCTAATAAGCTTGCAAGGTGAAGTATTTAACGCTGATTTTTACCTTGATTGTTCAGGCTTTTGCAGCCGATTATTAGGGCAAGCGTTAAATATTCCGTTTATTGAAAAAAGCGATGTGCTCTTTGTCGATAAAGCTCTTGCGATTCAAGTCCCATATGACAGCGAACAACCTAAACTCCCCTCTTCTACTATTGCAACGGCATGTGATGCAGGTTGGATATGGGATATAGCATTGCCGACTAGGCGCGGTATTGGTCATGTATTTTCTTCAAAGCATTGCTCTTTAGATGAAGCAAAAGCCACGCTTGCCAACTATTTAAACAAGTCAGTTGAAGAAATAAGTCCACGACTTATCGATATGAAAATCGGTCATCGTGAAAAGTTTTGGCATAAAAACTGTGTTGCAATTGGGTTGTCTCAAGGGTTTGTTGAACCACTTGAGGCCACAGGGTTACTGGCATTTGACGCAACCGCTAAATTACTCGCTAAATCGTTCCCTACCAATACATCACAATTAGCCCTAGCTGAAAAACGCTATAACACCTATGTAAATGGTTTATGGCAAGGCGTAATAAACTTTATAAAAATGCATTATGCCGTATCAGATAGAGACGATACCGCATTTTGGCGTGATAATCGTGATACAGCTAGTTGGCCTTTAGAATTACAAGAAAAGCTTGAGCATTGGCGAACACATATTCCAAACTTATATGATTTTGAACGCGGTTTTGATGCGTTTCGCTTAGAAAATTATTTGTACGTTTTATACGGGATGAATTACCCGACCGAGATTGGTGATACCGCTTATCGTTATCAAGCACCAGATAACGCATCAAAACAATTTGAGTTAATTCAAAAACACGCGTTGAAGCTATCTGATTATTTGGAAGATAACCTAACAGTTATTAACAAAATTAAGCAATTTGGCTTAAGCAAGGTGTAAATACGGTATGGCAATTCCAAAAAAAATAGTAGTACTTGGCGGTGGTTCAGCTGGGTGGATGGCAGCAAGCTTATTACATCACAGCTGGGCAAATAAAGGCTCTGAAATCACGTTAATTGAATCTGACATGATTGGTGTTGTTGGCGTTGGTGAAGGCTCTACTCCCTCGTTAAAATATTTTTTTGAAAAGCTACAAATCGCTGAAAATGAATGGATGCCGTTTTGTAATGCTACTTATAAGTGCGGCATCAGCTTCCCTGATTGGACGTCACACTTAGAAGAAAACGAATATTTTCATCCCTTTTACTCTGATCACGATTGGAAGACAGGCCAAGCGTTTATCCATAACTGTAACGTAAGACGCCAAGGGTTTGATATTCAAACAAGGCCAAATCACTATTGGCTACAAGCAAAATTAGCAAAGAATAAGCTCAGCCCTAAACTCAAACAAGCACAAAATAAAGAGCTAGATTATGGCTATCATTTTGATTCGCAAAAGCTAGGCGAGTTTTTAAAAAATCGCGCTATTAAGCTAGGTATAAAGCACATTATTGGTACCGTAGATGTTGTTAATAATGATGATAAAGGCGTACACAGCCTAACATTAAGCTGTGGTAAAACTATCAACGGCGATTTATTTATAGATGCAACAGGCTTTGCCAGTTTATTGCTGCAAAAAACGCTTAAAGTACCTATTATTTCATACGAAGATTATTTACTGAATGACAGTGCTATTGCTATTCCAACCGAAACGCAAACAGATAATGAGATTTCACCTCAAACGGTGTCTCGCGCCTTAAGTGCTGGTTGGGCATGGACAATTCCGCTTAGAAACCGAAACGGCAATGGTTATGTGTATAGCAGTAAATATATTACACCTGAAGATGCTGAAACTGAGCTGCGCGCTTATTTAGGTATTAGTGAGCGTGCCGATATTAAGGCGCACCATATAAAAATGCGTTTAGGGCGTGTGGCTAAACACTGGCATTTAAATGTGCTCGGTGTCGGTTTATCACAAGGCTTTATTGAACCGCTAGAAGCCACTGCATTAAGCTGTATTCAATACACTGTTGAACATTTTATTGAAACAGTTGAGCAAGGTAGCAACGATGCAACTACCCAACAGCAATTTAATCAAGAGATCAATACTGTTTATGATGCTATTCGGGACTACATCAGTGCACATTATCGATTAAACACCCGAGATGACAGCGCTTATTGGCGAGACAACCGAGGTGCTGCATCGCCAGAAAAATTATCAAAAATACTCATGTCTTGGGATGATTCAGACAGCCAGTTCGAAAGTACATTACAACAGTTAAATGCGGAAGTAATGTATTTTTCACCGAGTTGGTATTGTCTGCTTGCAGGTAAGGGGCGATTTAGCGAAGCAACTCACGCTCTACCCCAGTCAGTTAAAGTTGCTAATGTGGCTGATATTGATAATTACTGCGAACAACAAGCCTTACATTTTAAGCCACACTATCAAGCCCTAAACAATGAATAACACCATGGCTGTGAAATTTTAGCCAATTCATCTGAGCGTTTAATTAACGAAGGACTATTTTGTTTTCTATAAATAAAAATTTTACCGTATCTGAGTCATATATTTCAGGCTCAGAGCATAAAATCATAATAATTGACAATGCGTTCAATGATTTGGATAAAATCATTGACTATGCAAATAACACTGCTTATTTTCAACCTCCTGGTAAAGACGGCACCTTATACCCTGGTAGTCGCGATGAAATGCCAGTTCCCTACTACGAAGCGTTTACGACACTCTTAGGTTGCGTATTCCCATCAAGTATCAAACATCAAATTGCACGTTGTTGGTTATCAAAAATTACTGTTAAACCTGATCAACTTTCACCCATGCAAACTATGCCCCATTATGATTCATTGTTAAGTGAAGATATGGCTGCAGTACATTATTTATCAGGGAATGAACTGGGGGGAACAAATTTTTATCGCTATCGTGAGTGTGAAAATATCACGCTATCACAAAGCGATGAACCGCTTATTATTAATATGCTAAAGCAACATCAAGCATCGAAGGCTACAGGTTATATTGAACAGTCTAACGAGGTATTTGAAAAAGTTCATAGTGTTGAAGCCAAGCCTAACCGTATTATTATTTATTCAGGCAATATTTTACATAGTCCATCAGTGACAAAGTATGTGGATTTTGATAAAAAAAGCCCTAATAGCCGAACCTCAATTAATAGTTTCTTTAAACGATTAAATTAACCTCAAATTTTTTATTAGACTGAATAGAATCAGCCAATAACTTACGATTTAAGATAAAAAAAAGCCTCGCAATTACGAGGCTTTTTTTACAGGTTAACTTTTGCTTAGAAGCGGAAAGCTACACCCACTTTATAGCGTGCTTCACCTTCAAAGCTCCACGCTGGGTAACCGTTACGAAGGTCAGCTTTAACTTCTGCATCAGCTGCTGTCGCAGTACCAATTTGGATGCTGTCTTCTTCTGTGATGTTAACAGCTTCAAATGTTAGGTCTAGGTAGTCTGTTACTGAGTACTTAGCCGTTAGGTCAAGTGTACCGTAGTCTTGGTGCTCGCGGTTACCGTAGAAACCAGGTGCTTCACGAACCATGTACTCTGAACGCCAGTTATACGCTAAACGTACACTGTATGTTTCAGTCTCGTAGTAACCAACTAGGTTAACAGTGTGATCTGAAGAATCAGAGAATAATTCGATACGGTCTGGGAAGTTTTCCGCAGGCGCTTCTGAATCTACGTAAGTATAGTTAGCTTGGTAACCAAAACCATTGTCAAAGCCATCTTGAATTTGTAACTCTAGACCTTGGATTTCACCACCAGAACCCGTGCCTTTAGTTGCAACAGTCCAGTTATCTTCACCTGTGTTAGGGTCAATAATTCCGATTTCTTGTTCAGTCTTTTGGTCAACCTTAGTGAATGATGAAATATCTTTGATAAAGTAAGTAGCACTGATCATGCCGTCACCATCAAAGTAGTACTCGATACCTAAATCTGCTTGTGTTGCTTTGAATGGCTCAAGACCGATATTACCAGTAGTAATAACTTCGTTACCTTTAGTACCATCGTTGTAACCAGCTAATGTAGAAGCTGCAAACATATCAGTGTAGTTAGCACGTGACATTACTTGCGCTGCAGAGAAACGTAAGATTACGTCTTGTGTTAAGTCAAATGCAACGTTAACGCTTGGCAATACTTCACTGTAATCAGCTGTATCTGTTGTTAAATCGTTAGCATAGTTACCGTTTGCATCAAGTGCGTAGTAATCAGATGATGCATCAGTAGAAACATAACGCAGGCCAACGTTACCACGTACGCCTTCAGCTGAAAAATCAGCCATTGCGTATAGTGAAATATTTTCTTCGTTTACTGTGCCGTAACCAGACTTGTAAGCAATTGAAGTATTATCGAAGCTTGTAATTGCCGCGTAACCATCAGCAAGCATTTGGTCTAGGTTTGGTTTAGGTAATATATAACCTGCGCCAGAGCTGATAGTGCCTGAATAGTAGTGTGACGCATCGTATGCTGGGATGCTATCAACTAAGTTTGCAGTGTAAGTTTCTTGTTTAACATCGTGGTCAGCCCAACGGAAACCAGTTTTGATTGCCGTGATTGCACCAAAATCCACAGGGAATTTTAAGTCAAACTGTGCATACGTTTCTTCGTCAGAGTTAGGTTGCTTTTTAAGAGCCCAACCAGCTGAAGATAATTCGCCTTGGAAGTCATCTGCAGTGAAGTGTTTGTTAGCAACATCAATCTTAATAACTTCACCAGTTGCATCGTAAGTACCTGCATAATCAGCTGGTGTACCTAACCAGAAACCGTAGTTTGAAGTAAGATCTGTACCACCGTCAGATTGTGTATTACCTACACGACCTTCAAGTTCAAAATTTTCACCAACATATTTAAAGTCGAAGTCAACAGTGTCTGATGTCATCGAGCCTGCACGGCCCCATGTTTGCGCCCAACCTGGATAAACTGTGTTTGCAGGACGACGGTAGAAAGTACATGTACCGTCTGTATTTGATTGCTCACACATTGCAGCTTTGTCTGCTGGGTCATCTGAGTTGAAAATAGCAAATAACGATGTGTTCGCGTTGTTTGCAGAAAGCTCAAGGCTCATGATATTCAAGCCAAGCTCTAAGTTATCAGTTGGGCGGTATTGGAACGCAGCATTAATCGCAGTACGCTCACGCTCTTGTTGGAACGTTGTAGGTACAATGTCACCCCAACCAACAAGTGATTCGATACCGTTACGTTGGTAATTAGTTTCTGAGTATGCTGCAGCAACTAATGCACCGAATGTTTCGTCATCGTTTTTCCAGCTATATAAACCAGAAACTTCAGGATCTGTCTCTTCAGAAATTGTACCGTAATCAGCTTTAACGCTACCGAAGATAGTGTTTGCATCTAAATCTAACGGCTTACGCGTATTAACAATAACTGTACCACCGATACCACCTTCTACAACGTCAGCTTGTGACGACTTGTATACTTCGATACCGCCAACCATTTCAGGTGGAAGAAGTGTGTAGTTAAAGCTACGGTCGATAGCTTGTTGGTCGTACCAACCAGTTGAAGCAACTGAATGACCGTTAAGAAGTGTACGTGTTAGTTGTGCAGAAGCACCACGGATTGAAACTTGCTGACCTTGACCGAATGCACGGTTAACAGCGATACCAGAAATACGACCTAGGGCTTCACCCACATCGCTATCTGGAAATTTACCAACATCTTCTGCTGAAACTGCATCTACTACAGAGTCAGAGAAACGTTTTGTATTAAGAGAAGCCTCAAGAGAGCGACGAATACCACGTACCTCAATTACTTCCACATCTTCTTTTGCTTGTACTTCTGAATCAGCTGCAACAGCCACGCCTGAAAAACCAGCGCCCATTGCTAAACCGATGTTAACTGCTAATAAGCTTTTTTTGAAATTTTTAGCTAACACAGGATTCCCCTTGAATCATTTTGTTTTGGTTTAATTCACTTTCTGCCCAGTGAAGATGACAGCGTTGTCATCTGATAACAAACCTTACACGTAAAATTACAATATCGCTACAATTATTTTTGCATTTTTTAAACAATCACGTTCATTTATATATAACAAATAAGAACAATCTATTTACATTTGCAATAATAAATTTTCATAACCCCCTCTAAATACAGGGGCTAGCGACCTTTTTACTATAACACACGGCAAATATTATCTGTAAAGCTTAATCTGTAAGAAAAGTTTAATCAGCTGGAGGTCGGATCAGGTGTTTGGAGCGATTTTAGAAAAATGTCAGGCAATTATTACATTGCATGATAAAGCGCTTTTTTAACGTTACGTTGGTTAACTCTGTGTTAGCTAATTGAGGGCCCCTATCACTGGGCAGAATGATAGAAGTGGAGCCCTCAAATCTTAATTCACATTACTTTCTAGGGGAACAAATGACAGCGCTGTCATTTGTTAATGAGGATAATAGAGACACCGGTGTCATTTGTCTAGTCTTATTTCTATCTTTCAGCAAAATTAGACATGATTATGCTTTTCAAAACACATCAGGTTACAAAGCGAGCGTTTAAGTCACAGTAAGCGAGCCTGTCGTATCGTCAAAAAATAACCACGCCATGCTTATCGAATTGTTGTTTACATAAAGAAATGTGAGTTCTATTATCGCGATAGTCAAACAATGCCTAAAACGCGATAAGGTTGGTCACCATAAATAAGCGATAACACAGTAGAAAACCAAAAAGCGCAGGCGAACAGTACTCTTACGCAAACTTTTATCATTGTCGCCAACAAAATCCAGATAAGAAATGTGAGCTGAGCGTGCAAGCTTTGCTTTGTATTCATTTAGATTACTAAGCAACATATCAAGCACCGCGATAAAAACACGCAAAATGAGGGCTGTAAAGAAAAACAGTCCTTGTTATTCATCGAATTTGTAACCCTTTTACATTAAGCAAGCAATAACCACCCAGCTTACATAAAGGCACAAAATGACTGGTAAAACGATAGTGATTAAAGCACTGCTAGTTAGCATGTTTACTGATATCAATCGACCAATCTGTTTCACAATAAACGGAATGCGCTTTAGGCAGAGTTTGCTCGAGCATGGTGCTGCCTGCCCTATTTTGTCTGCGATAAGCCTCAAGCAGGTCGTTATCTTGTGTTGTGAAATACCCCGGCATTACTTCTTTTAATTCATTAAGCGTGTTGCCCGCCTTATTATATTGCGCTAATGCATCATACGCTTTAGCGACATAAACTGCTTGCAATCTTGTACGCCAAGGGCGTGTCTCTTTTCCAGTACTTTTTGCGCTTGGTCTTGTAGAAGGTAAATATACATTAACGAATAACGCGCGTATTCATTTGTTAAGGTTAACGCAGGATCGCTGGAATGGGTTAACGCTAATTCAAGTGCGTGCTTGGCCTTATCAAACTGTTGTAAGTCGGTGTATGCCCATGCAACAAATACATAACTACTTGCTTTTATAACATTCGATTGCGTCTTCGGTAATAGTGTCTGAAATGCATTAATCGCTCGTTTAAGCATTTCAGGATTTTGCCCATGGCGGCCCTGTTCACTTTGATCTAGCCCTTGATCAAGATAGGAAAATGCTAAGTAAAAATCAGCCCAAGGCAACGCCGATTTGGCACCCAGCTTTTCAAACCCATGCTTTGCTTGCTTAAAATACTGCTCAGCAAGTTGTCCTTGGTGCAATTGCATATGATAAAACCCCGCATACAGTTCTGCCATCGCTAACTCATACGGTAAGTTAAGTTCTGTAAAGCGCGCTAACGCATCTTGCAAAGCGGTTTCACGCTTTTCTTGGTCAAAATAATAGTTTTGCGCAATAGCCAGTTGTGTTGCCGCGATTTTTTCTAGATTGCCTAAAGTTCGGTAAAAACTCAGTGCCTTGGTTAGTCGCTCTTTATTTTTGGCTAAATCGTTATACGGGCTTTTTTCTAGCCCCACATTATTGGGTTGGCCCAAATAAAATAATGAATCTGCCGTCGCGGCTAACTCCATATAATCATCCGTTAACTTCGCTGCTTTTTTCAGTAAGTCATCATGTTGCTGCCATTTCATTGCTTGCCAAGCCAATGACGCTTGTAAACGATAACTTTCAGCAATTAATTGTGGGTCTTGGCTGTTGATGCTGGCGTGAATACTTTTCTCAATCAAAGCGTGTTGATTGTTACTACCTTGACGTGTCGCAATAATTGCCTGCCAATACGCGATAAAGGCATTAAGTAGTGGGTCGTATTTTAGATCGTTTTGCTCAATTTTACTTAATTCGGCGCGAGCCTGTGACCATTTTCCAACAGCAATATAACTTCTTGCCAAATAAGCGCTTGCCCAATTTGTTTGCGATATAGTGTTCGCAGCTTGAAAATACTTAATCGCATCAAAAGCACCCGTGGTTTGCAATGCTTGCATGCCTTGTGCGATCGCCATAGCTGAAATATCAGGTCGCGCTTTTTTGGTGTTTTGTTTATGAGCGTTTATCATTGCTAAAATCTGCTGCGAGATAACTTCAATCTGAGACGCTAATTCGTCATAGCTCAAACTGCCCTGTTTAATACGTCCATCGGAATAAATTGCCTGAAAGTCGATAACTTGTTTTTGCTGATGCATACGCACACTTGCGAAAATAGCGACATTTGCCTCAAGCTTATCGAGTAAGTTACGTATTTGTACTGGCATTGCGGGCCACGGTAACTCATTTTTCAACAACGATAAATGTGCCTCAGAGGGCGAAATCACATCAACCCGTTGAGAGCGCTTTAAATCAACCGCCAGCATATCTGACAGGCCATGTTCTAGCCATGCCATGCTAGGCTGTTGTGTATCGTTAATAAACGGCAGCACCATTACTCGTAAACGTGATGTAGCTTGGTTTTGTTGTTCGCTATGATTAGCTACATTAAAGCTGTTAGGTTGCCAAATTCCAACCGCTGCTATTAACCCAGCTAACATTAAAACGACCATAAAAAACCATACACGTATGGATTTATTTAACGTTTTGTCTGTCTGTGTTTTTTTGCTGCTGGCTGTTCAGAATGCTTCGATTCTGCCTGATTTACTTCACGTGTTATTGGGCAAATCCACTGATAACCACGTTGTGGAATTGTTTTAATGTAGCGCGGCGATTTAGCATCATCGTTTAGGGCCAAACGTAACTCACGAATACTTTGCGTTAATGCTGATTCGCGATAGTCACCATGCTGCCATAAATGTGTAAGTAGGGTTTCTTTCGCTATTAGTTCATTTGGGTGCTGCAAAAAATAAGTCAGCAAATTTGCGACCTTGTTTCGCAGTAACACCGGCTGTTGAGTTTGGGCATCGTTCAGCCGCGTTAGGTAACCTGTTTCTGGTTCAAATTCATAATCACTAAAACGAAACAACAGCGCATCCATCCACAAATCAAAATAGGCCTAAATAATAAATCAAAGCATAGCAAAACAAAACCTTTAACAAACTCCTAGACAAAACTTAATGCATTGAAAAATATATAAATATATTTATTTTAGATGGATTTTATATCGATTTAATAGGGTTTGGGGAAAATAACAGCAACACTGGTGCAAGCCAATTTTTAAAGTGAGCTCAGTATGGAAATGTTTATTCAAGAAGCCCTCGTCAGTGATAAAGCATCGCTGTATGTGGTGCTGGTAATATTTGTGACAGGCGTACTAACCAGCCTAACACCCTGTGTTTACCCAATGCTGCCAATTACCGTTGCTGTGGTACGCCAGCACGCAAACAATGTTTACCAGTCAACAGCATATACCTGTTTATATGTGTTAGGCCTTGCACTTAGCTACAGTTTATTAGGTTATTTTGCCGCTAAGCTGGGCTATTTGTTTGGCAGTGTCGCCACCCACCCTGCAATGTTGTTCATTGCGGGTAGTTTTTGCTTAATCATGGCTGTATGGATGCTTGGCTGGATAAACATGCCGCAGCTTTCTTTCACCAAAAACTCATTCAGTTCGTATGCGTCACTCAATGTATTTGTCAGTGGTGCTTTGTCCGGCTTGGTAATGGCGCCCTGTACTTCACCGGTACTTGGTATGTTACTGATGTACGTTTCAACTGAACAAGCACCACTCGTTGGCCCCATTTATTTGTTCGCATTTGCACTTGGATTAAGTGCCTTACTGTTCATTGCAGGCATTTTTTCCAACGTTTTGAACTCGCTGCCAAAAAGCGGCCCTTGGCTTAACGCCTTTAAATACATATTGGCGGCCTTGCTGGTTGGCGTGGCCCTTTATTTCTATTTTCAAATCACGTTTTAAGGATATTTATATGAAAAATATACTGGCTTTTATGTTATTTACTCTTGCCATCCCTTTGTTTGCATCACCGCTTAAGGTTGGCGACAAAGCGCCTAATTTAGTTAGTCATACCTTAAAAGGTAAGGCTATTAATTTAAAAGAGTTACTAAAGGAAAAACCCGTTTACCTCAAATTTTGGGCAACATGGTGCCAATATTGCCAAGCTGAAATGCCACATCTAGCAGAGTTAAATAAAAACCATAGCGACAAAATCGCCATCATTACGGTGAACGTTGGCATTAATGATTCAGTTGACAATATTAACGCCTACTTTGATCGCAATAATCTGTCGCTAGATACAGTGTTTGATACAAACGGTGAAATCACGCAAAACTTTGGCGTATTAGGCACGCCTTATCATATTTTAATCGACCAAAGTGGCGAGGTTGCGCTAACGAGCTTCTTACATTCAGACAAAATTGACGCCTATATCGCAGCGTTACCAGAAAAGGAGTAGTAACTATGTTTAATCAACTTAAAGCATTGCACATAATACTTGTAACATTGAGCTTATTAATATTTGCTAACCCTGCGTATACAAAAACACAAGAGCCCATTAAACATACGGTGTTTATGGATATTTGGGCACATTATGATGGCACAAATTCCGTGTTTATTGACTGGCTAAATCAACAAAACGATAACGTCAGCTATAAACAACAAGATCTCAACGTAACACCCAGTCAATTAGCTGAATTTAAAAGCTACTACCCGCAATTTGCATCCATCGAAATCGATAAAGGGTTTAAGTTAATGCGGCAATATGGCGTTTGGCAAACACCGTTTCATATTATTGAGCACGATGGCACAGTTTTGTTTAAAGGTGATGATGCTGCACTCTTGGCATATCTCAAATTAAACCAACAAATTTCCCAAGCTCAGTTTGCACACTATAAAAGCAAGTTATTAAAAAAAGCATCCTCACCACGCTTTAAAAAACAACCGCCGGTAAATCATGTTGCCGTTGGTGAACAATTTTCAGATTTTGGTCGTGAAAGTTTGTCAGGGCAAACGGTATCGTTAGGCAATACCATAAAAATGCTCAAGCCCAGTAATACACTTGAGTTGATATTTCTTGATAGCTTATGCCCAATGCCACACTTTCCAAATTGTGAAGCGAGCCTAAAGCAATTAGCTGAAAATCAACTTAAACAAGGTAAATTGTATCTGGCTGTGATCAGTGGCTACTACGTTAACGAAGCCCATGTGCGCAGTTTTATTGAAACCCATCAATTACAAATGCCGGTAATCTGGGATAGCGAAAATGCGATTTTTAAACGTTATGGTGTTTCTCAAACGCCTTATAAAATTGCCATAGATCATCGCGGAACTATTTTGAAGCGTCACGCTTTCTAAATTAAAAAAGCCTAACTTGAGTTGGGCTTTTTAATCTATTTTAGCCGAACATTAAGCTGTCCAGTACACTTCTACCGGTACTTCTGTTTGCTGTAAAATAGCGCGAAGTGGCATATCTGCAACCTCCCCGCCAGCTTTGGCTTCTTTATAAACTACTAGCTTTTCTTCACCGCTGATTAAAAGCTTAATCACTTTCGATTGTAAAATAGCAGCACGCGTTAATGTCATGCGCTCAGTAATATCACCAGTTACATCACTTTTGATTGCATCAATTGCCGCGACTAAATCAGTCGTTGTTAACGCATTATCAAGACCTTCAGCATGCGGGAAAAGTGATGCAGTATGACCATCTGGTCCCATACCTAAAATCGTCACATCAAAATTTTGTTTAAGTGCCGCATATGCGTTTTGACACTCAGCTTGACCAAGTTGCGCACTGTCCGCTGGATTTTTCATGGTTACAAAGTTCGCAGCAGCAGCTTTGTCTTGTAATAGCGTTGATTTAATAAACGCTTCATTACTTTTATCGTGACTTTGCTCAACCCAACGTTCATCAACCATAGCTACGTCGATTTTATCCCACGCTAACTCAAGACCACTTAAATAGCGATATGCTGGCGCCGGTGACGAACCACCTGATACCATTAATACAGCACGCCCATCTTGTTCAATACCTTGTGCTAAACACTTAGCAAGATCTTCACCTAATTCAGCGTTATAGGCATCTTTTGAATCGAAAAACTTTTCAATAATATTGGCTGACATTATTTGTTATTCCCTGCGTTGTACCATGCGTGATTATTTTCAGCGAGTAGCTCGTCTGCATCTTCTGGACCCCACGTACCTGCACGATAAAGTGCTGGCATACCCGCTGTTTGCCACTGTTCGATAATAGGATCAATCCACGCCCATGCTTGACGTACTTCGTCACGGTGAATAAACAGCGATGCATTACCTGCCGCAGCATCAAGCATTAAGCGCTTGTACGCATCTGAATGGAAGCCATTTTCATAGTTTTTAGACAAATCTAAGTCAAGCGTTACTGGTTCAAGTTGCATTTCTAAATTATCTAAACGCTTAGACATTAGCGTAAGCTGAATGCTTTCTTCCGGCTGTAAGCGGATCACTAATCGGTTTGGCTCAATGCCGCCAACCGTTTCGTCATACACGTTGTGAGATACATTTTTGTATTCTACGATAATCTCAGCACAACGCTGTTTCATGCGTTTACCGGTTCTTAGGTAGAATGGTACGCCAGCCCAACGCCAGTTTTCAATGTGCGCACGGATCGCTACAAAGGTTTCTGTTTCGCTGTTTTCGCCAAGCTCTTCTAAATAGCCAGGTACCAATTTGCCGTCAAGTTGGCCCGGTACGTATTGACCACGTACGGTGTTTGCTTCAACGTCATCCCCTACAAGTGGACGCAAAGCTTCAAGTACTTTTAATTTTTCCGTGCGAATGCTTTTAGCCGTTAGCTTATTTGGAGATTCCATCGCTACAAGGCACAGTAGTTGTAACAAGTGGTTTTGTACCATATCGCGCAGCGCACCGGCTTTGTCGTAAAAGCCCGCTCGGCTTTCTAAGCCAACAGTTTCAGAAATACTGATCTGAATATTATCAATCGATTTTGCATCCCACATATTCTCAAACATCACATTTGAAAAACGCAGTGCCATTAAGTTTTGAACTGTCTCTTTACCCAGATAGTGATCGATACGATAAATTTGGCTTTCTTTAAAGTATTCTGCGATTTTCGCGTTAATTTCTTCTGCTGACGCGCCACAGTAACCAATTGGTTTTTCCACAACAATACGTGTTGATTTAGTAATCAGCTGATTATCAGATAAAAGCTCGCTACAACGGCCATATACCGCAGGCGGTAATGAGTAATAAAAAACACGCGCTTTGTCTTGTTCGTCTGACTCTAAAATTTCTTTTAAACGTAACCAGTTATCGTCTTGCTCAGTGACATTAACAACAATTGGTTTTAAAAACGCAGAAAACGCTTTCCAGTCTTTCGCGTTATATTCGCCTTTACCTAAAAACGACTTAAGGCTGCTTTGTACTTTATCAACAAATTCTTGTTCATTTGCTAATGCCCTAACGGTTGGCAGAATTCGCGTCCCTTCCGGCAGGTTTCCTTCTTGATAGGCACGGTACATTGCAGGTAGCAGTTTACGCAGTGATAAATCACCACCACCACCAAAAATAACGATATCGAATGGGTTTAGCATAATTGTTCTCTTCGTTTTAGTAACTTGTTGTTAAGTACAATATAGAATGTGTTTTTAGTTCGTTATGTTAGCACTAAATAGCGCTTGGGTAAGCTATTTATGAATGCTAATTTATATTGAATTCGTATGTAACTGCTCACGCAAATGGGGCTATGAAGAAAAGAGTTTTCAGGAGTAACAATGCTCTCACCCACTGTTACCCCTGAATACTCAGCGCTACTCAGTTCGCTTTATAAACGGATATGAGCTTTGGAGGCGTCAACTCTCTCACCAATTGACGCTCCAAATGACTCAGCGCTACCCGTTCAAAGGTATTTTTAACTATTTGATTAAGTACAACTTAAAATTACTAAGTTGCTTTTTGAACCGGTAAATAAGAGTGTTTGGAAGCGTCAACTCTCTCACCAATTGACGTTCCAAATAACTCAGTGCTACCCGTTCAAAGGTATTTGTTGCAGTTTAAAAGCAGCCTAAGGCATTTTGAAAACCGCGCAGTCTAAGCTAATGCCATTAACTTAACCCTGACATTTGACCGCTTTTTAATTTTTTCGCTTATTTTTATACAATGCAATTAAACCCGCTGTTGAGCTGTCGTGTGTGAGCTGCTCATCTGTCTCTAACTCTTTTTGAATAGCATTTGCTAAGCCTTTGCCCAATTCCACGCCCCATTGGTCGAATGAACAAATTTCTAAAATAATGCCCTGACAGAAAATCTTATGTTCATAAAGTGCAATTAAACGGCCTAAATGCTTCGCATCAATGGTATCAAGTAAAATTGATGTGGTAGGACGATTGCCTTGATGTACTTTATGCTCAACCAGCTCAGCAATACGCGCTTCGCTTAAGCCTTTGCTTGCTAATTCTTTTTCAACTTGTGCTTTGCTAACGCCTGTCATCATGGCTTCGGTTTGGGCAAAAAAGTTTGCCATTAGAATTTCATGATGATTATTCACTTCACGCACAGGCTTTATTGAACCAATAAAATCGGCCGGCACAATCGTCGTACCTTGGTGCAAATATTGGTAAAACGCGTGTTGACCATTGATACCTGTCATACCCCAAATAAGTGGCACGCTCGTATAATCAATCGCTTTGCCATCAAACGTAACTGACTTGCCGTTACTTTCCATCTCTGCCTGTTGCAGGTATGCCGGTAACATATGCATGCTTTGGTCGTAAGGTAAAATGGCCTGCGCTCGTGCATCCAAAAAGCTGGTATTCCACACGCTTAAAAGCGCCATAAGCACAGGAATATTATTTTCAAAGTGTGTTTCTACAAAGTGCTGATCAACTTCAAATGCACCTTCAAGTAATTCAATAAACGCATCAAAACCAAGATACAAAGCGATAGGTAAACCAATTGCTGACCACATCGAAAAACGTCCACCAACCCAGTCCCACATGGTAAATACGTTATCTGGATTAATACCAAATTCTGACGTTTTTTCTAAATTAGTGCTCACTGCGGCAAAATGCTTTGCAACCGCATCGTCATTACCGGCAGCCTGTTTCAACCATGCAACAGCTGTTTTCGCATTAGCCATGGTTTCTGATGTGGTAAAGGTTTTACTTGAGATAATAAATAGCGTGGTTTCCGCATTCACTTTGCTCAGAACATTTGCTATCTGCATGCCGTCGGCATTTGAAGCATAATGCACTTTAAGCGTTTCATCCGCGTAGGCAGCAAGTGCCTCTGTCGCCATTTGCGGACCAAGGTTTGAGCCGCCAACACCAATGCTCACCACATCAGTAATGCGCTTGCCTGTGTAACCTAACCAAGCGCCACTGCGCACTTTTTCGGTAAATTCACTGATTTTATTTAATTCTGCGTTAACGGCATCAACCACATTTTCGCCGTCAACGTACACCGCTTGATTATTGCGTTTACGCAAAGCGGTATGCAGCACTGCACGGTTTTCGGTAATATTAATTTTTTCGCCCGAGAACATTTTGTCGCGCCATGATGCCAAATCAACATCGTTGGCGAGTGCTAATAACGCATTTTTAACATCTTGAGTGATTAGGTTTTTTGAGTAATCAAAGAAAACGCCCTCAATTTGCGTGGAAAAACGCTCAAATCTTTGTGCATCATTAGCAAATAAATCAACTAAGTGCTGTTGCTTTATATCACTTGCAAGGCCTGCCAGTGTTTGCCAACTTGCTAAAGAAGAACGACTACTCATACTCTACCTAACTCTCTTTACCCTAAGCGTGTGTTTGCAACTTGAAACTCGCTAAACACTTGCTAAAGTTACTACTTATTAAAATGTCTAGGTTAACAATAAGTAAAAATGACAACGCTGTCAATTGACAATTTAAACTTTTTGACACCGGTATCACGTCATATTAATTGTATAAATTATGAAACATAGCTACAGACTTGAAAAAAAAACAGTTAGAATAATAAGTTGTGTGTTATTAACCCCATGCTTTACGCAAAGCTCATCAGCAAAAGATATAATAACAATATGAAAGTCACCATAAATGATGTTGCACGCCTAGCCGGCGTATCAATGAAAACAGTATCTCGTGTTATGAACAACGAGCCTTCTGTTAGAAAAAAAACCTCCGATAAGGTTATGGCAGCTGTTAAAGAATTAAACTACAAGCCGAACTTAGCGGCGCGTAGTTTAGCAGGCACCAAGTCATTTGCTATCGGCTTCGTTTATAGCAACCCGAATGCTTATTATGTCATTGATATGCAAAATGGTATTTTATCTCGCTGTAAAGAAGAAGGTTACGAACTACTTATTCACCCGTGCAGCAGTACCGACGAAAATGTGCTAGAAGAAATTCAAACCATGATCGAGCGCTCGCGTTTATCGGGATTAGTATTAACGCCACCGCTGTCTGAGCGTCAAGATGTTACAGATTTACTTGATTCTATTGGCATTAACTATGTGCGCATATTATCGGGCCGCGAACCAAGCGAAAAAGAAAGTAAGCCTAACGCTATATTCGTAAATGACCACGATGCTGCATATCAAATTACTGAGCATTTAATTTCGCTCGGCCACAAGCACATTGCATTTATTACCGGTGAAGAAGAACACAAATCAACACTTGAGCGCTTAGCGGGCTACAAAGCCGCACTGTCTGCTCATAATATTACGTTAAACGATGCGCTGATATTTCCGGGTAAGTACTCGTTTGAATCCGGTGTTGAAGGCGCTAAAGCACTGATGGCGAATAACGAAAAAGTCACCGCTATTTTTGCCTGTAACGATGAAATCGCGGCGGGTGCATTATTCGCATCGCGTTTGATGGATATTAAAATTCCTGAGCAACTATCTATTACTGGATTTGAGGATTCACCCTTCTCAAAACAAACATGGCCAAAATTAACAACGGCTCATCAGTCTAACCAAGATATTGCTACGCAAGCAGCGAAGCTACTATTTGCAAACAGCCGCCCAACTAAAATTAAAGAAGAAAAAATGGCAATTTGTTTTACGCCTGAATTGGTTGTGAGGGACTCAACCGGTAATGCGCTGTAACAATAATTCATTTAGATTATAAAAAAAGCAGCTTTAAGCTGCTTTTTTTATACCAGTTCTGTTAAGAATGTAGTCAGAGTTTGTGCCGGTAAATAAATAATCACAGAGCAAAATTTTTTTTATGCCGTTGTTTTACATTGATAAATTCAAACACTGTTAGCATTCAATTTAACCCGCTCAAAAAACCTGCTATTTAACTGACTTGTATTCGTTCTGTTATCTACCACTAAATAAAGGCAACACCACCAGAAAGATTATTTAACTTAGTAAAGTTAAGGCTAGTAAGTAGCTCACAACAGGCTTTCGAACGACGACCACTGCGACACACCAACACATAATGTTTGTCTTTTACCAGCTGCCCTGAAGCAAACTCATTTAGCAAACGGTGACTTGGAATATTCGTCACCATATCGCGTGGGATCTTTAGATAGTCGCTTAGCTCACCTTCTTGATGTTCATAATGCTCGCGAATATCAATGATGCCATCCAATTTATTAGCGGCTAATTGTGCTTTAAGCTCTGTACTGTTTATTTCAGTAACGGCGTTAGGCGCGTTTAATGTTAATGCAAGCTCTAACTGACTACCTTGGTGAGTAAATAGAACTGCGCGTTCGCACAGTTCAACGTAAAACTCAGGCATTGCTTTATCTGTAGCTAAATCAACATATTGACTGTCTAAAAATACATCTGCGTAGTCCGATTTATCACTAATAATATGGGTGATCTTCAACCCTTGCTTAGTTGCTAAACGTTTAACCTTGTTTATCTCAGAAAAGATAGGGTTAATCAGCAAAGTATCAAGTGATTGATTGACAATAAGGTACATTATGTTGCCATCGACCACATATTGATTAATACCGACCGCACACGGTGTTTCTTTAGTATAACTCGTTAACATACATGCATTTGCAAGCTTATCTTTAAGCGCCATAATGCGCTCACACGCACTGTTAATTTCATCTTCACTTGCCATTGGGCCAAACGATAGGCGAATTGCGTTCTCACTTTGCCACGGTGCTAGATTCATCGCATCGAGTACAAAGCTACTGGCAGCACCTGAGCTACAAGCAGAGCCTGCACTCACTCGAATGCCAGCAGCATCAAATAAATTCATTACTTCGCTGCCTGCAATGTTAGCAACACTAAAGTTAATTGTGGTTGGAACCGATACTGAAAAGTCGTTATTAAAAACGATTTCATCAAATGTATGCGACAATGCTTTTGCTAACTTATCACGGTAACTCGCCAACACATCTGCCGATTTAAACGGGCTTGCTTCACCCTTTTGCATTAATTCAAATAACTTTTTTAAACCTGCTATGCCCGGCAAATTCTCGGTACCAGAACGCGCGCCACTTTCTTGCCCACCACCTGCAATAAAAGGTGTCAGTGGTGCATCTTCACTTAAATACAAAAAGCCAATACCTTTAGGTGCATACAGCTTGTGGCCAGAAAACGGTGCATAATTGATGCTTGTTTGGTCAAGATTCAATTTTTGTTTACCTAAGCCTTGTACACAATCCACCATCCAAAACACATTTGGATTGTTATCACGGATCACTTTATCTAATGATGCAATGTCTTGTGTTGCACCTGTTTCATTGTTTACTATCATGGTACAAATTAGCAGAGCATTTTTGCTGTGCTCTGCGATAAACTGATGATCAAGCAAGCCTTTTTTATCAACTGGAATTGCTAATATTTCAGCGTTAATTTCAAGTAACTCATTCCAATGCTTTAGCGTATTTGGCACGGCTTTGTGCTCTGTTGCGCCATAAAGCAATACTGGCTTTTCGATAGTGTGATTTTTTGCAGCGACCAATGCAGATACAACCGACGTTTGGATCCCCTCTGTTGCACCCGAGGTAAATAGCAACCTTCCCTTTTCAGTGCCAATTAATTGTTTGCCTAATTGGCGTGTGTCTTCCATTAAACGCTTGGCTTTTAACCCAGTAATGTGTGATGACGACGGGTTACCAAACTCCACTTCCATACAGTGCATCACTTCTTTTGCGATTTCACTATAAACCGGTGTTGTTGCATTGGCGTCTAAATAAATTAAAGATTGGCTCATGGTTACTGCTTTATTACTTTATGGAATATCTTATAACATTGTTTCAAATATCCATCAGAAAGGCTAATAACATTTCGTTTTGACCTAACGGCTTTTTATAAAGCTTTTACCACAAACAAAAAAAGGCCACTGTGTAAGTGGCCTTTTATAATTATTAGAAACAGCTTAGCTGAGCACAGTTGTTAAGATCACCAATAGCAGTAACAACGCTAATATGAGTGATATTGGCGACAATATGCGAATAAGCGTGAGTGCAAACGGGTGCTTAATATTTGGGTATAAGTTGCTACGCTTTAATGACAAGGCAAAAGCAAATGCACCGAGTGACACTAGCGTTGTCGCAATGCTGATTTCTGTTTTAATAGTAATTGAGTCTGAAAAAATCAGAAAAATCTGTAACGGCAAAATAAAACACACTAATGCATGTAAAAAATGCACATGCTGGATCAGTTTTAATTGCCCTGCTTCACTCAACTCTTTAATACCAAACTTGTGTTCGAAGTGCTTTATCACTTCAGGTAGCTCTAATTCAACCGCTAAGCGATATGGTGTAAGGCCATCGCTGTCTTTTTGGTGATAATTTACGCCACCATTAAGCGCTTTACTGATAATATCCAAGCTGCGCGCTCGCACCGCAAAATGCAGCAAGTTATTGCCTTTTAAATCGCATTCGCCTGCGCGCTCTTTACTCAGCAACGCATCAAATACGTTCGCAAAGCCTTGCTTTGCTGACCAAATTAAGGCGGTTAAACCATCTTCATCGGTGATCTGCCCTTTTGCACCCTGCTCGATAAAGCGCATACATAAACTTTGTTTAGCGTCGGGCTGTGAAATATGAGATAGCAACGCTCGCTCTAACAAACGGTTATCAACTTCACCATCAGAAAGTGCAAGTAACAAATCAAAAAAGTCTTCGCCTTGACGCAATCTATCGGCGATTTCTTCTGCCAAAAGGTTAGTATCACCAGTTACATTACTTTTAATAAAGGGTAAGGCAACTTCACGAAAATCATCATCCGCCCAAATCGCTAACACATCGTCGTGTGATAACGGCATGCCGAGGTTTAAAAACTGCTGAAACAACTTAAAGAAACGCAAGTGCATACACAGTGAGGTAAGTGTTAGCTCACTTTGCATTGCAACCTGATTGCCAATCGCTGCGTATTGGTCGATTCGTGATAACATGAGTTCGCTTATTGCTTCTTTGCTATTGAGTTGCTGATGTAAATGCGCAATAGCCGATTCAATATACTGCTGAGCATTATCATCGTATTCAAATATATGCTGATAGAAACATTGCTCAAATGGCTCTGCCGGCTTTAGCCACAATAAATAATACAGTGGCGGTAGCACGCTGGTGCTGATCCCTTGCGCGTCTTTGGTCTCTTCGCATTTCGGCCAAGCTTCTAGGGCATCCAAAATAAATGCGCCATTTTGCTCTAACAAACCTTTTAATAAAAGTGGATAAGCCTCAGGCCAAACTAATACTCGCTCAAGTGACAACGCAGTGCTCCAGAATAAAATGTAATTACGCGAAACGCGCTAATAGTAACAACTATTTAATTGATGAAAAAGAACTTATTAAGTTCCATTTACTGGGTTAAAATTAAAGAAATTCACAACTTTTAGGCAAATCTATGAGCATCTGGGCCACAATCTTAATAATCGCAATTGTGCTTGGCGTGATTTGGAGCAATATCGCATTACTAAAGCATTCCGCAAAAATGGATATGAAAAACTTTAATCAAGATCCGATAGAAAAAGCTCGCCGCTCATTAGAAGAAAAACAGCGAGCCGAAAAAGATCACGAAAATTAGCCTACTAACCAATGTCCCATTAAGGCAATTACCGGTAGCGTTACTAATGTACGCAAAACAAAAATCATAAATAACTCAAAGATATTTACTGGAATTTTGCTACCTAGTAACAGTGCACCCACTTCAGACATGTAAATCAACTGGGTTACACTCATTGCCGCAACCACAAAACGCGTAAGTTCACTGTTTATATTTTGCGCCGCCAAAATTGATGGAATAAACATATCGGCAAAACCTACAACCACAGTCTGCGCAGCCTTCTCAGCTTCCGGAATTTGCATCAGTTCAAACAGAGGAATAAACGGTGTGCCTAACCATTGAAATACTGGCGTATATTCAGCGATTACTAGTGCAATCGTACCGATTGCCATAACTACTGGCAGTACCGCAAACACCATATCAACGGCATTTTTTAAACCATCGATAAGCGTTTCTTTAATTGTTTGCGCATGACGTGCTTTATCAAGTGCTACATCAAGTGAATGTTTAAACAAGGTTTTCCCTTCAGGTAATGCCTCGGGATTACCTTTTACTTCTTCACCATCAATGTAAATGTCTTTTTTGAATCTAAGTGGTGGCAAGCGCGGAACAATCAGTGCAGCGGCAATACCCGCCATACACACAGTAAGGTAAAACGGTGCAAATAAATGCGCCAATTTTACTTGGCCAATAACCACCAAACAAAAGGTTATTGAAACTGCCGAGAATGTTGTGCCAATAATCGCAGCTTCACGCTGTGTATAATGTTTTTCTTCATACTGCTTAGCAGTCATTAAAATACCCACACTGCCGTCACCTAACCAAGAGGCAACACAGTTAACGGCACTGCGACCCGGTACACCAAAAAGTGGACGCATTACTTTAGTCAGTAACGTACCGACTAATTCAAGCAAACCGAAATTAAGCAATAAAGGCAGTAATAAACCAGCTAAAATAAACACCGAAAATAGAATTGGCATCAACTCGTGCAGTACCAAGCCACCAACTGCGTCTGAGTGAATTTCAATTTTGGTATCACCAATCGAAAACGTCCCGACTTTTAAGTACGCCATTAGCACAAAAATAGCGCCTAATGTACGTGCCACAAGCCAAATCGGGCTAACAATCAGTAAGTGACGGACAAAGCTACCCGCTTTTAAAAACTTTGGTTTAAATAGCGTAGCTAAGCCGGATATTACTGCCATTGACACAATCACCGATGTCACAATAAGCGTAATTGAGTGTGCTAACGCGCCTTTTAATTCCTTAGCCAATATCGCTATAGGGATAGTGAATTCGCCCCCATAATTAATCGGTGTCATAAATAAAAACACGCCTATTAATGACGGAATAAGGAAAATCATTATGGTCGCAAAATTACTGCGTGGTGCAGTCGATTGATTAGCTTCCAAACTCATATTTGTTACCTTTAAAGTGATAGCGGTAAATTGATCTGCATATCTTTGCCAACAAAGTGCATAACCATTTACTAAATTGCTATTTTAATCGCTACTTTTCTATCGTTTAAAAGCAAAAAAGAGCCGAAGGCTCTTTTTTGCTAATCCAATTTTATAAATTATTGAACGGTTACACCACGCTCTTTTAGCATGGCTAAAATAACTTGTAGTGTATCGCTTAACGTGCCCGGCTCTAATGTTTCACCCTCAGCATCAAGCCAAGTAATTGATGTGCCACCGGTGTTCGTTTCAGCAACTAATAATTGATACTGACCTGCTTCAAGTGGCAGTTTACGAACGTCATCACCCCAAATTGAATCCCAAACACTTTCGTCTGGTGTTTCGTACGTGGCGAAAATTAAGTTACGAGATTGCTCGATTTCATCAATATTGAAACCAACGCGCTCTAAGAAGCTTGGGAAGCGCTCAAAAATAGCACGTGCTTTTTGCTCAGTTACAAACGCTGCATTACCTTTGTCATCAAAGCCCATTTGCAGCGATACAATGCCGCGTGCTTTGTTTAATTCAACCATTAACTGTCGGTAGTTAAAATCAAACTGACCAATAAACTCATTTAGCGCCGCCACTTCTAAACGCTGCTGCAGTACCGCTGTCAACTCGTCATATTTTGATTCAAAATCAACTAATTCAACCTTTACCGATGCAGTACGTTTATGCTCTTCAGTTTCAACTATAAACTTAAATTTTTGACGGCTTAGCTCGCGCTCTTCTTCCCACCACCAAACATCAATTGGTTCTTCAATTGTATGCCAGTTAGTCACTACGAAATTGTCAGCTTTATTTTCTGTAGTTACTTGGCGCTCAACAAATAAATCGTCAATCGCTTGCCAAATAAAACTTTCTAAATCTTGAATACCTTCGTTTTTATCGAAGAAAATGCGCGACTCTTTATCACCTTCGTTAATCCATGAACCTTGTGCAAAAGTAAGTACTTGAGCCGGAGCTTTTACCAGATATAACGCACTTTCTTCAGCTGATGTATATTGTGCCGACTCCAGATCGTAGGCAGGATCTTTGTATGGTTTTGTCAGGTTACCAGGCACTTTAAGTTCATCATTAACACGGTAATTGCGTTTATGATGCGAATCATTGGTGAAAACAGAACAAGCAGTAATCGCCATTGAGATAGCGACAACCAATGAATTTCGGATCCAATACTGCACAAATTTCTCCTTGGTGTGCTCTTTATTATTTGCTTGATTTGACGCAGCACACACTGTTTGGTTCATAATATTATTCTCAAAATTGCCGCCTATGTTACTTTTACTAAGGGCCAAACACAAGAAACCACCACCCTATCTTTAATTTATTCTTAACAATTCGCTATAATTTTCACCACATCATATATTTACATGGTTGAACCCATTTAAATTTGCTAAAATTCGCGGCCACGTTATTAACCCATTGAGACTAAAAATGACGTTAAACACTGGAAATCAACTTGTTGTTACTGCCATCGGCGAAGATCGCCCCGGCATAGTGAGTGAGCTTACCAAGCTAGTAAGTGAAACTAATTGCAATATTATTGATAGCCGCATTGCCATTTTAGGTAATGAATTCACCTTTATAATGTTGCTTGAAGGCGATATTTCTGCCATTAGTCGTGTTGAATATAATATTCCGACAAAAAGCGTTGAACTTGGTTTATTAACCATGATGAAACGCACCAGCCAACATCAAGAAAAACAGTATAAAGCAGGTTATAAACTAACCTACCACGGCCCTGATACGCCAGGCACACTAAGCAAAGTGACGCAATTAATGGCTGACTACCAAGTAAATATTGCAGCGCTTAAATCCGATAGTGTTGAACAAGATGGTGATGTGGTAATGCGCTCTGAAATTGACATTAATTTCTCGCGTGACGTGGATGAAGCTGAATTTAAACATCAACTTGAGATCATTTTTTCAAAGTCTAACGTAGAACACATTTTAAAACGGATTCGATAGGAAATTATAATATGAATACGCTTCAAACTGGCGATAAAGCACCGCTATTCTCACTTGCCGATCAAAACGGTGACACAGTGGAACTTGCAGAGTTATTAAAAGAAAACAAAGTACTTGTTTATTTTTACCCAAAAGCTTCCACACCGGGCTGTACCGTACAAGCTGAAAATCTGCGCGATCATAAAGCTGAACTTGCAGCGCTTAATACCGTTGCGGTTGGCATTAGCCCAGATCCGGTAAAACGCCTTAAAAACTTCGAAACCAAAAAAGAGCTTAACTTCCCACTGTTATCAGACGAAGACCACGCCATTGCCGATGCATTTGGTGTGTGGGGTTTAAAAAAGTTTATGGGTAAAGAGTATGACGGCATTCACCGTTTATCTTTCCTGATTGGCCAAGATGGTACAATTGAACATTTCTTTAATAAGTTTAAAACCAAAGATCACCACCAAGTGGTTATTGATTACTTAAAAGAAAATGCTTAATTAAGAAAAACATTCTTAATTAAAAAAAGCGCCAATTGGCGCTTTTTTTTATATCTACAATTCAGTTACGCACCGAATTACTTTTTTGGTGCACGGCGTTTATTGCCCGGCGTCACACGCTGATTATGCTTTTTAACCGCTTTACGGATTTTGTTAATCTTAGCGCGGCGATCTTTACGCTTCTCAGGCATTACCGATAGTTTGGTTTCGGTTTCGCGGCGCATTCCAACCGTTTGACGTAAATAGTTTACATCTTTTAGGTTTAGCTCTTCCCAACCACCTTGCGGTAAACGTTTATTCAGTAATAAGTCACCGTAGCGCACACGAATTAGGCGTGAAACTTCTACTTCTTGTGATTGCCATAGACGACGTACTTCTCGGTTACGGCCTTCAGTTAAAGTAACGTTAAACCAGTTATTTAAACCGCTTCCGCCTTGCGGCACTACCGATAAGAACTTGGCAAAGCCATCGTCTAACTCAACGCCATTTGTTAAATTTTTCAGCGTCTGATCCGTTACCTCACCAAATACACGTACTGCGTATTCACGTTCCACTTCATAACTTGGGTGCATTAAACGGTTGGCAAGTTCACCATCATTGGTAAACAGTAGTAAGCCTGAGGTATTGATATCTAAACGACCAATGGCAATCCAGCGGTCATTTTCAAGCGGAGGTAAACGGTCGAATACGGTGCGGCGACCTTCAGGATCTTTACGTGTACACAGCTCACCTTCAGGCTTGTGGTACATTAAAATACGACAAACACGTTCGTTTGACGCCTCAACTTTAACAACATGTCCGTCAAGACGGATACGCTGTGTTGGTTCGACACGGTCACCTAAACGGGCAACTTTGCCATCAATACTAACACGACCCGATTCAATAAATTTTTCACATTCACGACGTGAACCTTTACCAGCACGTGCTAATACTTTTTGTAACTTTTCGCTCATTATTTTCTCATGTAACTTCGCAGCTAGGAATTGTTGGCTATTCTAGCACAGAGCTAATCAAGTTGCGCAGGCTCACTGAGGATTTGTGAGATTTTTTCGTCTTGTGCTACTGGTAATGGCGGTAATTCATTCAATGAAGACAATGAGAAGTGATCTAAGAATTGTTTGGTGGTGCCATAAAGTGCCGGTTTGCCCGGTACTTCTTTATAACCAACCACTTTTACCCAATTGTGCTCAAGCATGGTTTTGATGGTTTGACTGCTTACGGTAACGCCGCGCACTTGCTCGATTTCACCACGGGTAATTGGCTGACGATACGCAATTAAACTCAATGTTTCTAAAAATGCACGAGAATATTTAGGGGCTTTTTCTTGCCATAGTTTATTAAGCCACGGCGATAAACTACTGCATGCTTGAAACCGATAGCCTGACCCAACTTTTACTAAACGCACACCGCGCGTCGCGTAGTGCGCCATAATGGCATCAATAGCGCTTTGAATACGCTTTAGGGAAATAGAAAAGTCACTTAATACGGTGTCTCGCAGCTTGTCTTTGGTTAATGGCGTATTCGCAACAAAAATTGCCGCTTCAATCAATTCAATTAACTGTTCATCAGAAAGTCGCTTCGCCATAATACCTATTTCGTTATTTATTTTAGTTTAAGGTAGATGAGCGAGTTTATATCGCTTTGCTGAACCACAATCAAGCTTTCCTTCACCAGCTCTAAAATGGCGATAAAACTCACCACTACAGCCGCTTTACCTTCAACGTGTTCAAACGCCTGTGAGAATGGCAAAAACCCATCGTTTTCAGTTAATAGCGATAAAATATGTGACATCCGTGCGCGGGTTGAAAGCACTTCCGCACTGACTTGGTGATGGGTTAAAGTTTGCGCTCGTGCCATGACATCACTAAGTGCCAGAAGTAGCTCTTTCACACAGAGTTCAGGCAGTTCAATATCTTGCGACTGCGTTTCATCTAACAGCGCATGGGCAATATGAATATCGCGTTCTACTCGTGGTAAAGCATCTAGGTTTTCGGCAGCTTTTCTAAATTGTTCGTATTCTTGTAAACGCTTAATAAGCAGTGCCCGAGGATCATCTTCCTCCTCTTCCAGCTCTTTATGTACCGGTAATAATAAGCGAGATTTAATTTGCGCAAGTAACGCCGCCATCACTAAGTATTCAGCGGCAAGCTCAAGCTTAAACTCTTTCATCATCTCAACATATTGCATGTATTGCCCAGTGATCTTGGCAATCGAGACATCAAGAATATCGAGTTTGTGCTTTTTAATTAGATATAGCAATAAGTCTAGCGGACCTTCAAATGCTTCCAGTGCCACTTCAAGTGCGTCTGGCGGAATATAAAGATCTTCAGGTTTATCGGTTACCGCTTTGCCATGTAAAAAACCAAGCGGTAACTTTTGCTGCTGCATTTCGCTCATGGCCGTTGTTTGAACTCTGGATACTTATTCAAATGGTGCTGGGTCACCTGCACCAACGCGAATAATCTCAACCGAATCTTCCGAGAAATCAACAACAGTTGTTGGCTGCTCAGACAAATAGCCACCGTGAATAATCAAATCCACTTGTTTTTCTAATTGAAAACGAATTTCTTCAGGATCCGCCTCGGCAAATTGCTCTCCAGGTAGAATTAACGAACAAGACATTAATGGCTCACCCAACTCTGCCAAAATCGCTTGGGTAATGATGTGATCAGGCACGCGAATACCAATGGTTTTCTTTTTCTCATTAAGCAAGCGACGTGGCACTTCTTTAGTACCTTTAAAAATAAAGGTGTATTGCCCTGGCGTATTATTTTTAATTAACCGAAACAAACTGTTATCTACACGAGCGTAAGTGGCAAGTTCCGATAAATCACGGCAAACAAGGGTAAAATTATGGTGTTTTTCTAAGCCACGAATACGGGCTATACGCTCCATTGCATTTTTATTGCCTATGCTACAGCCGATTGCATAACCTGAATCCGTTGGAAACACAATTACCTTGCCTTGCTGGATCATATCAACCGCTTGACGCACTAAACGCGCCTGTGGGTTTTCTGGATGAATATGAAAAAATTGACTCATTGGATATCCTTAATTTAATTCTTGTTCTTTGGCAATCGCCCAATCCTGCCAAATTGGCACACTGGCTTTAGGTAAGTATAAGTTCTTTCCAAGTTCTAACCAGTTGGTTGCAAAATGAAAATCAGAACCTTGCGACGAAAGCAGCTGATATTCGTCTGCGAGCTGTGCTAAAAACTGACGGTCACTCGGCGCTTGTTGTGGCAGCGCCACTTCAATGCCATCGCCACCAGCATGTTTAAATTCTTCAAGCAAACGGCGCAACCATTTATTAGAAAGCTTATAACGACTTGGGTGCGCTAATACCGCTTGACCACCTGCTGCTTTAATTGCCTTAACAGCAGTTGCAATATCACACCATTCGCTGGTTACATAACCCGGTTTACCGCGCACAAGGAACTTTTTAAACACACCTTGTAAGGTTTTAGCAGCCCCTTGTGTTTGAATTACTTGTGCAAAATGAGCACGGGTAAGCTGGCCTTTGTTGGCTAACGCTTTTGCTTGTTCTAATACGTTTTCAAACCCGCGTTTCTCAAGCTTTTCAGCCATTTTTTCGGCGCGTGTTGCGCGTTTCCCTGTTTGCTCAGCAATCAAACATGCCAAAGTGCTATTTTCAACATCAATGTTTAAACCAACAATATGAATTTCAAAGCTTTCCCATTTGGTTGAAAACTCGATGCCCTTAACAAGTGTTAGCGGTAACGCATTTTTGTCGATATGTTGCTGTGCAATTGGCAGCGCCTTAACGGTATCGTGATCGGTAATCGCTAATATATCAACGCCCTTTTCAACGGCACGTTCAACTAGGTCTTCTGGTGATAGCTTGCCATCGGAATAGTATGTATGGCTGTGTAGGTCAAATTTCATAAATATGGTTTTAGTTTGTACTGCGTGTAATCATACCAAATTCAGTGGCTAATTACTCTTGCTGATTTGTTTGCTTTCATTTGGGGAATTAATATTTGCTAATAAGGGTCTTTATCTGTTTAAACTCGACTAATAATAAACAGCGCGCTTTAATTTATGAAAATACTGCTAATTACCCTACTTTCACTTTTCGCCTTTGCAGGAAACTCCATTCTTTGCCGTATAGCCCTTGGGCAAGGGCAAATTGACGCAGCAAGCTTCACCTCAATTCGTTTATTTTCCGGGGCGATAACGCTTTTTATTCTTTACGCCCTATTTCATAAAAACAAACAAACAGCGGGCAAAGGTTCATGGCTTGGCGCCGTTTATTTGTTTATTTACGCCGTGACATTTTCCTATGCCTATATTTCACTTGAAACCGCTATTGGTGCACTTGTGCTATTTTCATCGGTGCAATTTAGCATGCTTGCTTACACCTTTTTTTCAGGTACCAAAATTTATCCTATCGAGTGGTGCGGCGCGCTAATTGCGTTTATAGGTTTTAGCTACTTAGTGCTACCCGATATTTCATCACCTTCGCTGATTGGTTTTGTGCTAATGATGATTTCGGGTATGGCGTGGGCGGGCTATACCTTAGCTGGTAGAAAGTCTTCTAACCCTCTTGCCGATACAGCCTTTAATTTTATACGCACCTTACCTTTTATATCGCTACTAAGCCTGATTTCACTCAACTCAATTACTGCCTCAACCACAGGGGTTTTACTCGCCGTGATAGCTGGCAGTGTGACGTCAGGTATTGGTTATGCCATTTGGTATTTTGCACTAAAACACTTAACTTCAGTGCAAGCAGCTGTATCGCAACTATCGGTGCCCATTATTGCCAGTATTGGTGGTTTTTTGTTTTTATCCGAACCTATCAGTGAACGCCTCGCGATTTCTGGAGCTATTATTCTAAACGGGATTTTGCTGGTTGTACTTGGTAAAAAGCCACTAAAGCCCTGACTTTATAACTGTTTAAACACTGCTTATAACCAATAAACACTAACAAATCCGATTAGTTATAAAAAATGGCGGTTTTGTGTTGACTCATGTATACAATCTGGGGTTTACTATGGCTGTAACATTTTAGGAATCGTTTAAATGCAATTAGTAACTTCACAAATCAAAACAGTATGGTGGTGGCACTCGTAATCGCGGGTGGGAATAATTGTATCTAAACTATTCTTAAAACCCGCACAATGTGCGGGTTTTTTTATGTCTAATTTGAGGTGAATAATGAGTAATAACAAACAACTAATCCAATGGTGGTGGTTCCTGTAATTAACGCGGGAGGATTCTGTTTGTCTATTATTCAGCCCGCCTTCTAAGCGGGCTTTTTTGTATAAGGAATGAGGCGTGATATTTAGTCATATATCAACCGAGGTCGGTAAAGTTACCAGCATTTCGCTGGCGCGGGACTACATTGAAAGTCCACTAGCACTTTACAGCGCGGTATGTAACAACCCGACTAACTTTAATAGCTTATTGTTAGAATCAGCGGAGATAGATTCTAAAGATAATGTAAAAAGTTTAATTTTAGCCGATGCTGCTATTCGTATTGAATGTAATGGTGATACGGTAACATTTGACGCAAAAAGCAATAACGGCAAACAGCTACTACCCCATTTAGCTGGCTTTTTTAAAGAACACAACGTTGAACTTACAGATTCAACCCTACGTGTTATGTTTAAACGCGATACTAGCTTAATGGATGAAGCCACTCGCTTAGTGGCAGACAATGCATTTACCGCATTAAGACAATGTGTCAATAATATTGAAAGCACCACAGAGTCTCACTTTGCCGTATTTTTAGGCGGCACCTTTGCCTACGATATGGTTGCAAACTTTGAGTCACTGCCAGACGTACCAAACGGTGATAACACAACCCCTGATTTTGTTTTTTATCTTGCAGAAACACTGATAGTTATCGACCATCAAGCAAATACCACAGAACTAATTGGCAATGTATTTAGCGGCCCCGACGCACACGCAAACTGTTTTGAAGTAGGTCAAAAGCTAGAAGCGCTTAATAAGCTATGCGACGATTTACCAGCTTACAATGCCCCAACCTTTCCGGGTGATGTAAGCGAAAGTGTAGATATTGACGACGCAACCTTTTGTCAGCAAGTTGAAACCCTTAAAAAACACATTGTTGATGGCGATATTTTCCAAGTCGTACCGTCTCGTTGTTTTTCATTACCATGCGCTGACTCGCTTGCAGCATATCACCAGCTTAAAACACAAAATCCAAGCCCTTACATGTTTTACATGAAAGACGAAAATTTTGTGTTATTTGGTGCATCACCTGAATCCGCGCTTAAATATTGCCAAAGCACCAATCAAGTAGAGGTGTATCCAATTGCTGGTACCCGTGCCCGCGGTAAAAATGCCGATGGCAGCATTAATTTTGACCTTGATAGCAAGATTGAACTCGATCTGCGCGATGATAAAAAAGAGCGCGCTGAGCACATTATGCTGGTTGATTTAGCACGTAACGATATTGCCCGTATTTCAACACCGGGCTCACGTTATGTAAAAGAGTTATTAAAAGTTGACCGCTACTCGCAAGTGATGCATTTAGTATCGCGTGTGGTGGGTCAATTAAAGCCAGAGCTGGATGCTCTGCATGCCTACCAAGCGTGTATGAATATGGGCACCTTGGTAGGCTCACCAAAAGTAAAAGCGGCAGAGCTGGTGCGCATTACCGAAGGTAAACGCCGTGGCAGCTATGGCGGCGCTGTGGGTTATTTAACAGGTGATGGAGCCATGGACAGCTGTATTGTTATTCGTAGTGCCTTTGTTAAAGATAATATGGCTTACGTACAAGCTGGTGCAGGCGTTGTATATGACTCAGTGCCACAACTAGAAGCAAACGAAACACGCCAAAAAGCACAAGCGGTTATTCGTGCAATTAAGTCTATCTACCAAGGAGAAGCCTAATGGCGCAGGCAAAAATTTATTTTATCGATAATTTTGATTCATTTAGCTACAACTTGGTAGATGAGTTTGAGCAATTAGGCTTTGAACTAGAGGTTTATCGTAATCATGTGCCAGCCGACACCATTTTAAGCAAAATGGCAAAGGAAACTTGCCCTGTTACGTTAGTGCTTTCACCGGGTCCTGGCACGCCAAAACAAGCGGGCAATTTAATTGAGCTAATCAACAAAGCTAAAGGCCTCTACCCTATGCTGGGTATTTGTTTAGGTCATCAAGCAATTGTTGAGTGTTATGGTGGTATTGTTGGTCACGCAGGTGAAACCGTGCATGGCAAATCATCACTTATTGAGCTAAACAATCATGCAGTGTTTAGTGGCTTAAATTCGCAAATTCCAGTGGCGCGTTACCATTCACTCATGGCAACCGAAGTGCCAGTAAGCCTTGATGTCATTGCCAGCTACGACACAATTCCTATGGCAATTATACAAGAGCAAGATAAAGTGATTGGGTTTCAGTTTCACCCAGAATCAATTTTAACGCCAAATGGCTCACAGCTGTTAAAGCAAAGCCTAGCGTATTTAGCCAATGTGGAGGGCGCATAATGCAACCACTGATTAATCTATTAATCGAACAGCAAGATTTAACGTTTGAACAAAGCAGCGAGTTTTTTAATCTTGTGATGACAGGTCAAGTAAACGAAATCGAGCTTGCCGCAGCGTTGACTGCACTTAAAATTAAAGGCGAAACCGACAACGAAATTGCAGGTGCAGCCAAAGCGATGCGCGATAATGCCGTGACATTCACTAACCCAAGTGAAATTAGCTTTGACTCATGTGGTACAGGCGGTGATGGTGCGAATTCAATTAACGTATCAACTACCGCAGCGATTGTTGCCGCGAGTATGGGTGTTAATATGGTAAAACACGGCAACCGCAGTGTTTCAAGTAAATCAGGCTCTTCTGATTTACTCAATGCCCTTGGCATCAATATTAATATGAGCGTGGCACAAGCAGAGAACTGCCTTGCAAAAACCCATTTTACCTTTTTATTTGCACCGCTTTACCATGCAGGTGTGAAATACGCGATGCCAGTGCGTACCGCGCTTAAAACACGCACGTTATTTAATATTTTAGGACCACTGGCAAACCCAGCAAAGCCAAGCCATCAGCTACTGGGGGTTTATACCCCTGAATTACTTCGACCAATGGCACAAACACTTAAACTGCTTGGCTGTGAGCGTGTTATGGTAGTACACGGCGCAGGTACCGATGAAATTGCCCTACACGGCGAAACGAAAGTTGCCGAGCTAAAAGACGGCGAAATCACCGAGTACACCTTACAGCCGCAAGATTTTGGCCTTGATAACTATGCCCTTTCGGATATTGAAGGTGGCGAGCCTGAATATAATGCGTCAGCCAGCCTGGCGATTTTGAAAGGTGAAGGCAAGCCTGCGCACAATGCAGCAATTGCAGCAAATGTAGCAGCAATGCTAGTAATGCAAGGCGACTACAGCAACCTTAAAGACGCAACAGAGGCGGTACAAAACCATTTAGCAAGTGGCGCAGCGTTTTCACACTTATCACGTATTATTGAGGTGTCTCATGGCTAATGTATTAGAAAAAATTGTTGCCGATAAACGCATTGAGCTTGAATCGCGAAAAGCCAATAAACCACTTGAAAGCTTTATTAATGAGGTGGTACCAAGCGAGCGTGATTTTTACGGCGAACTAGCAAAACCTGGTACTAACTTTATTTTAGAGTGTAAAAAAGCTTCGCCATCAAAAGGGCTTATTCGTGATGATTTTAACCTTGGCGAAATTACCGGTGCTTACAAGCATTACGCAGCGTGTATTAGCGTACTGACTGACGAGAAATACTTTCAAGGCAGTTTTGATTACTTAACTAAAGTACGCTCATTGGTGAATCAACCGCTTATTTGTAAAGATTTTTTCATTGATGAATACCAAGTGTATTTAGCACGCCTGCACGGAGGCGATGCAATTTTATTGATGCTAAGCGTGCTTAATGATGACCAGTACACCGCGCTTGCTAAAGTGGCAAAATCGCTCAATATGGCAATTTTGACCGAAGTGAGTAATGAAGACGAAGTACACCGCGCTTTAGCACTAGACGCTGAGATTATTGGTATTAATAACCGCAACCTGCGTGATTTAAGCACCGATCTTGCCACTACAGAAACTCTTCGCACGTTAATCCCTGAAGGGAAAGTGGTTATTTCAGAGTCAGGTATTTACACCCACGCTGATGTAAAACGCTTAAGATCATTGTGTAATGGTTTTTTAGTTGGCAGCTCATTGATGGCTGAAAGCAACCTTGATTTAGCCTGCCGCAAGCTGATTTTAGGTGAAAATAAAATTTGTGGCTTAACACGCTCAGAAGATGCGATTGCCGCATATAATGCGGGTGCCGTATTTGGTGGCCTAATTTTTTATGCAAAATCGCGGCGTTACGTTGATATCGACTGTGCAAAACCAATTGCCGATAGCTGCGATTTAGGTTTTGTTGGCGTATTTGTAAACGAAACGATTGACACCATCGTACATATTGCCGTTGAGCTAAAACTGGTTGCAGTACAGTTACATGGCGATGAAGACGAAACGTATATTGCTGCGCTTAAAAAGGCGCTGCCAGCAAGCGTGCAAGTATGGAAAGCCGTTGCGGTAAGCGATGTGATTGAACATAAGAGCCAAGGGGCTGATCGCTATTTATTTGATACCAAAGTGGGTAATCAAAGCGGTGGTACGGGGCAACCCTTTAATTGGGATGTGCTGATTAACGAGCGCAACTACATGCTTGCAGGCGGCTTAAATAACGACAATATTCAAGACGCGCTTGCAACCCAAGCAATTGGCCTTGATTTAAACTCAGGCATTGAAACAAGCCCAGGTAAAAAATGTCATCAACAAATTAATTCTGTGTTTTCTAAGATAAAGGAATCTTGAGGTGGAAAATAATAACCCAGCCTATTTCGGCGATTTTGGCGGCATGTACGTACCAGAGCTTCTGGTACCCGCCTTAAAACAACTTGAAAGTGAATTTAATAAAGCAAAGAACGACCCTAGCTTTCATGCAGAGTTTGAAAAGCTGCTTAATGAATATGCCGGTCGCCCTACGCCACTAACGCTTACACGCAACTTAGTGAAAAACCCTAAAGTAAAACTTTACCTTAAGCGTGAAGATTTACTGCACGGTGGCGCACATAAAACCAACCAAGTGTTAGGTCAGGCATTACTCACAAAACGTATGGGCAAAAAAGAAGTCATTGCTGAAACCGGTGCTGGTCAGCACGGTGTAGCAACCGCCCTAGCCTGCGCACTCCTTGGCTTAAAATGCCGCGTTTATATGGGTGCAAAAGACGTAGAACGTCAGCAACCAAACGTATTTAGAATGAAACTAATGGGCGCAGAAGTCATTCCTGTTACCGCAGGCTCTGGCACACTAAAAGATGCGGTTAATGAAGCAATGCGCGACTGGTCAGCAAACTACGATACCGCACACTACTTACTTGGTACAGCAGCAGGCCCGCACCCATTCCCAACACTTGTACGCGACTTCCAAAAAATGATTGGTGAAGAAGCAAAACAACAAGTGCTTGATACAGAAGGCCGCCTACCAGATTATGTGATTGCCTGTGTTGGCGGTGGTTCTAACGCTATTGGTATGTTTAATGACTTTATTGGCGATGAAAGTGTAAAACTGGTTGGCGTTGAGCCAGCAGGTAAAGGCCTTGATACAGAAGAGCATGGCGCAGCAATTTGTAAAGGCACTAAAGGCATTTTACACGGTGCATACACTTTTATTATGCAAGATAACAATGGCCAAATCGAAGAGTCTTACTCTGTATCAGCAGGCCTAGATTACCCAGCGGTTGGCCCTCAACACGCACACCTTGCTGAAACAGGCCGTGCTCAATACGTTGGCATTAGTGATGATGAAGCGCTTGAAGCGTTCCAGTTATTAGCGAAAAACGAAGGGATTATTCCGGCTCTTGAATCAAGCCATGCCCTTGCTTATGCATTAAAATTAGCTGAAGAGCAAAACGAAGAAACCATTATTGTGGTTAATTTAAGTGGCCGTGGTGACAAAGATTTAGCACACGTGCATACCGTGTTAAATGAAGGAGGCAAACTATGAGCCGCTATCAACAAGCATTTCACGCATTAAATGAAGTTAATCAAGGTGCGTTTGTGCCATTCGTTACCATTGGCGACCCAAACAAAGAGTTAAGCTTTGAGATTATTAAACGCTTAATTGACGGCGGTGCTGATGCGCTAGAGCTAGGTATTGCATTCTCTGATCCAATCGCTGATGGTCCAGTGATTCAGGCGGCAAATATTCGTGCGCTAGAAAATAAAATCACCACAGCTGAGAGTTTTGAAATCATTCGCAAAGTACGTGAGTACAACGCAGATATTCCAATTGGTTTACTGCTTTACTCAAACCTAGTGTTAGCGCAAGGCATTGATAAGTTCTATCGCACAGCAAAAGAGGTGGGCGTAGATTCAATTTTAGTTGCTGATGTACCGCTGCATATGTCAAAAATGTTTAGACAAGCAGCAATGCAAGCAGAGATAGAGCCTATCTTTATTGCCACACCAAATGCCGATGACGATACACTTCGCCAATGCGCATCTTACGGCCGTGGTTATACTTATTTGCTATCGCGCGCAGGTGTTACGGGCACCGAAACCAAAGCACAAATGCCAGCAGATTCAATGATCAAAAAGTTATTAAACTTTAACGCAGCACCTGCGCTTCTGGGTTTTGGTATTTCAACACCTGAAGATGTAAAAGCAGCAATTGCCTCAGGTGCTGCAGGTGCCATTTCAGGCTCTGCTGTGGTTAAGATCATCGAGAATAATCTTGAATCACCTGAAACTATGCTAAGCGAGCTTGAAAGCTTTGTACGCAATATGAAAGCTGCAACGCAAAAATAATTGTATATAAACAACACAAAGGGCGCCAAGCGCCCTTTTTTTAAACCCAAACTCTGGTGTTTCATATTAACTCTGGTGTAAGGTAAATATTCAGCATAATTTAAGAGGTAAACAATGCTCGCATTATTTGAATATGCTCCCCTGATCTTATTTTTCATTCTTTATAAAACCATGGATATTTTTTGGGCAACGTCGGTACTTATTGGTGCGTCAGTTCTGCAAATAGCCTACTACTTCTTTATCGAGAAAAAAGTCGCTACCAAACATTGGGTACTCTTTGCTTTAGCGGTTGGTCTTGGCTCACTCACTATTCTTTTCCAAGATGAGCAGTTTATTAAGTGGAAAGCAACCGTGGTTTATGCAGGCTTTGCGACCATTTTATTAGCATCACGTTATTTCTTTAAAAAGAACCTAATGGCTAAAATGTTAGGCTCAATTTTGGCTTCAACTAATGATACGGGCCAGAAAATTGAAGTGCCAGAGCCACTTTGGGATAAGATAAACTTATTTTGGAGCGCGTTTTTATACCTAATCGCAGCTGTTAATATTTATGTTGCCTATGCGTTTTCACTGGATTTTTGGGTTAACTTCAAAGTGTTCGGCATTACCGCCGCCACTTTCGTTGCGCTAATCATCACTATCGTGATGCTTTATCAATATTTGCCTGACGATGAAGAACAAAAAAGCGAATAACGGTAACAAGCCTTAACGTGATTTAAATATAAAGAGGAGCGATAACCGCTCCTTTTTAGTAAATCCGTGTTTTGCCGTTCGAGAGTTAATTCTCTCCGAACGCTACTCAGCCTTAAGCCCTGCTGCACAAATAATGCTTCAATCCCTCACCATGTAAATATCAGCTAGCAAAATACCGGTTGGTTAACTTATTTATTGCTTAGGAACTTTCTACTTACACTTCATATAAAGCGAACGTTACAAATATCACCCATTATGTTTTGATAATTAGGAAAATTTATTAAATCGTTCTAGTATTAAGTTGAACATTTAATGACCTGTTGTGTTTTTCTCAAGGAGCTATATCGAGATAAACAGGCCCAAAGAAAACTAAAATCCAGCCACTTAAAGTGGTTACAACAATAATATTAGTCGAGGCTTAAATGGAAACAGATAACCAACAAGAACCTGAATACGAAATCAAAAACGAGAACCTATTTAAAACATTACTGTGTTTACCGATTGGTATTGGCTTTGCCGTATTTATGATGAATGCATTTAATAATTCAGGCTTCAATGTAGGCACTTTTTTACTCTTTGTACTTACCATGTACTTTACCCTAAGCGGCATCGCGTACGCCGCGTTTTACACCAATGAAAAGTTTGATTGCACACCGCATTAAACGACTATAACTTTCTACAAGATATTTAAAAGGCGCTAAAAAGCGCCTTTTCTATGGCTAACATATATTCCCCCTCGACAGTCCGCACATAACTTGTTTATTTAACTTACACTCTGATTTAAGATGAGTTTTTTAATGATCAAACGCGAAGCCTAAGGTTAATAAACACCTACCTGAAAAGGTCTCGCTAATAAATTGACGATTTCAGGGAAGTATGAAGCATAAATTAAAGCGTTGGACTGCACTAGCAAGTCATTTCATAGGGGAGCATTTTGACCAATGCAAGCCTCTATTGGATAAAGATTACGATGGTTTAAATCCAAAAGTGAGGTTTGTAAGTACCCAACTTTATCTTTCTTGTCATTTCAGTAGTGAGAGTTCATTGTTACTTCTTCAGCAAGGTCAGGAATGGGATGCTGAGATAATTAATAGGTCGATTATTGAAGGTGTTGTTAAATACATATTTATGCTCCAAGGTACTGACGATGAAGTTCTTGAAAAAGTAAATGAATATTGGGACATACTTCCTAGTTATTCCTCTGTAAAGAGAAGTGATAGAGTCAGCTCTTTATTAGATCAAGTAGATGCTGAGTTCTTTCAGAAAACAAAATCCCTTCAAGACATTAAATTAACGGATTCGGAAACAGAAACTATTAGAGAAGGAACAAATAAGCATCAAAGGAAGTTACTCGAACAGAAGTGGTCATTTAGCACAATTATTCAAGAATTTAATAAATCCAAAGATAGTGGTTTATCTTCTTTAATTCATCTTGCTTATAACTTTGGAATGAGCAGCCATTTAATACATAAAGATGGTGACGGTGTTGCAATGATATGGGAGCGTTGTACACGTGATAGTAAACGACAAGAGGTTGTTAAATTAGCTCATATTGCTCGAACAATTTCTGATCTTTGTACTCTTGCAGAAATGAGGACTTGGATTCTCCACAAGAAATGCAATAAAAAGTATGATTTTACTAAAAGTATTAGAGAGTCTTATTCCCCTCTTTTTTCAGAATTAAAACTAGCCTTTGATGATTTTAATAAAGTGGAATACGAAACTTAAGTTATTCAAAAGAAGGCAAAACTTTTGGCTTTAACTCTTTCTACGTTTATTAAGACGTTAGTTAAAATAGAGAATTAGAAGCATGATAAAACATGAAGCAGATTTTTTTAGTTGGCTAGATAGCCAGTTAAACGAAGAAATCCCATCAGATGTAATAGCTTTTAACATTAATGTTTACGAGTCACCATTTATTATTGAAGTCTTGGGCTCAAATGAATTCGACGTAGAAGATGAAGATTGGGCATGTAATGAAGGTTGGGTGCCTACATCTCGTTACATTGAGGTTTCAAGTGACATATTCGGTAACTCATGGGAAGCTGCAGTACAAAATATTATAAATATGGCTCAAAATTACCTTAACTCAGATTTCAACAATGCGGTCAAATTAACCCAAGCTAAAGCATTTGCTATTGGCTTTGTAGATGGTGATCTGAATCTCGTTAAATAAACTAGCAGTAAAGCTCTCAGCTTGGGCTCTTTCGTATCCCCTTAATCAAACCTGAAAACATTATTTAAATGAATAATGCGAGACAGGGAGCGAAGCGGTCGAGCAAGCCATGTACAACATGGACGTTGCTTCATGGCGTTTATGTTCATATTTAAATTATTTTTTTAAGAATAAGTTTGATTTTGGGGCGTCGAGAGAATCCAAAGGGGGGGCCGGCGTTTTTAAAATTGGCGTTAAAATTCATCCATGAAGCTTGGTTACATCGGTCATCCATGACCTCATTTCAAAGCACTGCGAAACTTCGTTTCGATTACTTTTCATCTTTTGGCTGCCGTCGCCAGCGCGACCAACCAACCTTAATTAATTTACATTAGCTGAGATTTAACTCATTTCCCTCTAACTTAACCAACTCAAAAGCATCATTAATAATGGCAATACATAAGAAAGAAACACGCCACTACAACATCCTTACTTTCGGGTCTCGCACATTCAATCGATAAGTACGCTTTACTTCTTGCATATTCTCTACATAACTTATTCTTAAATAACAACGAGTACCTGAATGAAGCTTAATTTGTGTGGGTAGCGTAAAGCTAAAATCAAGCAAAGTGATATCGCCGTCAAACTCAATTTTTAATGGTAAAGTATCAGACCAAATCTCATTTAAACCGCTTTCATAACCGGGGGCGAGTATTTGAAGTATCGCTGTATTAAACTTCTCAAAATGCGGCTGATTAATGACTATTTGCCCTTTCGTCTCGATGCCTAACATAACAACCTTACTATCGAGCATTAAAGGCGCTGTACCCAACATCAAAAAGCGGTTGTTTGCTGATTGTGACGCTATTAAAAAGCCAACAATACATAGAGAAAAAATTACAATCAATGGCCAATTTAGCGCCACTTGCATGCTCGTTGCAATTAAACATCCGGCAATCATAATTACAGAAAGTGCGTACGCTACAAACTTAAACTGCGCACTACGCTTACTTTGTTCACTGTTAATTTTGACCATCTTCTAACCTAGTTTAACTATCTAATTCTATTAACTATTCTACCTTTTAAGATGATTAAAGTTCGCCCTTCCATCACCTTATATTGCCATTAAACACAAAAAAGCGGAGCAATTGCTCCGCTTTTAACTTAAGTCTTTATTTAAATCGTATTAGAAGCCTAATAAATTGTAAGCAAAGAACTTATTAGCAACTGTATTAATAAAAATCAGCGCCAAAATGAATGGAATAAAGGTTGATAGTGAGAAGTTTACATACTTCTCAGTAAAGCTGCCTGCATAGTCTGGTGCACCTTGGCTAAGCTCTTCTGTTAGCTTCGCTTTCTTCCAACGGTACATTACGAACAAACACACCATTAAGCCGTTTAACGGTAAGATGGTGTCGTAAAACACATCGTAAATAAAATCAAATAGGCTCTTCGTAGTTGCAGGATCATGGTCGCCATAATTAAACAGAGTGCTTAACCACTCACTCATACCAAACGACATGGTACATAAAATGGTTAAAATACCCATGCTACCTGCAAGTAATAGCAATGCTTTAAAACGCGAAACACCCTTTTCTTCAATTAAGGTCGCTGTTGGTACTTCAATAATTGACACAAGTGATGTAATTGCTGCAAAAAATACCAGTAAGAAAAAGATTACTGCGATCGCGCTTGCGCCTACGTAGCCGATATCTTGCTGCATCGCGAGGAAGATTTTTGGTAAATAAACAAAAATCATCGAAACTGATGAGTCAGATAACTCCGCAGGATTGGTGTTTGGGTTAAAGCTGAAAATAGCCGGTAAAACCATTAAACCCGCAATAAATGCGACCAATGAGTCAGTTACTGCAACCATTTTTGCACTGCCTACAATATTTTCTTTCTTTGAAATATATGAGGCGTAAGTCATTAAAATACCCATACCGAGCGATAGTGAGAAAAACGCTTGCGACAGTGCGCCGTTTAACACGCTAGCGTTCACTTTGCTAAAATCAGGCACAACGTAATACCGAAGGCCAGCAATCGCGTTATCTAATGTCAGTACGTAAGCAACAAGGCCAACTAGCAGCACAAATAGCGCTGGCATAAGCAGTTTTGCTGCTTTTTCAATGCCCTGCTTTACACCACCAAGTAGAATTAGATTAACCAGCACACCTACACCTACCATGTAATAAAACACGCTGGTTTGGTTAATAAACTGGCCAAAGTTGCTGGGATCGGCAAGCGCATCTAAATTACCAATGGCTGCCTGAACAAGGTAACCAAAAATCCACACGGTGATCACCATGTAAAACACGCCAATCATAAATGGCGTAAGTACCGCTAAAAATCCCGGATATCGCCATTTACTGCTGTTACCCGATAATTTATTGTACGCGCCAAGCGGGTCTTTTTGCGCGCTACGACCCATAGCCATTTCGGCCATCATTACTGGTAAACAAACAAAAATTACAAACAATGCATAAACAACTAAAAATGCACCACCGCCATTTTTGGTTGCCGATACAGGGAAACCAACGAGGTTTCCAATGCCTACTGCACTGCCTGCAGCGGCCAAAATAAATCCGAGTTTGGAGCTAAAATGCTCTCGCGATGCACTCATGCTGAACCTTAGTATTATTGTTTTCAACCTTGGATGCTATCAGTGTTAAACCTACTGTTTCAAGTTTTCGCGAAAAATGATTTTTAGTTTTATCCTTTCTGTTGATAGAATTATTTTTATATTCAATAAAATAACCAAACAGGTGCTGTATGTGGTACATGATTTATTCAATAGATGTTGAAAACAGCTTAGCGATGCGAAAAGAAGCGCGTCCTGCTCACTTAGCACGCTTAGAAGCGTTAAAAGCAGAAGAACGTTTGTTATCTGCCGGGCCACTACCAGCAATCGACAGCGACGATCCGGGCGAAGCAGGTTTCACGGGGTCATTAGTGATTGCTAAATTCGATTCATTAGAAGATGCGCGCAGCTGGGCTGCAAACGATCCCTATATCGAAGCAGGTATTTACAAAGAATCAATTGTTAAACCGTTTAAACTAGTTTTACCGTAACTGATTCAGAGTAAGTTCAGTGAACTTTTTATACATTTAACTTACTCCATAATGTGGCGAGCTAACGTATGAAATATTTGATTAGTCTGATCAGTTGCTTAGTGCTATTTAATGCCAATGCAAGTAATGAAAATGGCTCAAACGTCAAAACATCTTCACAAAATGCGGCAGCGAATAAAGCGCTAAAAAATGTTAACACTCTGGGTTTAACCAAGCGCAGAGCGGCCAAGAAAGTGTCGCAATCCTACCCTGGTAAGATTTTAAGCGTGAAAGAGAACACCCATTACTACAAAGTAAGAATGTTACAACCAAAAGGTAAGGTTGTTGATTTTAAAGTAAATAAGTCAAATGGCCAGGTTAAAAAAGGAAAGCAATAACAATGCGCATTCTAATAATAGAAGATGATCTGCAACTGGCAGACAATCTAAAACACGCACTTGAAAAAGCCCGTTACAGCGTTGATATGTGTCACGATGGCGAAGCTGGTTTATTTCACCTTACTGAATACCCGTTAGATTTAGCAGTCGTTGACCTAGGCCTACCTAAAATGGACGGCATTGACGTAATCAGCAATGCACGAAAGCAAGGCATTGATATTCCAATTTTAATCTTAACTGCCCGCGACCGCTGGCAAGATAAAGTGGAAGGATTAGATGCCGGTGCTGATGACTATTTAACTAAACCATTTCATAACGAAGAATTAATTGCCCGTTGTAATGCCCTTATTAGGCGCAGCGCCGGTAAAGCAGACCCAACTATTACTGCGGGTCCAATTCGCATTCATACTCGCTCGCAACAAGTATGGGTTAACGACAATGAATTAATGCTCACCGCATACGAGTACAAAGTACTTGAGTACTTAATGGTTAACCCAGAAAAAGTCGTATCTAAATCTGAGTTAACAGAGCACATTTACGACCAAGACTTCGATTTAGACTCTAACGTAATTGAAGTATTTGTATTACGCCTGCGTAAAAAGCTCGACCCAGACGGATCAATCGCACCAATTGAAACACTCCGTGGCCGCGGCTACCGTTTAAGCGGCAAACTGTGATCCACCGTATATCGTTAAAAATTAGACAAGGATTTATCCTTGTCTTTTTGCTTTTAGTACTTATGCCTGCCATGTTCTTTTCAATTGGTAAGGCACTTTATGCAAGTTTAGTCGACAACACCGAGCGCACGCTCGAAGCACATTTGTATTCACTGATGGCAAAAGTGGAAATTGAGCAAGGTGAACTGGCGCCGATTACCCTAATTGCCCCCGAACTCACTCGTCCTGTGTCCGATACCTTTGCCTATATTTATCTCAACAAAGAAATAGCTTGGCAATCTGAATCAACGCTCGGCTATCAATATATTCCAAAACACGCAGCAACCGCGCCCGGTATTATGGACTTTTCTAAAATTGAAGAGCTTGATAAGTACTTTCGACAGCTTAGCTTTGTGTTTTACATGGATGCCGATGGCATTGAATATCAAGTCACCGTATTGGTATTAAAAGACGAAGAAGCCATTTTATCGCAAATGCAAGACTTCCAAGAAACCTTGAGGCACTGGCTGATTATTATCGCCATAGTGATGGGCTTATTGATTATGCTGGGCTTTTTATGGAGTAGCCACCCACTTAAACGCCTTGATAAAGAAATTGTCGCAATCGAAAGTGGCAATGCCGACCAAATTACGGGGGAATACCCAGAAGAGCTAGAAAAAATTCAGCAAGATCTTAATTTATTATTGGCTACACAACAAAGGCAAAAAGATAAATACCGTGCATCATTAAGCGACCTTGCCCATGCTTTAAAAACTCCGTTGGCTGTTTTAAAATCAAGTGAGCTGGCAAGTAATGGTGACAGTCAAGAACAGCTCGATCGCATCAGCAATATGATTGAACATCAGCTTAAGAAAGCGGCCTCGGGCGGTACTGATACGTGGAAAAAACAAACTAAAGTTAAGCCAATACTCGACTCAATTATCAATGCAATGGGTAAAGTGTATCGCGACAAAGGCATTCAATTTATTCAAGCAGTTGATGAAAAAAGTATCTTTTTAGGTGATAAAACTGATTTAATGGAATTGCTAGGCAATATTCTCGACAATGCCTGCAAAGCATGTGACGCTTTAATTGAAATAAAAGTGAAGCAGTTAGGACAACAACTTATTATCGAAGTTGGTGATGATGGTCCGGGCGTACCCGCAGATAAAATAGAAGAACTTACAATTCGCGGAAAACGCTTAGATACCTACGAACACGGCCACGGTGTTGGCATGGCGATTGTAGGCGACCTGATGGATGCCTATAACGGCAAAATGACCATTACCACAAGCCAGCTCGGTGGCGCCCTATTTACCTTGGTTTTTAATTATGAATAAATACACTCTTTTTTACACCGTGTTAATGCTGCTGAGCATTAATGCATTGGCTCAAAACGATGAAAAGCCCTGTAGCAAAGGCAAAGTCCTATTGCAGCTACAATGCTTAGATCAAGCCATTATTGACCACAAACGTACACGTCAAACTTGGCTCACTAAATTAGAAAAAGAAGTGGAAATAAAGCAAAATAACACGGGTAACACCCAATTATTTTTAAGTTTTCAACGCAGTAAAAACAGTTTTGATAGTTATATTTCCGATAACTGCCAATGGCGTTATCTCAATGAGTTACCTAATTCTCAGCAAGCAGCATTAAAATATAAGCGATGCGAACTCGCTGTGATTGACCAGCAAATTACCATTTTAAAAGGTGGTTACTAGCTAATACACTGTATTCTCAGCGGTATATTGCTACGGAAGTCAGCAAATAGAACCAAATAAAAAGCAGCGTAATCGCTGCTTTTTTATTTGTTGTTTAGACTGGATTATCTATATCAATAAACTCAACGTCTAAATTAAACTGCTCAGCTAAGTATTCACCCACAGCTTTTACACCATAGCGCTCGGTCGCATGATGCCCCGCGGCAAAAAAGTCGATATTTTGCTCGCGTGCACTGTGTATTGTTTGCTCTGACGCTTCACCTGTAAGGTAAGCATCAATGCCTTGGCTTGCGGCTAAATCAATATAGCCTTGCCCGCCACCGGTACACCAAGCAATGGTTTCTATATTTTTACCGCGTACATTTTCAACTAATGGTTTACGATTGAGCACACGCTCAATTTTATCGGCAAACTCTTCGGCGCTAAGTGGTGTTTTTAAACGCCCCTTCACTGCAATACTTGGCTCACTGTATGGATCAAGCCCCGCTTCATACTCAATATCAAGTAATTCTGCCAGTTTTGCATTATTGCCAAGAGTTGGGTGCACATCAATTGGTAAATGATAGCCAATTAAGCTGATATCATTTTTAATTAAGGCGCCAATGCGGCGTTTTTTCATACCCGTAATTGGATACGCTTCGCCTTTCCAAAAATAGCCGTGGTGAACCAATATCGCATCAGCATTTTTTTCGATAGCGGCATCGATTAGCGCTTGGCTTGCCGTTACACCCGTTATAATTTTATTAACGCTGTCTTTTCCTTCGACCTGAAGGCCGTTTGGACTAAAGTCTTTTACCTTATGGGGGGCGAGTAAACTATCTAATTCTTGGAGCAATTTAGAAAGTTGCATTATGCTTACCTATAAGTTGTTTTTGATCATTGAATTGTCCTTAACCTACCGTCAAAAATAAAGAAAATTCTCAAAAAATTGAAAAATGACGTGAAACTAGGTATAAATGTATTTTTAACAGTAATCTTCGTATCAAATAAACGGGATATACGATGAGTAAACTCGATAAAACTGAAGTGCTTGCAGCGTTTGAAAAAGCGTATGAAGCAGCAAATGGTAAAAAACCTGAGATCACAGCGAAAAGTGGTTGGTACAGTGTAGACGGCGGTAAAAACGTTCGCCTAGCTGATTTAGTAACGCTTGCAGAGGAACTTTCATCTGGCGCAGCACCTGCAGCGAAAGAAGAAGCACCAGCTAAGCCTGCTGCTAAAAAAGCACCGGCTAAGAAAGCTGCTGCTAAAAAAGCGGCACCAGTAACTGCATCTAAAGAAAAAGAATACACAGTTACTAAGCCAAATGCTGAAGGGTTTACTGCTGAAGAGTTCTGGATTAAAGAACTTGCTGAGCGTGACCACGACACTCGTCTTCCACGCGGTGTTGTTTAATAGCTAATTAGCTATTAAAAGTAAAAAAGGCAGCTTATACGCTGCCTTTTTTATTGTCATTATTTTAGCGAATGACGATTATGTGCTGAGCTGTAATCCACTTTTGGCCCAACTGGTACCACTTGCGTTGGGTTAATCATAGTGTGGCTAAAATAGTAATGGCGTTTAATATGATAAAAATCGACCGTTTCAGCCACGCCCTTCACTTGATAAAGCTCACGAATATAATTTGCAATATTCGGATACGACTCAAGCATACGTTGATTACATTTAAAGTGTGAAAAATAAACCGCATCAAATCGTATTAAGGTTGTGAACAAACGCCAGTCTGCCTCAGTAATTTGTGTACCTACCAAGTAGCGCTGTTTAGCCAAAATGGCTTCAACTTTATCAAGTGCATTAAAAAGCTCAATATACGCCCCTTCGTATGCGTCTTGTGTTGTCGCAAAACCCGCTTTGTATACTCCGTTATTAATACTGTGATAAACAAATTCGTTAATTTCATCAATTTCAGCCCGTAAATGCAGAGGATAATAATCATGCTCGTTGCCTGTTAAATGATTAAAGGCAGTGTTAAACATGCGAATAATCTCTGACGACTCATTACTGACGATACAGTTTTGTTTTTTATCCCAAAGCACAGGTACGGTAACACGGCCGCTGTAGTTTGCGTTATTACGCGTATATATTTGATGCATATAATCAAAATCAAACAATGCATCGCCCGTACTATGCTGTGTTTTATCAAATGTCCAACCATGCTCTAACATGTCTGGGCTTACAACTGATACAGAAATATGCTGTTCTAGCCCTTTTAATGCGCGAAAAATAAGGGTGCGGTGCGCCCACGGGCATGCCAGCGACACATATAAATGGTATCGACCCGATTCTGCGACAAAACCACTTGTACCGGAAGCACCCGCTTCACCGTCTTGTGTGATCCAATTACGTAATTGTGCGGCTTCACGTTCGAATTTACCTTTACTGTTTTTGGTGTCGTACCACTTATCGTGCCATTTACCTTCAACTAATAATCCCATGTTCTGCTCCTTAAACCTGTGGTAATTCAAAAATAATTAATGTCGCTGGGGTGTTAAATACGTTTTCAAATACTAATTCAGTTTCATCTAACACTTTTGCACCATCACCACTTTCAATTTGAATAGCATTCACTAGAGTGCTGCCTGAAACTTGATGTACATACACAGGTGCATTATTTGATTCAAATATATACTGCTGTTTTGGATCAAGGATCAGTTGATGTAGCTTTGCATCTTGTTTTATCGCAAGCGTGCCATTTTCGCCATTTGGCGTCACAATCGTCGTTAAACCAACGTCTGTACCAAAATCTTTTTGTTGATAACCGGGTTTGTCGCCAAAGCTATTCGGCTCAATCCAGATTTGTAAAAATCTAAGCTCTTCTTCATTTGATGCATTATATTCACTGTGAAAAATACCTTTGCCTGCCGACATTAACTGAAATTCACCCGCAGGAAGCGTTTTGATATTGCCCGCACTGTCTTTATGTTCAATGGTGCCTGACAATACATAGCTAACAATTTCCATATCGCGGTGGCCATGGGTATCAAAGCCCGCGCCCGGTGCCACAACATCATCATTGATAACACGAAGGGCTGAAAAGCCCATGTGTTGTGGGTCGTAGTAATTTGCAAAAGAGAAGGTATGTTTGCTCTTAAGCCAGCCATAGTCAGCGCCGCCGCGCTCATGTGCTTTTCTAAGTGTGATCATCGTACTTTCCCTCTTAATTAAGCGTGTTGTGTCAATTTATTTGAAATAAGCGCATCCAGTGAGGCTTTACCCGCACCCGAGAACACCAAAGAAATACTTGCTGCCAATAATGCTAAGCCAAACTCATAGCCATTGTTAGACATAAACAATCCATTTTCAAAATGCACAGTAAAAATTGCAACAATCATAGTGCCTGCAAGTGCTAATGCCGCTGGGCGAGTTAATAAGCCAAGTAAAATAAATAAACCGCCAAAAAACTCCGCACTGCCAGCCATTAGCGCCATTAAATAGCCAGGTGCCAAGCCAATAGATTCCATCCATGCCCCCGTACCCTCAAGGCCATAACCACCAAACCAAGCAAATAATTTTTGCGCGCCATGTGCCATAAAAATAATGCCGATAGGTAATCTTAACGCCAGTGCTGCGTAACCAGCTTTACTTGATGTAAGTGTTGTTAATAGTGTTTTCATAATTTGTTCCTCAAAAATTTTAAACTTATCTAATTTGTTAAAGCGTTTGCTTAACTGATGAAATTAAGTATAAGCATGCTAAACTCAATAAAAAACCGGAACATTTTGAACCCTTAGTTCAAATTTTTTGAATAAAAAATTATGTATCAAGCTATCACCATTGACGCCCTAAAAGCGCTCGATGCTATCGATAAAAAAGGCAGTTTTGCCGCGGCGGCTGAGTCACTATATAAAGTGCCTTCGGCACTAAGCTACACTATCAAAAAACTTGAAGAAGACATTGGCACGCCATTGTTTGATCGTTCAAAACAGCGAGCAGTACTCACCCCTGCGGGTAAGCTGGTGTTAGAACATGGCAGGCAAATTTTGCATTCCACCAGCAAAATGCTCGATGCCGTAAGCCAATTAGATTCAGGCTGGGAAAAACGCCTGCGTATCGCCCGTGATACCGTGATCCCAGAAGATGTCATTTTTGAGTTATTAAAAGAGTTCACCAAACGGCCCGAGCAAGTCGATATTCAACTGAGCGTTGAAGCCTTAGGTGGCGGCTGGGATGCGCTACATAGCAAGCGTGCCGATATTGTTATTGGTGCAACTGGCGAACTGCCAAAAGGCGTGTATCGCACCCTCAAAATCGCAGAGCTAAGCTTTATATTTGCTGTAGCAGCATCGCACCCATTGGCAAAGGTGAATACACCGCTTGACGACGATGATTTAAAACACTACCCCGCGATTGTGGTATCAGACACTTCCACTTTGTTGCCAGAAAGAAGTACCGGGCTATTTAGCGCCAAGCAAGTAATCAATGTTAATTCAATGCAGGCAAAACTCACTGCCCAACTTGCCGGTATTGGTGTGGGATTTTTGCCAAGTCATATTGCTAAACCGTATCTTGCAAATGGCGAGCTAGTGCAAAAAGAGTGCACCATTCCAAGACCAAAACAAGACTTATACATTGCGTGGCATAAAGATAATCAAGGCAAAGCCTTTCAATGGTTTATTGAACAGCTTACCCAAGCGAACTGGCAGATTGATACCAATTGCATTAATTAACGGGTCATTTATTGCGACAGAAAAATGGCTCAGAAACAAGGCTTAAAATTCGACATGTAGTTGTTCTACTTTAGAATTTTAAAACGCAGTTTATGGGTCATTTAACTCGCTAGAATGTTCAAATTATTAATAAAATTGGTATTAACTCCAGCGTCTTGGGTCAAAGCCAAAGTAATTAAGCAATAGATCAAAAATGACCGGATCATAGGCTTTTAATTCGCTGGGCTTTTCAATAAAGGTTTCGGTGATTACTGCGAAAAACTCCGCTTCATTGGTGGCACCGTAACTGTGAATAACGTGGGGCATGCCATACGCCACATGCGCTTTTAACATATTGTAGGCACGAGAGAATTCGCGTCCCCAACTTTCATAGGTGAGTTTATCTTTTAATAGCGGCGTGCCTGTTGTTGCGCCAGTTTCTTGATCCAGTTGATGGGCAAACTCATGGAATACCAAATTGTGGCCATCGTTTGGTAAACGGTTACCGTTAAGTACATCATGCCATGAAAGCACCAAAGTACCGCCAGGCCACGACTCCCCTTGCCTAACTGTTTGATGAAAACTCACAAGGCCTGCGCCATCACGGCTTTCTGAATTTGCATAGTAGGCGCTTGGGTAAAGCAAAATTTGCTTTACGTTTTTATACAGCGGCCACGGTTTATTTAGCACCAGCACACAAGCATCGGCCGCCACAATCAACTTCATTGCGTGGTTTATCACTAGGCCATCGCGTCCTAAAAAGTCTTTGGTGTCTAAAAACCAAATGATGTGTTTTTCTAGTCGTGCGCGCTCGCTATCTGTCATTCGGCGATAAATCGGCATGTACTTGAGTAATACATTGCGATCGCTGTCGCTTAATGTGCGATCTTTTAGTTTATGTTCCCAGTAAATAGTGCGTAGCGTATCGAAATGCCAATAAGCAGCGATAAATACCAAGGTTAATATTATTAGTATGAAGTCCATGCTCCCCCCTTCTCTATTTAATTGGGTGAAGCATGGGATTGTTCAAGGTAGGGAATATATTATTTAGTTCTTTCTTAAAACAACCACGTCACGGAAAATTGATTCGCTCATGCGATGCGGTGCTTCAAACTCAAGTGCACTAAGGCCTGCCGCTTCAAAAACCGCAATCAGCTCTTTGCGCTTTGGAATGTACTTATTAAACGCAATAACGCAAATACCGTCTTTATGCAGTAAATCTGCCCATTGTGGTGCACATTCTTCTAACACCGCAATTGGGTTGCGGGTTTTTTCAGTCGTAAAGTGCTGCACACCGTAAGGAATATCACTAATGATTAAATGCTGCTTTTCACGCTTTAATAAATCACACGCAGTTGTCGCATTACCATTAATTATACGGGTATTAACGCCATTAGCAGTAAAATCAATAAACTTACCCTTGTTTTGTTTATTGGCTTTACCAATAAACCCCTCTTTTAGCTCATGCTTTTGGCGGTGAAGTTTCGTCCATTTTTTGGCAAAGGTTCTAAAATCCAATACCGCATTTGGGTCTTGCTCAATGCCTTTTGACTTAATGCCATAACGCATTGCCCACATTAAAGTGGTGCCGCGCCCGCACATAGGGTCGAGCAATTTAATCTTGCTGATGTCTTTTTCTTTACAGAAACTTAAACCCACATTTAGCAACAACTGCGTTAAAATTTCATTAGTTTTGCCTTTGTACTTACTACCAAATACAAAATCACTGTGTAAGTGAAAATCAGTATTTAGCGATAACGGCATTAACGTGCCCGAATCATGACTAAAAATACCTTGTACAAACGATAAGCGTGCTAATGCTTCGAGTTTTTGTTCTGGCAACTGGGTTTGCAAAAATTGCATGCCGCCAATCTCGTTTAGTGTAAGATCATACTCGCCAATACACTGTTTAAACTCTTTTTGTGCAATATCGATGGTTTCGTTAAAATAAGCACCGTTTGCAACAGGTGAAATCAAAATCGCAATGTCTTTCAAAACATTATCCTAATAGACAAATAATACCGTCAATTATATCGCGACTCGGACAAAGAAATAAACGCATGCTACCAATCAACCAGATTAAAACCGATTTTTTAGCCCATATTGGCAACAACAATAGCTATCAACCAATTATTGTCAGCGCCAATACGGGAACGGGTAAATCAACCCAATTGCCACAGTGGTGCACACACACTGGCAAGGTATTGGTCATTGAGCCAAGGCGTATTGCCTGTACTAGCCTTGCCGAGCGCGTCGCAAACGAAATGCAAACATCCCTTGGCGACAAAGTGGGTTATGCCATACGTTTTGAAATACAAGCAAACGACAACACCGAGATTGTATTTGTAACCCCGGGTGTAGCACTGCGTTGGTTAAATGAAGGGTTATTACAGGATTTCAACACCATTATGCTCGATGAGTTTCATGAGCGCCGTTGGGATACCGATTTACTGCTGGCTTTACTGCTTGAGCATAATAAAACCAACAATCAACACCACAAGCTAGTGATCACCTCCGCAACATTAAACGCTGAGCAACTTATTAACTATTGCCAAGGCATACATTTACACGCTGAAGGTAAAGTGTTCCCTGTAGATGAGCATTACCTTGCACCTGCCATGCGTGATATGCCACATAAAGACAACCTCACTGAGCGCATGGCATTTGCCGCTGAAAAAGCGTATCAACTTGGCAGCCAAGATGTATTGGCATTTTTACCCGGCAAAGGGGAAATTCAACTTTGTGCCAGCTATTTGCGCACGCGATTGAATGACCAATTCGATATAATCACCTTACATGGTGCAAGCCCCATTAGCGAGCAAAAACGCGCATTACATCAAGGGGATAAACGCCGCCTTATTTTAGCGACTAACGTGGCGGAAACCTCGTTAACCATTCCCGGTGTTGATGCGGTGCTTGACTCGGGGCTTGAACGCCGCACGCATATACGTAACGGCCAAAGTGTGTTGGATTTAACTGCCATCGCCAATGACTCCAAACTACAACGCCGAGGCCGTGCGGGGCGAATTACTAAGGGTGTCTACTTAGCACTCTTTGGTCAACACGCACCGCTTGAAGCCCATACACCCCCTGAAATTCAGCGAGAAAACTTAACCGATATGATGTTGGCAGCCGCGGCAAATAATCATGCCCTTGGCAATTTGCGCTTTATCAACCCACTGTCACAACAAGCCCATGATTTAGCGTTTTCAACGCTTAAAACCATCAATGCCATTAACGATGCGGGTATTGCAACTGACTATGGTAAAGCCCTTGCGCCATTACCCATCGACGTTACGCTTTCCCATTTAGTGGCAAGTATGCCAAATAACCGCCTTAAACAGGCAATGGCCGACCTTGCAGGTGCCCTAAGCGTACCAGCTAAACTGTACACTCTAGATAAAAATTCAGAAAAATTTATACAATTAGAAAATGACTTTCCCAACCTATGTGACTTTAGCTTGCTCATTGGCTTAGTGCGCGGTCAGTTTTTAGAGTATATTAGCACCGAAGAAAACGCGCTTGTTGAGGCCAAACAGTTTGCCAGCCAGCTGCGCAGTCATTTTGATTTACCTGAACTCAGTAAATACGCCAGTTACAACATCACTGAATTGCAACACACTATTGCCGCTTTACTGCCTAGCTGCGTGTATATTAAAAAGCAAAACCGCCGTGGCAGTTACAATAATGGTAAGCAAGAAGTGGTGATTGCCAAAGACAGCTACTTAAGTAACGAGCCCGACGCCCTACTGGTACTCAAAACCTACAGCCTAGCTGGGCGTGCAGTAAAAGACCGAAAAACACTGGCAACTAAAGTAAGCCCCATAACAACCAACGCTATTATTGATAATAACTTAGGTGATGCAAAGCTATGCTCATCTGAAATTACTGAGCAAAATGAATTAATAGGCAATTACCAATATCAATACGCAGGCACCATATTAAAATCATTTAGCGCCGCAGTTAAAAGCCATGAATTTATTACCGCCACCGTTAACCTAATTGAAACTGGCGTGCTTTGTGAATCACTCTATGATGAATTAACACAGGAATACCAGCAGCTTTGTCTTTACCAAAATGTACATAGCACCGATTGGCAATTATTAGCACCACACGAACAAATCACACGGGTATTAAGTGATTTAGAAATAAGCTCGCTTGATGAGCTGGCACTTCTTGATAACAGTGATTTTGCCTATGGCTTAGTTGATAACTACACATGGCAGCAATTTTGTGAGCTTTACCCGCTAACAGTGGTGCTTCCGCAACAACAACTCAGGGTGGAATACTTTATAAGCGCAAAACGCGTGGTGCTTCATTACATGAGTGGTCAGCGTGTAGAAGCCCCAAAAAAGTGGGAGCTACCCAATTTTAATGGAGCAAAAATACAATATCGCCGCGCCAGTAAATTGGTGGATATTAAGTAGGTTAATCTAGGCTCTTTGCAAGTGCTGCCATTTCTTGCTGTAGCACATTTGTAAACTGCGCAACATGAAAGCCGTCCATTAAGCCGTGGTGCACATCAATATTGAGTGGCATGGTGCCAAGCTGTTTATCAAATTTACCAAACACAAATTTGGGAATGCCATTTTGCTCACCAAACGGTGTTGCGTGGGAAAAGCCGGTAAAATCAAGCCAAGGTAACACCGACACATGAATACAGTTAAGGCGCCCTTCTATCGAGTTAAATTGCTCTGAGAAAAATGGCTGACTTATTGCTGTTTCGAATGCAATTTTGCCTTTTTCACTAAAGTCAGCGAAGCCTTCCGCATAAGGTAAATACGAAATTTTAAAGAGGTTTTGCTCATCTAATTGCACCGCGTTAATTTCAATTTTATCGCACAGCCATACTTGGTTGTTATCAATACGATGGCAAACGGGTTGATAGCTATTATTGGCACGCAACAAAGCGTAAAGGCAGGCTAAATAGAACGACTGGCCACTTTGTTTACATGCGCCATACAATTCACCCGCATCTATACGCACACAGACTGAAAAGTATGGGTTTGCTAAGTCTTTAAAAAATGAAAAGTGTTCGGCGCGTTGCCAAGTAGAAAGGTCGATTTGAGTTGCCATAATCTTAAAATAAAAATGCCCGCAATTGCGGGCACCTTACCGAGCATAGCATGAACTTGCAAGTTCATTGTTTTACTCGTGTTTTTACAAGCAAAAAACGGGGAAATTACAAACCGTTTTCGATGATTTCTTGTGCTAGTTCGTCTGCAATAATGTGCGTTGACTTTTGCTCGTCTTCTGAGCGCTTGAAGATTTCGCTTAGTGTATCGAAAATACCTTCAACGTGCTTAGTTGCAGCTTCTGCACTGTAACCTTCTGGCGCAGTTTCGTAATAAACGTTGATGATACCACCTGCGTTAATTACGTAATCTGGCGCGTATAAAATGCCTTTTTCACGAATGATTTCACCGTGACGTGGCTCTGCAAGCTGGTTATTCGCACAACCTGCGATAATGCCTGCTTTAATACGCGGAATAGTCTCATCATTGATCGTTGCACCAAGTGCACACGGCGCGTATACATCAACATCTAGGTCGTAGATTTCGTCAATGTTAACTGCAGTTGCGTTAAAGTCGTTAACTACACGGCTAACACGCTCTTCGTTGATGTCTGTTACAAACAGCTCAGCACCTGCTTCGTGTAGGTATTTACATAGTGTGTAAGAAACCGCGCCAAGACCTTGTACTGACACTTTTACGCCCGCTAAGTCTTGATGACCGTGCTTGTGTTGGTAAGCCGCTTTAATACCTAAAAACGTACCTAACGCTGTAAACGGAGATGGGTTACCGCTTTTACCTTCAAGGCCAAGTACATAGTTTGTTTCAGTGTTCATGACTGCTACGTCATCACAGGTGATGTTTACGTCTTCTGCTGAGTAGTAGCTACCACCTAAACGCTCTAAATGACGACCAAACGCTTTAAATAATGCATCCGATTTGACTTCTTTTGCATTACCGATGATTACCGATTTACCACCACCAAATGGTAAGCGCGCTACTGCATTCTTGTATGTCATGCCTTTTGATAAACGCAGTACATCGTATACTGCATCTTCGTCACTTGCGTAATCCCATAAACGACAACCACCCACTGCTGGGCCTAATTTAGTGCTGTGTACAGCAATAATTGCTTTTAAGCCAGTTTCTTTGTCTGCACAAAAAACAACGTTTTCGTGGTTATCAAATTCAGTACGATTAAAAACAGTCACACGACTCTCCAACTTGTAAATGTTTAACGCGCATAATAAGTATGGCGTTAAATGAACGGGTTATTCTTGGTTTGCACCGACTCTAACATTATCCTTTCATCAAGACTACAATTTTAGATGAACAACCCAGTTAAACTTACAATTAAACATATTCAATTTAAATTAAACTTAATTTAATTAAAAACAATGCAATTACAGACCTATTCCAAGCAAAATATCGCAAAGATCCGCTAATATTTAAATTGTAGATTGACGTTTACGTAAGCGATAAGCTTGAAAGGTAAGAGAGCGTAAAGAAGAAGTTACAGGGTTCAGAGCTTAATCAATGCGCGAATATAGCTCAAGCATAATTTCCAATCGTTATTTGTCAGTTAAATTCTTGAATACGGCAATAAAAAAGAGCGCATAAGCGCCCTTTTTACTTTGTTCTGACCAGTCCTAAATACGGTTGACACTTTTCCAACTTAAATTTGGAGAATGTTATGAAACCTATATCCAAGAGAACTCAAAAAGATTAT
>NZ_LKBD01000012.1 GCF_001399975.1 Pseudoalteromonas sp. P1-9
ACCAGACTTCAAAATACTGCTGAATCCTGAATCCTGAATCCTGAATCCTGAATCCTGAATCCTGAATCCTGAATCCTGAATCCTGAATCATTTAACGATATTAGATGTAAGATATTTCCTACTTTGTTGCACGAAAGCGGCTTTTTGTTCTTGGTAATCTCCTGGATTAAAAATCTAATCTATTGAATCAATTAGTTTTTTATAATTATTACAAAGTGGTTACAGTTAGTTATTGAATTTAAATGCTTTTGCTTTGATCTAGATTAATTACACTAAAGATATTGAAAGGCTAGGGAGAGGCTGACAAATGGAACATTTCGAACAAGATATTAAAGGTATAGAAGAAAATAGAATTCGCTTTTATACCGCCTGCCTAGAAACATTTTCTCAATTTGATTATAACGATCCTTATTTAGAGCAGATCAAGCAAGACATTGAACGTCTCAAAAACAAGTCTTGCCAAAAAGATTAATGTACAGCGAGTTTGGGGACTCGTTTCAGCCAAGGCTCACGCCTTGGCTTTTTTATTGCTAATTAGCTGTTTAACAGTAAATAATTGTAAAAATATGATGTGATAATCCTCTACTTTATTGATTTATATATAATTGGATTTGATCTTGTTTGCTGGACAATAAACTAATAATTCCATATGTTAGTGAGTTAAATATACTCTAGGGAATTATCATGATTAAAAAAGCACTCGCACTTGCTGTGTGCACAGCGTTAGTTGGCTGTGGCGCTGAAAAAGAAGAATCGGTTCAGGTTGATACGAAAGCTGAGCAAACGGTAACACAAGCAGCTTTGACTTATCCTGAAACTAAAAAGGGTGAAGTTGTAGATACTTACTTCGATACGCAAGTTGCTGATCCATACCGTTGGTTAGAAGATGATATGAGCGACGAGACAGCACAGTGGGTTAAAACGCAAAACAAAGTAACGTTTGATTACCTTGCTCAAATTCCTTACCGCGACAAGCTAAAAGAGCGTTTAACTAAGTTAATGGACTACGAAAAAGTAAGTGCGCCATTTAAAGAAGGCAAATACACTTATTTTTACAAAAATGATGGCTTACAAAACCAATATGTTATTTATCGCCAAGTTGAAGGTGGTGAGCCGGAAGTATTCTTAGATCCAAACACATTCAGTGACGATGGTACAACTTCTTTAGCGGGTATTACTTTCTCTAAAGATGGTTCATTAGCAGCATATCAAATCTCTGAAGGCGGCAGTGACTGGCGCAAAGTTATTATTATTGATGTTGAAACTAAGAAGCAAATTGAAGACACCTTAGTTGACGTTAAATTCAGCGGCCTGTCATGGGTTGGTAATGAAGGCTTTTATTACTCAAGTTACGATAAGCCAGAAGGCAGTGAGCTGTCAGCGAAAACAGACCAGCACAAACTTTACTTCCATAAGTTAGGCACAAAGCAAGCTGACGACAAAGTTGTATTTGGTGGTACAGATACACAGAAGCATCGTTATGTTGGTGGTTATGTAACTGAAGACGATAAATACTTATTGATTTCAGCTGCAGTATCAACGTCGGGCAACAAGCTTTTCATTAAAGATTTATCTAAACCTGATAGCAAGTTAGAAACCATTTTAGACCACACTAACTCAGATACTCAGGTTATTGAGAACGAAGGCTCTAAACTTTATTTAGTAACTAACCTAGATGCACCAAATAAGCGCATTGTAACGGTTGATGCTGCTAAGCCAACACCAGATAACTGGAAGGACTTAATCCCTGAAACTGAAAACGTGTTAAACGTTTCAACGGGTGGTGGCTACATTTTTGCACGCTACATGGTTGATGCAATTTCTAAAGTACAGCAATACGACAAGAGCGGTAAGCTTGTTCGTGATATCGAACTACCAGGCGTAGGTACTGCAGGTGGTTTTGGCGGCGAGAAAGAAGATAAAGAGCTGTACTATTCATTCACTAACTATAAAACACCAGGCACAACATTTAAATTTAATGTAGAGACTGGTAAGAGCGAAGTGTACCGCAAGTCAGGTGCAGACTTCGATCCTGCGCAATTTGAATCTAAGCAAGTATTCTATAAGTCAAAAGATGGTACAGAAGTACCGATGATCTTAACATATAAGAAAGGCTTAAAGCTTGATGGTTCTAACCCAACTATTTTGTACGGTTACGGTGGTTTTAATGTAAGTTTAACACCACGCTTTAGCCCAACGCGCGCGGCATGGTTAGAGCAAGGTGGTATTTACGCGGTTGCGAACCTTCGTGGTGGCGGTGAATACGGTAAGAAATGGCACAAAGCGGGTACGCAACTACAAAAGCAAAATGTATTTGATGACTTTATTGCTGCTGCTGAGTATCTAATTGCTGAAAATTACACATCGAGCGAAAAGCTAGCGGTAAATGGTGGCTCTAATGGTGGTCTACTTGTAGGTGCAGTTATGACACAACGCCCTGAGCTATTTAAAGTTGCGTTACCAGCAGTAGGTGTATTAGACATGCTTCGTTACCACACATTCACAGCGGGTGCTGGTTGGGCGTATGACTATGGTACAGCAGAACAAAGCAAAGAAATGTTCGAGTACCTAAAAGCCTATTCACCTGTTCATAATGTGAAAGAGGGTGTTGAATACCCAGCTACTATGGTAACAACAGGCGATCATGATGACCGCGTAGTGCCAGCGCACTCATTTAAGTTTGCAGCTGAGCTTCAAGACAAGCAAGCAGGTGCTAACCCTACACTTATCCGTATTGAAACTAATGCAGGTCACGGTGCAGGTACGCCTACAAGCAAAATTATTGAACAATATGCTGATATTTATGGCTTTACACTTTACAACATGGGTGTGAAAAAACTGTAATCAGGACTATTATTGATATACGAAAAAGCGCAAACTTGTTTTGCGCTTTTTTTTGCATAAAACTCAGAATTCTTTGGCTTAGATCATTGCCACCTATGGCTTGCTAATTTAGACTTCTATACATCTAACGAATTAGGACTTATCCATGTTTGCATTACCTGAAATAAACCTCCAAGGCAAAGTGTCAGATGAAGAATGGCAGTTACGAGTCGATCTTGCTGCTTGTTATCGTTTAGCTCATTACTACGGTTGGGACGATACTATTTATACCCATATTTCAGCTCGCTTACCTGGTAAAGATGAATACCTAGTAAATGCGTTTGGTTTAACCTTTGATGAGATTACGGCATCAAATCTAGTAAAAGTGAACCTACAAGGTAAAACTCTTGATGATTCACCGTTTGAGATTAACCCTGCAGGTTTTACCATTCACAGCGCAATTCACGAAGTGCGTCACGATGCGCAATGTGTTATTCACTTGCATACCAACGAAACTATTGTGGTTTCAAGCTTAGAGGGCGGCTTAAAGCCAATTTCACAGCATGCAATGTTCCCACTGAGTAATATTGCTTACCACGGTTACGAAGGCCTCGCGGTAAATGCTGAAGAAAAAGCTCGCCTGCAGGCCGATTTAGGTAATGCGCATACGTTAATGTTGCCTAATCATGGGGCATTAACCTTAGGTCCTTCGATTGGTGAAGCTTTTATGCGTTGGGCTGATTTACAACGTGCCTGTGAAATTCAAGTGATGGCACTTTCAACTAGTCAGCCTCTTATTGCCATTGATCAGAAAATTCTAGATACGGTAAAAGATCAGCAAAACAAAGTGCACACAGGTAGTACAGGTGGTCAAAAATCTTGGCCAGCAATGCGTCGTTTAGCGTATCGTATCGATCCTAGCTTTACAGAATAATTCGCAAACAAACATTAAAGTACTTCCAGGTTTGAAGTACTTTTTTAAATCTCTAAACCTTTGCAAAGTGCAAAGTGCAAAGTAAAAATTAAACGTTTGGCAACAATAATTAGGAGCCCAACAAATATGAAAGTAACTCGCGTCGAAGTGTTTGATACCCATTGCCCTGAGCGTCCGCAATGGAACCCCGTTTTTGTTCGTATTCATACGGACGAAGGAATTTCAGGTGTTGGTGAAGCAGGTCTTGCTTATGATTTAGGCCACAGTGCAGCAGCAAATATGATTAAAGAATTTGCTGAAGCGTTTTTAATAGGTTTTGACCCTTTCCAAACTGAAAAATTATGGTCGCGTATGCTGCGCGAAAGCTTTTGGGGTTTAGGTGGAGGCCCAGTAGTGTATGCTGCGATGAGTGCGATTGATACTGCACTTTGGGACATCAAAGGTAAAGCCCTTAACTTACCTGTTTATCAACTACTAGGCGGTAAGGTAAATGACAAACTTCGCACTTATGCATCGCAATTACAGTTTGACTGGGATGATGAGTTTAAAGCGCTAGTACAACCGCAAGAATACGCAGAAGCCGCATTAAAAGCGATTGCTGAAGGTTATGATGCGGTTAAAGTTGACCCAATTCAATACGATAAAGATGGCAATACGTATTATGACCGTACGAAAATTATTTCACGTGGCGAAATGAAGCTTTATCGCGCACGTATGGCGGCTATTCGTGAAGCGGTTGGCGATGAAGTGGATATCATTTTTGAATGCCATAGCTTACCAGGTGCAACAACGGCAATTCAGCTAGGTGAAATTGCTGAAGAGTTTGATTGCATGTATTACGAAGAGCCAGTGAACTACTTAAATCACTCGCTGCACGCTAAAGTAGCCGACAAAGTAGCGGTTCCTATTGCCGGTGGCGAACGTTTATATAATCGTTGGGGTGTACGACCATACCTTGAAGATCAAAGTGTTGATGTATTACAACCTGATATTGGTTTGTGCGGTGGTTTTACCGAAACCAAAAAAGTGTGTGATTACGCAGATATTTTTGATGTGCGTATTCAAGCGCATGTATGCGGCGGCCCTGTTGCAACTGCGGCATCACTGCACCTTGAAACAGCCATTCCTAACTTTTTAATTCATGAGCATCATACCTATGCAATTAAAAAGTGGAACCGCGAATTATGCATTCAAGATCCGCAGCCAAAAAATGGTTTCTTCGAAGTATCAGAAGCGTCAGGTATTGGCATTGATCTAAACGATGACGTAATTATGAAATCGCCACGTATAGAGATTAAATAAAACTGTAAACTAAGCTCACTATAATCAGGAATACCTAGTTGTTAGATTGGCGTTTTTACAATGCTAAACCAACCTAAAGTATTCCTGATTAATCTTGATAAAAGCACCGAGCGCCTTAAAAAAAGCAGTGAGCAATTAGCGGCGCAAAATATTCAATTTGAACGAATCTCTGCCATTGACGGCACAAAATTTACAAACGCTGAAATTCAAGCCCATTATTCATCTCAATTAAATTCAAAACAGTATTACCGCAATCTTGGCTATGGTGAGATTGGCTGCTTTTTAAGTCATCGCTTGGCGTGGCAAAAAATTGTTGAGCAAAAGCTGCCATATGCAATTGTATTAGAAGATGACTTTCAGCTAGCGGGTGATCTCAGCGCTGTATTTAGCACCATCGAATCGCTAACATTTGATTGGCAACTATTAAAACTTGCCGCTTATCAAAATCGTACCCGACCTATCAAAGCAACAAAACAAGTAAATGAGCAATTTGAGCTAGTACTTCATAAGAAGCCGCTAACAGGTTGTTGTGCGCAAGCGATTGCTTCTCATGCGGCCAAACAACTTTTAGCGATTACCGAGCAATTTGGTTGCCCTGTTGATACGCAAATTCAGCGCACATGGCAAACGGGCGTATCGGTTTATTCGCTTATGCCTTTTCTGATTGAGCAAGATGGTAAAGTGGGCAGCGAAATTACCGCAGCATGTCAAAACCAAGTAATTAAAAAGCACTTTTTTAAACGAAAGTACCAACAATTAACGGATGGGATTAACCATTACAAGCAAACCAAAACTGCGTTATCAGAACTAATATAATGATTCAATTAGGTTTAAGTTAGCCCTACATAAAACTACATTTCTATAATATTGTCATGTTGCAAAAAGGTTTCTAATCAGTTTCAAGACATGATGAAAAGTATAGGAAATGTTATGAAAAAAGTTGCGTTACCTTTCGCACTTGCAGGCTTGGCAGTATTTAATATGCCAGTTGTTGCTGCAGAGAAAGTCAATTTAGTTAAGCCAAAATCATTTAACCAAAACACACCTCGTATTATTAACGGTAAGCCTGCAACTCAAGGTGATTACCCGTTTATGACCTCACTTATTTCAGCACAGGCTGAAGGTATCTCGCCATTTTGTGGTGCGTCATTTATTGGTGGTCGATACGTACTAACTGCATCGCATTGTATTGAAGGTTCTGCCGCTGAAAACATGCACGTTTGGATTGGCGGGTATGACACAACTAAACCTGAGTCTGGTAAGCGTGTTAGTGTTGCTCAAATTTATGAACATGAAAACTACGGTGACATAGGTCTTAATAACGATATTGCAATTATTGAGCTTACAGAAGAAGTAACGGGCGTTACGCCAATCAAGTTAATGACCCCAGAGATTGAAGCGATTTTAAAAGATGGCTCTGAATTGACTGTTATGGGCTGGGGTAATATGAACCCTAACAGTGAAACTGCTCCAGAGTATCCAGAAATTTTACAAGAAGTAAAAGTGCCACTTTATAACCGTGAACAATGTATTGCCGATTACACACAAGACGGTGAAACGGGCATTACGGATAATATGATCTGTGTCGGCTTTGTTGAGGGTGGCAAAGATTCGTGTCAAGGTGATAGTGGCGGCCCGCTTATCTTTAAACATGAAGAACAATGGTATCAAGCAGGTGTTGTAAGTTTTGGTAATGGTTGTGCAGCTCCAAATGCACCAGGTGTATATGCACGTGTTGCAAACTATAACGATTGGGTTGAAGCGAAAAAGTCAGGCGTTTCATACAAACAAATAAACCGCCAAGGTTTTGTTGAGCAAACTTTCAACGAGCAAGCGACATTTAATATTAAAAACGTTGGCAACGATAACTTTACGGTGACCAATGCCGCTGTTGTTGGCGCAGAAGGAGTTGAACTTGCTGAAGTTGAACAAAACTTATGTGACGGAAAAACACTATCGCTCGATCAAAGCTGTGATATCAAAGTACGTGTTAAAACAAATGCACCGGGCAATGCGGGTTTTGCATTAAGAGTAAGCACAAATGATGCCGTTAACAAAGAAGCAATCATTTTCTACGGCGCGAATGTACTTGAGCAAGAGTCTGCGAATATGAATGAAATTGTTGGTAGCAATAATGATCGCGTTAAATGGTGGAGTGGTGGTGATTTAGCGTGGCAAGCGCAAACAAATAAAGCATCGCAAGGTGACTCTGCAATGGCAAGCGGCGATATCACTCACTTTCAACAAAGTGTTTTACTTGCAACGATTGATAACGACCGAGTTGAGAAGTTTAACTTTAAGCACTTAGTATCGTCAGAGACTGATTGGGACTTTTTAACGGTTCGTCACAACAATCAAGTCATTTTACGAGCATCCGGTGTTGATAATACAGAATTCACAGCACAAGAAGTTACGTTAACAGAAGGTGTGGATCGTATCGCGATTATTTATGCCAAGGACGAAACGGACCTTGATGAGGTAGGTGACGATAAAGCATTTATTGACGAAGTGTCGACAGTGCTTAAAAATACCGCGCCACAAAGCAAAGTTAAACAAGCCACAATAACAGTGGAAGAGGCGAAAGGTTTTGTACTTGATGCTAGTGACAGCAGTGATGCAGAGGGCGACTCACTAACTTATAAGTGGGAAGTGACCGAAGGAACAATTGCCATTGCCGATGCGACAAAAGCCGTTATCAACCTTACGGCGCCAGCATACAAAGATGCTAAATCACTTACATTTAAAGTAACAGTGACTGACCAATTTGGTGCAAATAGCAGTAAAACGGTTCAGGTTACAATTAATAAAAAGCCTAAGCGTAGTAGCGGTAGCACAGGTATTATGTTGTTATTAGCTGGTTTTGCTTTCGCAGCACGTCGAAAATTAGCGTAAACATTTAAACTTGGAGAAGCCAGCTAGATTAGCTGGCTTGACTATATTATGAAGCAATTACATATCACTCTTTCTGCATTATTAATGACGCTATTTACATCAGCCTGTAGTAGTACGGCATTATCTGAAACAATGACTGAACAAGAGCTCAATAATCTAGAAAAAATATACAGCTTTAATGCCAAAGCAGAGTATATTTCGTTTGTGGTAAAATCTACTGGTTGCACAAGCAAAGACGATTTTGAGTTATTACAGCAAGAAGCTAAAGGTATTTACGAGTTTGCGCTAAAGCGCAATAAAGCAGACCTTTGTCGTGCGATGCCAAGAGCATATCCTGTAACTTTTAAGTTACCTGAGGCGATAGACTCAATTGACTTAATTAAAGTTTTAAATCCGCGCTATGATAATGAGGCGCAAAAAGCAGCTAAACGCGCGCGTAAGCAAGGATAGCATTAGACTAATTTAAATTGGTATTTCACCCTGCTGGTATCGTTAGGAGATCATTTGCAGACGTTATTTTTACGTATTTATGGTTCGGTTATTTTAGCAGTAAGCTTGGTCTTACTGCTTTCCTACCTTGTATTTTCTTCGGTGAACCAACACCGTTACCAGCAGCATTTGGCTGAGCAACTATCTGGTACCTTATACCTTTTAAAGCAGGGCATTAATCGACAAACTAACACTGCAAACCGTGAACGTTGGCTCGAGTTAGTTGCATCGCTTATGAATGTATCGCTTAGTTTAGTCGATAAACCACCGAATCTAAATAAAGTCAGTATCTCTACCAATGTTCAAGCCAACAATGGCTACATTGTTGAATACCCAATTAACGATACTCATTTATTAACCATGCATTTAAATGGCGTGAGTGAGCAAATTGCCACTGGCACAGCATTTTTATTACTTAACGAAATTGGTTTATACAGTGCGCAACAGCGCCAAGCTGCATTTGATGTCATCAGCAATCAATTTCACTACCCGATTAACCGGGTTAATGAGGCTAGCCAATTGCTCGATAGTGAACAATTAGAGCGTTTAGCACGTGGCGAAATGGTCATTGTTTGGCAAACTGAATTTGATAGCAGCTTGTCGTTTGATATTTATGCGCCTTGGGGTAACTCTCAAGATTTACTTAAATTAGGCACAATCAAAGTATTTGAGCAATATCCCCACTGGCTGTTAATCTCAGGATTTATTGCCGTGCTGAGTGTATTAGCCGTGGTGATATTATTCATTATCCGTTTGTTAGTTAAGCGATTAACTTATATTCAAGATAAAGTAGATGCTATCGAACCTGAGTTAATACAAGCAGAAGAAATACCACAAAACCTTGATGTGATTAACCAGTTAACTTGGAAAATCGATCAAATGGCACTGCGGATCACACGTTTAATTGAGCAAAAACACCAAATGTTGCGTGCTGTATCCCATGACTTACGAACCCCTTTATCAAAAGCGCAATTTAGGCTCGAAACATTAAATATTCAATTAGGTGTCGATAACGCCTTAATAGCGCAAACTAAAGCTGACCTAAATCAGCTTAACTTATTAATAAGCGACTTACTTAGCTATGAAAAGCTTACTGATAACAAAGCAATAGTTAAAGAAAATGTCGCGCTAAATTCGTTTGTGCTCGCGATTGTGCAAGGAATGCAAATAGTCTTTCCTCACATTGAATTCACCTTTCAAGCACAGCAAGAGTGTGCGCTCAAAATCAATAAACAGCTTTTTACACGCATGCTCGAAAATTTACTTAATAATGCCGCGCGCTTTGCAAAAGAATCGGTAACGGTTCAACTAACAAATCATCAGCAAAATATCGTGTTAGATGTAATTGATGATGGCCCCGGTGTTGATGAGCAAAGTAAACAGCATATCTTTGAGCCGTTTTACCAACAAGATCAAAGCCGCAGTAATAAAACTTCCGGGTATGGATTGGGTTTGGCCATCGTACAGCAAATTGCCTCACAACATGATGCCGATATCAGCTTGATTGATACGCAAGTGGGCGCTCACTTTAGCATTCACTTCCAGCTTAAAGGGAGTGAATAATGAGAACGCTATTTTTCCTTTTCTGTCTGCTTAATGCATCTTTCGTATTTGCTGCGCAACCGCCTAAAAAAGAGCCGGAAAATACACCGAGTAACAAAGCGCTTAAACCACAAAGCGACAGTAAAAATGCAATTGACTGGGGTGATTGGGATAAAAAATTTCAACCTCAACAGCGTTATGGTGTTGGCATTAAAGGCAAATTACAAAATGCGATCAGTGAGTTAGATAAAAGTAACTTACTTAATGATACAAGCGGTGTATCAAGTACGCCGAAAACGCCCACTGATAAAAATAAAAAGCGAAAAGACATCAAGAAAATGAAGCAAGAACTCAAGGCGCTTGAAGAAAAAGTAAAACAAGAGATTGAAAGCGATGAAGACTATTAAATTATTTAAGTTTGCGATTGCTCACCTATTATTGGCACAGATAATTAATCCGTGTTTTGCAAACGATAAAAATCAAGGGCTTAGTGCGTTCGAGCAAGCAATGCTGCACAATGAGCGCGGTGAATGGCTTGAAGCTGAAACACTGCTTAGCTATCAATTATCGCAAAATCCGATGCAGCATCGCGTGCGTTTAGAATTGGCATTAACGCAAATGCAATTGGGCAAATTTGACGTGGCAAAAGAGCATTTATTAAGTTTAAAACAAGTAACTGAATTGCCCGAAAACGTACGCTTTAATATCGATATTATGCTTAACGAGATTAACGCTAAATCGCAGCTTACCGAGGTTGAACCATCACAAAGCCAATGGGGACTTATTGGCACACTTGCTACCGGATACGATGACAACGTTCGCTTTAGCTTTGGAGACTATTTTTTAGATGATGATCCATACTTAGATAGTTTTTACTTTGTATTACCTAATGGCAAAGAATATTTTATTTCTCAAAAAGGCTATTTGTATAGTTTGGATGGCGAAATTGTAATGCCTGAAGAACTCGGTATAGACATTTCCCCATTTCTTGAAAAGCCAAATTCAATGTTTGTTGAATCGGCGGCCATCATAAATTACAGCTATTTAGGCGAGCAGGTAAGTTGGAAAAACAATCTGCTGATCCGTAATATCGATAATGCTGATTTTAGTGATTACGATAAACTGTTATTTAAACTTGATTCCGAACTAGCATGGCCGCTAGCAAGTGATAAAGAAATCGCCTTGCAATTTGAACAGCGAAATCAGTTTAGAGGTGGCGAGCCACAAATTACGTCGAGCGCATTAACATTAGGCTACCGTCTATTTTCAAAAAGTAGTGAGTGGTACATGTATGGCCAGTATATGGACAGAAGTTTTAAAACCATAGAAGTGCAGTTTGGGGACTTTTCATATACCAATTATGGTTTTGATAATAAGTCTTGGGCGGCTGGTGTTGAATGGAATAAACTTTTTTACAACAATCAATTGTTAGCTAAAGTACAATTTGAATTAAAGAGCAATGACGCAAGCGATGGGCTTAATTATTTAGGCGCTATTTTAAAAACTGCGTTAGTTTATCAGTTAGATGATAAATGGAGTGTTGCGGGTTATGCGAATTTTTTTCAGCAAGATTACAGTAAAAGTGATTTAGTCGAAGCTTACGGGTTGGATGAAAATAGCGAACTGGCAACCATTGATAAAAGCTTACGTATTGGTTCTAAAGTTGATTATCAAATTAATCAACAGCTCTCAGTATTTGTTTCAGCAGATTGGGGCGAGCGCTCGTCAGATATTTACTGGGGTGTGCAAAGTAATACAGTGCGAGCAAAGCTAGGGTTTAACTTCGAATTTTAAAGTGGCATTAAATGGAAAAATATAATCTGATAATTGTTGAAGATGATGCGGAGTTGGCGAGTTTAACACAGTCGTTTTTTCAGCAGTTCGAGTTTAATTGTACTGTGATAAGCGAAGGACAAACCGCAGTACAACAGATTATTGCCGAGCAACCAGATTTAGTATTACTGGATTTAATGCTGCCAGATATCGATGGTATGCAAGTATTCCAACAAATAAAACCAGCTTACACTGGTAAAGTAGCTATGTTAACTGCGCGAGGTGACACCATTGATCAGGTGCTAGGTTTAGAATTTGGTGCTGACGACTATATTTCTAAGCCAATCGAGCCGCGTTTATTATTAGCAAAGTGTCGCGCCTTATTGCGCCGAGAAGTGGGTGTTGAAGTAACGAAAGAGCAGGGCATTTCATTTAACGATATCACTATCAATAAGCATAAGCGTGAAGTTAAAAAGGGGAATTGCGTATTGGAATTCGCGGCTCCTGAGTATGATTTATTGCTTTTGCTGGTGGAGCATAGTGGTGAAGTAATAACGCGAGATACTATCTTCAAAACGCTTTGGGGCATTGATTATGATGGTCAAAATCGCCAAGTAGATATTTATATTTCATCAATTCGCAGTAAGTTAGAAAGCGACCCAAATCAGCCAAGCATAATTAAAACTGTGCGTTCTAAAGGCTATTTATTTACTGGATAATTTCATTTGATGTGAAAACCAAAAGGGTATCAAGTGATACCCTTTTTTGTTTTTCGATTATCGTCAGGACGACTTCCCACTCAGCTCTTAACGCATTGTCACAAATTCTTCTGAACCAGTAGGGTGTATCGCCACAACTGAATCAAAATCAGCCTTTGTTGCACCCATCTTCATGGCAACACCAAAACCTTGGATCATTTCATCAACAGCAAAACCAATGCCGTGCAAACCAACAATTTTCTCGTTAGGGCCTTGGCACACTAGTTTCATTTTACATGGTTGGCGGTGCTGCGTTACTGCGGTATACATTGCGGTAAAGCTTGATGTGTATACTTTAATGTCATCATCACCAAACTGTTCACGGGCCTCTGTTTCAGTTAAACCTATGGTGCCAATTGGTGGGTGGCTAAATACTACTGTTGGTACTAAGTTGTAGTCCATTTTGGCATTTGGCATTTCAGGGTTAAACAAGCGCTCAGACAATAAACGGCCAGCTTTAACAGCCACAGGGGTAAGCTCAATACCGTTTTCAATAATATCACCTACGGCGTATACGCCTTGAGCTGAAGTATTTTGGAATTCATCCACTTTTACGTGGCCTGATTCTGTTAACTCAACACCAGCTGCTGCAATATTGATTTTATCGGTAGTTGGCTGACGACCAATCGCCCAAATAACTTGGTCAACATTAACGCTGTTACCATTTTCAAAATGCAGTGTTAACGAATCGTCTGACTCTTTAGTAACTTCTTTTGGCGTTGCGTTAGTGTGAAGAGTTGGGCCTTCTGACTCAATCACTTCCATTAAAGTATCAACAATAAGTGGGTCGAATGTACGAAGCGGTGTGTCACGGCGAACGCATAAATGCGTTTCAGTGCCTAAACCGTGCATTACGCCTGCGAGTTCAACAGCAATATAACCTGCACCTACTACTGCTACACGTTTAGGCTGCTCTTTTAATTCAAAAAAGCCATTTGAGTCGATACCGTATTCAGCACCTGGAATATTTGGAATGCTCGGGCGACCGCCAACAGCAACTAGAATATGGTCGGCAGTGTAGTGCTCACCATTTACTTCAATGGTTTTGTTATCTACAAATTTAGCGAAACCTTGAATTACGGTAACGCCATTTTTTGCTAGGTAATTATCATAGCCGTTGTGAATTCGGCCAATGTAAGCCTCGCGGCTTTCAAGTAATTTTGACCAATTAAACTCTTTTATTTCAACATCAAAACCATAGTCTGGTGCGTATAGTTTAATTGCTTCAGCAACTTGCGCGCCATGCCACATTACTTTTTTAGGAACACAGCCAACATTTACACATGTACCACCTAGCGGGCCTGCTTCTACTAGGGCGACGTTTGCACCGCGCATTGCTGCTCGGTTTGCTGATGCAATACCACCACTGCCACCGCCGATAGCGATATAATCAAAATGCTTTGCCATTTGAAGTTCCTTAATTTTTTAAATCTTTGTTTTATCAGATATAGGTATTCTAACCGATAACACAATAGCCTAACTTGCAATTTTTATCGATTGCCCCAATCTAAATTAACAATGACAAATTAATAAGAAGCGTTTTATGACTAATCCATTAATTGGCCTTGAAGGGTTACCACCATTTTCACAAATTAAACCTGAGCACATTGTGCCTGCATTAAAACAGGGTATTGCGGATTGTAAGCAAACGATTGAGCAAGTATTAGCGCAAGAGTCGTATACTTGGGATAACTTTATTGTGCCATTGGATGAAGTAGACGATAAATTAACGCGACTTTGGTCACCAGTTTCGCATATGCATTCAGTGGTAAACAGCGAAGAACTACGCGCTGCTTATGATGAGTGTTTACCGCTTATCTCTGAATACTCTACTTTTGTAGGTCAACATCAGGGGCTTTTTTTAGCAACAAAAGCGATTGCAGAAAGCGATGAGTTTGCAAACCTATCTGAGGCACAGCAAAAAGCGATTAATAATAGCTTACGTGATTTTAAACTTTCAGGCATTGCATTGCCTGAAGAAAAACAAAAACGTTACGGCGAGATTGTTGCTCGTCTTTCTGAGCTTGCAGCTAAGTTTGGCAATAATGTGATGGATGCTACGCTTGCTTGGCAAAAACATATTACAGATGAAGCGGATTTAGCGGGTTTACCAGAATCAGCTATCGCTCTTGCAAAACACACAGCTGAAAGTAAAGAGCTAGAAGGCTGGTTATTTACGCTAGATTTCCCATCGTATTTACCTGTTATGACCCATGCGGATAACCGTAAATTACGTAAAGAAACTTATATTGCATTTAGCACCAGAGCATCTGATCAAGGGCCTAATGCCGTTGAGTTTGATAACAGCGCTATTATGGCCGAAGAGCTTGCGCTTAGACATGAGCTGGCGCAATTACTCGATTTTGAAAACTTTGCTGATAAATCACTGGCAACCAAAATGGCAGAATCGCCACAACAAGTTTTCGACTTTTTAAATGATCTTGCAGCAAAATCAAAACCACAAGCACAAACAGAGCTTGCTGAACTGACGGCCTACGCAAACGAAAAACACGGTATTAGCAAGTTAGAAGCCTGGGATTACACCTATTACAGTGAAAAGCTAAAACAGGAAAAATACGCCATTTCAGATGAAATTTTGCGCCCATACTTCCCTGAAAACAAAGTGCTAAGTGGTTTGTTTGAAACCGTAAACCGTTTATTTGGTATTACGGTTAAAGAAGTACAAGGTGTTGATACTTGGCATAAAGATGTTCGCTTTTTTGAAATTTTTGATAGCAGCGGCGCGAAACGCGGTTCATTCTATTTAGACTTATATGCGCGCGACCATAAGCGCGGTGGCGCGTGGATGGACGACTGTATTGGCCGTAAAGTGCGTGCTAATGGTGACGTACAATTGCCTGTGGCTTATTTGGTATGTAACTTCAATAAACCGGTTGGTGACAAACCAGCGTTATTTACACACTACGAAGTAACCACTCTATTCCATGAATTTGGTCATGGTATTCACCACATGCTAACGCAAGTAGATGTGGGTGCTGTTTCGGGCATAAATGGTGTGGCGTGGGATGCGGTTGAATTACCAAGTCAATTTTTAGAAAACTGGTGTTATGAAGAAGATGCACTTGCCTTTATTTCGGGTCACTATGAAACAGGTGAGCCGCTTCCTAAGGATTTACTTGAAAAATTACTCGCGGCTAAAAACTATCAATCAGCAATGATGATGATTCGTCAATTAGAGTTCTCATTATTTGATTTTCATATTCATGCAGATTACAACCCAGCAAATGGCGATGAAATCCAAACGATTTTAAATAAGGTGCGTGACCAAGTATCAGTTGTTAAAGCGCCGGAGTTTAATCGTTTTCAACATGGCTTTAGTCATATTTTTGCTGGTGGTTACTCAGCAGGATATTATTCATATAAATGGGCTGAAGTACTTTCAGCTGATGCGTTCTCTCGTTTTGAAGAAGAAGGCATTTTTAATGCAACAACAGGCCAATCATTCTTAAATAATGTATTAGAAATGGGCGGTTCAAAAGAGCCTATGGAACTATTTGTTGCATTTAGAGGGCGAGAGCCAAATGTGGATGCCTTGCTGCGCCATAGCGGTATTCAATAAAATCTAACCAGAATCTAATAAGCCGCTAAAATTTAGCGGCTTTTTTTATGCATTTGATTTGGTTAAGTCTATGCTTAATTTTAGCTAATAAATAATATAGGTTTAGGCATGTTAACCAGTGTACTTGCTATTGATGATGACAAGCTAATCCACCAAATAATCGAAAAAACGCTCACCGATAATAACCAAGTAAGTCATGCATATAATGGTGAAGAGGGCATTAAAATGGCAAGGGATACTCATCCCGATATCATTTTGCTCGATGTTGAAATGCCAGGTATTAATGGGTTTGAAGTATGTAGCAAGTTAAAACAACAACGTGCTACGCAAGATATTCCAATCATGTTCTTATCGTCGCGGAGCTCTCTTGAAGAGCGCATCAAAGGCTATAATTCTGGTGCAGATGATTACATCGTTAAACCATTTGAAACAGAAGAGTTATTAGCGCGCATTAAAGTACTTCACCAATATAAAAAGCAATCACAATCATTAAAGCAAGATATAGAACAAGCGCAAAATACCGCTGCAATCGCAATGACTGATTACAGCGATATGGGGCGCGCTATGCGGTATGTAAGTCAAACTTATGGTGTTAAGTCACTAACTCGCCTTTCTGAGTGTTTATTTGAATTTTTTTCACCGCTTAATTTAAATGTTGTCACAGCGTTTTGGTTTGAAAGTGGTAATGAGTTTTTCTCCAACAATAGTGCAGTATGCCCTCTTGAAAAGGAGCTGATGCTAAACGCAAAAGAAGGTGAGCGGTTTATCGACTTTGGTTCGCGCACAATTATTAATTACCCGAATGTCTCTTTGTTAGTAAAAAATATGCCTGTGGATGATGCGCCACTGTATGGTCGTTATAAAGATTTGTTTCCACATATTTTGGAAGCAACAAACGCCAAGCTTGGTACACTCGAATTGCATAATCAGTTATCGGAGCAAGCGCAACAAATCACTAAAACGTTTGAACTGGTAGACAGTACACTGCGTGCACAGCTACAAAGCTTGTATAACAATAGTAAAGTGTCGGTTGAATTGATAGAAACCTTATATCAGCGCTTTTGTGATACTGTGCCGCGCTTGGCGTTAGAGTCAGATCAAGAAGAGTATATTTTAGGCTCAGTGGAAGAGACTGTCGAAAGTTTGCGCCATCACTTAACGGTTGGTGATGAAATTCAAAGCTCATTTAATGAAGTGATGACATACCTTGATCACATTATGAAAGAGCGTGAAAAAATACTTGAAAGACTCGAACAAGAACAACAAAGAGAAGAAATTAACGAAATTACGTCGCAGGACGATATTGAGCTATTTTAACAAGTTTGCATTATTCGCGTATAAAAATACTTTGCTAATCACTATAATGTTGTCATCTCAATATTTAGCAATGGATTTTCTGTGTTAATTGCTAACAGCATTCCTGAACAAAAAGACTACCTTGAACAGCTTGATAAGCGTTTTGCGTTATCTGAGTGGTTATCGAACAATCCGTTATTTTCCCTTCACTATGATCATGATGGGCTGGCATTAAGCAAAAATGATGAGCCCAAATTGGGTGCTATTCGCGTTGATTTTGTAACAGGTGCTGCTGCACACAGACGCAAATTTGGTGGTGGTAAAGGGCAGGCTATCGCTAAAGCAATTGGTTTAAACAAAGGCAAAGGCATCACACCGCATGTGCTAGATGGTACAGCCGGATTGGGGCGTGATGGTTTTGTGTTGGCATCGCTTGGCTGTACAGTGACGTTACATGAACGTCACCCAGTTGTTGCTGCACTTCTATTTGATGGCTTAGAGCGCGCGTATCTTGATGCCGAAATTGGCAGTTGGATGAGCGAGCGTATGAAAATGGCATTCGGTTCGAGTCACCAGTTGTTGCCAGATACTCATAGCGAAATTGACGTAGTGTACCTTGACCCCATGTTTCCACACCGTGAAAAATCAGCGGCAGTGAAAAAAGAAATGCGGGTGTTTCAATCGTTAGTTGGTTCTGATTTAGATGCCGATGAATTGTTAGCGCCAGCGTACCAATTAGCATCGAAACGCGTTGTGGTAAAACGCCCTGATTACGCGCCCTTTTTAGCTGAAAAAACGCCGTCGATGCAAATCAAAACTAAGAAAAATCGCTTTGACGTTTATGTCAAAGCAGCGATGACTGAAACAAAAACGTCATAATTAAGTCATATACTCGCAGGGCAAGTTAATAGATTTAGAGTGCCCTATGCGCGTTTCAAGTTTTACACGATTACTTTTAGTCGTTTTAAGTGCCATCAGTATTGCGCTTGCTACTGTACTTTTGTGGGCAAGCCAAACAATAAACACCCTTAATCAACAAACCGTTTCGTACAACCAGCTTAAAAATACGGTTGTAGTCGACTTAGCGAATAGCCTGCAAGATTATTTAACTTATGGTGATAACCAGTACTTAACTTTGGCAAAGTCACATATTGAATCGGTTGAACAAAAATTAACGATTTTACCTGCCTCTATTTCGTCCTCTTTGCAAGCACAATTAACACAGCTACAAAGCGGCATTGACGGAAAATACTTGGCACTGGGTAAGTTAAGCGGTAATAAAAATGCATTGATTGACCATGCGCTCAATGAAATGGCGGATTATGCCAGTGCTTTAAGTCAGTATGCGCAAAAAGCGCAAAGCTCAAGTGGCCAAACACGTTTTTATGTATTGGCAAATGCCTATCAAACAAATGTTGTACAACTGGTTATCGCATTGAAAGAAAATAACTTAGAGAGCACTAATCTAGTACTTAAAGAGCTTACCCGTATTGCAAAAGAGATTGAAAACCTGCCCCTATTAGGTGTTTTTGACCCTAATATTGATGAAGACGAACTAATGCTAACGGGCGATGAGCCAGAAGATCTTGGTGAAGAGATCCAAGCTGAACTTGTTAGTTTACCCAATCGTTTGCCAAAAGAGTTGGCAAATACCAAGCGTTTAAATGAACAACGAGAGTTGGGAATCTCATCACTTCGAGAAGAAATTAGCACGTTAACTAACAGCATTTTAATTGCTGAAAAACAGCTACGTGATGAACAAACATTAATTGAAAAGCAAGTGTTCTATACCTTGTTAGCCGCCGTGATGGGGCTGTTTGTGATTGCTGCTATGGTTTATTTTATGCAGAGGAAGCAAGTGCTTACGCCAGTAAGAGCGCTTAGAAATGCGTTTTCTAAATTAATTGAAAACGATAACTTAGAGCATATTCATACAGATAACCCAAAAACCGAAATGGGTGAAATTGCGCAGTACTTTAATCAGTTGATTGAAAAACAAAAATTAGAAGCACAAGAACGCGCTGAAACCTTGCAATTAGTGAGCGACTTTTTAGCAAATATGAGTGAGCAGCTAAAGGTAATGCTAACGGCGTCAGAGCAATCGATAGATGAAGTTGTGCAAAGTGAAAGTCTGTTGAGTCAAGTGACAGAAATTGGCGAGCAAGTTAATGATATTAACGGCACGGTAAAAAACAATGCGGAACTAACATTCAGTGCAATGGAAACCAGTGTAAGTCAATCTGAGTCGATGCTGGTGGCGAGTAACAAGACCCAACAACAAGTGCAATCGGGTATGGATTCGATGGATCAGTTATTAAAAGGTGTAAGCGATGTGGCGTCTGTTCTCGAAGTTATCAACTCCATTGCCGAGCAAACCAATTTACTTGCGCTTAATGCTGCGATTGAGTCAGCTCGCGCGGGCGAACATGGACGAGGATTTGCCGTGGTCGCCGATGAAGTAAGGCAGCTCGCGAAGCAAACGCAAAGCTCATTGCAAAGCATAAAACAACAGTTAGATGGCTTAACGTTAAGTTCACAGCAGGTTTCGCAACAAATGGGCGAGCTAGCAGACAATGCAAGCCTGCAAACAAAATCGGCAACACAACTCAAAGAAACCGCGAGTAGTGTTGCGGATAATGCGCTATCCGCCTCTGAAGTGGCAAATCAAGCAAGTAGTTTTGCCCTTGAACAAAGTAATTATTTGAATGAGTTTTCGCGCGCGATGGCACAGCTTAAAACGCGTGTACAACAATCAAATACGCAAGTACAAGGAATACAAAGTGATTTAGAGCAGAAGATGGTTCAAATTCGTCATTCTTTAGGTCTACAATAGCGGGTATTCGCCAACAATTGGAAGACACAAATATGATTGAAACGAACCAAACACTGCCAAACCATACATTTAACCTATTAACTGAAAATGGTATGACTACGCCATCGACTGCTGATTTATTCGCAAATCAAAAAGTAGTGATGTTTGCAGTACCGGGGGCATTTACTCCAACCTGTTCAGCAAGGCATTTACCGGGTTTTGTTGAGAATTTTGATGCATTTAAAGAAAAAGGAATTGACCGCATTATTTGTATCTCAGTTAATGATGCGTTTGTAATGAAGGCGTGGGGTGATGCACAAAGCGCTGCGAATATTGATATGCTGGCAGATGGTGATGGCGCGTTCACTAAAGCGTTAGGGCTAGGTAAAGAGACAGGTGTATTTGGTGGTTATCGTTCACAGCGTTACGCCATGCTTGTTGAAAATCAAACTGTTACTCAATTGTGGCTAGAAGAGCCTAAAGCATTTGAAATTTCGAGTGCAGAGGCTGTTCTAACGAATCTTTGAAACAAATAAGACTTGTTTTTATTACCCTTTTATTCACGTTTTTCTTTAATTAAATTAAGCAGTTAAATGCCTTGCATTTGGCTGCTTAACGCTTACAATGCGGACTTTTAAACCAATTCTGTTACGTGTGTAATTAAATACAGCGCAGCATAAATGAAATACTAACAAAGCGATATTGCTCTTATGGTGTTATTTAACATCGATAAGTTTAGGGCGGTTAGTATTTATTCAATCTGTTAGTTCTTAGCAATTAAATGAATTGGTATTAGTTAATCTATTTCGTCGTGGAGTCAGTTATGTTAGCACCTACAATGGTTGAAAAATTAAACGAGCAAATCAATTTAGAGTTTTATTCATCAAACCTTTATTTACAAATGAGTGCATGGTGTGAAGATAAAGGGTTTGAAGGCGCGGCAGAATTACTGCGTAAGCATGCGTTAGAAGAAATGGATCATATGAATCGCTTGTTCACTTATGTGAGTGAAACTGGCGCGATGCCAATTTTAGGTTCGATTGCTGCGCCACCACATGAGTTTGCGTCGTTAGGTGATGTGTTTCGCGAAACACTGGAGCACGAGTGTCAAATCACCAAAGCAATTAATGAATTAACGCACGTTGCGTTTACCACCCATGACTATTCAACATTTAACTTTTTACAGTGGTATGTTGCTGAACAACATGAAGAAGAAAAACTGTTTAAAGGTATTTTAGACAAAATTGAATTAGTAGGCGAAGACGGTAAAGCATTATTCTGGATTGATAAAGATCTTGCTGAGCTTGCGAAAAAAGGCACTACTTCAATTATGGAACCAGGCGCTTAATAAGTCTGTTGTTATAGGGGGGAAGGTTTCAGAAGCTTTGCTGAACCCTGAACCCTGAACCCTGAACCCTGAACCCTGAACCCTGAACCCTGAACCCTGAACCCTGAACCCTGAACCCTGAAATTCTCTTAAAAAATCTATTTGCACTCTTCAATCAATGTGCGTAAAATGTGCGCTCTTTCGACCAATTAAACTTTGTTTTCCTTGCCTTAAACCGACCGGTCGAAACGGTACGAGGCTAAATTAACCGTAAGGAATACCCATGCGTCATTACGAAATCGTATTCATGGTTCACCCAGACCAAAGTGAGCAAGTTCCTGGTATGATCGAGCGTTATACTGGTTCTATCACTGAAGCTGGTGGTCAAATTCACCGTTTAGAAGACTGGGGTCGTCGTCAACTGGCTTACCCAATCGAAAAGCTTCACAAAGCACACTATGTTCTAATGAACGTTGAAGCACCAACTGAAGTAATCAACGAGCTTGAAACTTCTTTCCGCTACAACGATGCAGTACTACGTAACCTAGTTATGCGTACTAAAAATGCTGTAACTGAAGCTTCTCCTCTTGCTAAAGAAGAGAAGAAAGAAGCTGCAGAAGCTTAATCGTTTTTGAGACTTGTATGACTGATAACCAGTTCGTTTTGTCTGGCACGGTTTGTAAAAAACCTAAATTCAGTCAAAGCCCAGCCGGAATACCACACTGCATTTTTGTGTTAGAACACAAATCAACGCAAATGGAAGCAGGACTTAATCGTAGTAGTTATGTTCGCATTCAAGTGGTTGCCAGTGGCGAAGGCTTAAAACAACAAACTCAAGATATTGATATGGGCACGCAACTTACTGTACGCGGTTTTATTAACCGTCACGAAGGCCGAAACGGCGTGAGTCAGTTAGTGTTACATGCTCATCATATTGAAAGAATTACTATTGGAGATTTATCTCATGGCACGTTACTTCAGACGTCGTAAGTTCTGCCGCTTCAAAGCGGAAGGCGTACAACAAATCGATTATAAAGATCTAGCTACTCTTAAAAACTACATCACAGAAAGTGGCAAAATCGTACCTAGCCGTATCACAGGTACTAGCGCTAAATACCAGCGTCAACTAGCTGCAGCTATCAAGCGCGCACGCTACTTAGCCCTTCTTCCATACACTGACTTACATAAGTAAGCAGCGGTTTAACTAGTTTTTAAAAGGTGTAGAGACATGCAAGTTATTCTACTAGATAAAATCGGTAACCTTGGTGCGCTTGGCGACCAAGTTTCTGTAAAAGCAGGTTACGCACGTAACTTCCTTTTCCCTAAAGGCAAAGCAGTTCCAGCAACTAAAGCTAACATTGAATCTTTCGAAGCACGTCGTGCTGAGTTAGAAGCTAAAGTAGCTGAAGAACTAGCAGCATCACAAGCTCGTGCAGAGAAACTAGAAGCGTTAGCTGAAGTTACTCTTGTATCTAAAGCTGGTGACGAAGGTAAGCTATTCGGTTCTATCGGTACTCGCGATATTGCTGATGCTATCACAGCTGTAGGCCTAGAAGTTGCTAAATCAGAAGTTCGTCTACCTAACGGTACTATCCGTGAAACAGGTGAATTCGATGTAGCTATCCAGCTTCACTCAGAAGTAACAACTACTATTAAAGTAATTGTTATCGCTGAAGCTTAATCAAGTTTCTTGATTAGTAAAAAACCGAGCATTTGCTCGGTTTTTTTATGCCTGTAATTCCCTCCTTGCTGACTCCTTTATCACGCCTAAGTGTTCACTTAAATTTACAAAAAGAAATTAACATATAACTGAAAGGTATTGATTTGCATGAATATTGCGCGATAATGACAGCGTTGTCATGTTTTGGTGTGTATTTTAGGGGGATACAAAGTGAGAAAAAGACATTTATTCAAAGAGGCTGGGTTTACCCTAGTTGAAGTAATGATAACTGTTACCATTATTGGTATTTTGCTAGCGATTGCGTTGCCAGCTTATGGTGATTATGTGAAAGATGGTCGACGTGCCGAAGCGCAGCAATATCTTATGCAACAAGCTGGCATATTAGAGCGCAATTATACACGCTTAGGTCGATACCCTAATGAACAAAATATCACATTTAAAGCATCAGATTATTATGCCTACAGTTATAAGCCTGAAAATGATACCGAGTTTTCATTAACAGCTGCACCAAAAGGGGCGCAAGTTGGTGATAAATGCGGTTCACTCTCTATTAATCAGCAAGGTGTTACATCTGCTGCCTTAGCATCATGTTGGCAATAATTATGAAACGTCAGTCAGGTTTTACACTTATTGAAGTTATGACTGTGGTTGGAATTGTGGGTATTTTATCTGCCGTTGCGACACCAATTTTTATTCAATATATCAAACAAGACCGTTTAGTAAGCACGGCTAATGAGCTTATGAGTACGTTTAAAATGGCGCGAAGTGAAGCGATCAAGCGTGAAAAAATAGTCACCTTAACAGCACAAGGCTCTAAGTGGTTAGCCAGTATTGATAATCAAACGTTTGTTGTTTTTGATAATGATCATACAGGGGTCTTGGTATCTGGTATTACTACACAATCAATCACACCGTTGGGTGAATTTCCAGTCACTAGTATTGATATTAGTGATCGTGACGGTGACACAACAGATCGCTGTTTCCGTGTATATGCCAGTGGACAAAGTAAGATTGAAAAAGGGAATTGTTAATGAGCCAAATACAAAAATACACAAACCAAGTCGGGTTTTCGCTTGTTGAGGTAATGGTTGCACTGATTGTTTCTAGTTTTGCTTTATTAGGAATGGCTGCTGGTCAATTGCAATCACTAAAATATGCCTCTAACTCATTTGATTACACTTTGTCACTTCTGCAAGCAAATAACGCGGTAGAGCAAACTTGGGTGAATTTATGCGATTTACAAAAGGGCAATGTTGTATTTGCTGATGTAACTCCTGATGCTCAATTTAACAAATATACAATTGATTTTGAGAATAACTTCAACAGCGATTTTTTTCGCGTTGGCGTGAGTTGGTCTGACAAGCGAATCAATGATAATAATTTGGCAAATCGCGTCGAAATTGAAGCTAGTTTTCCTGATATTTCTGGGAGCTGCTAGCAATGATTAAATATGTAAAAAATGGATTCACGCTTGTTGAGCTGATCGTAGCTTTAGCGGTAAGTAGTTTTTTGATGGCTGGTATTTCCTATGTGTATATCGCGATTAGCCAATCAGTAGACACTTCGAAAGAGCTTGAAAACGCACAAGAAGTTTTAAGGTATAGCTCGGAAGTATTTACCCGAAGTTTAAAACAAACTAAAACGATACCCACAATTCCTAATGCAAATACCATTGTAGTTGAGCAAGCAACTTCAGGTGCGACCGCATGCAATAGTACTAAGCCAGCAGTGCCTTTTCTCGAGACATTTACTTTGGTTGATAGTCAATTACGCTGCCAGGTAAATGCTGCCGATGAACAAATCTTATTAACTGGCCTACAAGACATTAGTTATCGCATAAATGGTAATTTGGTAGAGATCACATTAGTACCTGAGAATTTAAATGTGGATATGCTCGCAAATGGGTTTCGAATAGATATTGCTCTTAGCGGCAAGATACTAGAAGAGGCATTGAATTAATGAATAGACAAAAAGGTTTTACCTTACTTTCTGTAATGATATTAACAACAATGACGAGCATTATCGTATTGAGTTCATTGCGTGATAACTTTATTCAAGAACGTTTAACTGGCAACTATCAAAAGAAAATGAATGCCCGCTTAGTGTCTGAGAAAGGGATTTTTGAGACACATAAACGTGTAATCGAAGAATTGAGTATAAATCCAGATGCAACCATTGCGGAGTTAATAAACGATACCTTAGGTGAAAATCCTTATATCACTGGCAGTGCAGAAACCGATAATATGTCTTATGCTGCTCAGTTAGGTGTTAACAGTGATGGCTTATTGGAGTTAAGCAGTGACGGTAAGCGCTTTGAAGGTGCCAATAATACAGTTGCACTTTTTGAACTGGTAAATAAAGGTGCTGCGTCTGCTTTTTCTTCTGGTTTAATTGGTTGTGAAGGTGTTACATCTACTGCGGGTGGTCGAATAGATGCTTATAACTCCAGTTTAGGGGCTTATTCTCGTGAAACGTCGATCCCTGCATCAGCGACTACTACTATTCATCAAGATAGTCATGTGACGCTGAGTGGTGGCGCCAGTGTTTGGGGCGATGTGAGCGCAACTGGCAATATTAAATTGTCTGGCGGTGCAACAGTTTATGGTGATGTACATGCAAATGGCAATATAACCATTGATGTAGGCCCGCAAAATGGCCGAAAAAGTGATGAAATGCCTGAAGGAGAGACTATTTACATTTCTGTATCTGGAGATGTTTTGTCAAACGGGGACGTTACTCTTGCACAAACTCAAATAGGTGGTGTTATTCGGGCTGAAAAAAATCTAACGCTAGGCAGCGGTCGCTTAAATGAAGTGCTAAACCGAGATAATAACGGTAAAGATATTATGTACGGAGGAATACTTACGACTCCCAATTCTTTGCCTTCACAATACCATCAAGATGGTTTGTTATATACCGACCCTACATTTAATGTACTTCCAAATGTGCCAACAGTGCCATCACGTCTGCCTGATAGTGAAATTGATGAGAACTTTGATACTACAGATCCAGCAAAAAACTGTGATCCAATTGGTATTGATAACAATATGAGTGAATACAAAGAGCTTGGTTTAGAATCGCTTGCTTTGAGAAGTGAAAATTCAATTTATATGCTGTATGACAGGTCATATACAGCCCCATCACAAGCGCCAGTTTGGGGGGAATCATTTCCCAGTTTATCAGCAAGAAATGAACAATTACCTACTGGTGAAAGCGTGCCAATGTTCAAAGTTAAGGATCTACTACTTAATGGTGGAGCATTAAAAGTTGCTGCAAATAATGATGTTTATTTATTTGTAGATGGTGACTTTACCTTGACTACAAGTGGGTCTTCAAAATTAGAAATTGAAGATGGCGCTAGCCTTACTTTATTCGTAACGGGCAAAGTTCATATTCAAAAAGGTGTGGTTCAGACTGAAGGACTAACTGATTCAGGTAACCCTGTATTTTCAATCTACTCTTCTTACCAAGGTGAAGATGGAGTTAAGGTCAATGCTACAGGTGATTTTTATGCTGCTATTTACGCGCCAAAAACAGATGCGTTGATAAAAGCAAGTGGTTCAACAATGGGATCAATTCGCGCCAAAACGGTATCTATTGATGGCGCAGGAGGGTTTCACTACGATACGAAATTAGGTGAAATTGGTAATGTATCTACCTGTTGTGGTGCAACAAAGCTCGTCTTCAAAGGCTGGCGCTACTTATAATCTAAGATAACTATCTATTTAAACGCTCTTTTTGAAAGGGCGTTTTATTTTCAGCCCTAAACCACCTACATCAGTAGGTGGTTATCATTTAAAGGGCTTTGCCTGTAAATGCTACTCATGTTAAATCCAAAGTGATTTTTAGCGAAGTCATAGAGGATAAAACATGAGTAGATATGAACAAGCATCGCATGTATTTTGGCGGTGTCAATATCATATAGTTTGGACTCCGAAATATAGGTTTCGTATTTTGAAAAATAAGCTTGGTAAGGATGTTTATCGTAGTATTCACGTTTATTGTAAGCAGTTAGGGTGTATTGTTTTAGAGTTAAATGTACAAGTTGACCATGTCCATTTAGTAGTGAAAGTTCCTCCGAAGCTTTCAATTTCTCAGTTAATGGGAGCTCTGAAAGGAAAAATAGCCTTAAAGTTATTCAATAAATATCCGCATTTACGGAAAAACAAGTTATGGGGTAATCACTTTTGGCAAAGAGGTTACTTTGTTGATTCAGTAGGGATTAATGAAGAAATAATAAGACGTTATGTTAGGCATCAAGAAAAACGTGAACGCCAGGAAGAAGGTTCACAAATGCGGTTAATGGATTGAAAGCCCCCTTTTAGGGGGTCAACACAAAGCCACCTTCTTTAGAAGGTGGATCTTTTACTTTTCTCAAAAAAAATTATTTTCATTTAAACCTTTCCAAACCCTTCTTACGTCTAATAAAGTAATCAACAAGAAAACAACACTAGGGAAGTAAATGTGTTAATTGATGCAGAGCAGCGTTTTGTAAAAGAACAAGAAGCGAACTTTGATCTGCAGTTAATCGAAAGAGTGAATATGGGCGATAGGCAAGCATTCCATGACTTGTATAACCGCCACTATAAACGCGTTTTTGCACTTACTTTACGTTTAACCGCAAATGAAAGCCTTGCTGAGGAAGCACTTCAAGAAGTGTTTGTTCAACTATGGCAAAAGCTATCAAGTTTTGATGGCAAAGCAAAATTTACTACCTGGTTACACAGTGTAGCGGCAAATATCACTATTAGTTATTTACGTCGACAAACCAATTGGTTGCAAAAAGTTGTCAGTTTTGAACAGGCGGGTATGCCAGAACAAGAAGTGGATATGTGCCACGGTTTAAACGGGTTAGATAAATACATAGTGCGGCTACCAGAAAAAGCGCGACTTGTATTTGTACTGTTTGCGGTAGAAGGGTATCGCCACGAAGAAATTGCAGAACAGTTAAATATGGCTGTGGGCTCTTCTAAAGCGCAGTACCACAGAGCACGTAGTTTATTAAAAGAGTGGATGAGTAATGAAACAGACTAATTTAGACAAAATGCTAGATGAAGCAGTTGCTCAATTGCCAACTGAGGTTAGCCCTAAAAAAGATTTATGGCAGGGCGTGGAAAACGCGATTGCTAATCAGCCAACACAGACGAGTAAAAAGTCTCATGTTTGGCAGCAAGTTACCGCGTTAGCTGCGTGTATGTGTTTAGGTTTATTGAGTTATCAAGTGTTCTTTAACCAACAAAGCAGCCAATATGAGGCGGGCTTAAAAGCGATGACGCAAACCTTTAAACATGAAAAGCAAGCCTTGCTTGTAAAGTACAGCGATCAAAAAGCCCTTGCTGATAATTGGCAAGCGCAATTAGCAGAGTTAGAAGAAGCAGAAAAAGCGATTAAGTTAGCGTTAGAAAATGAGCCCGAAAACGCCACATTACTAAGAATGTTGTCGCAGGTTTACCAGCAGCAACTCGATTTAATAAACAAGGTTCATGAGCCTAGCTGGCAACGAATTTAAGAGGAAGTGTTATGAAATTATTAGCTTTTGTTTGTAGTAGTTTATTATCGTTTTCATTGATGGCCGGCGAGCTTATCGATAAAACCATTGATGTACCAAGCAATAACAAAATATATATTGAAAATGATCAAGGCGAAATTATCCTAAAAGGTTGGGATAAACAGCAAATGCAAGTTTCGGGTACCCTTGATGACCGAGCGGATGGTTATATCTTCCGTAACAAAAAAGGCGGACGTACCGAGTTTATTGTGGAAATGCCAAATCATTACAGTCGTAAAGACGGTAAAGGTTCTAAGCTCACCATCTTTGTGCCAAAAACACATTTTATCAATATCGAAAGTGTAAACGCCGACATGGATATCGCAGAGCTTAGCGCAGGCATTGTACTGGATACGGTAAATGGTGATATTGATATTCAAGATGTTACGGGTCGTATCAATCTTGATACCGTAAATGGCGACATTAAATCGCACAATCTGAATGGTCAAATTCGTATTGAAACGGTTAATGGTGATATTCGTGATACCAATTCGCAAGGCAGTATGCGTGTTGAGGCAGTTAATGGTGATTTAACAAGTGATACCAAGAGTAAAGACATTCGCATTGAAAGCGTTAATGGCGATGTAGAAATTAACGCAGATATGATTAAAGACTTTGAAATTACGACAGTAGGCGGTGAAGTGGAAGTGACAATGCAAGCACTTAGCCGTGGCGCCAATATTCAAGCTGAAACGGTTAATGGTGATATTTTGTTTAAATTACCGCGTGACTTATCAGCAGATGTTGAAATAGCCGCTCACGCTGGCGGTAAAATTAGAAATGGTCTATCAAAAGATAAACCTAAAAAAGCAAAATATGGCCCATCAAGCTCACTTGAATTTCAACTGAAAGACGGTGATGTTGAAATCGAAATCGACACAGTAAATGGTCGTATCGAGCTAAAATACAATTAATCATCGCGCATATTTAATAAAGCCCGGCTCAATGCTGGGTTTTTTTATTGGTTCTGGTTAGAATAGCTAGATTCTCTTCGAGTTAAATCCAGTCATGGCAAAAGCAGATAAACAATTAGATACCTTAAAAGTCCCTCCGCATTCAATTGAAGCTGAACAGTCGGTGTTGGGCGGTCTAATGCTTGATAATGAAGCATGGGACCGTGTTGCCGAGCGTGTTGTAGCGCAAGATTTTTATACCCGTACGCACAAGCTTATTTTTGAAGCGATGGAAAAGCTAGTTGAAAGCGGTCACCCCATCGATTTAATTACTATTTCTGAAACATTAGAAAAAACCAACGAGCTGGATTCTATTGGTGGATTTGCGTATCTGGGCGAAATTGCTAAAAACACGCCAAGTGCAGCGAACATCAATGCTTACGCTGAAATTGTACGCGAGCGTGCAGTAGTTCGTGAAATGATCCATGTGGCCAATGAAATTGCTGATGCAGGTTATAACCCTGAAGGGCGAGATAGTCACGACTTACTCGATTTAGCTGAAACCAAAGTATTTAAAATTGCTGAGCAACGCACAAAAAGCTCAGATGGTCCGCAGAATATTCATAATATTCTTGAAAAAACCATCGACAAAATTGAAGAGTTATATCAATCACCGCAAGACGGTGTGACAGGGGTAAGTACTGGCTACAGTGATTTAGACAAAATGACGGCTGGTATGCAACCTTCAGACTTAATTATCGTTGCCGCGCGTCCTTCAATGGGTAAAACCACCTTTGCTATGAACCTTGCAGAACATGCTGCTATGACGCAAGACAAGCCAACGCTTATTTTCTCGTTAGAGATGCCGTCAGAGCAGATTATGATGAGGATGCTGGCATCCCTTGGTCGTATTAACCAAACCAAAGTGCGCACCGGTCAGCTTGATGATGATGATTGGGCGCGTTTATCGTCAACTATGGGGTTGTTAATTGAAAAAGGCAAAATGTTTGTCGATGACTCATCAGGCCTAACACCTACCGAATTGCGTTCACGTGCGCGTCGTATTGCGCGTGATCATGGCGGTATTAGCATGATTATGGTGGATTACCTTCAGCTTATGCGAGTGCCAAGCTTACAAGACAACCGAACATTAGAAATCGCCGAAATTTCACGCTCTCTCAAAGCCTTAGCAAAAGAGCTTGAATGTCCGGTTATTGCACTCTCTCAGCTTAACCGTACACTAGAGCAACGTGCTGATAAGCGTCCAATCAACTCCGACTTACGTGAATCGGGTTCAATCGAGCAGGATGCCGACTTAATCATGTTTATTTATCGTGATGAAGTTTATAACGAGGATTCAACCGATAAAGGCGTCGCTGAAATTATTATTGGTAAGCAGCGTAATGGTCCAATTGGTAAAGTACGCTTAACCTTCCAAGGTCAATTCTCGCGATTTGACAACTACGCGGGACCAGCAGTGGATGATGAGTATTAATGCGACTCGCTTGCGCCGAAATCAATTTAACAGCGTTAAATCATAATCTAACGCGAGTAAAAGAGCTTGCGCCGGGCGCGAGCATTATGGCTGTGCTAAAAGCCAATGCTTACGGGCATGGTTTGGTAACTATTGCACAAAGCCTAGTTGACGCAGATGCTTTTGCGGTTGCCAGAATCGACGAAGCCTTGGCGTTGCGTGCCGGTGGTGTAATTAAACCAATCGTGCTGCTTGAAGGGGTTTTTCGCGCGGAAGATTTAGCGATTGCAGCAACCAGTAACTTTAATGTTGTGGTACATGATGAAGCACAGCTGGTTATGCTTGAAAACGCAAAGCTTGCAAGCCCAATAAGCGCATGGTTAAAACTTGATACCGGCATGCACCGTTTAGGCATTGAGCCTAATCAGTGTAATGATATGTACATGCGTTTAGAGCGCTGTAATAGTGTGGCTGAAAATATTAAGTTAATGACCCATTTTGCCTGCGCAGACGATCTTGATGATGGTAAAACGACTGAGCAAATGGCGCTCTTTTTCGATAGTATTAAAGGCAAAAATAACGAATTGTGCTTGGCAAATTCAGCAGGTATTGTTGGTTGGCCAAATAGTCATTGTGATTGGGTTAGACCAGGCTTAATGCTTTATGGTGTATCACCAATGATCGACTCAACAGGGCAAGATCATCAATTAACCGCAGTAATGCGATTAACCAGCAGCATTATTGCTATTCGTGATGTAAAAGCGGGTGAAACGGTTGGTTATGGCAGTGCCTGGCGTGCAGCGAGCGATACTCGAATTGGCGTGGTGGCTATGGGTTATGGCGACGGTTACCCAAGACATGCGCCAAATGGCACGCCAGTGATGATTCAAGGTAAGCGCTTTGCGATTGTTGGTCGTGTGTCGATGGATATGATCACCATAGAACTTGGCGATGACGACTCAGTGGCGCTAGGTGATGAAGTAGAGTTATGGGGACCAAATTTGCCAGTTGAGCAAATTGCGCAGTTTGCAACGACCATTCCTTACGAGCTTCTGTGCAACATAACCCCTCGGGTTGAATATAAGTATATCCAAGAATAGTTTTGTTTTGCAGCCAAGCGCGAGGTTTAGAATACCTCGCCCTGTATTGTAGCGACTAAGGTGCGAGCACCTCCGTAGTCTCTGTGTTCACCAAGATAAATACCTTGCCACGTGCCCATATTAAGCTGACCATTAGCAATGGGAATTGAGATACTTGAACCCAGAGTGCTTGCCTTAATGTGCGCTGGCATATCATCATCACCTTCGTAATCATGCTGATAATAACTTTGACCTTGCGGTACAAATTTATTGAAATGAGTTTCCATATCAATACGCACGGTTGGATCGGCGTTTTCGTTAATCGTTAAACTAGCAGATGTATGCTGTATAAATAGGTGCAGTATGCCAATACGGTAATTGCGCAGTTCAGCAAGGTGACGCGTAATTTCAGCGTCTATTAAATGAAAACCTCGCGCACGAGGTTTTAATTGAAAGCTTTTTTGTTGCCAACTCATGATTATAGTTTGTCGAAACAAACCTCAATATGTGCAGCACCGAAATCCGATGTAAACGGCATAATTAGTTTCGGACCTTCACATTTATGAGTAATAGTGTGGTCTTTACCTGATACAACAACGGGCGTTGCCATATCAAATTCGTAGCCCTTGTCGCCTAGTAAGTTTTTAGCACCACCGGCAACCATATTGGTAATTTCACCAACCATGTCGGTGACTTCTTCGTTTATTTTCTCAGGGCGTTCACCGAGCATGCGCTCCATAATGGTCATGGCGAGTTCGCCATCAAAGGTAATAGACAAAGAACCTTTAGTTTGTGGGCCAACCATACCGATTAAGCCTGATACATCGCCAACAGCCACTTCTGTTTTCTTTATTTTGGGCTTGCCCGGCGTCAGATCTGTTTGTGCCATTGTTGATAACACATTGAGTAAAGAAGAAATAAATGGGTTTATGAATTCTACATTCATGTTTTAGTCCGGTTCCGTTTTTTAGGCGTATATCATCTATAATTCAAGAATGAAGTTGCGATTTTTGCAAACTAATTCTGATATTTATTGACACTTAGCGCAAATACCACGCGCTTCAATTGTTTGAGTTACAACTTTAAAACCCAAATCTGTCGCTTGATTGTTCAGCTCGTGCGCAATTGCGTGAGAATGAAGCTCTTCAACATGGCCGCATTTTTCGCAAATGAGTAACTGAACTGGATGAGTATGTTCAAAATGATGGCACAGCATAAATGCATTAGTGCTTTCAATTTTGTGAATAAAGCCCATTTCGGCTAAGAAATCGAGCGCTCTATAGATTGTAGCAGGTTTTGCATTAGGCTCAGTTTGCTTTAATTGCTCTAGCAAATCATAAGCGCCAACACCTGATTGAGTGCCAGCCAATAAGCGAAAAACTTTCTCGCGAATTGTCGTAAAGCGAACCCCTTTGTCGTTGCAAACGACTTTTGCTTTTTCTGTTAATGCTTCAACTGTCATAAAATTGTTCCTCGATATCAAAGTCATCTTACCACAATCAATTTAACTATTTGTAGTTAAGTCTTTAAGCAAATCCCTCTTTTATGAATATAAATTGAGCAAAGACAAAAAATCGAGTAGAATCGCGACCCCATATTTACTGAGGTGTAGCGTGAATAGACGTTTTTCTGTAGCCCCAATGCTCGATTGGACGGATAGGCATTGTCGTACTTTCCATCGACAATTAACAAAGCATTCAGTGTTATACACTGAAATGATTACAACTGGTGCAATTATTTTTGGCAAAGGTGACTATTTACATTTTGGCCAACATGAGCAACCGGTGGCACTGCAATTGGGTGGTTCCGATCCGAAAGCATTAGCAGAATGCGCAAAACGTGCTGACCAATATGGCTATCAAGAAATTAATTTAAACGTCGGGTGCCCATCTGATCGTGTGCAAAATGGTCGCTTTGGCGCCTGTTTAATGGCCGAGCCTCAGTTGGTGGCTGAATGTATTGCGGCGATGAAAGCTGAAACAGACGTACCTGTTACCGTTAAAACGCGTATTGGAATCGACGAGCAAGACTCATACGAGTTCTTAACGGCATTAATTGATGCTAATTATAATGTGGGTTGTCGTGATTTTATAATCCATGCACGCAAAGCGTGGTTGCAAGGTTTAAGCCCGAAAGAAAACCGTGAAATCCCGCCGCTCGATTATGAGCGTGTTTACCAACTTAAGCGTGATTTTAGTGATTGTCACATTTCACTAAACGGTGGTGTAAAAACCATTGATGAATGTTTAACGCATTTACAGCATATTGACGGTGTAATGGTTGGACGTGAAGCATATGCCAATCCCTATATGCTGGCTGAAGTTGATAAGCTAATTTATGGTGATGAGCAAAGTACAACGTTGACTCGCCACCAAGTGGTGCGCAATATGTTTGATTATATAGAATCAGAAATGACACAAGGTGCAAACTTTTGGCATGTTGTAAGGCATATGCTGGGTATTTTCCAAGGTCAGCCAGGAGCACGTTCATACCGTCGTCATCTTTCTGAAAATGGTCATAAGAAAGATGCTCAAATTTCATTACTTGAAGAAGCGCTGGCGTTTGTTCCTGAGTAATATCCCGAAATAGGGAAACCCCAATTCCGTATTTGGGAAAATTAAAAGCTAAATATTGGTTAAATTAACCAGTGTTTGGCTTTTTTTTTATTTGTCAGGTTAGTGTTTTTTATTATTTTTATTTTAATCAATGAGTTATGTTTTTGGCATGCTCTTTGTTAAGTATTACGTACGATTCTTAATATTTAACCGAACGTTATGTTAGCAAAAATAGTTACTACAGCGTTGTTACTTATCAGTTTACTTCTGCAATCTGTACTTGCAACGCAAGCAGAGCAACAAGCGCAGCTTGAGCAGGTGTGTGAGCAAGTACCGAGTGTGGCTAACTTATTGCAATTGAAGTGCGAAAAAGGAGCTTAAAATGTTGGACTTACTTGATTTATTTAGCCTGTTTTTATTACCAGTTGTTAGTTTATTAGTGACAGTGGGTGTGTGGCACGGATTTATTGGGCAGCGTGGCCAAACTATTTTTAAATAATTCACCAGCAGCTTTATTTCATATTTAAGCTTGTAATCTTTTTTTAATCCTTAATCTGCGAATTTCTCCCCTTTTGGGGCAGCTGTAATACGTTTGGAATTACACCTGACGTTTTAGCCATTACATATGCCTTCTCTATATAAGCTTGTTTGCAATTAATCCCGTTGTTGATGCATTCAATAGCGTTATCAATAGTGCGTTATTTACTTAGTTGCGGTCGTAATTTTTAATTGACTGTTATCTTAAAACAGTGCCTTGTGTTCTTTTTAATTTGATGTCTACTTAGCGCTAGCTTTAAAATAACGCGTTTAAATCTTCGTAAAATGCTAGCTAAATAAAATTTAATTATTAGTTAAATTAACCAATGTTGTGGTTAATTTAACTACTTTAAAATTTCCTACAAACTTTGATTGTCTATAAGTATCTGTATTTGTTGGTTTTATGTGTTTTGGCACAATGATTGGAATAACAGAATGCACAAGAGAAAAAATAGACGAATATCAACAGGAGAGAGTTATGGGCATTTTTACTCGATTAACCGACATTATTCAAGCGAACGTATCAGCAGCCTTAGACCGTGCTGAAGATCCAGAAAAACTAGTGCGTTTAATGGTACAAGAAATGGAAGAAGCGCTAGTAGAGTTACGCACTACATCGGCAAGCTTGATAGCTGAAAAGAAAACACTGCAGCGCAAGTTAACCAAACAGCAATCATCAGCAGACTATTGGCATGCTCAAGCTGAAAAAGCATTGCAAAAAGAGCGTGAAGATCTTGCGAAAGCAGCACTTGCTGAAAAGCAAAAAGCAAATAAAGAAATCGATGCGATTCAACCAGAAATTGATCGGATTGATGAAGTGCTAAGTAAAGTTGCACAAGATAGTAATTCATTGCATCAAAAACTAACGCAAGCAAAGGGTAAACTAAAAGAGTACCAAATTCGTTCGCAGTCAGCAGAAGTTAGAGTGAAAGCTAAATCACAGCTTCATAGTGAGCAAATTGACCGGGCGCTAGAGCGTTTTAACGAAATCGAATACAAAGTGGACCGCATTGAAGCACAAATTGAGTCTTACGAAGTAACTCAGAGTTCGAGCCTTAAAACGCAGTTTGACGAGTTAGAAAAAGACGACGCACTAGATGAAGAGCTAGCGGCATTGAAAGCACAAGTTGCTAAAAAAGCAGCGTAGGAGGGGTTATGAAATCTCATATACATAACGGCAGTTTCTATAAAGACAGACTAAACAAAAAAGTGTCGGGTTTGTGCGCAGGTCTTGCTCTTGGTAATAGTTTACCAATCTGGAGCGTAAGATTAGCCGCAGTGGCAGCGTTGCTGACATTTCCTGTTGCAACTTTGCTCGCTTATTTTGTTGCAGCAACAGTACTGCCAGCACGCTATTATTAATTTTTTACTTAGGGGAGCTGGACCTAACCGCTCCCCTAAAATTTACAATAATTAATAATTTTCAGGTACTTTTTGCATCTTCCTCTGTAGTATACTGAATCAAAGCATGGAGGGATTTTGATGTTTAAGCGCTATCTATTAATTATTATTTCAGTTTTTTCTTTTTCACTTGCAGCCAATCAAATTACAGTATCTGACTTTACTGTTCGCGAGTTTATTCCCGGAGCGCCATCAAGCGTTGGGTATTTTCAGCTTGCTAATCACACGAACCAAGAACAAGTGCTTACTTCAGTTAGCATTGAAAAATTAGGGCGTGTTGAGATCCATAATCATGTGCAGAAAAATGGCATGATGAGTATGGTTAAACTAGAAAAATTGGCCATCGATGCACATTCAACAGCGATGTTTCAATCAGGTGGTTTGCACCTTATGCTGTTTTCACCTAAATCTAAATTAATTAAAGGTGAATCGCTAAGTGCTACATTTAATTTTGCATCTGGTTTAACGGTAAACGGTAAAGCGACGGTTGTTGGCATTAATGAAAGCGTTGAGAATGCGCATCAGCATCACCACCATCACTAGGAGGGGATATGCAACATAAAGGTAAAATTGCAGCTGCGGTTGCATTTATTTTCTTATTTTTTTATCTAATCGCGGTTTATTGGAGTATTGAACCCGATATATTTAACGTTCAAGAGCGTGCTGAAAATGCGGCTAAACAAGAACAGCAGCAAGTGGTTACTGGTTATGTTACTACAACTGCAGTAATTGAAGTGGCCAGCACATTGTTAAATAAGCCAGGTGGCTATTTAACTAACGATGTAATGCCACCGTCAGTAATGATGGATAACATGCCGTCATGGGAATTTGGCGTGTTGGAAATGACCCGTGATATCACGTTGGCAATGCGTAAAGATTTTAGTCGCTCTCAGTCTCAATCAACGGAACACCCTGAGCTTAAAGCTGCGCAGCCGCAGTTTAATATCAATTCAACCGCATGGATTTTACCAAGTGCGGAAGATGAGTATCAAAAGGGCATAGATGCATTAATTCGTTACCGTAAAGATATCGCCAATCCGGTAGATTCTAGCGCGCAATTTTATGCACGAGCTGACAATTTACGTGCATACCTGAAAGAGGTTGAAAAGCGTTTAGGTAGTTTAAGCATGCGTCTAAGCAGCAGCGTAGGGCAAGATAAAATTAACACTGATCTTGCCGGTGATACAGCTGCGCGTCGCGCAAGTTATGCGCCTTCACACCAATTGGTTAAAACGCCTTGGTTAGAAATCGATAATGTATTATATGAAGCGCGCGGTGCGAGTTGGGCGCTGTTACATTTTTTTGCGGCCATTGAAACCGACTTTGCCGATGTGTTAGAAAAGAAAAATGCACGTGTTAGCGTTAAGCAAATTATGCGCGAATTGGAAGCAACACAAGAAACTGTTTGGAGCCCAATGGTGTTAAACGGCAGTGGCTTTGGCTTTGTCGCAAATCACTCATTGGTAATGGCAAATTATTTATCGCGCGCGAATGCGGCGATTATTGAATTATCAGAATTACTCTCTCAGGGATAACTTAATGAAAAAAATGATGTTTGGTGCAGCACTAATTGCTGCCGCAATGGTACCACAGGCGAAAGCAGACACTTTGTTAGGCCTGTATGTTGGTGGTGATTATTGGGCTGCACAAACCGATGGTGCGTTAGGTACGTCGAGCGATATGCAAAGCTTCAATTTTGAAGATAAAGAATACGGGAGTTATTATGCAGCGCTTGAGCACCCAATCCCGCTAGTACCAAATGTAAAATTAAAATATACCCAATTAGAATTAGCAGCCGATGCAAATTTAAATACCTCGTTTGGCTTTGGTGATAAAGTATTTAAAGTTAACTCAACAGTTACAGGCGATAGTGATTTAAGCCATGTTGATTACGTACTTTACTACGAAATTTTCGACAACGACTTGGTGTCGATTGATTTAGGTTTATCTGCTAAACAGTTTGATGGCTATGTAGCGGTTAAAGGCGACCAGCAAGGTTCAAACTTTGGTGAAGAGTCGGTTGATTTTAACGGTTTTATTCCTATGGCTTATGGTGCTGTGCAGTTTGGTTTACCGTTTACGGGATTAAGCGCATTTGCTGAAGGCCAGCTGTTAGCAATTGGTGATAGCAAAATTCAAGATTATCAAGTAGGTGTTGCGTGGGAGTTTATCGATAATATGGCGGTGGATGTTGCTATTAAAGCAGGTTACCGTGCAATGTTACTTGAACTAGATGACGTTGATGATATTTACACAGATATCGACGTTGATGGGGTATTTGCGGGCTTGCAAATCCACTTCTAATAGAATACCCGTATCTGAATTTGGTGTACGCTAGTAAACAGCTAGGTTTACCAAGTCAATACTATAGTTTTGCCAGCATTAACTGTTGGCAAAACTCACATCAAAGCTCTTATCTAATGCTTTTTTCAGGCACTCTAAATATTGATTACTGAGTTTATTGCTGGTTAATCGCGCTAGCGAAAACCCTGTTTGGGTAAATTTATAGTAAGTTAAAATGCAGCCTTGACGCTTAGCTGTTAGGGTTAAGGTACCGTTGGCAAAGCTTAATGTTTGGCTTTCGCCACGTTCAAATGCTTTAGATTCAATCTCTTGCTGATAAATTAACTCAACGTCGATAAGTGTTAAAATATCGGGATAGTTGAGTCCGGCGCTACTTAAGTTCACGTAGTTTTTTTTATGCGGATTTAAAAAGTTAAGCAAACTGGGTGCAAGGTAGCTTCCCGTAATTATTTGGTGAAACCCATCGCTTGCCGATTTACCCGCACACCCTGTTGCCAATTGTAATACGTCAGCTTCTTTTGGTGTAATGTGTTTAAGCGTGATCAAACTCTTATACGAAAATGATCCCGGATTAATCACTTCACCAGCAAGTACTTTCGCCCATAGCTTTTGAATATTGCTATTGCTGGTATCTTCGGCCAGTTCTAAAAAGCGCTCAATCCAATCAGGGTCCGGCTCACCTTGTGAGGTTACAGGCGGGCAGTAATGTTGCGCTAATCCAAGAATCGATTCAATATTTGTTTGTTTTCGAACGAGTGCAAGCTTACGGCGTTTTTGTGCGCGTTGCAGTGTGCTTTCGGTGCTATTGTAATTTGGTAGTGGATTAAGGGTCTTAGAAACACTGTCTTGCTCAAGGCGTTTTGATGCTTGCTCTGTGTTTACTTTATTGTGTTCTACACCCACTTTGCTTTTAATTATCTTTGCAAGGTGTTGTTGTGCCGTAATCGGTTTAATTGGCATCTTGTTGTTCCATCTTTTGACTTTTGCAAAGCGAGTTTAAATTTCGTAACCCTAAATCAATCGCGTCCTGCACTTTATATTTGTGGTATTGAGTTAATAAACTACCCACTAGCGGGGTATTAATGCCACCTTCAATTGCCCAAGTTATTTGTAATTTATTGGCAAATGGCTTGGCAACAAAGTGACCAATATTAGTATGGTGGTCAATAATACTGGTGTAAGAAATGCTGTTATTACTAATTGCTGTTACCGTCATTTCACCAATGCGCTCGCCGCTTTGCCACTTTAAATAGGCGCCAATCTTATTGCTGTTAGCAAGCTCTAACTCTTGCCATGTTTTTTCGTACGTTGCCCACGGTGTCCACAAGTGCCAATTAGCTAAATCCAACACCCAGCTATGAAATTGCGGTTGCTGACAATGGCTCGTTATGGTTTTTTCAATGGTATAGCGATTTGGCAATAAAGCGCTGGTTATTGCAATTACCAAAACTATGCTAAATAAGGTGCGAATTAAGTACCGCATTTGGCTCCGTATTTTCAGAAAACACTATAGTTATCATAGTATTTTTAAACATTCTAATTAATAGTCTATACTAGGTAAGTGGCTGATGCTAACGTTGCTTTAGTAATGAGAACAACTGGCTAGTGGATAGCAAGTTTAACCAATAAGAAAAAATATATAGTGACCAGAGAAAGAGTTCAAAGGTCTTGTGACGACGTAGAGGTTTCATGACACAACCTGCCGAAGAACAGTTTTTATTCTTGAATGAAGGTGATAACGAAACCCCCGAGCAGTACTCTGGTTTTTGGGATGTTTTGATAGTAGATGACGAGCCAGAAGTGCACTCCGTTACACAGCTGGCACTGTCTGGTTTATCGTTTTGGAATAAACAACTCAGGTTTCATCACGCTTACAGTGGTGAAGAAGCTGTTAAAAAGCTAACTGAAATCCCCAATATTTCAGTGGTTTTGCTCGACGTGGTAATGGAAACCGACGACGCCGGATTAGTAACGGTTAAACGTATTCGCGAAGAGTTAAATAATTCACAATTAAGAATTATATTACGTACAGGTCAACCGGGTTACGCACCGGAAGAAAATATCATTCGCGAATATGATATTAATGACTACAAAACAAAAACCGAACTAACACGCGCTAAGTTAGTAACGTCATTAGTGTCAGCGCTCCGCTCCTATCAGCAGCTGTGTGAATTATCTGAACACAATACAGGTTTAGAGAGAGTGCTTGATGCCGCAAAGTCGATAAATGGTTTAGAAGATTTAAGTGCTTTTGCGTCACAAGTTATTGAGCAAATAGCTAAGTTATTGGATGGCACGGGTGACGGTGTGATAGTGAGTGCTGAGGGCGGTCGCTCAGCTGTGCTTGGTGGCAGTGCTGAATACAAAGGAGCTGTTTGGCAAGGTATAGAACAAATAGATAACAGCCGAGCGCTCGGTGTATTGCAACAAACATTGGCACGTAAAACTCACCAAATTGACGAGCACGACAGCTGCTTTTTTGTCGAGGATGACAAATCGCAGTTTGCAATTTATCTTGAAACCAAAGAAATGGTGCATGAGCAGCAGATTAAACTTATTGAAATCTTTTTGCAGAATGTATCATCCGCATTTAAAAACGTCAGAATGCTCAGTGAGCTGCGCGACGCAGCTTATAAAGATAAGCTCACCAAACTACCAAATCGTAACGACTTTATAAATCAAATTGGCCGTTTTTACTCAGGTAGTAATAACGATTTCTCTCTTTACTTTATTGATATAGCTGACTTTTCATCAATTAATAATGGTTTAGGGCAAGATGTCGGCGATTTACTCTTACAAGCGGTAGCAACGCGAATTCAAGAAGATGTAATTGGCATTCGTTATTTTGCGCGCATTGGTGCGGATGTGTTTGCAGCATTAGTTGAGTCCGACAAAGTGACACCTGAGTCACTCAATCATATATTGTCTTTGCCTTTTCATGCCGGTGAACATTTATTACCGGTTAACTTTCACTTAGGCGTCTGCGAGCAGCAGTACTTCTATAAAGATGGAAAAGAAACACTCAAGTCTTGTTATATCGCCCTTAATTTAGGTAAAAAACACTTAAGATTTAACTACGAATATTATCTGCCAGAAATGGAAGAGAAAATGGCGTGGCAGCTTGGGGTGTTAAAAGAACTGCGTCATGATTTTAGCGAACATAAATTGGCTGTGTGGTATCAACCGCAAATTTGTTTAGCAACACGTGAAGTAATTGGCTGCGAAGCATTATTAAGATGGCCAAACGAGCAGGGCAGTTTTATTTCTCCGGCGATTTTTGTGCCCTTAGCGGAGCAATCAGGGTTAATTTTACCAATTGGTCAATGGGTGTTAGAGCAAGCTTGTATAACGCAAAAGCAGCTATTAGAACTTGGTTTTGATATGCGTATTGCAGTGAATGTTTCGGTGCCGCAGTTTCGTGATCCTCAGTTTGTGAGCAAAGTAAAAAACACATTAGCAGATCACCAAATAAACCCTCAGAAAATTGAGTTAGAAGTAACCGAAAGCATTGTGATGGATGAACCTGAAATTGTGATTGAAGCACTAACAGAGCTAAAAGAGCATGGTTTAGAAATTGCGATTGATGATTTTGGCACAGGCTTTTCATCATTGTCATACCTTAAAAAGCTGCCGCTTAACCGCATTAAAATAGACAGAGCTTTTGTAAAAGACATTCCTGAAGACAGTGGGGCTATTGCTGAGTTAATTGTATCATTGGGTAAAAAGCTTGGTTTAAACACCATTGCTGAAGGGATTGAGAATGAAGAACAGGCGAGTTGTTTGCGCCTAATGGGCTGTGAAGAGGCGCAGGGCTTTATGTTTGCAAAGCCAATGCCATATGAAGAACTCAAACAATTTTTGCTGGCTAAAAAATAAACACTAGAGGCTAGCGGTAAACTCAGCTATAATTTGCGGCCATTTTATTCTAGGGGCATTTTATGGCTGCTTTATCAGCAGAGCGTAGTCTTTTTTCATATCCAAAATATTGGGCCGAGTGTTACGGTCCATCGCCTTTTTTACCAACCAGCAGAGAAGAAATGGATGCCCTTGGTTGGGATTCGTGTGACATTATCATTGTAACGGGTGATGCTTATGTTGATCACCCAAGCTTTGGCATGGCTGTAATTGGCCGTGTGCTTGAAGCGCAAGGCTTTCGTGTCGGTATTATTTCACAGCCAGACTGGTCATCAAAAGATGCCTTTATGTCGCTCGGTAAACCAAATTTATTTTACGGTGTAACCGCCGGTAATATGGACTCTATGATCAACCGGTATACCGCAGAAAAGCGTTTACGCCATGATGATGCGTATACGGCCGGTAATGTTGGAGGTAAACGCCCTGATCGTGCTGTAATCGTATATAGCCAGCGTTGTAAAGAAGCTTATAAAGACGTACCTGTGGTTATTGGTGGTATTGAAGCAAGCTTACGCCGTATTGCACATTTTGATTATTGGTCTGAAAAGGTGCGTCGTAGCGTTATTTTTGATGCCAAAGCAGATATCCTCATTTACGGAAATGCAGAGAGACCGCTTGTTGAAGTAGCACATGGCATTGCTGCGGGTAAAACCATGGATGAAATGCATGACATTCGCGGTACAGCCGTTATTCGTAAAGAGCCATTACCAGGCTGGCGCGGTTCAGATTCCACTGCTATTGATAAAATTGGCAAGATAGACCCAATTCCAAACCCTTATGGTGCAGATGACGTAGGTTGTAGTAAGTCAGAATTTAAACAATCGGGTATTGAGCTGGGCGTTGAAGCTAAGCCAATAACCATTCAACCGCCGCGCTTAAAGCCGTGGGAAAAAGTGTATGTAAAACTTCCAGCTTATGAGCAGGTGAGTGTAAATAAACCTTTGTATGCACATGCGTCGCGTATTTTACACCAAGAAACCAACCCAGGTTGTGCTCGAGCGCTTTTCCAGCGCCATGGTGACCGTTCGGTTTGGGTGAACCCTCCGGCGTTTCCACTTGAAACACAAGAGATGGATGATGTATTTGGTTTACCATATCAGCGTGTTCCTCACCCAAGCTATGGTGATGAGAAAATTCCTGCTTACGATATGATTAAAACCTCGGTCAATATAATGCGAGGGTGTTTTGGTGGCTGTTCATTCTGTTCAATTACAGAACACGAAGGGCGCATTATTCAAAGCCGTTCAGAGCAATCAATTATTGACGAAATTGAACAAATTCGCGACAAAGTACCGGGTTTTACTGGCGTCATTTCAGATCTCGGCGGCCCAACGGCAAATATGTACAAATTGCGCTGTAAAAGCAAAAAAGCAGAAAGCACTTGCCGTCGTTTATCGTGTGTTTTCCCTGATATTTGTAAGCATATGGATACTGACCAAACGCCAACGGTAAACCTGTACCGCAAAGCGCGTGACGTTGAAGGGGTGAAGAAAGTGTTAATTGCATCAGGTGTGCGTTATGACTTAGCAATTGAAGACCCAAACTATGTTAAAGAGTTAGTAACTCACCATGTGGGTGGCTACTTAAAAATTGCGCCAGAACATACCGAAAATGGTCCATTATCTAAAATGATGAAACCGGGCATGGGCACGTATGATCGCTTTAAAGAGCTTTTCGAAAAGTACTCAAAAGAAGCGGGTAAAAAACAGTATTTAATACCGTATTTTATCTCTGCTCACCCAGGTACAACAGATTTGGACATGGTGAATATGGCATTATGGTTAAAGCGTCATGATTTCAAATTAGATCAAGTGCAAAACTTTTACCCATCGCCTATGGCAAATGCTACGACGATTTACCATACCGAGATGAATTCGCTTAAGAATATTAAAAACAACACGGAAGTTGTCAGTGTGCCAAAAGGCGCGCGTCAGCGTCGCTTGCATAAGGCCATTTTGCGCTATCACGATCCTGCCGGTTGGCCAATTATCCGTGAAGCGTTAAAGAAAATGGGCAAAGCCAATCTTATTGGTAATGCTCCTAACTGTTTAGTGCCTTCAGAATCAAGAGATGAGCAGCGTAAGTCTGGTCAGGGTAAAGGTGGTAGGCCTGCATTATCACGCCATACGGGGTTTGGTCAGTTTAATAAAGCAAATACAAAGCCTAAGGTGGGTGGCAATAAGTCACGAGGTGGTAAATCTGCAAACTTTAGTAAGAGCAGAAAAAAAGCCAGCTCGTAAGAGTTGGCTTTTGAATGTTACTTTACTCAATCGGAATTCCCTTCCTGAAAACAACTATACGGTTTTTAGCTTAAGCTAAACTGAATGAGTGAGCAAAATAAAATGGCGAGTTATAAACTCGCCATTTTATACCAATTCACTTAAGTAGCTGATCATCCTAGTGGGCTAAATATCATGCTAACTGCGTTAGAATTTATCAATGTAAAACAACTACATAAAAAAATTCCGCCTTGTTACCATTTCATTTATCCAGCACTATCCCTGATCACATACTTAACAGAATTGGTATTAGTTTTTAGCATCAGTTGGTTGTGATTACTCTTTCTCAAATGGCACGCCATTTTGCATCCATCTTGGTGCAGGCTTTCCTTTAAGGTGGTGATCAAAGTATTCCATCATACGAATCGAGAAATCCACTTGGTTGGGAAACTTCTTCAGGTGGTGTGGTTCACCTTCGTATTGTAAGAAAATTACATCTTTACCTGCACGACGAAGCGCAAGGTAGTATTGAATACCTTCCTGCCAAGGCACTGCGCCATCTTTGTCACCAAACATAATCATAATAGGTGTATTAACTTTATCGGCGAAGAATACCGGTGAGTTTTCAATATAGAGATCTAAGCCTTCAAACAAGTCTTTGCCAATGCGGCTTTGTCCTGTTTCGTACTGGAATTGACGTGCAAGACCCGATTTTAAACGAATGCCGCTGTATGCACTGGTCATGTTTGATACTGGTGCACCCGATACAACCGCTTTAAACATATCTGTTTGCGTTACCATAAAGGCGCTTTGATAACCGGCCCATGAGTGACCTTGTAAACCAATTTTGTCTTTGTCAGCTACACCGATATCAATCAGTTTTTGTGCTGCGTTAATCATGGTCTGAGTTGATGATTTACCTGGGTGCCCAATCTCAAAACGGATATCCGGTAAGAAAATAGCGTACCCGTTTGAAGTAAACATTGGGAAGTTCGGTCTGTGGTTTAACTCCATTTTCGGGAAGTCATACATGCGTTGGCTCATATAGCGGTAGAAATAAATTACCACAGGCACTTTATCGCCTTTTTTATAGCCAGCAGGTTTGATTAACACGCCTTGTAAATCTTCACCGTTGTAGCCTTTGTACTTTACAAGTTCTGGTTTACTTGCCCATGCAAAATTATCTTTTTGTGGGTTCAGGTTAGTTAATTTTGTTGATGAAGAAAGCGATGTGTCACTTAACCAAAAATCAGGAAATTCATGGTAGCTCTGCCGTGTATAAATTAGTGTATCAGCATTTTTAGCTTTCTTTACTAGGTCAAAACGCGCTTCACCAGCTAAAAGTTGCTCAAGCTGGTTGTTGGCTAAATTAAGTTTAGCGACCCCTGTTTGTTTGTTATTTAGGTTAAAGCTTGAAAGCAATAACGTATCGTTTAAATCAAAAGATAGTTTGTTTTTATCTAAGTTTTTAACGCGATAACGTGTTTCGCTTTTATAACCATGAGTTAAACGCGCGCCTTGCTGCGTGTTTACATCAAATGCCCAAATGTCATATTTGTCATAGACATAAAGGGTACTGTTATCGCTGCTCCAGCCTGCAAAACCATAGCCAGGTTGTTCACTTGGATAATCATGTTGGTCGTCACCAAACGTTGCACGAATGCCTTTGGTTATCGCATTAAGCTTGGCGTCTTTGAGTGATTTAAGCTGAACTTGGCCTTTATCGAAGTAAGCAGCAAATTGACCATTAGGTGAAAGCGTCGGACGTGCGCGGGTATTTTCGTTAATTTTAACGCTGTTGCCGGTTTTAGTATCTACTGCATAGTAATCCGCAAAGAAACCGTCATACATAATTTTGTGAAGATGCGGTTTATTACTGTATCCAAGTAAAAATTGCTTTTCTGTATGCAGGCTTACATCCCTTACAATCTCAGTTTCGAGCTGTACGGCTTTATCGCTGTTTAAATGAAATACCGCTTGGTAATGGCGATTTTTATTCTTTTCATTCCATTGCTTAATTTCACGCGGCTTTATTTCGGCATCTTTGTGGTGCCATACTTTTAAACCTTTTTGGTCACGAATTACATCGTAATCATAAAGGTCGTTTTGCGCTTTGTATTTTTTCTTTTCAATTTTGGCCGAAAGCATTGGGCGCGTCTCAAAATAAAGGCGCTCGCCAGTTTCAGACCATTTTAATTTAGCCGTTTTACCGATAAACCAATTCTCGATAGGCGTTTCGATTTGTTTTAACTGGTTGTTTTCACTGTGCCATAAGTAAAGTGAATGTTCACGACGACGCTTATCATCATTAACGTAATTACCTACCGAAAGCGCTAGAACATCATTGGTTGGATGCCATGCGAGTTTGTTAGCTACAACGCCAGGCTCAGTAAATAAGCTGCTCATTTCAAAATTTGGCAGAGCGATTTGGCTAATGGCGTTTTTATCGCCTTCTTTGCTTACTTGGCTCACAACAAGTTGCGTGCTACTTGGTGCAATGGCGTAAGTAAGCACGTTTTCAATTGAATGCGTTTTATCGTTTGTTAAGTTCACAATGTTAAGAGTGTAAACTTTATCTTTTTTATCCGCTTTTAATTTCGCGTCTTTATCGTCTTTGCTTTTTGAATTTTTATCTTCTTTTTTATCGTTTTTGGCTTCATCTTTTTTCTTAACTTCGGTGCGATAAGCCAGCCAGTTACCATCATTTGAAATAACGAAATCTTCAACACGTTCAAAGGTGATAACCTTGCCTGTTTCGCTATTTACTAACGATAAATCATTTTTGAGCTTTTTCTTTTTATCTTTTGATGCACTTTCACTGGCAAGTAAGTCTGGTTTAACAGTAAATGCGACCCATTTCTCATTTTTATTAATCACTGGAGATGTGCCGCGTTCGACGGTTGCGAGCAGTGCCTTGTTGTTAAGCGTATAAACCTGTCCTTCGCTGTTACCACGATAAGGGCTTGCGCTAAACGCGAGTAAATTCCCTTGCTCTGAAAGTTGGGTTGATTTTGCGTATTTAAAATCAAATACGTCTTTAAATTGAAGAGGTTCGCTGGCGTTTAATGCAAAACTGGTTGCTAACGCTAAGCTTGAAAGTGTAAACGCGAGTTTCATTAATGATTACCTAGTGCTAATTGTTAGCTCTAGTGTAAACAGAAACCAAAAAGAAGAAAGGGAATGCGATAAGTCGCAAAATAGTGCGTTGAAGTAAAACGTTTACTTCAACGCGAGGGTATTAGTGCCAAGCTAAGGTGAAAAGTGACCACTGCGCGTCAAATTGCGCGGTTGGTTTTGCTTTAAAATCAGAACGCACAAATTGGTTCATTTTACCTTCAACGTAAGCAAGCAAAAGGTTAGCAAGTTGCTCTTCTGCAAGGGTAAACGTTTTACCTTCGCGTAATTTGCGTTCGCGTAACACTTGTTTAAGTTGTGTTTCTAGCTTTTCAAATAAGCCTTGAATACGCTCGCGTAACCGTTCTTGCTCACCTTGCAGTGCATCACCAGTAAGAATACGTGTAATACCAGGGTTTTTTTCAGCAAAACTGAGAAGTAGCAATAAAATATTGTGAATACGGCTATGGGTGTCTTTTTCTTTTTCTAAGATAATATTGATATTTGAAAGCAGCGCGTTTTCAATGAATTCGATTAATCCTTCAAACATACGTGCTTTGCTTGGGAAGTGGCGGTATAGCGCCGCTTCAGAAACACCTACCTCAGATGCTAGTTTTGCCGTGGTGATGCGTTGTCCCGGACTGGTTTCAAGCATTTGCGCAAGTGCTTGTAAAATTTCTTCCTTGCGATTACTACGTTTTGTGGCAGGCATTTTTATCCCTTACTTCTTATCATTATTATCAACCTCAAGAGCCGTTTATCTTAATTACTTCTGATTTTAGATGCCAGCTTTTTTACTTTTTTGCCGCCAGTTTTGATGCGATTTCTTTTAATATTAAATGGCTAATTTGCTGTTTTGATTGCAGCGATAAATGGCGTTCGCCCTCCGGCCAAAAGAGTGTCATCGCGTTGTTTTCACTATTAAAACCAATGCTAGAATCAGACACATCGTTGGCACAAATCATGTCGAGATTTTTATTTTTTAGTTTGCCTTTAGCGTAGTTAGCAACATCATTTGTTTCGGCGGCAAAACCGACTGTAAACGGGCGGTTTTCTTCAAGCGCTGCAACTGACGCGATAATGTCAGGGTTTTTGCTGAGCTCAATAGTCATGGTATCGGCCTGTTTTTTAATTTTATTATTTGCAGTTGTCGTTGCCTTGTAATCGGCAACTGCAGCACAGCCTATAAATACATCTGAATTAACAGCTAACTCCATGGCAGCATCATGCATCTGTTGTGCACTTCCAACATCAAAACGATTAACTTCACTTGGTGTGGTTAAATTAACAGGACCACTAATTAGGTTTACCTTGGCCCCCATCGCTTTTGCTGCACGCGCCAGTGAAAAGCCCATTTTTCCTGAACTGTGATTTGAGATAAAACGCACAGGATCAAGCGCTTCACGGGTAGGGCCGGCTGTGATAGTCACCGTTTTACCTGCAAGCAGTAGTGTATCTTCACGCATTAAACACAATTCAACTAGGTCATTTGGCTCAAGCATTCGGCCTTTACCTACATCGCCACAAGCTTGTTCGCCGCTGGCAGGTCCCCAAATAGAGACACCATATTCACTAAGTTTTTGTAGGTTTTGTTGTGTTGCAGGATGTGCGTACATTTGCTGATTCATTGCCGGTGCAATCGCGACTTTAGCTGGTGTTGCCAGTACTAAGGTGGTTAAAAGATCGTCGGCCATACCATGCGCCATTTTGGCGATGGTGTTAGCACTGGCTGGTGCAATTAAAATAAGGTCAGCCCATTTAGCAAATTCAATGTGACCCATCGCCGCTTCTGCTGCAGGGTCAAGTAAAGATGTCGAAACTGGGTTGCCGGATACTGCTTGCATGGTGAGTGGGGTAATAAACTGTTGTGCAGAGTCAGTCATTACTACCTTAACTTGTGCACCGTTTTCGGTTAAACGTCTTGTTAATTCGGCACATTTATAAGCAGCAATACCGCCCGTAATTCCCAATACAATTTTCTTCGACATAATATTTAATGACATGTTTTAAATTAGCTAAACCATACCATTTTCCATAATTTTTGGCGAGGCTGGCTATACTAATAAAATGATTTCAAACGTTAACATGGACCGTTAAATGCAAATAAATCAAATGCCCATTGAGGCAAGACCAAGAGAAAAGTTATTAAGTAAAGGCGCTACTAGTTTAACCGACGCCGAGCTGCTGGCGATTTTCTTACGTACTGGCATTAAAGGGCTGAACGCCATTGAGTTAGCCGATATGTTACTTAAACAACAAGGCTCACTTGGTCAGCTCTTTTCATTGGAATGTGATTCATTCTGCCAACAATTAGGGCTGGGGCCCGCAAAATATGTACAGTTGCAAGCTGTGCTTGAATTAAGTAAGCGTTTTTTTGCTGAGCAACTTCAGCGAGAAGCTGTATTTGATTCGCCTTATTCGGTAATTAACTATTTAAAATGCGAATTACAAAAAGAGCACAAAGAATTTTTTTACTTGCTGCTGCTTGATAGCCAAAACCGGCTTATTAAATCGGTTAATCTGTTTCAAGGTACTATTAATGCAGCTTCTGTCTACCCAAGAGAGGTCGTTACCACAGTGCTTAAATACAATGCGGCAAATGTGATTTTGGCACATAACCACCCAAGTGGTATTGCTGAGCCCTCCGAGGCGGATAAATTAATTACAAAGCGACTTTCAGATGCGCTTGGTTTGATTGATGTGAGTATTTTAGATCACATTATAATTGCTGCCGGTAATACTCATTCGTTTGCCGAGCATGGGCAAATTTGAAGGGAAAAAAGAGAGTTATTAATGCTTTTTTGTAAATAGCTGTTTTTACAGTTATTAATATTATTGAAAATTATTCTCAATAGCATTAAAATTTGTGGTGTAATTAACTTTGAAAGCACTCACTTATTATGTACGTTTGTATTTGTCATGCAGTTACTGAAAAACAGATTAAACAGGCCGTAACCGATGGTATGGATTCTATCCGTGATGTGCGTGGCTGTTTAGGTGTAGGTAGTCAATGTGGTAAATGTGTATGTCATGCAAAAGATGTCATCACACAATCACAGCAAGAATTAGCTATTAAAGTAAGTGTTGATTACACCAGCTGCCAAAAAGTAGCTTGATTCAAAATATGAGATTTCTAAATTAAAAAAACCGCGTAAATCGCGGTTTTTATTACTCAAAATAAAGAGTGCTTACTTGTGATAATCCAAGCAAATCTCCACTTCATTTTTTGAACCCATAGTAACAGCAACGCGCTGGTGAATTTCTTGCGGTTCAATATCTAAAATACGATCAAGGCCAGCATACGCAACACCGCCTGCTTGCTCTACTAGCATTGCCATTGGGTTTGCCTCATAAAGTAAGCGCAGCTTGAATGGCTTTTCTGGATTTTTCGTGTCTTCAGGGTAAGTAAATAAACCGCCGCGACATAATAAACGATGCACATCACCTACCATGCAGGCAATCCAACGCATATTGAAGTTTTTCTTGCGTGGGCCTTCTTCGCCTGCAAGGCAATCAGCAATATAGTTTTGCATTGGTGTTAGCCAATGGCGTTGATTTGATGCATTAATTGCGAATTCTTTAGTATCTTCAGGAATAGCTACTTTATCTTCAGTAAGTAAGAAACTGCCGTGCGTTCTATCTAATGTGAATAAACGCGTACCTTTACCAATGGTGAGCGCCAACATAGTTGAAGGGCCGTAGAGTACATAACCTGCAGCCACTTGGTGCTTGCCCGCTTGCATGAAAATGCTTTGATCATCAGCAGCTTTGTCTTTTGGCGCTTTCATAATTGAGAAGATAGTGCCAACTAACGAGTTAATATCGGTATTTGAAGAACCATCAAGTGGGTCAAATGCAACTATATACTCAGCATCTGGGTTGCCAGCAACAGTATAATCTTCTTCTTCAGATGCAATGGCTTTTACATAGCCAGATTCAAGTAGAATATCTTTAAGTAATTGGTTCGATAAAACATCAAGCTTCTTTTGTGTTTCACCTTGAATGTTTTCGTCTAAGGTTGAACCTAAAACACCTGATAATTCACCTTGGCTTACGCGGAATGAAATTTCTTTACAAGCAGCAAGAATCGTTCTGATCAATGATAAAAGATCACGAGGACAGCCGTCTTCGATCAATACTGGTGGAAGTCTACGCATTTTATATTCCTGACTAATAGCTTATTGCCACATAAAGTGAGAGGGTGGCAACAGGCAACCTTTCGGCAGCGCTCAGTTAAATTTGTATACAATTGTGCATTAGCTTGTGTATGATTTAAGCACCATGCACCATTGATAATGAAATAACAAAGAAAGATGCAAAGATTAGTACAACCATTTCTGCTGATCTGTGCTTTGTTACTGTTAAGTATACCAAAAGCGCAGGCAACCCTGAAACCCATTGAATCATTTACTCGCGAAATGAATCGATATCCGGGTTATTTTACCTTTTATTACGATAATGCTTCGGGCAAGGTTTACTTAGAAGTAAATAAATTAAACCATGAATTTCTGCTGCAATTAAGCATGCCTTACGGCCTGGGGTCAAATGATATTGGTCTTGATCGCGGTCAGCTGGGCGATACTAAAATTGTGCAGTTCGAAAAGCATGGTAACAAACTTTTATTAAAACAAAATAATACTTACTACCGTGCAAACAGTACTAACAAAGCTGAGCTGCAAAGTATTCGTGAAGCATTTGCTTCAAGCGTATTGCACGGTTTTGAAATTAAAGCTGCGAGCAATGAGCGCGCTTTAATTGATTACACACCGTATTTATTATCCGATGTACATGGCGTTTCAAGAACTTTAGCGGGTCGAAATCAAGGTAACTTTAGCTTAGATAAAAGTAAAAGTGCTGTTTATATGCCGCGTTCAAAGTCGTTTGCTAAAAATACCGAGTTAGAAGCGATTGTTAGCTTTAATGGCACAAAGCCGGGTAAATATGTAAAACAGGTTGCACCCGATCCGTATTCAATTTCAGTCCACTTACACCACTCGTTTATAGAGCTACCGGACGATGGCTTTAAACCACGTAAATTCCACCCGCAATCGGGTTTTTGGAGCGAAGAATACAAAGACTATGCAGCGCCCTTATCAGAGTCTATGTATGTGCGTTATATTCCAAAACATCGTTTAGCGAAAAAAGACCCTACGGCTGAAATTTCAGAAGCCGTTAAACCGATTGTTTACTACCTCGATCCTGGTGTGCCCGATCCGGTAAAAACAGCTTTACTAGATGGTGCAAAATGGTGGCAAGCAGCCTTTGAAGCGGCAGGTTATAAAAATGCATACCAAGTAAAAATGCTACCTGAAAATGCAGATCCGATGGATATTCGTTATAACGTAATCCAATGGGTGCATCGTGCAACCCGTGGTTGGTCATATGGTTCAAGTGTTATCGACCCACGCACAGGTGAAATTATTAAAGGTCATGTAACTCTTGGTTCACTCCGTGTACGCCAAGATATTTTGATTGCAGAAGCGCTTGCTGCACCTTATTTAAAAGGCGATGAAACAGTAGAAAAATTACATGCGATGGCGCTTGACCGTATTCGCCAGTTGAGTGCCCATGAAGTAGGTCATACTTTAGGTATTGCGCATAACTTCTCTGCATCAGTAAAAGACCGCGCATCGGTGATGGATTATCCGCATCCGTTAGTGAGCTTTAATGATGATGGCAGCTTTAATACTGAAAACGGCTATGGCAAAGGCTTAGGTGTGTGGGATATTCAAGTTGTAAAATATGGCTACTCAGATTTTCCAATTTTGAGCGAAGCAAAAGAGCTTGCAAAAATCTTAGCGGAAAATAAATCATTGGGCCTTGAGTTTATTTCCGATAGCGATGCACGCGCGAAAGGTGGTGCCCATCCAACAGCACATTTATGGGATAACGGTGAAAACCCAAGCGTTGAACTACAACGAGTGCTTTCTATTCGCGAAAAAGCGATATCGAAGTTTGGCATTCATAATATTAAAAATGGCACGGCGCTATCGCAGCTAGAAGAGGTGTTTATTCCACTTTATTTATTCCATCGTTATCAAACAGAAGCAGCAGTTAAATTGATTGCGGGTGTTGATTACGACTACGAATTACGAAGTGGTGATACTTTTAATGGTAACAAGCTTGTTGATGTTGCTAAACAAAAAGAAGCACTAAGTGCCCTATTAACAACGCTTGAAGCGGACCAGTTAGTGGTGCCTGAGCACGTACTCAATGTGATTACACCAAAAGCGTATGGAGAATACAAAACCCGCGAAAGCTTAATTGGCCGCACCGGTTTAACACTTGACCCATTAGCATTACCGGAAGTTTCAGCAAATCATTCACTGTCTTTACTGTTAAATTCACAGCGTCTAAATCGTTTACATTTCCAATCGATGCGAGATAGTAAACAGTTGAGCGCGCGCAATGTGTTATTTCAACTTAGTGAGCAAGTGTTTTTCAGTAACCAAAAGCAAGGCATGTTGCATCAAGTTGCACTGCGCATTCAAATGGTAACGGCATATCATTTAGTAAAAACTGCATTAAGTGATAAAACTGACCCTGAAGTACAGGCTGAACTAGCAGGGCAAATTGAATTTATAGCCCGTAAATTTGCCCGTTCTAATGATAACTTTAAGAAATATCTTGCGAATATCTTATTTAAATCGTTAGAAGAGGGTAAGTGGCAAGGTCACTTTAAGCCATTGCCGATGCCGCCGGGCTCACCTATTTAACACCTAAATAGTAAGTTATGGCATACTAAGCCCATTAGCGAAATCTAATGGGCTTTTTTATTGAACTGTTAATCTATTTAAAGCTCATATCGAATTTATACGACAAGAATCAACAACAATGCATATTCATATTTTAGGTATTTGCGGCACCTTTATGGGGGGCATCGCAGCCATTGCAAAATCCTTGGGCCATAAAGTTACAGGCTCAGATCAAAACGTTTACCCACCAATGAGTACTCAACTTGAGTCTTTAGGCATTGAGCTAATTCAAGGTTACGATGTTGCTCAGTTAAAACCACAACCAGATATTGTGGTGATTGGCAATGCTATGAGCCGTGGTAATCCATGCGTTGAATATGTGCTTGAAAATCGTATTCCATATACTTCGGGCCCTGAGTGGTTAAAGCAAAATGTACTGCAAGATGCGTGGGTACTAGCGGTGTCGGGCACCCATGGTAAAACTACCACTGCAAGTATGCTTGCATGGGTATTAGAATACGCAGGTCTTGATCCAAGTTTTTTAATTGGTGGTGTAGTACAAAACTTTGGCCTGTCGGCGCGCATAGGTAAAACACCGTTTTTTGTCATTGAAGCTGACGAATACGACACCGCGTTTTTTGATAAGCGCAGCAAGTTTGTGCACTATCTGCCGCGCACCTTAATTTTGAATAACCTTGAATTTGACCACGCTGATATTTTTGAAAATTTAGCGGCAATTCAAAAGCAGTTCCACCACTTATTACGCATTGTACCTGGGCAAGGTAAAGTAATTTGGCCAAGTGATGATACGAATATTCAGCAAGTGATAGATAAAGGTTGTTGGAGTGAGCAAGAACAACTTGGCAATGACTGGGATTATCAACTTATAAACGCAGATGGCAGTGAGTTTGATGTACTGCTTGGTGGCGATATCGTTGGCCGTGTGAGTTGGCAAGCAATTGGCGAACATAATGTTAAAAACGCTTTAATGACGATTGCAGCAGCACGTCATGTAGGTATTCCTGTTGAAACATCAATTGCGGCCCTGGCTGAGTTTATTTCGCCAAAGCGCCGTATGGAATTAAAAGGCGAGGTTGCGGGCATTAAGCTCTACGATGATTTCGCTCATCACCCAACTGCTATTAAAACGACTTTGGCAGGTCTCAGAGCAAAAGTGGGCCAAGCGCGTATTTTTGCCGTATTAGAACCACGTTCCAATACAATGAAAATGGGCGTGCACCAAAATACATTATTAGCGTCGCTTGAAAATGCCGACGATGTGATTTTATTTGAGCCAGAGAACCTAAGCTGGTCACTCAAAGAGGCTGCCAATAACGCTGGTGCTCTATGTTTTAACAGCACAGATGAGATCATTAAAACGCTACTTGAAAAAGCAACTGTCGGCGACCATATATTGGTAATGAGTAACGGTGGCTTTGAAAATATTCATAATCGTATTTTAGATGCGCTCGCCAACAAATAGGCTTTTTATGACGCAAAACCATGAATTTAATGAAACCATAACCGTTGCACTTAGCGGTGCTTCAGGCATGCCATATGGCTTAAAACTAATTGAAACGCTCATTTCGTTAAATCACCAAGTATTTGTTTTGGTATCAAGTGCTGCCCGTGTGGTGCTTGATACGGAATCAGATGTGAAATTATCGGGCAATGAAGAAAAGGCAACTGAGCAACTATCTAATTTATTCAATGCTAAGCCAAATCAACTTAAAGCCTTTGGTAAAGATAACTGGTTTAGCCCTGTAGCATCCGGTAGTGCTGCACCTAAAAAGATGATTGTCTGCCCATGCAGCGCAGGTACGGTGTCGGCGATTAGTCATGGCGCATCTGACAACTTATTAGAGCGTGCCGCGGACGTGGTGATCAAAGAAAAAGGCCAATTAATGCTGGTGGTGCGTGAAACACCGCTTAGTGCTATTCACCTTGAAAATATGCATAAGTTGGCGCAACTCGGTGTAACTATTATGCCTGCAGCACCTGGGTTTTATCATAACCCAAGTTCAATTGAAGACTTGGTTAACTTTATGGTGGCGCGCATTTTAGATCATTTATCTATTGAGCATACGTTAGCTAAACGTTGGGGCTACGGCTGCTAATTAACCCATCCAAAATTGGAACGCAAAACACAATGACAAAAGCTCTCGAAATTGTTGGTTTAGAAAAAACCTACAGTAACGGTGTTCAAGCTGTTAAAGGAATTGATTTAACGGTTGAAAAAGGCGACTTTTTTGCACTGTTAGGTGCAAATGGTGCTGGCAAATCAACCACAATTGGCGTGATTTCTTCACTTGTTAATAAAACTAAAGGCACGGTAAAAGTATTTGGTCATGATATTGATACTGACCTTGGCAAGGCTAAAACTAATTTAGGGTTAGTACCACAGGAATTTAACTTTAGTCAGTTTGAAACACTTAACCAAATTTTAGTGAACCAAGCCGGTTACTATGGCGTGCCACGCGCAGAAGCACATAAGCGTGCTGATGAATTGCTTGCACAACTTGGCCTTGCAGATAAAAAAGATAAGCAAGCGCGTACCTTATCAGGTGGTATGAAGCGCCGTTTAATGATTGCACGTGCGTTAATGCATAAACCACAGCTGCTGATTTTAGATGAACCCACGGCAGGTGTTGATATTGAACTGCGCCGTTCGATGTGGGAATTTTTAAAAGAGATAAATCAGCAAGGCGTTACCATTATTCTCACTACTCATTACCTTGAAGAAGCGGAAATGTTGTGTAAAAACATTGCGATTATCGATAAAGGCCAAATTATTGAAGACACCAATATGAAGTCGTTATTGGCAAAGCTTGATAAAGAAACCTTTATTCTTGATTTAAAGCAACCAACATCGGCATTTTCACTCGATGGTTACACAACTCGTGAAATTGACGACCATACCATCGAAGTCGATGTGGAGAAATCACAAGGGTTAAATGGTGTATTCGATGCGTTAAGTGCGTCAGGCAACACGGTGCTAAGTATGCGTAATAAAGCGAATCGATTAGAAGAGCTGTTTGTTGCGATTGTTGAAAAGGGGCGCGAGCAATAATTATGAGTAGTCAATTTACTGCGTTAAAAACCATTTGGATAAAAGAGTGTATTCGTTTTACCCGGATTTGGGTACAAACCTTAGTGCCACCAGCCATTACCATGTCGTTGTATTTTGTTATTTTTGGCAACCTAATTGGCTCACGTATTGGTGATATGGGTGGCTTTAACTATATGGAGTTTATTGTACCGGGTCTGATTATGATGTCGGTGATTACCAACTCTTATTCCAATGTGGCATCGAGCTTCTATTCAACGAAATTTCAAAAAAGCATTGAGGAGCTGCTAGTTTCACCAGTGCCCACTTACATTATTGTACTAGGCTATATGGGCGGCGGTATGGCGCGCGGCCTATGTGTTGGCATTATCGTAACTATTTTGTCGCTGTTTTTTGTTGATATTCAAATTCATAACGTTGCTGTTATTTTTGCCACTGTATTACTGACCGCGGCCGTGTTTGCGCTTGGTGGTTTAATTAATGCGGTATACGCTAATAGCTTTGACGATATCAGCATTATTCCCACCTTTGTTTTAACGCCGCTAACCTATTTAGGTGGCGTGTTTTATTCAATCACCTTGTTACCTGATTTTTGGCAAGGAGTGTCACAATTTAATCCAATTATTTATATGGTTAATGCATTTAGGTACGGCTTTTTAGGGGTATCTGATGTAGATATCACAACGGCATTTGCAGTAATTATTGGGTTTATCAGTGCGTTATTTGCTGTTGCATACCGTTTAATTGATAAAGGGGTTGGCATTCGCCACTAAAATTATGTCTGACGCAAATTCAAGAAGTATTAGTTCGAATCAACAAGGACTAAATGAAAAGTTAGAAGAAGTGGTACGTAAGCACCTAAGTTCTGAGTTTAAAAAGCCGATTGCAGCGCATACGCAAACGGCTTTTGATGAGGTAAATAAGAAGGTACAGCAATTTGCTGGGCCGATTATTCTCGATTCATGCTGCGGTGTAGGTGAAAGTACAGCTAATTTAGCGCGCAAGCACCCAGATGCATTAGTTATAGGTATTGATAAGTCGGCACATCGTATTGAAAAACATGATGTTGAATACAAGCAAACTGAAAACGGTCAGTACTTATTAGTACGTGCAGATTTAAATGACTTTTGGCGCTTAGTGGTTGAGCATCAATGGCAAGTGACACATCACTACTTGTTGTATCCAAATCCGTGGCCTAAAGCTAAACATTTAGGGCGCCGTTGGCATGGTGCACCGGTATTTCCTTATATTGTGAAAATTGGTGGTCAACTTGAGCTAAGAAGTAATTGGCAAACGTATGTAGATGAGTTTGCGTTTGCCCTTGGTTTAGCTGGCGTGGATGTGTCTGTAACTCCATATAGTGCAGACACAGCAATTACGCCATTTGAGCGAAAATACTGGGCCAGTGGTCAACAAAGCCACCGACTGAAAATTGACCTTAACTCGCTTTAGCAGTTTGTGATATGTGAGCCAGCTCTCGAGCTGGCTTTGCGTAGTAAAAGCCCTGCACGTATTTAATGCCCGCTTTTGCGAGTTTATCTGCAACGAGTTTGTTTTCAACGCCTTCTGCAATCAAGGTTAAGTTCACTTCCTTAGCAAAATTGGCAATGTGTTGAATAAATAAAAACACTTCATCGTCTTTGGTAATTTGTGAGACTAAAGAGCGATCGATTTTCAAGCCATCGACTTCTAGTTTAAGAATATTCGAAATATTAGAATAGCCAGTTCCAAAATCATCGATAAAGACCTTAGCACCGTGTCTTCTTACCATTTCTACAAAGCCTTTGATTTCCGTTAGGTTGGCAATCGCTTCGGTTTCGATAAGCTCAAATGAAATATGGTGCGGTGTAGGGTAGCGCTTTAATTCATCATCAAGAAACTGCGCCAGGCTTGGGTCTAACATATCTTGCGCAGTTAAATTCATGCTCCAGCATAAATTAGTTTGGCGAAAGCGCTTAACGCAATCAAGAAAAACCATGCGAGTTAATTGCCCATCCATGCGACTGCGATTTACGACAGATAAAAAGTAATCAGGTTCATATAAAGCATCGTTAATCTTAATGCGTGCTAAGCCTTCGTACATTAAGGTTTCGTTACCGTCGATAGTGAGTATTGGCTGAAAGTGCGCTTCAACTTGGCCATTTTTAAATGCTTCTCGCACATCTTTGGCAATTTTTAAGTTGTGCTGATATTGATTTTTAATAATGTTCATTGCATCGGAGTAAAACACCACAAGTTCACGACTACGTTTAGCTTGTTCAACTGCAATACGTGCATTTTCAACTAACAGTGTTTTATTGCCAGTGGCAATACCGGCACATAAGGTCACGTAGATAAATGGGTCATATAATAAAGGCGCATTTTTATTAAGATTTTCGACGAGTTTTAAACAGGCATTGCTGTCTAAGTTGGGCGATAGCAATGCTATTTTATTGCTTGATAAGCGATACAGGTGACATTCTGTGCTTTTTAACTTATTTAAACGTGCTAGCAGTTTTTGCATTACTTCATCACCAATGTGGGAGCCGTAAAAACCGTTAATATCTTCAAGATTACTAATTAATACTATGGCCAATTGCATGTGCAGTGGTGAATGGCTTTGCAGTTTTCTTTCCAGTGCAATATGGTTTGGATAGCCCGTAACGGGATCGCGAGTTAAGTTTTGTTTTAGTAGATAAATATAAGCACTGCCCACTAAAGTTGCGATAAAGAAAAAGAAACTTGCGGTGATTACCGCTTGGCTAACACTTGCTGCAAGCTGTTCATTTAAATCTTTAATGGTGATGTCGGCGCCAGTTAAATAGGTGCGCCCATCTTTTGTTTGAAACGGTAAAAATATGGTGCGGAAATGGCCCCACTGATCTTCTGAATGCTCGAATAAAGGCTCTGTTGAATAAAATGCTTTAACGTTTAATTGTGTTGCTTCAGGGTAAAGATCATAAAAATAAGTAAGCTTATTGTTTTTAATATCCTCGTTAGTATAACTAGATGCAGAGAAGTAAACTTGATCGCCTTCTTTTATCATCGCGTAAACGTATTCGAGTTCGAGCTTGCTGGCAAACTCAGAGAGTTGTTTGCTTTTTAATAGGTAGCTTTTTTCATCAATGTGGTCGGGGCCGGTAATATTGTCGTGGTATTCGTCACCGAGAATGAATTTAACACTTTGTGCTGCGTTTAAGAGTTTAGCATCAACCTCTTTTAAAATGTCGTTGTAGGTGTGTGAATAAACGTAATAAACATAGCCGCCAAGGCTTGCTAAAAACAGTACGCCCGCCAAAAAAAGCCAACGAATTCCTTGATTTGAATAATACATGCGCATCCTTGCCTAAAACTAATTTTTGCCGCAATTGAAAAATACTGCTTTACTGTATAGCAAGCAAAGGGTTATGTTGTTTTGAAACACCTTATAATAGTCAATTTAGTGTGTTTTTTACAGCAGTAGATGGAGATATTGTGCAAATTGCGAGACTTTTTCTTGTAATTGAAGTAGAGTTGACTGCCTTTTTTTATGAATATGTTTGAACACTTTTTGGGTAAAGTGAGTAGTATGGTTGATGAAACACGTCAAGCAGTGCGCCCAGCAATAGCGTCTGAAGAAAGCTTAATGCGAATTTTTACGGTGCCAGAGGCGCCGGGCTCGACTTTGGCTAAAATTGAGCAAGAAATATCTAGTAACTTAGCAGGCTTTCTTAACGAAAATATTGCAGCGGTTGAAAAGCCTTTGCATGAAATTGAAAAAGATTTCCAAGCTGCAAATATCCCTGAAGAACCTCGTTTTGTATCTGAGCACGCCCAAGAGTTAATGGAAAAGCTGGTGGCGCATTCAGTACACACGTCCGCACCGAGCTTTATTGGTCATATGACTTCGGCCTTACCGCATTTTGTTTTACCTCTGTCAAAGTTGATGGTGGGGTTAAACCAAAATCTGGTAAAAATTGAAACATCTAAAGCATTTACACCATTAGAACGTCAAGTATTGGGTATGATGCACCACATGGTTTACGGCAAAGATGATGCCTTTTACCGTAAGTGGATGCATAACGCTAAAAATGCGCTAGGTGCATTTTGTTCAGGCGGCACGGTTGCCAATATTTCAGCGCTTTGGGTTGCGCGCAATAAACTGCTTAAACCAGATGGCGATTTTAATGGCATAAATAGCGATGGTTTAGTTGCGGCTATGATGCATTATGGCTACAAAGGATTAGCTATTTTAGTTTCAGAGCGTGGTCACTACTCACTTGGTAAAGCTGCTGATGTGTTAGGCATCGGTCGCAGCAATATTGTATCTATCGAAACAGATCATAATAACCGTGTTGATCTTGCTAAAATGCGTGAAAAGGCTAACGAATTGGCTGAAAAAGGTATTAAGGTGATGGCAATTGTGGGTGTTGCAGGCACAACTGAAACAGGCAATATTGACCCGCTTAATGAAATGGCAGACCTAGCTGAAGAAATCAATTGTCACTTTCATATTGATGCCGCTTGGGGTGGTGCAACCATGCTGTCTAATAATGCGCGTGGGTTATTAGCTGGTTGCGAACGTGCCGATTCAATTACCATTGACGCACATAAGCAAATGTATGTACCAATGGGCGCAGGTATTGTGCTTTTCAAAGAGCCAGATACAGTCAATGTGGTAGAACACCACGCTGAATATATCTTACGTAAAGGCTCGAAAGATTTAGGCTCACACACCCTTGAAGGGAGTCGTCCTGGTATGGCTATGTTAGTGCATGCGTGTTTATCAATTATTGGTCGCAAAGGCTATGAAATGTTAATTGATAAAAGCCTCGAAAAAGCGCGTTATTTTGCCGAACTTATTAAGCAAACAGATGACTTTGAACTGGTTACTGAACCAGAACTTTGCTTATTAACCTATCGCTATGTACCGGAAAAAATTAAAGAAGTACTTAAAACGGCGGATGAACAAACTAAGTTAGATATTTACGCAGCACTTAATCGTTTTACTGCGAGCATGCAAAAACGTCAGCGTGAAGCTGGGCGCTCATTTGTATCGCGTACACGTTTAACACCATATCAGTACGATAATTTACCGACAGTGGTATTTCGCGTTGTATTAGCAAACCCGCTTACATCAAATCAAATATTGCATGATATTTTAGCGGAGCAGCGAGAGTTGGCTGGTAAAGATCCAATATTTAAAAAGTATTTAGCGAAATATTTATAATTTAGCGCTGTGAATTTTTTATGAAAAAGGGAGCATTTGCTCCCTTTTTTACGTTTTTATTTAACCTTAACTCGGATGAGATAATCGTAAACGCTAAGCTTCGGTTTCAATATCCACAATCAAGTCAGACGTAATAGACTCGAGCGCTTCAACTACATCATCTTTACTTAAACCGGCAGGCAATTCTACCCGGGCTTCTGCGTTAAACAGAGGCACACCCCAATTAGGAGCGCTTTGTTGCTTAGAGTTAAAGTGAATAATTGAGGCGCCTTTATGGCGTAGCACACTTGAAAGCTCTTGTACTATACCCGGTCTGTCATTGCTGGTAATAACAAAGTTAAGCTGTTGACTTGTGTCGGTTACTTGTTCTTGCCCTGCTTCAATTTTTACTTCGAGATCGGGAATGGCGTGAATTGCGCCCTCGAGTGCCGATAAATGTTCTTCAGGTACTTCTAACTGCAAAATTCCGGCAAAGTGGCCACAAAGGTGGCTTAAATTACTGGCTAACCAATTGCCATGGTTAGCTAAAACCGCTGAGGATAGTTCATCTACTAGACCTGAGCGGTCAGGACCAATAATTGTTAATACTAACTGCTTCATATTTATGTCTCTTAATGTAATTAGCGCAACCCTCTCTACACAAATTAAGAAATAATTGTTAGCTAATTCAAAGGATTAAATGGAGGTGTAGAGCAGTTTAAGTATTGATGATTGCCTGCCTTTTGTCCAATTTATTTTGTCAAATTTTGTTAAATAATCGGTGTAACTTTTTGGTCATAAAAACGAAATATTTCACTCTCTGTAACATTTCTGTCATCTTGACAAAATATAATGCACGCCAACTAAATCCTAATTCTATTTGTAAGGGCCAATGGATGAGTTCCAATCCGCCAAGTGTTGAATTCAATACTAATAGAAACAGACTGATCAAAGATAAAGTCGCCAAATACAGTATTACGGCAGGTGGTACATTAGTACTGGTTGCCTTATTGTTGATCTTCTTTTATCTGTTGTATGTAGTACAGCCTATTTTCGCGTCATCACATGTTGAAGTGAGAAATCAATTTGCTTTACCTGAAACGCAAGAGTACGTTGCGGCAGGTATGGAAGAGCAAGGTGAAATCGCTTACTTGTTCACACCAGCTGGCGAGCTAAGTTACTACACCATTAAAGGTGATAAATTCGGCACTAAGCTAACAAGCTATAATGTGGAATTTGATGCAGAAGTTACCAGCTTTGCACGCACTGCACCGCACCAGGCGATGTATGCTTATGGTCTTGAAAATGGCGCAATTAAAGTTGTTAACCCGAAATTTGAAGTAGGATTTGCTAACAATAGCCGTACCATTAAGCCAAGTATTGCGTATCCACTAGGTGAAAGTGAAGTGATGATTGATGACGAAGGTGCATCAATTCGTAAATTCGCGTTTAGCTATGTTGCCGATGATAATCAACTTGGTGTACTTGCATTAACCGGTGATCAACGCTTGCTGTTTAGCATGCTAGCAGCAGAAGAAAATATGTTCTCTGGTGAAATGGAATGGTCAAGTGAAACCGCGGAAATTCCTGTTGAAGGCAAAGTGGATGAATTGTTAATTTCACCTGACTTTAGCCGTGCATTTGTGCGTGTTGCTAATAAAGTTTATATCTACAATACGCGTGACATTGAAGATATTACACGCATTCAAGTGCTTGCCGCGAATCAAGAGAATGCCAACCTAGTTAAAATGCAATTATTGTCAGGTGCTAACTCATTAATGTTAGTTAACGACAACGGTGAAATTTCACAGTGGTTTGAAATTAATGGTGATTCGGGTCGTAAGTTCGCCAAAATCCGTGCTTTTGCAAGTGGTGATAAAGAAATTTCAGGATTGTACAGTGAATACTATCGCCGTACATTCTTTAGCACTAATAACCAAGGTGATGTGTCGCTTTACTACACTACCAGTGAAAATAAGCTATGGTCGGGTAAAGTAGCAGACGCGGGAATTGATTTATTTGCGGTGTCACCACGTTCAAACGCTGCATTAATGCTGTCGGGTAATCAACTGATTGTTGTTGATATTGAAAATGAGCATCCTGAAGTATCTTGGTCGGCATTATGGCAAGAAGTATGGTACGAGGGCTACCCTGAACCTGCTTACATTTGGCAGTCTACATCGGCAAGTGATGATTTCGAAGCTAAGTTATCTTTAGTACCAATCTCATTCGGTACAATTAAAGCGGCAATGTATGCGATGCTATTTGCGGTTCCCATTGCGCTTTCTGCTGCTATCTACACAGCCTACTTTATGTCGCCTGAACAGCGTCGAATTGTTAAGCCAACGGTTGAAATTATGGAAGCATTACCAACCGTAATTCTAGGTTTCTTAGCGGGTCTTTGGTTAGCACCTCTGATTGAATCTCACTTACCTGCAATTATGCTGATTTTAGTATTAACGCCGTTGGCGATAATACTTACAGCATTCTTCTGGCAAAACTTACCAGAATCGATTCGCCACAAAGTGCCAGACGGTAGCCACTCTATCTTACTCATTCCAGTGGTATTACTGGCAGGTTATATCTCGTTTGCACTGAGCCCTGCGGTAGAGCTTTGGGTATTTGATGGTGATGTACGTCGTTATATTACTAACGAGTTAGGCATTGATTTTGACCAACGTAACTCGTTAGTTGTGGGTATTGCGATGGGCTTTGCGGTTATTCCAACGATTTTCTCAATTGCTGAAGATGCGGTGTTTAGTGTACCTAAGCACTTATCGAATGGCTCGCTTGCACTTGGTGCAACGCAGTGGCAAACGCTTGTTCGCGTAGTATTACTTACAGCAAGCCCAGGTATTTTCTCGGCAGTGATGATGGGTCTAGGCAGAGCGGTTGGTGAAACCATGATTGTATTGATGGCAACAGGTAACACGCCGATTATGGATTGGAGTATTTTCCAAGGTATGCGTACGCTTGCAGCAAACATTGCGGTAGAAATGCCAGAATCAGAAGTAGGCAGCACGCACTACCGCATCTTATTCTTAGCAGCATTTGTACTGTTTATATTCACCTTTATCTTTAACACGATTGCTGAATTTGTTCGTCAGCGTTTACGTGAAAAGTATAGTTCACTGTAAGGTTAGGAGATTTAATAAATGAAGCAGTGGTTTAAATCTGGCTCACCTTGGATCTGGATGACAGGTGGTGCAGTAAGTATCAGCTTAATTTCGGTAATTGGCCTACTGGCAATGATTGCAGGTCGTGGTTTAGGGTTCTTTTGGCCGTCCGAAGTAACGCAGTTTGAAATGCACCGTGGCGACGTTAAAGAAACCGTTATCGGTGAAATTTACGACCGTGAAATGGTGCCCGTTGAGCGCTTAAAAGCGGCGAATGTTGATTTACACGGTTTTACGGGTGAAGAAGTAGAACGTTTACTGATTAAAACAGGTAACCGTGAATACGTAGACCTAGATTTCCGTTGGATTTTAGCAACGGATATTATTGAGCAATCTACCCCGAGCCAATTAGCGGTATTTGAGCGTAGTAAAAACGGTAACTTTTACGGTTACATTGAAAGTGTGGTCAAAGACGGTAACGTTGTCGCTGAAGCGCAAAAGTTAATTGAGCTAGAGCAACTTGTAGAGCGCGCAGTTGAACTTAATGAATCGGCACTTGATTTGCAAAACGGTCCCATTGGTCATATTAACTATGACTTAGAGCGTTTGCGCTTAAAAGAAAAAGCGCTCGACCTTAAAGGCGAATTAACACACGAAAAAGTAGCGGAGTTTGAAGCACAGCGCAAAGACTATCGTGAGAAATACTTGGTGCTTGAAAAAGAGCTGTTTAAGTTCCGTGATGCGGCAAAGCGTGACCAAGTTATTGTTAAAGATATGCGTGGCGAATTAGTTACTATCCCACTTTACCAAGTGCTGGACGTAACACTACCAAACGATATGGGCTTAATGGCTAAATTAGGTCATTACTTCAAGCAAATTGGTAAGTTTATTAGCGATGACCCACGTGAAGCGAATACCGAAGGTGGTGTGTTCCCAGCGATTTTCGGTACCGTATTTATGGTTATGTTAATGGCGGTAATCGTAACGCCGTTTGGTGTAGTTGCTGCGATTTACTTACACGAATACGCTGCGAAAAACTCTATTACCAAAATGATCCGCATCGCGGTAATTAACCTTGCGGGTGTACCTTCGATTGTTTACGGTGTATTTGGTTTAGGTTTCTTTGTTTACATGCTAGGTGGTAGCATTGACCAATTATTCTACCCTGAAGCATTACCAGGCCCAACGTTTGGTACGCCAGGTGTAATTTGGTCAGCACTGACATTAGCAATTTTAACTTTACCGGTTGTTATTGTATCAACGGAAGAAGGTTTATCACGTATTCCAAGCTCAGTTCGTCAAGGTTCATTAGCACTTGGGGCCACTAAAGCTGAAACTATTTGGCGTATTATTGTACCAATGGCAAGCCCTGCAATTATGACAGGTTTAATTCTTGCGGTTGCACGTGCAGCAGGTGAAGTAGCACCACTGATGTTAGTAGGTGTGGTAAAAATGGCGCCAACACTGCCAGTTGATATGAACTTCCCGTTTGTACACTTAGATAGAAAGTTTATGCACTTAGGTTTCCACATCTATGATGTTGGTTTCCAAAGCCCGAATGTTGAGGCGGCTCGTCCGCTAGTTTATGCCACTGCGTTTTTACTAGTGGCGGTAATTGTGGCACTGAATATCACAGCAATTGGTATTCGTAACCACTTACGCGAAAAATTTAGGTCGTTAGAACACTAATTGTTCTGCGGTGATAAAAGTTTAATAGGTTTAGTAAAAATGATTACTGTTGCTCCAGAAATGAATCAATCTGCAACTGGCTTACAGCTTGATTTAGAAAACTTATCGGCAGAACAAACTGCTCTTGAAATTAAAGACTTAGACCTTTACTACGGTGACAAACAAGCGCTGAGTAATATCAGCATGAAAATTCCAAAGGGTCAGGTAACTGCGTTTATCGGTCCTTCAGGTTGTGGTAAGTCAACGTTATTACGTTGTATTAACCGTATGAATGACTTAGTTGATACTTGTCGTATCGATGGTCAAATCTTGCTACATAATCAGAACATTTATGACAAAAGTGTTGATGTTGCAGCGCTTCGTCGTAATGTTGGTATGGTATTCCAGCGTCCAAACCCATTCCCTAAATCAATTTATGAGAATGTGGTTTATGGCCTACGCTTACAAGGTGTAAAAGACAAACGTAAACTAGACGAAGTCGTTGAATCGTCACTACGTGGCGCCGCACTTTGGGACGAAGTAAAAGACCGTTTGCACGACAGCGCATTTGGTTTATCAGGTGGTCAGCAACAGCGTTTGGTTATTGCTCGTGCAATTGCAATTGAACCTGAAGTACTACTGTTAGATGAACCAACATCGGCACTTGATCCAATTTCAACATTGGTAATCGAAGAGCTAATCAACGATTTAAAAAATAAGTATACCGTTGTAATTGTTACGCATAACATGCAACAAGCGGCACGTGTGTCTGACCAAACAGCGTTTATGTATATGGGTGAACTAATTGAATACTCTGATACAAATACGCTATTCACTACGCCGAAGAAAAAGAAAACTGAAGATTACATTACAGGTCGTTACGGGTAAGGATTAAAGTTATGGATCATAATATTTCAAAGCATATTTCAGGTAACTTTAACCAAGAACTTGAAAACGTTCGCAACCATGTTTTAGCTATGGGCGGATTGGTAGAGCAGCAATTAAACTCTGCGCTTGATGCGGTAAATGACAGTAATGCAGAGCTTGCGAAAAAAGTTGAGCACGGCGATTACAAGGTAAATGCAATGGAAGTGAGCATTGACGAAGAATGTACACGCATTATTGCAAAGCGTCAGCCAGCGGCAAGTGACTTACGTTTAGTTGTGGCGATTGCTAAAACCATTGCCGATTTAGAGCGCATTGGTGATGAAGCGCGTCGTATTGCAAAAGTAGCACTTGAATCAACAGCGAAAGATCAGCAAGGTTTGCTAGGTAATATCGATAATATGGGTCGTCACGTGTCGCAAATGCTGCACGATGTATTAGATGCATTTGCCCGAATGGATGCCGAAGCAGCGTTCCGTGTGCACAAAGAAGATGCCAAAGTTGACCGCGAATATGAAGCGTTAACACGTCAAATCATGACGTATATGATGGAGGATCCGCGCTCAATTCCAAAGGTTATGGATTTAGTGTGGTCCGTACGCTCATTAGAGCGCATCGGTGACCGTTGTCAAAATATTGCTGAGTACGTAATTTATTTTGTAAAAGGCAAGGACATTCGTCATACCTCGCAAGACGATATCGAGCGAGATATTATTGGTAAATAAGTTAAGTAACTATTTTAAAAGGGTAAAAGTGGTTTCGCTTTTACCCTTTTTTGCTTTGGTATTCATAACTTTTTTTGTCTATTAACTAGCGTAAATTTAATTGTTTGATAATCTAAGTTAAGGAATTTCAACTTACTGTAATACTTGTATGTTAAAGCCTTTCCTCGCTTGGCTGATTCCTGTAAAATTTGCGCGCTTTTAAAATTTAAGGGTCAATTATGGCTAGTAATGCATTTTTAGGGGTTTTTGCTAAATCTCCTATCAAACCAATTGAAGAACACATAAAAATTGTTCATCAAGCCAGTGCTTTGTTAACGACTTTTTTTCAACATGCGTTTAATAAAGAGTGGGAACAAGCATCTGAGATCCGCATTAATATTCGCGATTTAGAACGCAAAGCGGATGTACTTAAGCGTGACATTCGTTTGCAACTTCCTCGTGGGTTATTCCTGCCAGTTGAGCGTACAGATCTTCTTGAACTGATCACTCAACAAGACAAAATTGCTAATAAGGCTAAGGACATAGCTGGTCGTGTACTTGGCCGCGAAATGGAAATCCCTGAGCAAATTCAAGCTGATTTTATTACTTACCTAAACCGCTGCATCGACGCGACAAAACAAGCTTCTAAAGCCATCAATGAACTTGATGAGTTATTAGAAACGGGTTTCCGTGGTCGTGAAGTGACATTAGTTGAAAACATGCTAGAAGAGCTCGACGCAATTGAGCGTGACACCGATGAAATGCAAATCACTTTGCGTCGTCAGTTACGTGAAATCGAAAATGAATTAAACCCAATCGATGTAATGTTCTTATACAAAATTCTCGAGTGGGTAGGTGACTTAGCAGATATCGCTGAACGTGTTGGTTCACGTTTAGAGCTGATGTTAGCACGTTAATTAAATTAATATAAAAATTAAGTTAAAGGTTACTTGATGGATATTATTGCAAATTACGGCACCACTTTGGTGATGATTGCTGCCGTAGTGGGATTTATCATGGCGTATGGTATTGGTGCGAACGACGTTGCCAATGCAATGGGTACGTCAGTTGGCTCAAAAGCGCTAACAATTAAGCAAGCGATTATTATCGCAATGATTTTTGAATTCGCTGGTGCATATCTTGCTGGTGGTGAGGTTACATCAACGATACGTAAAGGCATTATCGACTCGTCGGCATTTGTTGCCATACCAGAGTCATTAGTGATCGGTATGATTTCAGCGCTATTAGCTGCTGGTGTATGGTTACTTGTTGCGTCATATTTAGGTTGGCCTGTATCAACAACACACTCAATTATTGGTGCAATTGTTGGTTTCGCATTGGTTGCGGTAGGCTCTGAAGCGATTCAATGGGGTAAAGTAGCGGGTATCGTAGGTAGTTGGATTGTTACACCTGCTATTTCAGGCTTTATCGCTTACCTTATCTTTATGAGTGCACAGAAACTAATTTTTGATACTGACTCACCACTTAACAATGCAAAGCGCTTTGTGCCTATGTACATGGGTCTTGCAGCGTTTGTTATGGCGTTAGTAACAATCAAAAAAGGCTTAAAGCATATCGGTTTAGACCTAGGTACAGCAATGGGGTACGGTATCGCAATCGGTGCCGCTGTTTTAGTTGCGCTGTTAGGTAAAGTATTGATCGCTCGTCTTAAAATGGACCCTGCAGCTGACAAAGAAATGCAATTTAACAATGTTGAGAAAGTATTCGCTATCTTAATGATTGTAACTGCATGTTGTATGGCGTTTGCACACGGCTCAAACGACGTAGCAAATGCGATTGGTCCACTTGCTGCGGTAGTGAGCATTGTTGAGCACAACGGTGAAATCGTTAAGAAATCGTCACTCGTTTGGTGGATTTTACCACTAGGTGGTTTAGGTATTGTTATCGGTCTTGCGATTCTTGGTAAGAAAGTAATTAAAACCATTGGTGAAGGTATTACGCACTTAACACCAAGTCGTGGTTTTGCTGCAGAGCTTGCGGCTGCTTCAACGGTTGTTATTGCATCAGGTACAGGCTTACCAATTTCAACGACACAAACGTTAGTAGGTGCGGTACTGGGTGTTGGTATGGCTCGCGGTATTGCGGCACTTAATTTAGGTGTTGTAAGAAATATCGTTGTTTCTTGGGTTATTACCTTGCCAGTAGGCGCGGTATTAGCTATTGTTATCTACTATGTATTGGCGGCTATTTTTGGCCTTCAAGTGTAAAGACTTTTAGCTTGAAAAGACCCCATATGCGATTCGCAATGGGGTCTTTTTTTGTCTGAAATTTATGTTTAGCAACTTGCTAATCAATTTAGCAGGTCACATAGCGCTTACAGCGCTGTAATTTTAACGTTGTAACATAAGGTTAAAAGATAAATTCAACCTTGTTTGGCTTCCATTTCACTAGGCTCTATTCGCTAATTTATTTAACAGAATTGTTAGCACTCGCAATTTATTGATTAAATCTCAGTGACATAATTGATTTTCCATTGTTAATTTGTTTTTATCGTTATTAATTTGAATATTAATCGGTTATTACGATGAAAAACCTTCCTAGTATTAAGCAGCTGCAATACTTGCTTGCTGTACACCAGTATCAGCATTTCGGCCGTGCTGCAGAAGCCTGTTTTATTGGTCAATCTACCTTAAGTAGCGCAATTCAAAATCTTGAAGAAACACTCGGTTGTCAGCTAATTGAGCGTGAAAACCGCAGTATTATGTTTACCTCGATTGGTGAAGAAGTAGTTGAGCGAGCGCGCAAGATAATCGACGATACAATTAGTGTAAAAGAGCTTACAAAAAGCTTTTTAAACCCACTACAAGGGCAATTAAGCATAGGTATTATCCCCACGGTTGCAAGCTTTATTGCGGCTGATTTATACCACTTATGTGCAAAAGAGTTTCCTCAACTCGAGCTGGTTTTAATTGAAGATACTAGCGATAACTTATTGGACAAATTAGAAAAAGGCCAAGTTGACGTCGCGCTATTGGCACTGCCTTATGATACCAATAAGTTTCATACTCATATTTTGGCACAAGACCCATTTAATATTGTAAGGCATAAGGATTATCAAGCGGCAGAAGGTGTGGTTGATTTTAACTTGTTACCACCATCATCGGTGTTTTTGCTAGAGCGCGAACACTGCCTTACCGATCATGCACTGAGTGCGTGTCATTTGAGTAAAAGTGAGTGTATAAACCCCTTTGAAGCTGCAAGTTTGCATACTTTGCTAAGTATGGTTGAACGTCAACTTGGTGTGACCTTTCTACCGCAAATGGCAATTAATGCGGGCATTTTATCTCATAAACCTATGGTGTTTAGCGCAGCGCAAGATACAGCTTATCGTGACATCGGAATTTTATGGCGCAAGACTTCTGGCCGCATACGCGACTTCCGCTTACTGTGCGATAAATTAAAGCCGTTCTTTACTGAAAAATGTGCACGATAAAATAATTTTTAATTTTTAAAACTATTTTTAGCACTCGCTCGACTATATAAGCAGAGAAACAAAACTCTTGGGGAATATGTGTTCTTTCAAAGTGAAAAAGGGTTAATCAAAAAAGCGCAACAAGGTGATAAACGGGCATGGCTTAATTTAGTAAAACAATACGAAAAGCCGATTTATCACACTTGTTTGCGTATGGTGAGTAACCCAGACGACGCACTCGAAATCATGCAAGAAAGCTTTATGAGTATTTATCGTTCACTCGATAACTACCGCTTTGAGTCGAGTTTTAAAACGTGGGCAATCGCAATTACTAATCGCCGTTGCGTGGAGTTTTATCGCGCTAAAAAAGTACTCGATGAAGAAAAGCAAGAAATGCTGATAGCGGATATGCAAGAACCCGAATCTGCTGATTTTATGTTGTTTATGGCGCAGCAAAATAAGCAAGTTTTACAGTTATTAAATGGCTTACCTTGGACGCAAAAAGAAGTGGTGGAATTAAAGTTTTTTCAACACTTTACGTTTGAACAAATTGCGCAGCAACTTGATGTATCAACCAATACGGTAAAATCGCGGTTGTATACGGCGCTGTCCAAATTGCGCCAAGAATTGGAGGTGTTAAATGGCTAACTTAGATAGTATTTTTGAGAAATGGCTGGAAACAGGTGAGCTTACACCAAGTGATCGTCAATTACTTGAACAAGATGCTGTTTATGCAGAAATGCTCAAAAACAGTGAGACTTGGCAGTCACTTTCGGCAAAGTACCAAGAAACGCCTGTTCCACAGTGGAATAGAGAAGCGACTTGGTTCGAGAAAACGAACGGTGATGCCAAGAGCAATCGTTTTATTGCTTGGTTTGCACCAGCAGCTTTAGCCTGTTCAGTTTTAATGTGCTCCTTGGTTATTATGCGTGCCGAAGTCAGCGTCTCAGATAGTGGTTTTGTGATTAATTTTGCAGAGCAACAAAAGCAAGCTCCAACAGTCACTTATGAGCAGCTGCAAACCCTTTTGGCAGAGCAGCAGACAAACACCGCACAGGCGACCTATGCGTTGGTTAAAGAAGCCATAGAACAGGGGCGTGTGGAGCGTAAAGAAGATATTGGCGCCTTGGTTGCCGATTTAAACCGAGTACGTCAACAAGATCAGGCGTTGATTCGCCTGCAATTAAACGAATTGGCACAACAGGTTGAGCAACAACCACAGTCATCAATTGCCAAAAACCAATTATGGGAGAATTAATCATGAAGACGAAAGCAAGTTTATTGATTTCACTAGCATTACTTTCTGGTCATGTTGTTGCCAATACACCAGCCAACAATACGGTCGCTAAAAGCCAAAAAGAAATCACCATTATGAATAATATCTTAAAGGCATCACTTAATGCGGAGCCAGGTATTAAGGTGCGCCAAATCAATGGTGCTTATCTCGCAGACCAAGGCTATGTCTTTAGTATTAGCGCATCGGGGTTATCAGGTGGCTTCGGTAGCTGGAAACGTTTTTTTCTTGAACCTGATATCGAGTTTCATGATGAGGACGTGATGATTCGTGCAGAAGAGATGCGCATTGAAGCTGCTAACGAAGCGTATCATGTCGCGATGGAGGCATTACGAGAGTCTTCTGAAAAAATCCGTGAGTTCGCCCAGCAAGAGCGTGAAATTGAATTTCAGTTACGAGAAGTAGAGCGTGCTCGTCGAGATTTAGATTTAGAGCGCAGACATGCACTGAAAGATAAAGAAGAAAAGTCGGTTAAAAAGGAAATTGAAAAGCTCGAAGCAAAGATCGCCAAACTTGAAAAAGAAAAAGAGCAGGTGCGTGACAAGCGTGACGATGCGCAAGATAAAATAAAATCGACGACCAAAGAAAAGCATAAAAAAGTTGCTGAAACTAGAAAGCAAAATATTCGTATTGCGAGCCAAACTCTGGCGCAAACCTTATGTGATTATGGTGCTGGACTTAAAAGCTTAAGTAAAAATCACTATGTTAACTTTATTATTGATAACGCGACGGGTAATAAAGAAGATCTTGTTTTTGTTTATAGCAAAGCTAAGATTAATCAGTGTGTAGTGGGGGATATCAATGCGGAAAAACTACTTGCGAGCGCGCAAAGTTATACGTTTTAAGTTTAACTGTACGCAATAAATTTACAGTAAGTAAAAACAAAAAAGCCGCTTAACTAGCGGCTTTAGAATTTAATAAGCTTTCAGCTTTCACGTTAGGTAAAAATAGTAAATACACTAACACGACAAGGTTAAAATAAGGAATCGCACCTAACCCTGCAAAAATTGCTCTAGGGTAGCCTTTTTCACTGGCTTTAAAGTAACAAAAGTAGCAAATCAGGACATTCGCAATTAGCAGTAAAATAATAAACAGAGCCATCGTCCCTCCCGTTTTTATGCAAAATCACTCTCAAATGAAATGATTTTTCTGTATGTCCATATAAAACCAGTTTAGCTTAATCTTTGGGCGAATTCCTATTGTTTTGTTAATTTAATTTGTAAAAATTGTTAAGCGCTTGAGTTTTCAGAAGTGTTTATTAGCTTTTTAATTTCAATCGCTGGCATAGGTTTACCAATAAAGTAACCTTGTGCGTAGTCAACACCAATTTCTTTAAGTAATTCAAAAGTTTCTTTATCCTCTACGTATTCGGCAACACAGGTTTTACCGAGTGAATGACTAATGTCTTTAATGGCGTTAACCAGCGCTTTATCAATGTTATCTTGGGTCATATCTTTAACAAATGAACCATCAATTTTCACTTGATTCGCAGGCAATTGTTTTAGGTAGCTAAAGGTACTAAAGCCTGTGCCAAAGTCATCAATTGAGAACTGACAGCCAATTTTTTGCAGCTGGGTGATCATTGCCGTGGTCGCGACAAGATTGCTAATACTCGCTGATTCTGTAATTTCGAAGGTGAGTCTATCTGGGCTTACATTATGCAGCTTTAAACTTTGCGCTATGGTGTTTAACAGGTTGGCGTTATTAAAGGCTTGTGCAGAAAGGTTGATAGCAACTTTGTTTAATTCAGGGTATTCACCTAACAACGCGATGGTTTTTTCTATCACATTTTGGTCGAGTAAATCGATATCAGTCACCAGCTCTAATGACGGGATAAACTGGTTCGGATAAATAATTTCATCATTTACAATTAAACGAACAAGCGCTTCATAATAACTTACTTTTTGCTCTTTGTAGCACCAGATCGGCTGGAAGTGCATGGTAAGGCTTTGTGCTTTAAGCGCTTCTTTTACACTGTGAGCCCATGTTATTCCAGATAGTAACTGCTTACTTTTTGCATCTGAATCTGAATAGCAATGAACGATATTACGGCCACGGCTTTTAGCAACATACAGCGCGATATCGGCCTGCTTTAAACATTCGCTGGCATCACTGTTTTTACTGTCAATTTGCGTTAAACCAATTGAGCAGCTAATAGAGTAGCTTTGTTCACCAAAGCGAAAGCTCTGATTTTCAATGGTTTGACATAAACTTTCACCAATCATGTGGGCGTCGAGTAAATCGGTATTTTCTAAAATAATGGCAAACTCATCGCCGCCTAAACGACATACCAAGGCATCGCCAGAAACACATTGCTCGAACAACTCAGCAACTTTTTGCAGTACTTTATCGCCTTGTTGGTGGCCTTGCGAGTCATTAATAATTTTGAAGTGGTCTAAATCGATATAGAGCAGTGCATGTTGTTGCCCGTTAGATACGTTTTGGCAAAATAGGTTGAGCTGTTGGTCAAAGAAGTAGCGGTTGTGCAAATTGGTCAATGTATCGTGATGGGCTAAATGTTGTAGGCTAAATTCAGCTTGTTTTCGTTCATCAATGTTATCGATACTTAACGTAATATTACTTTTAGCTTGGCGCTCTTTAATTGATTGCAACTTGCACTCAATCCAAATTTGGTGGCCAAGTTTATGGTTTATTTGTAGTTCTAGTTTGTCTTTGCTGCCAGGCTTCATATTAATTGCGCAAATGAGCTTTTCGAGTTTTTCAGCCTCATGTTGAGGGAAAAAGCTGGCTAGCGGTTTGCCTAGGCTAGATTGCAATCGATTACCAGTTAAAGCTTCCCAAGCGGGATTTAAAAAACAAATATTACGGGCTTGGTCAATTTCAATTACCGAGGTATTTAAGTGCATTAAAATACGTTGGTGGGCAGAGAATAAGTCTTTATAACCCTGCTGGCTCTTACTGAGCAGTTCCACTTTTTCAGCGAATTCATCATAGCTCACCATAAAATCTTCACGACGCGCAGCCTGCTCACATACTTTGTTAATAATGTTGTGATTAAACGGCAAGCGAATAAAGTCGGTAACACCTAATAGCAGTAGTTGTTCCGCAAAATCAGCATCTTGGCTATCGATAATGGTTACAACAGCTTGATTCGGTTTATGAATACGTAATTGCTGCAAAAAGTTATTTACGCGCTCAAAGCTGCCATGGGTAGCATCAACAAGGACGATGGCGTAGTTATATTGCTGGATTAAGGTTTGCGCATCGGCGCAGTTATCGGTTGTGCTGATGGCAAAGCCCAGTTCTAAATCGTGGCGAATTTGTGCTGCGCGTTGTTCGTTAGATTCAACTAGTAACAATGGTAAGCGGCTGCTTTTATCGGTGTGTTCAGATAAAATATTAGCGAGTAAATGCGGAAGCTTGTTTAATTTGTCGTGCTGTAAAATGGCATCAATACCATACGCGCGAGCGGTTGTTTCAGCAATGCGTTCACAATAGGTAGGAGGTATCAATACGATAGGTGTATTTTTTGCAGTTGCCAGCAAGCCAGAGCGCACCATGCGCGAAAAGCGCCAACCATCAATTTCGCCAATCGCAAGATCGGTGATAATTAGGTTGAAAGAGTGCTTCTTCAGTAAATCGAGTGCCTCTAAACTATTACCCTTTAGCTCAATATCAAATACATCGACATTTTTTAATGCATCAACCAGTTGAGTTGATAGCTTAATGTCTGGTGTCACTACCAGCAATTTAAGCTTATTCGGCATTTAAACAGCACCTCTAAATCAGTTCACCACTCCTTGGTAACTTTGATTTTCAAATGCCAAAAGATACCTAGTTTAGATAGTTAACTCAAGTAAATTTGGCATTTTACTCAGCCCTTGATTCTTAAACTTTAACATTCAGTAGGTTATATTTTGCTCGGCCTGTTTTCCTTGATTTAAATCATCACTAACACTAGAATCGGCGCGACTTTAACCAAGTATGCCCTGAGTACTAATAACCAAGTGAGACTGACGAATGCGTGTTGCTGATTTTAACTTTGAATTACCCGATGAACTAATTGCTCGATTTCCAATGGAAGATCGCACAGCAAGTCGCTTGTTAAAGCTTGAAGGTAATAGTGGCGAAATCACACACCATACATTTGCCGATGTATTAGATTTTATCAATCCAAACGACCTGATTATCTTTAATAATACTAAAGTAATTCCTGCGCGCATGTTTGGTCAAAAAGCCTCAGGCGGTAAGGTAGAGGTGTTAGTAGAGCGTGTAGTAGATAAACACACTGTGCTTGCTCACGTACGCGCTAATAAATCACCTAAAGTTGGTAACGAGCTCATTTTAGAAGAAACGGCAACTGCGGTAATGCAAGGTCGTCAAGGCGAATTATTTGAGCTGAAGTTCGAAGGTGAAGAGGGCGTACTTGATATTTTAGACCGTATTGGTCATATGCCACTGCCGCCATATATTGACCGCCCTGATAATGAAAAAGACCGTAATCGCTATCAAACTGTTTACGGTGAAAAACCGGGTGCAGTAGCTGCACCAACAGCGGGTCTTCATTTTGACGATGCGTTATTAGCAAGGTTAAAAGACAAGGGCGTTGATTTAGGCTTTGTAACGTTGCACGTAGGGGCGGGTACGTTCCAGCCAGTGCGTGTTGATAAAATTGAAGATCACCATATGCATTCTGAGTATATTGAAGTGCCAGAGCAAGTGGTTGCACAAATTAAAGCATGTCATGAACGCGGTGGTCGCGTTGTTGCTGTGGGCACAACGTCAATGCGCTCATTAGAGTCGGCAGCAATGAAATCAGAAGGTGAGCTTGCCCCGTTTTATGGTGATACGGATATTTTCATCTTTCCGGGATACGAATTTCAGGTGGTAGATGCGATGATCACTAACTTTCACCTTCCTGAATCGACACTAATAATGCTTGTGAGTGCCTTTGCTGGACAAGAGAATATTATGAATGCTTACAACACTGCAATTGAAGAAAAATACCGCTTTTTCTCATACGGTGATGCAATGTTCTTAACCAAAAAAGACATTTAGTACACCACTTAAAAACATGATGCGATGTAACTCTGTTACATCGCTTTACACGTAAATCTCACTTTCCACTTTTATTTCTGTTATCTCATCCCTATATCCATAGTATTGTGCTGTCAAAGCAGGTAAAATCGACCGATTATTTTACGCTCAATTGATGAAGTTGAGTAAAAGTTGGACTGTTTTTCCGGCATTTGAGGTTTTTATGAAATTTGAATTAGACAATACAGATGGCAAAGCGCGTCGCGGCCGTTTGATTTTTGACCGTGGTGTAGTAGAGACACCTGCATTTATGCCTGTAGGTACTTACGGTACCGTTAAAGGTATGACTCCTGAAGAGTTAAAAGGCACAGGTGCAGAAATTTGCCTTGGTAATACCTTTCACTTAATGCTTCGCCCAGGTACTGAAATCATCAAACAACACGGTGACTTACATGACTTTATGGGCTGGGATAAACCAATTCTTACCGATTCAGGCGGTTTCCAAGTATTCAGCTTAGGCGAAATGCGTAAAATTTCGGAAGAAGGTGTAATGTTCCGCTCACCGGTAAACGGCGAAAAAATCATGCTATCGCCAGAAAAAGCAATGCAAGTGCAGCGCGACTTGGGCTCAGATATTGTGATGATTTTTGACGAATGTACACCGTATCCTGCAACAGAAAAAGAAGCGCGTGACTCGATGGAGTTATCGCTGCGCTGGGCAAAACGTTCGAAAGAAGGTCACGGTGATAACCCATCAGCATTATTCGGTATTATTCAGGGTGGTATGTACCCTGAACTGCGTGAAATTTCGCAAAAAGGTTTAGAAGAAATCGGTTTTGATGGTTATGCACTTGGTGGTTTATCAGTAGGTGAACCAAAAGAAGACATGATTAACATTCTTGACCACTGCGCTTACAAAATGCCAGAAGATAAGCCGCGTTACCTAATGGGCGTAGGCAAGCCGGAAGATTTAGTTGAAGCGGTTCGTCGTGGTATTGATATGTTTGATTGTGTAATGCCAACACGTAACGCGCGTAACGGCCACTTATTTATTACCGGTGGCGTAATTAAAATCCGTAACGCAGTGCATAAAACGGATACAGGCCCACTTGATCCAGAATGTGATTGCCATACTTGTGAGAACTTCTCACGCGCTTATTTACATCACCTAGATAAGTGTAATGAAATTTTAGGGGCTCGTTTAAATACGATCCACAACTTACGTTATTACCAACGTGTTATGGAAGGGCTTCGCAATGCCATTGCTGAGAACAAACTAGAAGAGTTTGTTGCAGACTTCTATGCGCGTCGTGGTATGCCGGTACCTGAATTAAAACAAATTGAAGACTAATAAAATTTAAGAGGAATTAACCATGAGTTTATTTATCTCAAGTGCGCATGCAAGTGCGGGTGCGCCACCTGCTGGTGGCGGCATGGAAATGCTAATCATGCTAGGTATTTTTGGTTTGGTATTTTATTTCCTAATTTACCGTCCACAAGCTAAGCGTGTTAAAGAGCACAAGAGCCTAATGTCAGCATTGGCGAAAGGTGATGAAGTACTTACTGCTGGTGGCTTAGTAGGTAAAATCGTGAAAGTATCTGACGACAAAGATTTTGTTGTTGTTGCGCTTAACGATCAAGCTAACGTAACAGTGCAAAAAGGTTCAATTTCAGCTGTGCTGCCTAAAGGCACAATGAAAGCACTTTAATCAAAGGAATAAGTTGTGATTAATAAGTACCCATTATGGAAGTACTTGATGGTGGTAGCAGTTGTATTGCTTGGTATGCTTTACGCTGCACCAAATATGTACGGTAGTGATCCTGCCGTACAAATTTCAGGTGCGCGAGGCGCTGTGATTGAAACAGCGGATCTCGACAAAGTAAAAACAATTTTAACGAACGATGGATTTGATGCTAAATCAATCAAACTAGAAAATGAGCAAATCTTAATTCGTTTTAATGATGTAGAAACACAGTTAAAAGCGAAAGACCAACTAAGCGACAGTCTAGGCGCTAACTATATCGCTGCTATAAATTCTGCTCCTTCAACGCCGGCATGGCTTGAAAACTTGGGCGGTGCGCCGATGAAGTTAGGCTTAGATTTACGTGGTGGCGTTGAGTTTACGATGGAAGTTGATATGCGTACTGCTATCAATAATCAGTTAAAGCAGATGCAGCAAGATTTCCGCTCTGACTTACGTGAGCAAAAAATTCGCTACCGCAGCATTCGTGAAGTAGCAAACGCCGATCGCGTGCAATTAGTTTTCCGTAATGAAGAAGACAAAGACGCCGCTGAGAGTTATTTGCAAAAGAACAATCCTAGCCTTGAGTTTCGCGATGACCGCAGCAATGAGCTAGCGTTTACTGCGCGTTTAACTGAAGCTAAGTTAAAAGAAATTCGCGATTACGCAATTTCACAAAACTTAATTATTATTCGTAAGCGTATTAACCAAATTGGTGTTGCAGAACCAAATGTTCAGCGCCAAGGCCAAGAGCGTATTTTAGTACAATTACCGGGTATTCAAGACCCAGCACGTGCGAAAGAAATTTTAGGTTCAGCAGCGACGCTTGAACTGCGAATGGTTGACCAAGATAACGACGTACGCGATGCATTAGCAGGTCGTATGCCGCCGGGCTCAGAAGTAATCAATGATCAGTTTGGTCGTCCAGTTTTACTTAAAAAACGCGTAATGCTTGAAGGCTCACACATTACCGGCGCACAAGCGGGTTATGACCAATACCAGCGTCCGCAAGTTAGCTTACAACTTGATAGTAAAGGTGGCTCAAAAATGGCTGCGTTTACTAAAGACGAAGTTGGTAACTTAATGGCGATTGTATTCATTGAATACCGTCCATCGGGTAAGGTAGATGAAAACGGTAAAGCGTTACCACCAATCAAACACGAAGAAGTGATTAACCAAGCAACCATTAATGAGCGCTTAGGTCGTCGTTTCCAAATTACCGGTATTGATACTCCAGCAAAAGCGCAGCATTTATCTGAAATGCTACGTGCAGGTGCACTTGTTGCGCCAATTCAAATTGTTGCTGAAAGTACCATAGGTCCAAGCATGGGTGCAGAAAACGTTGAAAAAGGGATTACTGCGGTAGTGCTTGGTTTTGTTTTCGTACTGGTATTTATGCTGCTTTACTACAAAGGCTTTGGCTTGATTGCGAATATTGCACTTGGCTTAAACCTGGTATTAATTGTTGGTGCAATGTCAGTACTTGCGGGTGCAACACTTACCTTACCGGGTATTGCCGGTATCGTACTTACCGTTGGTATGGCGGTAGATGCGAACGTACTTATTTTTGAACGTATTCGTGAAGAATTAGCTGAAGGGCGCAGTCCTCAACAAGCAATTCACCATGGTTACGACAGTGCATTTAGCACCATTTTTGATGCCAATATCACAACGTTAATTGCAGCCGTGATCTTGTACGCAATTGGTACGGGTCCTATTCAAGGCTTCGCAATCACTCTTGCTATCGGTATTGTAACGTCAATGTTCACTGCGATTGTTGGTACGCGTGCGATTGTTAACGCGTTAATCGGCGGTAAGCGCATTGAGAAGTTATCTATCTAGGAGAGTGTGATGCAATTATTAAAGTTAAATGAAACACTTAAGTTTATGTCATTGCGCAAAGCGGCAATGACAATTTCAACTCTGCTGATTATCGCTTCATTTGTTTCGTTTTTTACCAAAGGTATGAACTTTGGTTTGGATTTTACCGGTGGTACAACGGTTGAAGTTGGCTTTGAACAAGCCGCTGACCTTAAAGTTGTGCGTTCATCGCTACACGAAAATGGCTTTCCTGATGCACAGGTACAGCTATTTGGTTCAAGTAAGGACGTAAAAATTCGTCTTGAGCCACGTGAAGGTGAAAAAGCCGACATGATCAGTAACCAAGTACTCGAGATTCTTGAACAGACTGGCCAAAAAGTTGAGATCCGCTCAATTGAGTTTGTTGGTCCAAGCGTTGGTGAAGACCTTAAAGAGCAAGGTGGTTTAGCGATGTTAACAGCGCTAATCTGTATTTTGCTTTACGTTGCACTGCGCTTTGAATGGCGTTTTGCAATTGGTGCGGTAGCAGCACTTGCACACGATGTTCTATTAACGGTGGGTTTATTCTCAGTATTAGGTTTACCGTTTGATTTAACTGTATTAGCAGCGGTACTTGCGGTTATAGGTTACTCACTCAACGATACCATTGTTGTGTCGGACCGTATTCGTGAGAACTTCCGTAAAATCCGTATCGACGATACCATTGAAATTGTTGATATTTCACTAACGCAAACGTTAAACCGTACGTTAGTAACATCAATTACAACCATTTTAGTACTTGTGGCGCTTTTTGTATGGGGCGGTGAAACCATTCATGGCTTCGCAACTGCATTACTATTTGGTGTATTTATTGGTACTTACTCGTCTGTATACGTAGCAAGCTCTGTTGCAGTAATGATGGGCATCAGCAAAGAAGATCTGATCCCTGAAGAAGTTGAGAAAGAAGGTGCTGAATTTGACAATATGCCATAATTATTTGGTAATTTTGTAATAATTCTGAAAAAGGCCGGTGTTAACACTGGCCTTTTTTTTCGTCTTTAGTATGATACTGAAAATGATAAACATTCTCAAAGGCATTAAAATGAAAAAGCTAACTGTACTTGCTAGTTTTGCAGCAATGACACTTTTAACAGCATGTGGTGATAAACCACAAACTAACGCCGAAGCAGTAGCAAAAGCACCTACAGCTAATCAAACGTTAGCAGACTACAAAGAGGGTGCTAAAACACTAGTGACAATGATTAAAGAAGCTAAGCCAGATACTGAAATCGCTGCTAAGTCAGCTGAGTTAGTGGCAGGTTCTAAAACGATCATTACGCAGTTTATAAATAAACATCCAAAGTGTACTGAGTATTTAACAGCGCTTAACAATGCGGCGGATATCATTCCAACCTTACCGCTAGAAGAGATCGAGTCAGGCTATCATGAAGACGGTAAACTGCCTAAGTTTGACGACCCTAACTGTTACCATGCGAAGGACTTACTAGTGCATCCTGCAACGGTACAAGCAATGGCGACAATCGGGATTAACACTGCAGAAATGCGTGAAAGTGCAGAAATGGAAATTATTGAAGTTATTGCACACTTTTCTCAGGTTGAAAAAGCATTAAACTAACCTAAATTTCAAAAGGTTGTGATTATAAAGTGAAATAATTACAACCTTTTCTGATACTTAGCTTTTGAAATAATTCTGTCATTATCTCTTGTTATATTCGCCATCCGTAAAGAGGTGAATTATGCAAAACTTGAAACAATCGATCAGCCTTAAAGCGATTCTGTCAAAGCGACAGATCACAACGCTGTTTCAACCCATTCTTGATATTGAAAAAGAAACGGTGCTCGGCTACGAAGCTTTATCGCGAGGCCCTGAAAATTCAAGTTTGTTTAGCCCTGTCGAACTCTTTGCCCAAGCTGAAAAAGATGCCTGCCTCTCAGAGCTAGAGCTTCTTTGTCGTGAAAAAGCCATTGAAAACTTTGTTGCCCAAGGGTTGCCTGGGAAATTGTTTATCAATGTAAGTCCGTCTGCATTACTAGAGGCTGCGCACCCAAAAGGTGAAACTTTGCAACTGCTTGCTAAGCACGGCTTAGCCACATCACGGGTTGTGATTGAGATTACTGAGCGGGAGCCGCTGGCACAAAGCGACTTATTATTCGAAGCGATTAAACATTACCGTGATTTAGGTTTGCATATTGCGATTGATGACTTTGGTTCGGGTTACAGCGGCCTAAAGCAGTGGTCTGAACTCAAGCCTGACATCGTTAAAATTGACCGCTACTTTATCGATCATTGCGATAAAAGTGTGGTGAAAAAAGAGTTTTTACGTTCGATTTTAGAGCTCGCAAAAATCACTAATACGCGAGTAATAGCTGAAGGTATAGAACGCACGCAAGAATTAACACTGTTAAAAAATCTGGGTGTTGAACTAGCACAAGGCTTTTTGCTTGAACGCCCGGTACTTTCGCCGTGTCAGAGTTTTGATGAATGCATTGCAGCGCAAAAATTAGTGGATATGCCACGCAATACGAAAGACGATTCCCCTTTTATTGGCAATTTATTACTAAGCCAGCAGTCTATTTTTGTCACTACTAATTGTGGTGTGGCGAAGAAGTACTTCGAGCAAGATAAGTTATTGCAAAGCCTAGTAGTACTTAATCAAGATAATCGACCCGTTGGCATATTACACCGAGATCAACTTGCCGAAATATTTTCGTCAACCTATGGCGCGGCGCTACACTCTAAGCGCTCAGTCGATGAAGTCATGGATCACCAGCCATTAGTGGTTGATAGATTCACAGCGCTAGACTCAGTAAGTCAAAAAATTACTGACTCAGATTTTGATATACGCCGCTATATTATTGTGACACAAGAAGGGCAATACGTTGGCGTTGTCGCTATTCGCGATATTCTAAAACACATTACTGACGAGAAAATTAAAAACGCGCAGCATGCCAACCCGTTGACCATGTTGCCGGGTAATGTGGCAATTAATGATAATATTGAACGGCGCTTAAATGCGCGACAAGATTTCGAACTGGCCTATATCGATTTAAATCACTTTAAGCAATTTAACGATCTCTATGGTTATGCCAGTGGTGACATGGTAATTAAATTGCTTGCTGAAATTTGCCGCCAAGTGTGTAATCAAAAAGGCTGCTTTATTGGTCATATTGGTGGCGATGATTTTATGTTGGTGTGTCCTAGTGACTTAGGTGAAGCGCTGTGTCGTAAAATAATATCTGAGTTTGAAACCGCCGTTAGAGCCTATTTTACGCCAGAGCACGTTGCAGCAGGGGGTTATTGGGCAACCAACCGCGAGGGTGAAAAAAAGTTTGTGCCCTTATTAACCTTGTCTATTGGTTTAGTTAATCCTGATATTGAGCACTGCGAAAACAGCCATCAAGTGGCAGCGCTGGCAACCGATGCTAAAAAGGAAGCTAAGCGTTTTGTAACTAGTCACTTGTTTATTTGCAAACGCCGTCGCCCGACCATGGCGATAGTCAGACTACCGGTAGCAAAATAATCTATTCGTGGCGATTGAAAAACAATCGCTTTACCTAAGCAATAACTTGTTTTAACTTATTATTACTTGAGCTATGTTTGGGGCAAGTAATATGAGAATAAATGTACCATATTGTTTTATAGTGCTTATTTCACTTTCAACCTGCTCAGTCGCAGCAACAGAAATCGTGAAAGTTGCCAAAGAGCAGCGTAAGCTATACTCAAGAGATGATTACATTGTTAGCCTATTAGAATTGGCGCTGGCCAATCAGCCTTACCAATTACAACATGTGCCTGTACACCCACACCAACAGCGTACTTTACTAAAACTCAGCCAAGGTGATGTAGATATTCATTGGGGTATGACGAGTCCTGACCGCGAAGCCATTGCCACCGCAATTCCAATTCCTATTTTTAAAGGACTGATTGGTAAACGTATTGCGCTGATTAAAGACGATCGGCAAAACGACTTTACTACGATTGATAGCGACAAGCTAAAGCAGTTTACTGCGGTTCAGGGACACGATTGGCCCGATACTAAAATTCTTGCGCAAAATGGCTACAGAGTAAAAGCATTTGCGCATTATAAACCCATGTTTACTTTAGTCTCTCGTGGGCTGGTGGATTATTTCCCACGCTCTGTCATTGAAATTCAAGATGAACTAGCAGAGTTTAAGCCACTTGGTTTGGCGATAGAGACAGCACATTTAATACATTATCCTGCGGCATTCTACTTTTTTGTAAATAAAGAAAAAACGGCGTTAGCCAATGCACTGCAAGCTGGGTTAACAGAAATGATTGCTGATGGTCGATTTGATAAGTTGTTTGATGATTATTTTGCTGAAGGGCTGAGTCAATTAAACTTAGCGAAGCGCAAAATACATTTTTTAGAAAATGACTATTTCACAAATACAGCGCTGTTGCAAAATAAGGCGCTTTGGTACAAAAAATAAGGAAGCAATGTGCTTCCTTATTTATAAAACCTAGTTAAAGCATGCAATTATTTAAGTAATGCATCGCTTAAATGTGGACGAAGCTCTTTCACAATCGCTTGTGCAAGTTTTGGTGCGCCACATACAATATTGCCTGACTTATCTTGGTTGTTGCCGCCAGCAAAATCAGTTACTAAGCCACCTGCTTCTTTAACAAGTAGTTGACCTGCTGCAGTATCCCAAGGCTTTAATCCAATTTCGAAGAAACCATCAACACGACCCGCTGCAACATAAGCTAAATCTAGCGCTGCAGAACCTGCGCGGCGCATATCTGCTGTATGAACGAATAATGCACTGAATGCATTCATGTATTCTTCAATGTGATGCTTTTGCTTAAATGGGAAGCCCGTTGCTAGCACTGTACCTGAAAGGTCATTTGCCTTATTTACGCGAATACGCTTGCTGTTAAGCTGTGCGCCTTGGCCGCGTGTAGCTGTGAATAATTCACCACGAATTGGATCGTAAACAACCGCTTGCTCTGTACGGCCTTTCACTTTTAATGCAATAGATACTGCGAAGTGTGGAATGCCCTTGATGAAGTTAGTTGTGCCATCAAGTGGATCGATAACCCAAAGGTAATCAGCGTCGCTGCCAAGTTGTTGACCTAGCTCTTCGCCTACAATGCTATGCTTAGGGTAAGACTTTAAAATAGTGTCGCGAATCATCGCTTCCGCGTCTTTGTCTACGTTAGTTACAAAGTCGTTGCTACCTTTTTGAAGTACTTCAACTTTATCTTTCTCTTCAAATTTTTGAAGAATAACTTTACCTGCATTTCGCGCAGCGCGAACCGCAATGTTTAACATTGGATGCATAGCTTTACCTTTAGGTTTTAAAAGAACTCATTAACTACTAAGTTGTGCCTTAATTTGGTCACCCCTCAGTTCAGCCGCGCTATTTTAGCGACTTTTTTGCGGTTGTAAACCAAAATAATAAATTTAATCTCTGGTTAACAATTAATCAAACTGGTGTGCTAAAAAATCGCTAATCGCGGTGTAATAGTCGAAATTTAATGATGAGTAGGCTAAAATCCGCGCCAGATAAAATTTCAGAGTTTAGAACGTAACATGACGCTAGATAAAATTCGTATTGTACTGGTTAATACTTCGCACACAGGTAACATTGGTTCTGTTGCTCGTGCAATGAAAACAATGGGCTTTAGCAAGCTTTATTTAGTTGATCCTGTTAACCCTGTCGATAGTCATGCAAGTGCACTTGCAGCAGGAGCAACTGATGTACTAGGTAATGCGGTAGTTGTTGATACCTTGCAAGAGGCGATTGCTGATTGTAATACCGTGATTGGCACCAGTGCGCGCTCACGTACTTTATCTTGGCCAATGGTTAATCCAGTTGAGTGCGGCGAAAAACTGCTTGCTGGTACAGAACAAGACGGTGATGTAGCGCTTGTATTTGGTCGTGAAAATAGCGGCTTAACGAATGAAGAGCTGCAACTGTGTAATTTCCACGTATGTATTGCAGCTAACCCTGAATACTCGTCGCTTAATCTTGCTATGGCTGTGCAAACCCTGTGTTATGAAACACGCATGCGCTTCCTTGCCAAAGGCGAACAACAAATTGAGCAAGATGATGCGGTATACCCAAGTTCTGAACAGATGGAGCTTTTCTACCAACATTTAGAAAAAACCTTGTTAGACACGGGCTTTATTATTAAACAACACCCAGGTCAAGTAATGACTAAGCTGCGCCGTTTATTTAATCGTGCACGCCCAGAAGAGCAGGAGCTTAACATTCTGCGCGGGATTTTAACCTCGATTGATAAATCGGTTGTGAAAAAAGACAGCGAATAGCTTAAAGACAATACTTGACTAATTTACTCAGGTAATTAAAATAATACTTGAGTAAATTACTAGGTTATCCTGTTCTAGCTTATATACAGCAAGACTAAAGAATAACCTAAGTGTGAATAATAAATACTTGACTATCTTAGTCAGGTAATTAAAATTCGCACTCTTATTGATGATGGGGGCTTAGCATGAAATTAACGTCGAAAGGTCGATATGCAGTAACTGCACTATTAGACGTGGCGCTTCATACTAAAATTGGCCCAGTTCCCCTCGCTGAAATTTCAGAACGACAAGACATTTCACTCTCATACCTTGAGCAGTTATTTTCGCGTTTGCGCAAGCAAGATTTAGTACGCTCTGTTCGTGGTCCTGGCGGTGGTTACTTACTAGGTAAGGAAGCCTCAGAGATTTCAGTTGGTGATATCATTTCTGCAGTCAATGAATCGGTAGATGCCACACGTTGTGGTGGTGAAGGCGATTGCCAAAATGGTGTTCGTTGCTTAACACACTCATTATGGAGTGAATTGAGTCAGCGCATCGAAGAATTTTTAAACAGTATTACGTTAGCTGAGTTAGTTGCCAAAAAAGATGTGCAACAAGTTGCTGGTCGCCAAGACCAAACGGTTGAAAAAGCCGTTGAAAATTCACTCAGTCAGCTTGAAAATATCAACATTAGTTGCCAAATGTAGCAATTCGGAGCAAGTAAATATGAAGTTACCAATTTATTTAGATTACGCCGCCACAACACCTGTCGATCCGCGTGTAGCTGGCGCTATGATGCAGTGTCTAACAATGGATGGCAATTTTGGTAACCCAGCGTCACGTTCTCACCGTTTTGGTTGGCAAGCTGAAGAAGCAGTTGATCAAGCGCGTCACGACATTGCTGAATTAATCAATGCAGACCCGCGTGAAATCGTTTTCACATCAGGTGCTACAGAATCAAATAACTTGGCAATTAAAGGTGCTGCTAATTTCTACGCGAAAAAAGGCAAGCACGTAATCACAGTTAAAACTGAACACAAAGCCGTATTAGACACGTGTCGTGAACTTGAGCGTCAAGGCTTTGAAGTTACTTATATGGACGTTGAAGAAAACGGCTTACTAGACCTTAAGAAGCTCGAAGCAGCAATGCGTGATGACACTGTGCTTGTGAGCGTAATGCACGTAAATAATGAGCTAGGTGTAGTACAAGATATCGCAACCATTGGCGAAATGTGTCGCGAACGTAAAATCATGTTCCATGTTGATGGTGCGCAAAGCGCAGGTAAAGTAAAAATCGACATGCAAGCACTAAAAGTAGACTTCATGTCTTTCTCAGGTCACAAAGTGTATGGCCCGAAAGGTATTGGTGCACTTTATGTTCGTCGTAAGCCTCGTGCACGTTTAGAAGCACAAATGCACGGTGGTGGTCATGAGCGCGGTATGCGTTCAGGTACACTGGCAACACACCAAATCGTCGGTATGGGTCAGGCGTTCAAAGTTGCAAATGAAGATTTTGATAAAGATCACGCACACATCAGTGCACTACGTAAGCGTTTGATTGATGGCATTATGTCGGATATCGAAGAAGTTTATTTTAACGGTACACCAGAGCAATCAGTACCAGGTATCGTAAATATCTCATTCAACTATGTTGAAGGTGAGTCATTACTAATGGCACTTAAAGATATCGCGGTATCTTCAGGTTCTGCATGTACATCGGCAAGTTTAGAACCATCTTACGTATTACGTGCGCTAGGCCGTAACGACGAATTAGCACATAGCTCAATTCGTTTCAGTATTGGTCGTTTCACGACTGAAGAAGAGATTGATTACACTGTTCAGCTAATCAAAGACTCAATTGGCCGTTTGCGCGAAATGTCTCCTTTATGGGAAATGTATAAAGAAGGCGTTGATTTAGAGTCTGTTGAGTGGACACACCACTAATTAAATGAATTGGGTATTGAGGTAACAAGCAATGGCATATAGTGACAAAGTAATTGACCATGTAGAGAATCCACGTAACGTAGGTTCTTTAGACAAGAATGACCCAAGTGTTGCAACGGGTATGGTTGGCGCACCAGCGTGTGGTGACGTAATGAAGTTGCAAATTAAGGTATCTGACGATGGCATCATCGAAGATGCAAAATTTAAAACCTATGGTTGTGGTAGCGCGATTGCATCGTCATCACTAGTAACTGAATGGGTTAAAGGTAAAAGCCTAGACGAAGCGGGTGAAATCAAAAACACTGATATCACAGCGGAACTAGAATTACCGCCAGTTAAAATTCACTGTTCAATTTTAGCGGAAGATGCAATCCAAGCAGCGATTGCGGATTACAAAAAAAAGCACGGTGAATAATTTATGGCGATTACTTTAACAGATGCAGCCGCTGATCGCGTACGCTCATTTTTAACCAATCGCGGTAAAGGTCTAGGCCTACGCGTTGGTGTTAAAACAACAGGGTGCTCAGGCCTTGCCTATGTACTTGAGTTTGTTGATGAGTTAGCGGAAGGCGATGAAACCTTTGAACATAACGGTGTAACCGTCATTGTTGATGGTAAAAGCCTAGTGTACATCGACGGCACTGAGCTGGACTTTGTTAAAGAAGGCCTAAATGAAGGGTTTAAATTTAACAACCCGAATCAAAATGGTGAGTGTGGTTGCGGCGAAAGCTTTACCGTATAACCTTTACTATTTGATCTAATTTATTAAGCCCTGCAATTGCGGGGCTTGTGTGCAATTAAGAGCGAGGATTTTTTCGTTACTATGAAATACTTTGAGTTATTTGCAATCCCTGTTCAATTTGATGTTGATCTCAACACTGTTAACGCACGCTATCTCGAACTGCAAAAAATTCTTCACCCTGATCGTCATGCCAGTTTAGGCGCACAGCAACAACTGCTTGCGGTACAAAAAACGGCAGAATTAAACGACGCATTACAGGTTCTCAAGCAGCCGCTAAAACGCGCAGAATACATGTTAGCAGAAAAGCACATTGATATTCGTGCTGAGCAACAGACTTTGCAAGATCCTGAGTTTTTAATGCAGCAGATGGAGCTGCGAGAAGAGCTAAGTGAAATTACTGACGCAGCAGACCCTGAAGCAGCAATTGCACAGTTTGAAAATCACGTAAAAGAACTTCATCAAGATTATTACGCAGAGCTCAAAAAGCACATTGATAGTGACGACCAAGAGCAGCTTAAAATTGCCGCAGATATAGTACGTAAGCTTAAATTTATTTATAAGTTACGAGAAGAATTAGAGCGCATTGAAGATTCGCTTTTCGACGACTAATTAGGACGCGAGAAACATGTTACTCCAAATAGCAGAACCAGGCCAAAGTGCATCACCACATGAGCACAAATTAGCAGTTGGCATTGACTTAGGAACCACAAACTCGCTGGTTGCAACAGTACAAAGTGGCGAAACCAAAGTACTGCCAGACTTAATGGGCAAAACAATTTTGCCATCAGCCATTCACTATGGTGAAAACACAATTACTGTTGGCGAAAAAGCCAAGTTAGATGCACCGCTAGACGCTGCGAATACGCTTATTTCGGTAAAACGTTTTCTTGGCAAATCATTCCAAGAAATCAGTCAGATTGCCGATCAACTGCCATACCAATTTAGCAACGACGATGACGTATTAGCAATTCAAACACGTCAGGGCAACATTAACCCAATTCAAGCGTCGAGCGAGATTCTAAAAGCGCTAAAAGCGCGTGCAATGGACAGCTTCGGCGGTGAAGAAATTACTGGTGCGGTGATCACTGTTCCTGCGTATTTTGATGATGCACAGCGTCAAGGCACGAAAGATGCCGCAGAACTAGCTGGCTTAAATGTACTGCGCTTACTTAACGAACCAACAGCCGCTGCGGTTGCTTACGGTTTAGATTCAGGTAAAGAAGGTGTTATCGCGGTTTATGACTTAGGTGGCGGTACCTTTGATGTGTCAATTCTGCGTTTGAATAAAGGCGTATTTGAAGTATTGGCAACGGGCGGTGACTCGGCACTTGGTGGTGATGACTTTGACGCACTGTTGGTAAATTACTTTAAAGAGCAAACAGGCATTAACGCACCGAATGCCGATACCCTGCGTTTGTTTATGGAAAAAGCGCGCGCATGTAAAGAAGCACTTACCAATTACAATCTGGTAAATGTTGGTTTAGATTTAGGCGAACAGCAGTTTAAAATTGAAGTTACGAAAGAGTTCTTTAATGAATTAGCACAAGGTCTTGTGAAAAAAACACTACGTGCATCGCGCCGCGCCTTGAAAGATGCGGGTGTTGAAAAAGAAGAGGTGCTTGAAGTTGTGATGGTTGGCGGCTCTACGCGCATGCCAATCGTCCGTGAGCAAGTAGGAGAGTTCTTTGGAAAAGAGCCACTTACTTCAATTGATCCAGACCAAGTTGTTGCTTTAGGTGCAGCCATTCAAGCTGACATATTAGTGGGTAATAAACCTGATTCAGATATGTTACTGCTTGATGTATTACCGCTTTCACTCGGTTTAGAAACCATGGGTGGCTTGGTTGAGAAAATCATTCCACGCAACACCACTATTCCTGTTGCTCGTGCACAAGAGTTTACTACGTTCAAAGATGGCCAAACGGCAATGTCGCTGCATGTGCTGCAAGGTGAACGTGAACTGGTAGGTGATTGCCGCTCACTGGCAAAATTTAGCTTAAAAGGTATTCCACCAATGGCGGCGGGTGCGGCGCATATTCGTGTAACCTTTAAAGTAGATGCAGACGGTCTTCTAAGCGTGAGTGCAATGGAAAAATCCACTGGTGTGCAGTCTGAAATTCAAGTTAAACCGTCATTTGGTTTATCAGATAGCCAAGTTGCTGATATGATTAAATCGTCGTTGGTTAATGCTAAAGACGATATGCAAGCACGTATGCTAAAAGAGCAACAAGTTGAAGCGCTACGAGTGATTGAAGCATTAAATGCATCGCTTGAACAAAGTGGTCACTTACTTTCAACTGATGAAAAAAGCGAATTAGAAAGCGAAATCAGCAAATTAGCGGTACTTCGCGAAACGGCGACAACGCCAGACCAACTAAAATCAGCCATTGAAGCCATAGATAAAGCAAGCAGTGAGTTTGCATCGCGCCGTATGGATGATTCAATTAAACAGGCTTTAACTGGCCAGTCGGTAGATGAGGTTTAATATGCCACAAATTATTTTCTTACCACATGAAGAACTTTGTCCTGAAGGCGCGGCAATTGAAGCACCTACTGGCGAAACTGTGCTTGATGTTGCGCTTAAAAATGGTATTTCAATTCCACATGCGTGTGAAAAGTCATGTGCATGTACTACATGTCATTTAATTGTGCGTGAAGGTTTCGATTCGCTTGAAGAAAGTGATGAACTTGAAGATGATATGCTGGATAAAGCATGGGGTTTAGAGCCTGAATCACGCCTTGGCTGTCAGGCTATTATCGCAGATGAAGACCTAGTCGTAGAAATTCCAAAGTACAATTTAAATATTGTAAACGAGGAACACTAATTACACAGTGATTAATGTTTTAGAAAAGCGCTCTTAGAGCGCTTTTTTATTGTCTGAAATTTGTCTAATATCAAAGATGCTTGAATCTGTTTTGTTTAATCTAAAAGTATAACTAAGAGCGGGAAAGCTTATGAAACCACATGGGATCAGCATTGGTTTAAGTCGCGTTAAATCGACATTCTTTATTCATATTCGCGCATTTGGCACACTGCAACATGATGACTATCAGTACATGGTGCCCACCATTGAATCAGCGCTTAGTGAAGTAACACAGCCAAAGCTGAAAGTTTTAATTGATATTACCGAGCTGGATGGCTGGACCATGAATGCCGCGTGGGATGATTTTAAGTTTGGCATGAAACACCGTCGAGAATTCGAAAAAATCGCCGTTATTTGCTCTCATCGTTGGCAAAAAGGGGTGATGCATGTTTCAAATTGGTTTATGCCGGGCGAAATTGAGTCATTCAATAATCATCACGATGCATTGGTTTGGTTGGAGCAAGCATAAAACCCTGGTGACTTAGCGTGCGAAATTAGTTAATGCAATTGCGTAAAAAGCCTTGTAGAATTTATTTTTTGTTTAGATTAGTCATTCTGTAATATTCATGATGCATGGAAGTCGCGGTAATATCGCATCAAACTCGCTTATTTCTCCAAAAGACGTCAGCTTAGTGATTCTCGCAGGCGGTCTCGGGCGACGTTTTGGTGGCAATAAACAGCTTGCCGTTGTACCGGGTATTGAAAAAACGCTGCTTGAACTCAGTATTTCGGATGCATTTAATGCCGGAATACGTCATGTGGTGTTAGTTGTTAATGCCGCAATTAAGCAAACCGTTGAGGCTCAAATACTGCCTCGTTTGCATCCAGAGTTAACGGTTGATATTGCCGTACAATCGATTTCGGATGTACCACCACATTACAAAGGCATGTTTTCTGAGCGTGAAAAGCCATGGGGAACAGGTCATGCATTACTCGCTGCGAAACAATTTGTAAAAGCACATTGTGTGGTGATCACCGCAGATGATTATTATGGAAAATCAGCCTTTAGTACCTTACTTGCAAACTGGCAAAATAATGGTGCATGGCGTTTATTAGGTTACCCATTAGCGAGCACACTGACTGAGCAAGGCGGTGTCAATCGTGGGATCTGTGAACTTTCAGGCTCACAACTAAACAAAATTACCGAAGTTTTAAATATTGATGCGGATCTTCGTGGTGAAACCGTTTCTGGTGAGCAGGTTACCCTGTCACCAAACACCTACGCATCAATGACTATTTGGGCACTGGGTTTTGAGATATTCAACCAATTAGAAGATGGCTTTATCGCGTTTTTAAAACAGTATGACAGCGCTATCAATAGCGAGTTTTTTCTACCAGACCAAATCCAGTATTTAGTTGCGCAGCACGCGCAAGTTGTCGAGTTACACCCTGCCAAGGACTGCTGGCTGGGTGTCACCTATAGCGATGATTTGACGCGCGTTGCTCAGCAATTAAATGAGTAAATATGAGCAGTTGCAAGAGATTACAATGACGTATCAAGAGCAAGCCTTGGCCTTATCTAACCAATATGGGTTGGGGCAAACAGGCATTTCAATTAAGCCAATTGGCAGTGGTCACATTAATACCACGCTACTTTTAAGTTCACCAGAAAAGCATTTAGTGGTGCAAAAGCTAAATACCCAAGTGTTTCCGGATTCACAGGCCTTGGTATCAAATGCGCGCAAAATTGAAAAGCACTTGACTAAAAAAGCGCAAAAAAACGCGTATGATCTCGATGTAATTAAGCATGTCGCAACTCAAGATGAAACGCATTTAGTGCGCCTTAATGGCGATACGTGGCGCGCGCTTGAATTTATAGGCGGCAGCTACAGTGAAGACGTGGTTGAATCGAGCGAAAAAGCAAAAATTGCTGCAGGTGCTTTTGGTCAGTTTGCAAAAGCACTGAATGATTTTGAAGCTGACTCCCTTAAAACCGTGATCCCAGACTTTCATAATCTTGCTATGCGAGTTAATGCGTTAGAAGAGGCGGTTTCTGCTGATAAAGTGGCACGTGTGAATGCTTGTGCAGCAGAAATTGAATTTTGCCAACAGCAACGTCAGCTGCTCGACGAGATAGCTGACGTAGTGCCAGATTTACCTGTGCGCGCATGCCACAATGATACTAAAATCAACAATATGCTGTTTTGTAAAAAGTCGGATCAAGCAAAGGCTGTTATTGATTTAGATACCTGTATGCCAGGTTATTGGATGTTTGATTTTGGCGATATGGTACGTACTTTTTGCTCACCAGAAGCGGAAGACTCAACTAATTTAGATAAAGTAAAAGTACGTGAGCATATTTTTGCGTCAATTGTTGAGGGCTATGTAGAGCCGCTTAAAAATGTTTTGTCTGAAAAAGAAAAGCAAAGTTTCTGGCTTGGCGCTAAGGTGATGAGCTTTATGATTGGCGTGCGCTTTTTAACAGATTATTTAGATGGCGATAACTACTTTACCATTCACCGCGAGAATCACAATCTAGACCGCGCGCGTAACCAGTTTGCGCTGTATAAAGATTTACTTAAAAAAGAGCAAACACTAAAAGAAATTTTGTTCAAATAAACTTGTATTGATAAAAGGCAGCCTAGCTGCCTTTTTTGTTTTTAAAGTTAACGTTTTTATTAATCGCATTGTTTTGCCCTGAAATAAGCAATGAGATATTAATACTGAATAATAAAAATAGTTCGTTCAAAGGAAATACACATGAAAAATATGGATCGCCGCGGTTTTTTAAAAGCCGCAACTGTTACTGCCGCTGCGGGTTTAACCGCTGCTTGTGCAACGTCAAATAATCAATTTACACCAGCAAAACAGCAGGGCAAAAGTGTAATTGGCTTAATTGCGCCCAAAATGGATGTGGTACGTGTTGGTTTTATTGGTGTGGGTCAGCGCGGCTATGGCCATGTTAAACGCATGAGCCATATTGAAGGCGCTGAAATTGTTGCGATTTGTGATAACCACCAAGAAGTGCTTGAGCGCTCTGCGAAATTTCTGACTGATAATGGCCATAAACAGCCGGCACTTTACGGTAATGGCGAATATGCCTACCGTGAAATGCTTAACCGCCAAGATATCGATATTGTAATTATTTCAACGCCTTGGAAATGGCATGCGCCCATGGCAATCGAGTCGATGGAAAGCGGTAAACACGCCTTTGTTGAAGTGCCGCTAGCCACCACAGTAGAAGAAATGTGGGACATTGTTAATACAGCTGAGCGCACGCAAAAGAACTGTATGATGATGGAAAACGTGAACTACGGCCGCGATGAGTTAATGGTACTTAACATGGTTCGCCAAGGGCTCTTTGGTGAGTTGCTGCACGGTGAAGCGGCTTATATTCATGAGTTGCGTTGGCAGATGAAAGAACTTGAAACTAAAACAGGTTCATGGCGTACGGGCTGGCATGCAAAGCGTAACGGAAACCTCTATCCAACTCATGGTTTAGGGCCTGTGTCACAATATATGAATATTAATCGTGGCGACCGTTTTGACTATCTCACCTCAATGAGTTCACCGGCACTTGGCCGCGCACTTTATGCGAAAAAAGAATTCTCAGCCGACCATCAGCGTAACCAGTTAAACTACATTAATGGTGATATCAGCACTACGCTGATTAAAACGGTCCAAGGTCGTACGATTATGGTACAGCACGATACCACAACGCCGCGCCCGTATTCTCGTCATAATCTAATTCAAGGCACTAACGGCGTATTTGCAGGCTTCCCTAATCGTATCGCGTTAGAAGAGGGCGGCAGTGGTAATTTCCATGAGTGGGATTACGATATGCAGTCTTGGTATAACAAATATGACCATCCACTGTGGGTAAAAATGGGTAAGGAAGCCGAGCGAAATGGCGGCCATGGCGGCATGGACTTCTTAATGTTCTGGCGTATGATTTACTGCCTACGTAATGGTGAACCACTGGACCAAGATGTTTACGATGGCGCAGCATGGTCGGTGATTAGCCCACTCAGTGCTGAGTCACTTAATAATCGTGCGCAGTCAGTAGATATTCCTGATTTCACGCGTGGTGCATGGCAAACGGCAGAGCCGCTGGGGATAGTGACAGTTTAATGACTTCTTAGCTTTTGAAAGTTCTCAAAAACAAAAACGGTAGTTTGGGAGTTTTTTTGTAGCTATCCTGCACTAGCAAATCATGTTTGTCGCGCTGGCGACAGCAGTAAAAGATGAAAAGTAACCGAAACGGAGTTTCGCAGTACTTTGAAATGAGGTCAAGGATGACCGATGTAACCCAGCTTCATGGATGAATTTTAACACATATTTAAAAGCGCCGGCCCCCCTTTGGATTCCCCCGACGCCCCAAAATCAAACTATTCTTCAAGCACAATTTAAATGTGAACATAAATGCCATGAAGCAACATCCCTGTTGTACATGGCTTGCTCGACCGCTTCGCTCCCTGTCTCGCATTATTCATTTAAATTGTATTTTCAGGTTTGATTTAATGGGTG
>NZ_LKBD01000013.1 GCF_001399975.1 Pseudoalteromonas sp. P1-9
TGAGAAGTCATGGCAGTTCCAAGAAAACAACAAATCAGTCTAGTTGATACACCTTTCTATCATTGTATTTCACGTTGCGTAAGGCGTGCTTTTTTATGTGGCGAAGATAAAATAACAGGGCAATCGTTTGAACATCGTCGCGCTTGGATTGAAGATAAACTACTTGAATTGACCAAGGTGTTTTGTATTGATGTTTGTGCTTATGCCGTAATGAGCAATCACACTCACATTGTATTGTGTGTCGATGAGAAAAAAGCAAAGCGGTTAAAGCAAAAAGCCATCATTATTCGCTGGCACAAGTTGTTTAAAGGGAATTTACTCACACAAAAATACCTGTCTGGCGAACCACTTAACCCAGCTGAACAATTTACACTGGATGAAATGACTCAAGTTTTCCGTAATCGCTTAATGGATATTAGCTGGTTTATGCGAGTGCTAAATGAAGATATTGCGCGTAAAGCTAACTTTGAAGATAACTGTACTGGCCGCTTCTGGGAGGGACGCTTTAAGTCCCAAGCCTTACTCGATGAAGCAGCACTTGCAGCCTGTATGGCGTATGTTGATTTAAACCCAATAAGAGCAAAAATAGCGAACACACCAGAAAAATCAGATTACACCAGCATTCAACAACGCATTAACGCAGCACTTAAAGGCACCCAACCCAAAGCACTGCTTAAGTTTGCAGGTAACCCACGCAAGCATATGCCAAAAGGCTTACCGTTTGGACTCAAAAGCTATATAGAACTCGTTGAGTTAACAGGACGTATTATCCGCGAGGATAAGCGCGGCGCTATTTCAGCGAATGAACTTCCAATGTTAACTCGTTTAGGCATATCACCTGAAAATTGGCTTAAGCTTACTACACAATTTACCAAATCATTTCATGGTGCAGTGGGGAAACCTGAACACTTGATTGATTACTGCGAACATCTAGAAAAGAAACGACGACCTAATCTGGCCAATGCTATCAAATTACTTGCTTAATTATCTTACCCTCAAGAATGGCGCTTTCCTCAAAGGCAGCGTTGTTTGGTAGGGCATTGCCTGCTATTAAGATTGCTTCATAAAATCTGTATTTATTATCAAACCGTGTAAAATCCTCAATTTGACAATGAAATCGCCGCGCCATTTGTTAGAGTGTTTCTAATTGCTCGGTCAACTGAGCATTTAAAAAATTAAAGTGGGTGTCCTTGGTACTCTTCGTGGTGCATCTCAAGCATTTGGTGGCTGCGAGCCACGTTGTAATAAGTCATTAACGCATAGTGTTTATTTAAAGACAATTGTGCGTTTTCACATGCGAGTTGAAAGTATGGAAAAGCATTTTTATACGATTTCTGTAGGGCATGCATATTACCAAGATTGGTATAAATCGTTTTTTTAAGTTCACTATTAGAGTGATCTCTAAATTTCGTTTCCAATGGTAATAGCAGTTCTATGCCTGTTCGGTAATCGTTTAAATAAATATGAAAATTTACATACTCAATCAGTGAATAGGGATCGAGCGTATCCAAATTTAACCCTTTCATTAAGGTAAATGTTTTTAATTTATATCGTTCAAAGTCTTGCACGTTATTTCTAAACATCGCATTTTTGGCACTTAGAATGTAAACCTTGAGCTGTAAAAAAGTCGGTAGGGTTGAAATTGAATTTAACTCATTGAGTACTATGGCGAGTGGTTGTGCCTGCTCAAGTTTAAATAAAGCTTGAATTTGTAAAAACTTGAATCGGTACCATTCTGATGTTTTTGGCTCGATACCTGTATTTAAGCGCTCTTCTACTAGTTTTAAACACTGTTTAGGGTTAATCTGGCATGTGTCTTCTATTTTAGCGGGAGTCGCCCAACCTTTTGGGCAATAGAAAAAAGTGATAAATAGTACGACAAAAAATTTTCATTAACACAGTGCAACACAAAAGAATTCAAACTTCATGCTAATGACTTTAGAACTGATTTGTCAATTTAGGAAGTGTATCTTTAATTGTTAGTCAAGGCATTCAGCCTAGCTTTTATTAACTTGAGTATGTCTATGTTTAAGGTAGATAAAAGCTAATAACAAATCATCTACTTAAACCGACGAGTTACCCAATATGCCCTAATTTGATGCTTATTTATAATCTAATTGTCTGGATCTTAAGACCTTTTTTTATTACCCTGTTCCGCGTTTAGAATCTTTTCCAGGCTATTGGCTGCTTAAATGATAATTGTCATAAAACATGGAAAGTAATAAGAGAAAGTATTTTATGAAAACGGTGTTATGGCTTGCTTTGGGCCTTATTTTTTCACTAAATTGTTTTGCTTCTAACCCTGAAGATATAACTACTTGGGGGCACATGGAAGGTAAAGTAAAAAGCGCGAATATCAAAGATTACACCTTTCATGTAGCCAATGGAGAAGCGCATTTGGCTTATCAAGGCGAGGCAGGGCTAAAAAGTTTTGGTGCCGCAGGTACAGACTTTGACGCTGCGCCATTTATTGGTAAAAAGCTGAAGTTTTCCGCCGAAATCAAATCACAAAATTCTGAATATTCTTCAATTTGGCTAAGGGTGAATGATTCGGAAAAAGTGATTGCGTTTGATAATGCTACTGACCGCAGCCTTATTGGCACTAAAGACTGGACACCTTTTCAAATTATACTGCCGGTGACCCCTGGTGCAGAGCATATTTATGCCGGTTTAATACAAGGCGCGAAAGGGTCTATGTCGGCGCGCAATATTTCGTTTTCAGTAACAGATGAAAAAAGCACGGCAAATTACATTTATAAAAGTGACTACAGCCTAAATCTAGACAAGTGGAGGATGGGCTTTTCTGATGTTGGGAAATTTAAAGCTTGGTCAGAAAATGGTATAGCGACAATTAAACGTATAAGTAATAGCTACAACGATGAGTCATTTGCTACCTGGTATGAACATTTTGAACCAAGCCAATTTATTGGTAAACGAGTTCAATTTAGCGCAGAAGTAAAAACCGAAAATGTTACTGAAGGTTACGCAGGGCTTTGGATGCGGGTAGATGGTAAACACAAAAGCCTGCAATATGACAATATGAAAGATAGAGGGGTGAAAGGTACCACCGGTTGGCAAACTTACACTGTGATATTGGATATCACGGATGAACAGTCTAAGCATATTGCTTTTGGTGGTTTACTCTCGGGGAATGGACAAGTTTGGATACGTAACGTTTCATTTTCACCTGTTGGAAAAAACATAGCATCGACCAATATTTATAAAGGTGAGCAAGAACACGATACTAATAACTCGCATTTTAGTAAGTTTGATCTTGCCTTATTATTTGGCACGTTTTTATACAACACGGCAAATAACTAGCCGTTAATTGAAGAGAGATTAAAAAGGTTAGCGATACTTTAGCTAACCTTTTTCATTCGTTGGGGCTGAGTAAGGAGCGATAAGCTCACTTACTATCGTTTTATGTAGATCCTTTTTGAGTTTACAAAACCACCTCTCGCAACTCTTTGACCAATTTTGCAATATCCAATGATGTATCGTTGCAAAATACAATGGATGAATACTGTTTTTCAGAAATACGTTCATAATTGGTGATTGTGCCAAGCCAGCCGCCACTGTGATGAATGATTTTTTACACCGTCTTTTTCAGTAATAAATTGGCCATTGGCATACTGTTTACCCTCGGCTGTAATCGCTGGATTGTTAGGGCGCATAAACTGGCTAAGTAATTGCTCTGGCTTTTTACCTAAAGTTGGATTGTAGAAATAGCCATCCCATTTTGCCATATCTTCAATGGTGGTATGCAAACCGCCATCGCCTACCCAAAATAAGTTGGTCATATTAGTGAAGTAATTGCCTTCTTTATCTTTGCCGTAACCATCTGCACGATTTTTAACGATTTCAGTCAGTTCATCACTGAAAAAGGTATTTTTCATACCTAATGGCTTAAATATGCGTTTATCACTGTACTCGCGAAGACTTTCTCCTGATACACGTTCAACGAGCATCGACAATAAGAAATAAGCATAGCTACTGTAGCTAAAGCGTTCGTTAGGCTGATTTCTGAGAGGTACTGTTTTTACGTAATCGTAGAATTCTTGAATTGTTAAGTAGTCTTCATTACCTAAACGAAAATCGCCTGCCATGGTGGATTTAAGTTTTAATGTATCTTTATCGAGCTCAGTGTTTACAAAGTCATAATCACCCATGCCTGAATAATGGCCTAACATGGCATTAATAGACACCGGCACTTTGTAGTCTCTTAGTTCAGGTAAGTAGATGCGAATATCTTGGTTTAAGTCAATTTTGCCTTCATCGGCAAGTAGCAGCACGGCAAAGCCCGTAAACTGCTTAGATACAGAAGCAATACGGTGAACATGTGTGCCATCGAGTGGCACATTAAGCTCCAAATTCGCTAAGCCATAACCTGCTTGATAGATAAGCTTGCCATTTTTAATCACACCGACACTACAGCCTGGATTTTGCGTTTTTATCTCGGCAAATACACTGTCAATTTGTGCTTTATTAGGTGGCGCTGCTTGTAACAAGGCACTTGTCACTAATTCTGATAACAATAATGCAGTACGTGTTTTATTTTTCATAATTACCTGAATATTTTGATATTTAATGGAACTTAATGTACCTATAATCTCTAGTTGAGCAATCGATACTTTGTAACAATGCATTGATTTAAAAATTAAAACTGGTTTTTATAACTTTTCGTTTAGGAAAGTGAAGCATCATTGTTTGGTTAGGGTTAGGCTGTGAAAACTCACTAACTGGTTTTGATAATTAAAAGGCTAATTATTTTATGTAGAAAAAGATTCTGATAACGATAGCTCTATAAAAGTATCGCGTACATACCTTTTGGCTAATGTATAAAACTTGATCTTACCTCTATTCAGTTTAAAAATTGTATGCAATATTGGGAAGTACAAGCAAAACGTCAACATGAGAAAATTATGAAAAAGTGCGCTTTTTTATCTATGGATTGTTTAGATGAGTTTGAAGTTTACGATGAGTTGGTTGAACCTTATTTAAATGAATTGGGTTTCTCGGTAGATACTGTTTCATGGCGCAATACAGGTGTAGATTGGGAACAGTATGAAATGGTGGTAATACGCACCCCTTGGGATTACCAAGATGCGCCAGAGGCTTTTTTATCTGTATTAGAGCAAATAGAAAATAGTCAGGCAGAGCTGCAAAATACGCTGGATATCGTGCGTTGGAATATCGACAAAATTTATCTTCAGGAGTTAGGCGAATTGGGTGTAAGGTTAATCCCCACCAAGTGGCAAAATCGACTCGATGATACACAAATCACAAAAGCGCAGATAGAATCATTTTTTAGCGAGTTTGATACCCAAGAAATTATTATTAAACCACGCATTAGTGCCAATGCAGATAACACTTTTTGGTTGAAAGTAAATCAACACGTTGAGCTTGCTGACTTAAATAACACATTTAAAGAACGTGACTTTATGGTACAGCCATTTGTACCAGAAGTTGTGAAAAATGGTGAGTACTCACTGTTTTATTTTAACGGTGAATATAGCCATGCCATACTAAAAACCCCCAAACAAAATGACTTTAGAGTGCAAGAGGAACACGGCGGTAGTTTGACCTCTATAACGCCAGATGCGTCGCTACTTGAGGCTGCAAAAAAATGCATGATAGCGATTCAAAGGGTACACACTATGCCGCTTTACGCGCGCCTCGATTTAGTTAAATTTGATGGAGAGTTTTGTCTGATGGAGGCAGAGCTTATCGAGCCTTCATTGTATTTTAATATGGATGAACAATCGCCAAAGCGTTTCGCAAATGCCATTAAAGCCAGATTAACGTAAGGTGGTATTGATAGGGGGATTTATTGACCCCTTTTAATGCTAATACAAAGAAAATCGCATTCTGCCAACCTACGCTAAGTTCGCTTACACTTCGTCTTCTATTTCTTTTGCCATGGTAAGAATTTCAGACAAGATGTCCCCTTTTACATTTAATACTTCAAGAATGATAAGAAATAGGCTCGTTGGCATTAGTCTGTTAGACACTTTGTTGCGCAGGTTGCCGGGAGTGAGAACAATACCTTTTTGTTCAAGCAGTTCTGCTAACTGTGGATACGTTACCTTTTTTTGTTTTAGCTTCATGCTTAAAAAGCGTGAAAACGCCTCACCGTAAGGGGCAAGGGCTAGATTATTTTGAATACTCGTTTGTTGATCCATAAAAAATACCTAAGTAGTTTACATTCACGCCAATGTATTAGATAAATAGCCTATATTGCGCACCGGTATTGCTACAGCGTAATACTGAATGCAAACAGGGCTAGGCATATTAAATGCTAAAAGTTACCTGTATTGATATAACACAAATAAATTTTAAGTGTAACAAAATAATAATTAGTGCAATATAAAACTTGCAAGTGTTAGTTATATGTGACATTAATTTAAATACCAATAGAAATATGGAGATCAAAATGGCTTTTAATACCGAACAACTGAAAACGGTGTTTTCAACACATCCAGATTGGGTTGTTGAACAAGAAGGTGACTGTGTAAGCATTTCAAACGATGAAGGAATTGATGTGTTTGTTTATGCGGGTGAAACACAGGTAGTGGCTGAAAGTGTGTTGTTTCCGGTAAGTAGCGTTACAGATACTTCAGGACTGAATGAACTGATTTTAAAAAGTCATCAGTTGGTTCCACTTTCTACTGTAGGTATTAGTTCGATATCTGGGCAAGAATATTACGTGGCGTTTGGTGCGTTGTCTGTTGACAGTAAAGATTCAGTGCTTGTTGAGGAAATTGAGTCTTTGTTTGCCAATATTCCAGAATTCCTTGAACTTTATGAAGATTATATCAATTAGGAGCAAGTCACATGAGTCTTAAAAAATTATGGACTGCGTTAGTAGGCGCAACAAATGAAGGGCTTGAAGCGGCCGCAGATACGCAAGCCATCCGAATTTTAGAGCAAGAACTTCGCGAAGCGAAAGAAGAGTTAAGACGTTCAGATCAAAGCCTGACTAGCATCATGGCAAAACGTAAATTAACCTCGAATAAGGTTGCAGCGTTTCAGGCAGATATCGACAAATACTCAGAGCATGCCGTGTCTGCAAGTGAATCAGGTAATATGGAACTTGCGGTAGAATGTGCAGAGCGCGTTGCTGATTTAGAAAGCCAAATGGCAACTGAACAATCGATTCTTGATGGTTTCGAAAAGTCAGAGAAAACCCTGAAAGACAATATTGCTAAAGCGAAAACCAATGTACGACGCATGGAACAGCAAATTGATCAGGTAAAAGCGACTGAATCAGTGCAAAAGGCGCAAGCAGCAGCATCTACCCATCATGTTGGTGCTAACAGCAAAGTAAAAACTGCATTAGATAGCCTTGAACGTGTTAAGCAAAAACAAGCGATGCGAGCAGCTGAATTAGAAGCCGCTGAAGAGCGCGCGGCTGATGAATCTGGCAGCAGCCTTGACGAAAAATTAAAATCAGCAGGTGTAACACCGGGTGGTCAAACATCGGGTCAGGACAAACTTGCACAACTGCTAGCGAAGAAAAACGCTGGTTAGTCAGTAACCAATTTAAAAAGAGATAACTCAGTTATCTCTTTTTTAGTTTTTAAACAGTAAACATCACTGTAGACAACTGGTTAGCCTACATGTAACGTTAGCAACCTATGAAGCAAAGTTAAGGAACATTGATGTTCAATTTCTTCAAAAAAGACAAACCAAAAGCGACCATCTCAACGCCAGAAATAATGGGCTTGCGACTCGGAGCAAGTTTTGAAATAGATAAACTCGCGATTAAGCTGATACTTGATGAGTTGGTAATAGGTGATTTTGCCGCGACCCAGATTATTCAGGCCGTTGGCAAAGTCGATATGGATGGCACCTATCTTTTTCGGTTTTACACAGATGATGAAGCATGGCTTCAAGTAATCTGTGAAGGCCAACCAACAGCCGAGAATGTGGTTGATGTGAAGTTGTTTTACTACTTTGATACCTTGGATATTCAAAACCAAGCACAGTGGGAAAAACTACTTAACCAACAAATTGGCACGCCTACCTATACATTGGACGGGCATGAATACAATCGCGTATGGACCTCAATGGGCGATTATCACAACCCTGTTCATATAGCCGAAAAAACCTTTGATGGTAAATCTCAACCCAGTGAAACAGACCAATTCACCATGCTGTTCGAACGTGAATTAAGCGATGGCACAACCGAGTCGCTATTTCTCTCAGCAGAAGAATCGCTTGAATCGTCAGGCAATCTTTCAAGGTGTTTGGTAATTAGCACTGGCATAACGTTAAGCTCTTCTCAAATAACAATACATGGATAAAGGAGTCCAATAATGGAAAACGGTTATGATCTGATCGCCGGTGTCACTAATTTTGCAATGTCGTTTGGCATAAGCTTGGTATTACTTTTTGTGTTCAAAATACTGTTTGCTTTTGTAACGCCACACGATGAATGGAAACTAATCAAAGAAGATAAAAACGCAGCGGCAGCAATTGGCTTTGGCGGTGCGGTAGTGGGTTTTGCTTTGGCACTCGCTGGCGCAGTAAGCAATTCTGGTGGCATTTTAGATTTTGCAATTTGGGGCGGTATCGCGCTAATTGCGCAATTACTCGCGTTTGCAATTGTGCGTTTTGCCTTTATGCCAAAAATCGTCAAACGTATTGAAGATAACGAAATCAGCGCTGGTGTAATTCTCGCTTCGACCAATATTGCCGTAGGCTTATTAAACGCTGCAAGCATGACATATTAATAGGGAGGTCATGATGAAAAAGACCAGACATATTGACTTATCATTGCTGCGCAAAAAAGTACGAAAATTCAGCCTTGCCCCACTTTCTGTTGGTGTTGCAGCGGCGCTTGCAGGATGCTCAGGTGAACCACAGGAACGTGTTAAAGTAGTGTCATCGGTTGATGATTGTGTTGACCAAACTGAATTGTCGGTTGAACAATGCCAAGCTGCTTACCAAGAAGCCTTGGCAGAAGCTGAACGCACCGGACCACGTTACCAGCACCAATATTTATGTGAAGCTGACTTTGGTCAGTGTCAGCAATCCAGCTCAGGGTTTTTTACGCCGTTTATTACCGGTTACATTGTAGCTGAGATAATTGATGAAGTAGGTGATGCGTTTGAGCGTAAACATCGACGCCGCTACAACCCTGTATACACCTATCAAAAAAGTGGCTCTAAACACCGTCAAAAAATAATGACTGCGGATGGCACCATTTTAGGTAGCGCTGGCAAAAGCAGCTATAAAGTGCCTAGCTCTGTAACCAAACCAAAACCGGCCGTAACACGCACGATATCGCGAGGTGGGTTCGGCGCTCAGGCATCTGCTAAGTCTAACTGGGGCGGTGGTAAGTCTTCTTCTCGCGGTTGGGGCGGCTAATATGCTACGACTCCCAATAGCGCAACGACCAAACTGGCAGCGAAAAGCCGAAGAATTTGGCTTTAAATTTCACACCATGTATGGGGAAACCTATTGGGATGAGTCTGCTTATTATCAATTTAATCTTAAGCAAATAGAAAACGACCTGGAAAAACCGACTGAAGAGATACATCAGATGTGCTTGGAAGTTGTTAGCCAGGTCATTCACGATGAAACGCTACTTAAGCGTTTTTGTATTCCCGAGCAGTACTGGGATTTTATTCGCCAATCATGGGTCAATGGTGACCCAAGTTTGTATTCCCGATTAGACTTTGCTTATTCAGGCAATGGGTCAGCAAAATTATACGAAAATAATGCAGATACCCCAACGTCAGTTTACGAAACCGCTTTTTGGCAGTGGTTATGGTTAGCTGATAACGTTGATAATGGTGTAATTGTAAAAAAAGCAGACCAATTTAACTCGCTGCAAGAAAAGCTCGTAAATCGTTTTAAAGAAGTCGAATATTTAACGCCCGACAGGACTTTACACTTTGCCTGCTGTAAAGATTCAGAAGAAGACCGCGGCACAGTGCAGTACATGGAAGATTGCGCAATCGCCGCCGGAATAAACACCAAATTTGTTTACATCGAAGAAATAGGTATAGATGCAGATAACCGCTTCACAGATTCAGATGATCAGGTTATCGACTGGATGTTTAAACTGTACCCTTGGGAATTTATGTTTCAAGAAGAGTTTGGCAACCTGTTAGGCAAACAAAACATGCGCTGGATGGAACCGCCATGGAAAGCGATTTTATCTAATAAAGCATTGTTGCCAATGTTATGGCGCTTGTTCCCAAATCACCCCAATTTATTGCCTGCATTTTTTGATGATGAACTGCACTTAGCGCAAGAATGTGATGTGTTGGTTAAAAAACCAATATTCTCTCGCGAAGGTGCTAATATTTCATTTGTTGATAGTCGAGGTAATCCTATCAGCGGCTCATCAGGTTCAGATGGCCCTTATGGTGAAGAAGGGTTTATCTTTCAAGCCAAGCATGCGCTACCGAAATTCGGCCAAAACCACACACTTATTGGCAGTTGGCTGGTGGACGACCAAGCCGCCGGAATTTCAATTCGAGAAGATGATAGCGCAATTACACAGGATATGAGCCGTTACTTGCCACATGTTATTGTCGATTAACGCCCATTTATTGGCGATATCACGTTAAACCGTATCGAGGATCAATAGTTTAATTTATTGATCCTCTCCAACGTCCATTATTCAGCTGATAAAGATTGCGGCGCACTAACGGGGGGAGCGCCCTGATTCAGCTTTTATTTAGTGAACGTTTTTATAAACGCAATATTGTATTTAAGCAGACTTAAATTTTAGATCTTCACTCGATTTGGAAATTAGGATATTGAAAACAACCGTTTTCTGATTGCGCTCGGGAAAGGTTTAACAAAAAAACCTAAAAAATTCACCCCCAAATTAATAGTCGTCCGTTTATAGCTTTAAACCATCTATAAAAAGAGACAGATTATGAAAACAAACAAAACCTTAATCGCATTAACAATCGGCACGCTATTTATTTCTGGTTGTTCGAATCAAGAGTCGGAAACAACAATTGCAAAGCAGCCTGAAAATGAAAAACAAGCCCAAACTACTATAGAAAATAAAGAGGTTGCAGAGGTTGAAAAAATTACTGTGACGGGTAGTCGATTGGCTGATGTGCAAACTGATGGGGGAGCTGTGGAATATATGAAAGCCAGTCAGCCGCAAGTCTTAGTGGCAGCACCGGCAATGAGAAAGCGTATTGTGCCACCGCCACCACCTGAATATTTTACGCAGCCTCAAAACCAAGATAGCTACCTGCCGAGTGATAGCAATGGGGTATTTCAAGCTGCAACCGCACCGCTTTCTACGTTTTCGGTTGATGTTGATACCGGAAGTTATGCCAATGTGCGTAGCTACTTGAGTATGGGGCAAAAACCTCCACAAGATGCCATACGCGAAGAAGCCTTTATTAATTATTTTGACTACAACTACCGCGTACCAGAAGATAAATCACAACCCTTTGCTACTTTTACTGAATTAGCGCCAGCGCCTTGGAGTGATGAGCGCCATATTTTGCGAATTGGCTTGCAAGGTTATGATTTACCAGTGAGCGAACGCAAGCCGTCTAATTTGGTGTTTCTAGTGGATGTTTCGGGGTCGATGCATAATAAAAACAAGTTGCCTTTACTGGTGCAAAGTTTAACTATGATGGTTAAGCAATTATCGGCAAGGGACACGGTTAGCTTGGTGACTTATGCAGGGAATACGCAGGTAGTACTTAGCCCAACAAAAGGTAATGAAAAGCAAACTATCATCGATGCGCTACAAAAACTACAAGCAGGTGGCGGTACACATGGTGAAAGTGGTATCAAAATGGCGTATCAGGAAGCGAAAAAAGCGTTTATTAAAGGCGGGGTGAATCGCATTATTTTAGCAACGGATGGCGACTTTAATGTTGGCACAACCAATATTGAAGCACTCAAAGAGATGATTGCTGACAAGCGCAAACAGGGCATTTCGTTAACCACGCTTGGTTTTGGCCGCGGTAACTATAACGATGCCATGATGGAACAATTAGCGAATATTGGTGATGGCAATCACGCCTATATTGATACCCTGCATGAGGCGCAAAAAGTGCTTTTAAGGCAAATGAGTGGCACACTGCAAAGTATTTCTAGTGATGTCAAAATTCAGATCGAATTTAACCCTTCACACGTTAAAGAATACCGTTTGATTGGCTATCAAAATCGTTTACTGAAAGATGAAGACTTTAATAACGACAAAGTAGATGCGGGCGAAATTGGCGCGGGTCACACTGTGACTGCGCTTTATGAATTAACGCTCGTTGGTAACAAAGGGCAAGTTGATGATTTACGTTATCAACAAAAACAAGTGGTAAGTAGCAATGATGAACTGTTGCAGATGAAAATACGCTATAAATTACCGGGCGATGCACAAAGCAAACTCATTAGCCAAGTAGTTAACAAACAACATGTCTTAAATGATTTTAATAGCGCAAGCCAAGACTTTAAATTTGCGACGTCAGTAGCGGCATTTGCACAAAAGTTAAAGCAAAGTCAGTACTTAGGCGGAATGAATTACCACGATATAGCCACAATTGCGCGAGCAAATAGGGGAGATGACCCATTTAACTATCGCGGTGAATTTATTAACTTGGTTGAACTTGCCAGTGCTTTATAGCTGAATCACAATAGCCTATATGACTCAAAAAATTGAACCACACATGGATACGGACGAGGCACTTATGCTTGATTATGGAAAAGGTGATCAAGCTGCCTTTCGTGCCCTTTATGCCCGTCATAAAGGGCCCTTGTATCGTTATGTGTGTCGCCAATTAGGCACAAATCATCACAGTACAGCACAAGAATTATTTCAAGAGGTGTGGCTGAGAGTAATTGATAATCGCACCCGTTATAAGGTTGAGGCTAAATTTAACACTTGGCTTTATCGCATCGCGCATAACTTATTGATTGATGAACAGCGAAAGCTCGCAGCGCGTGGGGAACACTTGTCTTTGGTGAATGACGAACAAGGGGAAAGCGATCATATTCCTATTGCATCAAATCAAGCGCATCAAGAAAACACCTTGCACAATAAGTATTTGCAGCAGGCGATAAAACATTGTGTTGAATTACTTGTGCCGCAACAACGTGAAGCGTTTTTGCTGCGCCACGAAGCAGGGTTTGAGCCAAGCCAAGTGTGCGACATTGTTGAGGCAAAACCTGAAACCGTTAAAACCAGATTACGCTACGCTATGTCGCAACTTCGTGAATGCTTGCAACGTAAAACGGGTATAACTGAATTAGGAGGCGAAAGGCAGGTATGAGTAAGCAATTTAACGATGACGAGATCATTAAGCTTTATCAACAAGATAATGACGAGCTGCCGCCAAAAGCCCTTGATGAAGCCATTTTAGCCCACGCATCCGATGCAATTAGCAAAGAGCAGCCCGTTATCACAAAGCCAAACCGCTGGTGGCAGTATTCAGGTATCGCAGCAGCAATGGTTGCTATCGCCGTGTTTGCACCTTGGCAGTATTATCAAGAGCCAGATTTTGAATTAGAATTAAAATCAGTAGAATCAATGGGTAAGCCCGCGTTACCGCAAGCCAAGAAAACAGCCAAACGTGAACAGCAAGTTGAAATGATGGAATTATTAGCAGATGACGTGCAGTTAGAAAGAATAGAAGTAACGGGCTCAAGAGTTGAACGCGTAGCCCCAGAGCAAAAAGCGCGATCTGTTCCAGCGCCACCGCCTGCAATACCGAATTTAAAAGGCGTTGAACCACGTTCTGAGTTCAACATTGTTTTAGCAAAATTTGAAGAAGATGACAAAAATGGTGCAGAACAAGCGCTAATTGAATTACTGAAAGCAAAACCAAAACTTCACGATAAAATTCCTGGAGCGCTTGAGGGGTTATATCAAGAACTACTTAAAAACGGCAAACTGGCCAAGCCAGAGTAGTTAGAAGGGATAAGAGCGGGCTTAAATCACACATTAGTGAAAAAGTAGCATCGTGTTAAACGTAAGGCTGGGGCAAAACGTTACTCCACCTTCTCATTCGCTTTTAAAGGTTAATTGCGTGCTGCAGAACTATTTATAGCTAATATTTTGAAAGTTAGGCATAAAATGCAGTCAATAGGCTGCATTTTATGCCTTTGTTGATTATGTTTTGATGGGTTATTCTGATTTTAACGCTCGCATATCGGTTATTAGCTCTTCTAATTTTTTAAATTGTCGTCCGTAGATCATATTTAGGTCTAGGCGATAGAGCGCTGCTGAATATTTTATCACCACCAGAAGTAGCACAGTAATAACAGCCCACACATAACCAGGAATATCCAGAAAAACATACTCAGTTGGGTAGGCTTTTAGTAACCGCGCCATCACGCGAGTGCCAGCACCACTCGCAAGTCCTTGCGTCACCATTCCAATGTAAAATAATGGGTAGAAAAACTTGTAGTATACAGCGTATCTCGTTATTGAGTGTTGAAGCCATGCATTAAAGCTTTCTAAATACTCTAAACTACTTTGTCCTTTCGATAAATTGTATGAGTTACCTAACTCTTTTCTCGCCATTAGGACTAAGGGAGCCAGTAATACGCAAATATATATGCCAAGCCAAGGCGCACCGATTAAACTCAGTACTACAATTAACAACGAGGCTCCGACTACGATTGCTTTAATGTTCACGGCAAACATATGTTGCAGTTTGTCGACCAAATTTTGCGACTTTCTATTATACAAGTCGTTAACTTTTGGTATTGATAATTCACCTTCACTTACAAATCCCTGTTTCCACATTGTTTCAATTGATTTGTTCATGTGTTTACTCCTGAGCGTTTATAAACTTGTTTAATCTTTCTTTAATGCGCGTAATACGCACGCCAATACTGTTGGTGTTAGCACCAATAATCTCTGCGATTTCACTGTACGTTTTCTCTTCTAAATAAAGTAAAATCACTGCTCGGTCTATCTCAGATAAATGTTTAATAGCGTTGTAAAGCACGTTAATATCGTCTGAATTAAATGCTTTTAAATCATCGTGTACCTCGTCAGGTAATGCATCAGACACAAAGTGTTTTTCGCCTTGCTTGCGTTGTTTTAAATTGGTTAAGCATACATTTAACGCAACTTTGTAAATCCAAGTTGACCATTGTGATGCAGCATTAAAACTGTCTTTGCTTCGCCATATTTGTAGGCAGACCTCTTGGTAATAGTCATCAAAATCTTCTTGGCTATGTGTGTATGCCCGACATATTTTGATGATGATTCCCGCATAGGGCAGTATCGATTGCTGATAAAAATCGCTTCCCATTCACCTTGTTCCGTTTTGTATTTTCTTTAGTTAGTGGATTAAAGATGCTGTTTATTACAGCTTATTGGAATTTTTTTTGCGAAGGAAAGTATTTAAAGATAAAACGTTAACAGTAAAGCGCAGTAAACTTTTATAAATTGTCTCGTAACCAAGCAACTTGCTACTTTCATTCAATCAAGCGTACTTTAAATACTTATTTGTAATTTATTAGTCGCTTAGGTAACGTTCTAATAAAAAAGAATAAGGCCATTATTGTGGATTTAGAACATAACGCAAATCAAGTTTCAACGCATTTAAGCGCGTGTGCGAATTGCGATACGCCTCTAGAAAATAAATTTTGCCCTTCATGCGGGCAGCGGTATCGCTCAGAACGGTTATCATTAAAAATGCTGTTGATAGACATTCCATCGCAATGGCTTAACCTCGATAAGGGCTTTTTTTACACGTTCTTTCAACATTTTAAATCGCCGGGTTCCGTTGCAAAACGTCATGTAGAAGGGCAACGGGTTATTTTTACTAATCCGTTAACTTATTATTTGATTGGCGCAGCCGTGCAATTACTAATGTTGCTTGTGTTTAAAGACGTTTTATCTGAAAAAATGATTGCGCAAGTACAACAATCCCCCGAAATGCTCGAAAGTTTAAAAGGTCTATTGGGAGAAAATGCCCCTAAAAAGTATGCTGATTTGTATTTATCGGTTATCAATCAGGGTTATACCTATTTAGGGTTTATTTTCTTATGTATTCCGTTTGCACTCTTTCTACGCTTATTTTCAAAAAAGCATCGACAGGTTTATAACACCGCAGAAACACTGGTGTTCTCTTTTTATACTATGGGGCATTTTGTGTTGTGTACTGGATTATTGGGCTTTATCAGCATGATGATTAACCCTGACGTTCATGCCCCAATATCAGTTCTAATATGCTTTGTATTTGGTTGGCTCTCTTGTCGCGGTTTCTATGGCAAAGCGCATCACAATGGTATTGCATCTTTTTTTGCCCTTATGTTGACGTTTGTAACCTTTCTTTCCACTCTCGTGATTATGATGGGAATTGCACTGCATACGCGATAAAACCATATTTCCTATAGAGAGTTTTGAAGTGGAGATGCTTGGTAAAGCGAACTCGCTTACCAAGTATCATTATCGTCGCGCTTGCTAGCCTTATTTTTACCTGTAAAACTCACCTCGTTAAAAAATCCGATAAACGTAAATAATGCTACCCATAGCACCCATAAATGATTTGGTGCAGTAAACAGGTTAATTAATGTTAACCCGATAAGCAGTGGCAAATGTCTTAAGCTGTATTCAATAAAGTGTTTAATTACGTTGTTCATGATATCTCTCCTTGTTTAGTTGATGTAATAATTGTGGCAAATGTTCGCACGCAGCACAGCTGCCAATTGTCATCAATGTAAGGTGACAATTGTCATTAATTGCTGTTTTATTTGTTAGTGGGTGTATGGACTAATTTTTCTCCTTTTTGCTACGTTATTTGTATTCACACTACCGGCTTGCGGAACTGATACTTACGCGTACGGTCGGTTTTTGATAAATATTCCAAAGTGTCGCGTCGCTGAGTTCAATAGGTATACCAAACGAGCTTGTTGAAGTGTAAGGGGGTCACGATTAGAGTAACCTTAAGTAGTAAAGATTTTGCAGCGTATCGGGCGTTATTACGCTATTTTATTTGGCTAGGGTAGTTGACGGTTAATTGCACGAAATAATTATAGATAGCAATAACGTTAAGATAATTTAATGTGTTTTTAAGGACCAGGATAAGGTTCAAGCTTACAGTTCGGCTTAAAAATAAAAAAGCGCATATGAAAATGCGCTTTTTAAAAATTGAGGTGTATAAAAGTTAGTCTGTTTGTCGTAGCGCTTGTGGAAGTACCGCATTTAAAAGAATGCCTAAAATGGCGCACAAGCTAACACCCTGTAGGCTGAATTCATCACCACCAATCTGCATACCACCAATTCCGAAGACTAAAATTAGCGCAATAATCGTGAGGTTTCGTGGTGCGGTTATATCTTCGCCGGACTTCATCAAGGTATTTAATCCTACTACCGCAATTGAACCAAATAATAAGATCATAATTCCCCCCATCACAGGCACCGGAATTGTCTGTAAACTCGCGCCCATTTTTGCCACAAATGCTAACACAATCGCTATAACTGCGGTCCATAACATCACGCGTGGGTTAAAGTTACGAGTAAGCATAACGGCACCAGTTACTTCTGAATAGGTTGTATTGGGTGGACCGCCAAATATGGATGCAGCGGAGGTGGCTAAGCCATCGCCCAGTAGTGTGCGGTGCAGCCCTGGCTTTTTCAAATAGTCTTTACCTGTTACTTGGCTAATCGCCATCATGTCACCGATGTGTTCAATGGCCGGAGCAATGGCTACTGGCACCATAAACAAAATAGCTTGCCATTTAAACTCTGGGTAGGTGAATGCTGGTATTGCAAACCATTTAGCATCGCTTACAGCAGCAAATTCAACAATGCCTAGAAACAGTGACACAAGGTAGCCTGTGATAACGCCTGCTAAAATAGGCACAAGTTTAAATACGCCTTTACCCCACACAGCAAATATTAATGTCACTAGTAACGACAAACCAGAAACCCACAATGCCTGATCATAAGGCACTAGCTGCGCACTACCATCACCTGACTTGCCCATAGCCATGTTCACTGCGACAGGCGCGAGTGCTAAGCCAATTACCATAATTACTGGGCCAACCACGACAGGTGGCAATACTTTATGCAGCGCATTTACACCCTTAAGTTTTACAATGATACTCAGTGCAAAATAGCAAAACCCTGCCACCATTAAGCCGCCCATTGTAGCGGGCACACCCCACATCTGAACCGATGCGATGATCGGTGCGATAAACGCAAATGACGATGCTAAAAATATAGGGACTTGGCCTTTCGTCACAATATGAAACAGCAACGTACCGATACCTGCTGTAAACAATGCAACATTTGGGTCTAAGCCCGTAAGCAAAGGTACTAATACCAAAGCACCAAATGCCACAAACAGCATTTGTGCACCTGTTAAAATGGTTTTTAACGAAAATGTTTTATGATTTTCCACGGGAAGGCCTTAAACGGTACCAAAAATTTTGTCACCGGCATCTCCAAGGCCAGGAATAATATATCCTTTTTCGTTTAAATGGCTGTCTAGTGAGGCGGTGAATATCTCAATATCAGGATGTGCTTCAAGGGTTTTTTCTACGCCTTCAGGTGCAGCAACCAGTACAATCACTTTAATATCTTTACAGCCTGCTTTTTTTAGCATGTCGATAGTGGCAATCATTGAGCCACCTGTTGCTAACATTGGGTCGATAACAAGGCTTAAACGTTCATCAATTTTGCCCACGAGCTTTTCAAAATAGGGGACTGGCTCTAAGGTTTCTTCATTACGTTGAAGACCAACAACACTTACTTTGGCGGATGGAAGTAATTGCATTACCCCATCCATCATACCAAGACCTGCGCGTAGAATTGGCACTACAGTAATTTTTTTGCCTTTAATGTGTTCTACATTGAGATCAGAACCATCCCAGCCCGTGATTTGCACATTTTCTAGCGGTAAATTTTTTGTTGCTTCGTATGTGAGCAAAGTACCTACTTCAGACGCTAGCTCACGAAAACTTTTTGTACTAATGCCTTGTTCGCGCATAAGGCCAAGTTTGTGTTGAACCAATGGGTGAGTAATGACATGGATAGACATATGTAGAACCTAAATGAAATAAATTACGCTTATTTTAGCGTAAAATCGCATTTTAGACCGCAAAAAATACATGTTGACTGCATAAATTTATGAGAGAGTGTTCCTGTTTTTAATTCAAATTCAAATGTTCAGGGCACTGGAACACTATTAGTAATAATATTGTTATGAGACTGTGAAATGGACGAAATTATGTTGGCTTTAAAAATGTGACACAACAGGAAGGATATTGAATGAATTTTCTAGGAGAACGATCCGCTGAAGAGTAAGCATTTGAACCGGAGTTGTAAGTAAGAGAGTATGCCAGAATCAATCTGCTAGCATACTCTGTTCAGAGATCTACGAGTTAACCGTGATCGTTGGATCCCATTGGTAATATCCTTTTAATACGGGGTTTTGATGGTCGCGGTCACGTACGTATACAGCAAATTGCACTTGATAGTTTTCAGTACCGCGATTGGTTACACTTGCTGATAAAAAAGAAAAGTTTCGATCCGCAAATGTAACTGGCAGGCCGTTTGAACTATTGCTTGGCACATAAGAGCTTTTGGTAAATGAGTTTACTTCGAATGTACTAAAGACTTGGTCGCCACCATAGCGTTTAATACCGATAATTTGTACTTGATTTTCAAAGTTATTCGAACCAGACACACCAGAAAAACGCACCTCATCACCTACCGCCGCGGCGAAATTTAAATCTGCACCGCCTTGGCCCGATATTGAATTGTTACCATTTACTACCATATATTCAAATTCGTGGCTAACAGGTGTAGGGTTGTTAGGGTCAGTACTACCAGATGGGTATTTTTTTAATAAGCCGTCTGTATCAATTACGATATTTACATTAGTTACAATTGACATGATTTTTTCCTTGTTCCAAATTTAATAGCAGGGATTTTGCTATTTTCAGATAACTAAATCGTAATGGCTCACAAATCTTGTGCGTTCCATCACTTTGAGATCGGCAATTTGCCTATCTCAAAGTTAAAATTAGTTGAAATGCCTATATTTGTTATTACAAAGCATTACGTCGTAATGTTTTTATAGGCTGTAAAGAATAAAGAGCATTTAATTTCATATTGTTATGATTGTTTTAAGTACTGGTGCCATTGTTTCTTGCAAAAGGTCGCTAGCTTCAGACTATATAAAAGGCATTTGTATATTTGTTAAGGGCATGGATAACTAATAGATTTTTTAAGTTTTAAATATTGACCATTTGGTCAATATTCGCGATCCACTAATATTCAGTCCAATACAAATAGCAGGCACTGCCGAGAGGCAAATACTTGAAGTAAGAAAGTAGTGTAGGTTCTGATTGGACTTACTTGTCAACTATCCATAGCCCTGTTAATTAAGGCGAACAGACCCTAGTATAAGATGTAACGTTGTGGGTTTGATTGCTCCGAGCTAGTTGTGTCGAGAGATTAGAATAACGAGCGGTGCTTTAATACAAAAACTCATATTTTGCGACGAGATTATCGTATTCTTTTGTTTGTTTATAGAGGCTCATCTCCCGATTGAAGGCAAGCATCAGTTTTTCATCAGTAAACGCGATGTGATAGGTCGTTTTTGGAAATAATCGATGAATGACTACATTAGCCATATGTGAACCGCCAAGTAGCTCATTGCTCAAGTAGTTAAAAATATTAATGTCCATAACGACAAAATCGACCTTGCCTTTTAGTAGCATTTCAACTTGCTTACGTTGATTGGGTAATTCTAAATACAGAGGACTTTTTTTGGCGGCTTCTCGATACTCATCACCAAGAACTACCGATGCGTTTTGAAACGCAACAATCGTATGATTTTTTAAATCTGTTATTGAATCGATTTCAATACTGCGCCCTTTCAAACTGATGGCAGCATTTTGATAGGAAATATAGGGCTCGCTAAGTACTAAGCCTTCTATATCCATGTGCTCGTTCATTGTTAATGCGGCGTCTACTTTTTTTACTTTAATAAGTGTGTTTGAGCGACCAAATGGCACATAAACATAGCTTACTGAATACCCCATATTAGCGAATATTGCTGAAACCATATCGAGTTCAAAGCCGGAGTTTCTCTCTTCAATCACATAAGGTGGTTTATTCCAACCAACAGAAATAGAAAGAGAGTTGGCGATAGCAAAGCTTGAGAAGCCGTTAACTGTTAGTAGAAACAGGTAGGTCAAAACTACATAGCTTCGCGTTAGTTTTGCTCGTTTTATATCCATAAATCTCGCCTTTTTGTTCAGATTACTTGAGCTTAGGTCAAAGTATCTCGGTTTGATAATTAATTGTAACGGATTTGCGTAAATCGAGTGTTTAAAAGGCTGATACGGACAAGGGAGCTATGTAAGGCATAGTACCATTGCTTCTTATTTTTGCCAGTATTCGTGTATTATTACGCTATCAATAGCACAGTAACATTAAAAGTGAGAATTAAGCATAATGGCAAGTACAGCACATGCTCTACACATTTTGGTAAAACATAAAGAGCAAGCGGAAGATATTCTCAAGCAGTTAAAAAAAGGGGCAAAGTTTCAAACTTTGGCAAAAAAATATTCTAATTGCCCGTCGGGTAAGAAGGGTGGTGATTTAGGAGAGTTTAAACGCGGCACCATGGTGCCTCAATTTGATAAAGTGTGTTTTTCTTGCGAAGTGCTCACCCCACAATTAGTTAAAACTAAATTTGGTTGGCATATTATTAAAGTGCTTTACCGCACCTAAACGACACTAAGCGGTATAAAAGCTGCTATCGCTGCCCAAAATGAATATGTGTTTAAAGTAAACACACATAAAAGCGGCATTTCAGCCGCTTTTAAAATGGTTATTTTAGCTCGCTCGGACACTGCCAAGACGCTGTTTTTTGGTGTGTGTATTGATAACACAAGCCGCTGCTTTTAATCTCAATGTCGTTAATAAAGCCTGTTAAATCATCAAAGCTTTGTTCGCCAACTTGATTAAAACAACGTAAAAAACCATCACCTACCAAGCAGGTATTCTGCTTATGTTGTGTAATCACATACACATGAGAAAAACCATGTGTTAATGAGGTAACTTGTTTTGCATTTTGACCCCAACATTGCCACTGAGCATTTTTAAATTGCACGCAGGCCGTGTTACTCCCAACCATATTTAGGCGTTCAATTTCGCCCGATAGCGAGGGGAGCTCGCTTACAATTGGGTTTGCCGCATTACCAATACATTCAACATCATTATTTTGTGTGAGTAAGCAGGCAACTTCGTCACTCAATTTTAGCTGTCTGTGTTGGCTGGTATCGAGGGTAAACCTAATAGTACCGCCATCATAAATACACAGCGTATTGCGGCCACTAACCGAGCAGCTAATATCGTTCCTATCCAACCGTTGTGTATGGTACATATTAATGAGTTTATCGCTTTGCGTTGTTGACTCATGTTGATTAAATGATGCGTTTAGGTTGATTTCACCGTGAAACGACGGTGAACTTGCGTAGCTAAATTCACCACTATCTGATTGCACAATATCACCAATCGGCGTGTTGCTTTGCCACTGTGCGTTTTCTTCGCGTAAGGTATCGTCATAGTAGATTTGGTCGAACAATTTTATTTGAGAGCCAGCGTAAAACTGCTCAGTTAACCCAGTGTAGATGGTAAAATGAGATGGTTTTAGTCTTAGCTTAAAATAATCATTTACTTGGTAGTCACCCACAAACGCAGTAACTTGCAGTGTGGTTTCTGTTTCTGTGGTGATGTTGTTTGAGAGCAGTGCCAGCTGAATCGTGTTATCAACTAAGTCTGCATTTTGTGTCGCAAAAGATATCGTAGTAAACGGTACATCAATAGCAACAGAATCTATTAAATCATACGCGTTTGATACATTTAATGTGAAATTACCCGTTTCGCCGTTATATACAGGCAATGGACTGTCGACATTATGGCCAATGTTAAGCTCGGTATCTAATGTATGGTGGTTTAATACGCGAATAGATTGAGTTAAGGTTCGCTGGTTGCCATTAGTTAAAGTGAGCGTTGCCTGTGCTTCTAAATCAATAAAAAAGCCACTGTTTACCTCAGGCACAGTAATATTAAGGCGATGATCTTTGGCGTTATAATTTTGCTCAGTAAGGTTGTTTACAGTCCAATCAATGCTCGCAATTTGCTCTGGATTTTCTGTTATTACATCAACAAAAACTTCATGTCCTTTTACCGCCAATGTACGGTTTGCTGCCAAGCTAATATTAGAATAAACGGCGACATCTTTAATTGTTACCGGCACTTCAGCAATTTGTGTTTGATTTGCGCTTGTCACGCTTACTTCAAGTACGAGTGTTTGGTCGCTATCAACTTGAGGCGCTTTAAACGATACAGTTTTTGATGTGTCACCGGTAAGCGCAATATCACTATTGTGCCAACGCCACTGAATTTCAGGTTGGCTGTCATTTGAGTTTATCGTCACGCTTATGCTGGCATCTTTGCCTTCATCAATAACGTAACGCTCAGGAAGAGATATCGACAAAAAGTCTGTGGTGTCTGGATTGACTGTAATACGTGTATGTTTTTGTGAGAGCTGACCATTGGCGGTAACTGATATAATGGCGTTGAATGATTGTGTTTGAGTTACATCGGGCGTTAATAGTATTAATGATGATGTGGCCTGAGTGCCATTTAGCGAATTTTGTACATTTATATCTGCGTTTAGTGGTTCATCTAGCTGCCACGAAATGTCTGAAATAACATGATTCGCTTCGATTTGCGTAGTTAATTCAAAGTATGAGTTTTCTTTTGCAGAATATGCATCAAGCAAGTCAAACGTTACTTGCGCAGATTTAGGCTTTATTGTAACCGTAATATCCTGACTATTTGCTGCATTTTTATCGTCTCGCGCGGTTAAAGTTAACGTGAGTGTAGTTTCTGTTGTCACAGTTGGTAATTGAACACTAGTAGTTGCAAGTGTTGACTGCGTGATCGCAACTTGGTTGATATCGTTCGACCAAGTTAATGAAACCGGATCGTTTTCGGGATCCGTTACTTTGTGTTCAATGGTAAGTATTGCACCGCTTTGTGCAGTAAATGCCGATTCAATCGTCAATTGAGGGGCACTGTTCACAACGGGTGGTGGTTTTTTGCTTGATGATCCACCGCAGCCGACCAACAGCATTATGGTTAATAAAATAATTGCGTCACGCATCCTTGTTCCTATTTAAAGTATTAACTCTAGCCCGCAAATGTACTTATATACCTGAAAAGATAAAAGCGTGCTGGGGCGAAAGGCATTTAACTGATGACAAAAATGGGTAATTTATTGGATTTGATTAAAGTGCCTTAAATAGCAAGGGATTGCTTAGTTGGTGCAACAACAAGTTGTTCAGTTAAGTATACTTCAATCACCGTTTAAGATTGCGGTACTGTAAATTGCTTTTGACCAATGAATAGGCTCCTTGTAAACCCAAACCGAATAGTCTTAAAAACTTGTGGTCCGACAAGTGAGTTGTTAATCTCGAAATACTAATAACTATAAAGGTAACATCATGCAGGAATTTTTCGAAAAGTATCCAATTCACACTAAAATCAACGTTGTATGGGGTGAAATGGATGCATTAGGGCATGTAAACAATGTGTCTTATTTTCGATATTTCGAAACCGCGCGTATCGATTTTTTAACACAAACTGGACTACTTTCAGTGTTGTCGGACCCTACCAGCAGCCCAGTGCTTCGCGATACCTACGCGCAGTACAAACGACCCGTCACCTTTCCAGATACACTCTATATTGGCTCGTATATTACTGATATTAAAAGTGACCGTTTTACTATGCGCTATGAAGCGTTTAGTGAATCACAACAGGCTATTTGCACTACAGGCTACGCCAATGTGGTGATGTTTAATATGAAAACAGGGCAAAAATCACCTATTTCAGAAGACATGTTAGCGGTATTAAAACAGTACGAAAAAGACGAGTAATTAAACAAATTTTCGCTTTTAATAAGCGTTATTTTTAAAACGTAAAAGGGGTCAAACTAGACCCCAACACTGTTATCTCATTAATTTTGATTAGGTGTGTTTTCGGCAAAATATTCGTGGCTATCGGCGTTTTCAATAGTTCGTGCTTGGCAAATTAAACGATGCAAACATTTTTAAATTGAGACGCAGTTAGCAGGCGACCCGCCTAAACGGCATTTTTTGTTTATAAGTAATGCAGCGCCAAGCCCATTCTAGTGGCCCATATTGATAATGTGATAGCCACCATTTACTCAATAGAGACTGTATAACAAAGCTCATTAGTGCAATAACAAAACACATTAACGGGCTAAGTGTTTGGTATAGCGAAAGTCCTAAATCTGTAAATAAAAATAAGCCAATTACACTGTGAAGAATGTAATTACTTAGAGCAAGGCGGCCAACATAGCTAAATTGCATCAACAGTTTTTTTATAAAGCCATGGTGCCAAAGCCAAGCAATTGCCCACAGGTAACAAAGGCCAAAGGTAATATCACTTAAAAACATTAATTTAAACCATAATGGCCTTAGTAACTCGTGGCGATAAAGCTCGCTTTCCGGTAACCAAAAAAGGAAAACTGCACGATAAATGCTGGTTAAAACCAATGCAAAAATTGCTGGGTTTTTAAAATAGGCTAGCCATTGTTTTGAACCTAACGCAAGCGTACTTTTACCAGCAGCAATACCTAATGTAAACATCGCAAATGCCATTGGCGCAAGATAAAACAATAGCATAGGTAGGTTTGCCATATATTCGTGAAAACGAAGTTGTATTGTCTCAAAGTATGTACCTTCGCGCAGCGTGCTAATAATCCCTTGTTCACCATACGCTAACAGGCCTTTATCAAGAGGCGTCTCTAGGCTTTTTAGAAATAATTCAGCAAGGTTGTCATAAAACGGAAAAACTAATAATCCTGTCCCAATCAAAAATAAAACGCGTACATTTAATTTAACCATGGCTAAACTAAGCAGCCCTAAAGCAGCGTATAAATGTAAAACGTCACCAGACCAAAACAAGGTTACATGTAGTGCACCAATTACGAATAATGCGCTCATTCTACGTGTAAAAAAGCCTAAATAAGGTTTGTTGTTTAACTGTTTTTTAATGATTTGCGAAGTGATACCAAAACCAAATAAAAACGAGAAAATAGGGAAGAACTTATTGTAAAAAAAGAGTTGTAATATCCGATTTATAACTTCGCTCGTGGTATCTTGGAATTGACTTGAAAAGGCATCTTGGTTGATAAACAAACAATGCATAATTGTGATATTAATAAAAAAGATGCCGAAAATGGCAAATCCACGAAAAATATCGAGCAGTGGATCTCGCTGAGCTGGTTTCATTGTATTTGTTATTGTTGTTTTTTATTAATGATGACACGGTCGAATGCCTAATGCCAGAATGAATGCAATGATGGATTGGGTCATACAGTGATAAGTCTTTGACATATTTATTGGTAATAAAAAACGTAATTTCAAAAAATTAATCTTGTTTAAATCTTATCAAAAAAAGTTTCGTCTAATACAAGGTCTCAAATAAAAATAATAATGGAAGAAGATGATTATTAAGCGCTTAATTTTAGTATTGCTATGTGTTTTTGCTTTTATGGCTAACAGTGCGTTGGCGAGTGAACACACACAAAACTTGCAAAACATGTTAACGCCAGCGCAGATGAAAGAGGATATAAATGCTTGGCAAGATTTCGTGAAGAAAACTCACCCCGATTTAAGTATTCGAATCAAAAATATTGCCGAATTTGAAAGCTCTCTTACGGTCTTTAAACAATCCATCACCAAACCAATGCATGTAAACGATTTTTTGTCACAATTCGCACAATTTAATAGCCAATTTAACGATGCGCATATGTTGGTTTTTACGCGTAGCCAAAAAGGACTCGCAAAAGAAGTGATTAAGAAAGAAGGACTCTTTCCATTTGAAGTGACTGTTAACAAAGGTAAAGTGTACCTTGCAAGCTTACTTGGCGGTAGTGAATCTCCGTATGCTAAATCTGAGCTTATCACTATTAATGGCCAGTCAATTAATATGATTTATAATACTTTAATTACACGTATGTATGGCGATACCGTAAAACACCGTGAGCGTTTACTGTCAGACAAATTTGCATTGTTTTACTGGTTGTTCGTCAATAAAACAGAGCATTTTAAGCTTGAAATTAAAGAGGGTGCATCTTCTCAAGTTATTGAGATGTCAGCTGCTAAAATTTTACCTAAATCATTCAACAGCAAAACATTTGAACAAACGTTTAAGTTTGAAATTTTAAATCAGCAACAAGCACTTTTAACAATTGATGAGTTTTGGTGGCAAGACAAAAAGCGCTTTTATGGTTTTACAGAAAATGTTTTTAAGCAGCTAAAAGAACAACACATAAAGCACCTCATTATTGATGTGCGCAATAATGGTGGCGGCGATGACGATATGTGGAAACACGGTATTGTCAAATACATCGCAAAAAAGCCGTATCAACATACCAGCAAATATGCTAAAAAAATTATTGCAAAATATATGGATGAGGGCGAAACCGAAGGCGATGTGGTAACTAAGTTATTTGACCGTTTTGAGCAACCAGTAAAAGATGAGCCGTTAAAGTTTAACGGTAAAGTGTCCGTTGTTGTAGGTGGTTATACGTATTCTTCAGCTATTTTATTTGCTAACACCATGCAAGATTTTGGTTTTGCTGAAATTGTGGGAGAAGAATCTGCGGGCTATTCGTGGCAAACTGGGGGTATTCAGTTTTTTACGCTTCCGCACTCAAAACTAAAAGCTGTAACACCTCGCTTTTATTTAGAAAGACCAAGTGGTAAGCAAAAAGGGTTACCGGTCACTCCGGATAAAGAATTGAAAGACGATGTGCTAAAGCCGTTGCAGTTAATTGACAAAATAGCGTATGAATTTAATACATTAGCCAATTAAACAAAAAAGCCTTTCCGAAGTCATATTGGGAAGGCTTATTTTAATTGTTTTTTATAATGGTAAAACAGTTTTATGGTTTGCTTCATAGGCTGTCCTAAAGGTTATTTTGTTAGCATATAAATGCCGCCAATTGCTGCGCCCGTTACAATGGCATTTGCCATACCTGCTGTAATTAAGCCTGCAATAACAAAAGTGCTTAGTGACGCGACCATTAACATATCTATGGTGTTTGCATTGTTCATTTGGGTTTCTCTTTATTTAAATCAGTTATTTAGTTAATAAATAAGCGCTGCCAATTGCTGCACCTGTTACGATTGCTGTTGTCATACCAGCAGTTACTAAACCTGCAACTACAAATGTTGTTAAACCAGCTGCCATTAAAATTTCGATTGCGTTTGACGTGTTCATATTATATTTCCTATTCAGTTTTTTTTGAGTAAAGCGTTTTGCTTGAGTTAAAGAATAGGCGAATCGACACTGCTATCCTGCCCTTTGTGATGTGTGGTTAAATAAGGTGATGTTTGGAAAATATCGGTGATGAAATAACAAGGCAGAGTGTGATTTAAGTTTATTGAGATTTAAGCGTGTTACTTCTCTGTATTTTGCAAGCTATTCTGGTTTGTTGATCGTATTATTGAATCGAACACAAAATGAGGTATCCAATGCGCAGTTTAATCACATTATTTATTGTTATCGCGTTTTTGAGCGGGTGTAGTAATTCAAATTGGCGAACAGCAAGTCGCGAACCTGCGGGCATCGCACCTAATCCAATGCTAGTTAATGATGCGGTTATTGAATTTTATGGTGCCGATGCGTTTAGTTGGCGCGGCTGGTTTGCCGTGCATACTTGGGTCGCAATAAAGCCTGAAAATGCGAAAGAATACACCGTCTATGAAGTGGTAGGTTGGCGTGTAAAACGAGGCTTACCAGCACTTAAAAAGTACACAACTACAACACCTGATCGTTATTGGTACGGTGCAAAACCCGAGAAAATCCTATCAATTACTGGCGATAAAGCGAAAAAGTTGATACCAGAAATTATAGCTGCGACAGAGCGTTACCCATGGGCAAACGAATATACTTTGTTACCGGGTCCTAACAGCAATACGTTTCCTGCATGGCTCGGTTTACAAGTAGAAGAACTTGAACTAGACATGCCATTTAGTGCAATTGGCAGCGGTTACGCTGATACTGAAGTGGGAAAATAACTCGTTTTTTTGTGTGAAACTCGGCATTTGTAAGTTGCATGAGTTATCACGTTTATCCGAGCGAAATTGTAATAAAAAAGCCAATTGAATGATTCAATTGGCTTTTTAACGTTATTCATTAAGTATATTTACTACAAATAAACTACTGTGTAACACCTATAACTCGTTACTACTCCCAGATTATTTACGCCGTTGCCTGTACGCTTTTGCTTGTTAAAGGAATACGTTTGCCATTAAGTAAAACACCAACCGCTGTGTTTCTAACAAGAAAATGATAGGTGATTAGCCCAATAATCATGGTGAGTGAAATGGATACTAAAAATTTTACCAAAGCCGGGGTCGCTAGGTTAATAAGCGCAAACTGAATGTATAACAAAACCGGTACATGAATTAGGTAAAGCCAATAAGAAGCGTCAGACAAATAACGACTTGTGCTGTTTTCAACATTTAACCATTTGTAACCTGCAATAAAACTCACAAATGTTAAGCTTAAAATGGCTATGGTTTGTGTAATCACAGGTACAAATGCAATCACTTTGGGCGCTGAGCTGCCTGCTTTAGCGGCTTCAATAACTTGCTCGATGGTGAATGCAGGCGGTAATACATAAAAATAGCCAACGGTAGATACGGTTGCTAACAATAACAGCCAGTGAAATTGCTTCGCGATCTGTGTAATTTTATCTTTATGCTCAAAAAGCCCTGCACCCACTAAAAATAGCAGGCCATAAAAGCCAAATGACCAAAGTTCTGGGTACAGTTTATCTGGCGGTGGAAACGGCACAGCCACGTTAAGCATTGAAATAGTAATTATGATTGGCAATAAAGCACACAAAAACAGCGGTCTAACAACCCATGAGAGTACTAAGTTATATACTTTTTGACTTTTAGTAAGTAACCAAAACAACATGCAAAACTGCATTAAATTCCACAAAAACCATAAATGGCCTGTCGAAATTGGCAGGTCTTTTACTTGTTCAAATACCACATATACGGCGGGTGTGGTTTTTGCAAAGTCTAATCCCCACGTAATGGCGTGAAATGTTAAGCCAAATACAAGCGGAATGAAGATGAAAAAAGGCAGTAACACCCGTTTAAAGCGGTTTTTTATAAAATGACGACTACCGCGTTTATTGACCAGTAACGCGGCGCAAAAACCAGCGATAACAAAGAACAACGGCATGCGAAATAAGTGAGATCAATTAGCAAAGTAGTTAAATAACACATGATTAGTCGTGTCGGCGGTAAACCACACATTTCGAAAGTAAGGACCATACGCTAGCGCTGCATGAAATGCGATACCGAGCAAGAGCGCGATACAACGCAGGTTATCTATATAATGAAAGCGGCTTTGAGTGTGCATTCGTGCTTCCTTTAAACGTTAGCCAGTAAGTAAATAATTAAAACCGAGAATCACTCTCAACAAAGGTGCCGTTGTTATCGCTATTAATCTTGGAGTCTTTGGCTTATATAGTTGAACGCTGTGAGTAGCGAAGTCTAAAAACAGTTTAGTTACTTCGCTCGTTATCAGTTCGCTCAATGGGCGAAATACACGGTCATCCTTGCATGATGTATACGCGTTAATATTACCAATAAAAGCAATAAAATCTAAGTGTTAGATTAAGGCGATTACCTCATTACCGCCGCTTTTCAATACAACAAGCATGACAAGGGATAGCGCTTATTCAGGTGTGTGTTACGGCGCTGGTTTTAGTTAAAAAATAAATAATTTCTTACAATATCAACCACGTAATTAAAACTAAGAGCATTTAAAGTAAAGAGCAATATTGACGAACACTAACCATTAGGAACATGTATGCGCGTTAGTCACAAGGTAAAATTCGGATTAAGCTTTTTAGTTACGGTAATGATGGGCCACGTACATGCTAATCAGCAGCAACTGCTCGCGCACGATGGCAAACACGGTGATAATTTTGCTTACGGCGTGGCGATTGATGGCAACACCATTTTAGTCGGTGCACATAAGGCGGATAGTAAAAACGCGCAAGATAGTGGGTCAGGATATATTTATTCACTGGGCTCAAATGGTTGGCAGTTTCAACAAAAGCTTATTGCACGCCCTGCGTTTTCCAACGATACCATGGGTGGTAAGGTTGCATTAAAAGGTAATATGGCGCTTTTGGGAGCAATTGGTCGAAGCGATAAAGGCGAAAATGCGGGCGCGGTAATAAGTTTCGAGCACGCATCTAATAACTGGCAACAAACACAAGTGCTGGGCGCATTTGACGCAAAGCCTGGTGACTCGTTTGGGCAAAGTATTGCGCTCACAGAAAAAATATTAGTTATCGGCGCACCAAAAAGTGATGCCATCGCCAAAGATGCGGGTGCGGTATACGTTTATCAACGCGTTAATAATGCATGGCAATATCAGGTAAAACTAACGGCAAGAGATGGCGCAGCGGGTGACCTATTTGGTATTAGTCTTGCAATTGATGGTAATACAGTGCTTGTGGGCGCAGATCTAAATGATCAGCAAAATAACAATGCCGGCGCTGTTTATGTGTTTGAGTTAAATGGTACGTCATGGCAACAACAGGCTAAATTAGTGGCATCAGATGGCGGCGATACTGATATTTTTGGTGTGCGTGTTGCAATATCAGGCGATACCGCGCTTATTTCTGCGCGTCGCGATGACATCGAGGAAGTTGGCAAAGACGCAGGCTCTGCGTATATTTTCGTTCGAAAAAATGGCAAATGGCGCCAGCATCAAAAATTACGCTCGCCCGATTTAAAAGCCGATGATAGATTTGGCCGAGGCGTCGCATTACAAGATAACACTGCACTTGTTAGCGCAATGCACCATGATGCCAGTGGTGAAAATGCCGGTGCAGTTTACGTTTTCTACAAAGTCGGCGATACATGGCAATATTCATCGAAAATAGTTGCCGAAAACGCCGCCCCTCACGATAAATTCGGCTGGAACATTGCAATGTCAAATAAACATGCCGTAATTGCAACGCCTAATCGCGATGATAACGGCGAGCAATCGGGCACTGCGTACGTTTACACATTGCAAACGACTAAACCGTAAAACAATGCCAGCAAGGCGATTTAAGTTGCGTTCAATTATTGGGAATAGGGCACTTTTTTACTGTAAATTTAGCTTAGTTAATGCCACCGCATTTAAATTAACGTAAAATGCGCCATAATCTTTGTTTATAGGTGCAGGTTTGTCGCACTTTATAAATACACCCATATATTTTGTAGGCAAAGCATTGCAGAATATTTCTGTCTGAAGGCAATCATGAAAAAAACATTTGAATTAACGCACCCAAAAATTAAGTTAGCACGACGTGTAGATGCGGTTAAGCATGAAATTAAAAAATACATCAAGCGTGAGCGCAATAAAAAGCTACCAACTGGCGCGGACTATTGGGATTTTGATTGTCAATTTGGCAACACAGAAGCGGAAGCCAAGCCAGTTCACTTATCGCAAATTAATAAGCTAATTGACCAAACGCAGGTTGAAAATCTAACGTCGTTCTACGTTGAGATTTTAGCAAAACCAGCTGCAAGACAATCTCGCATTGAACAAGATGACGATTTTGATCATGATGATGACTTTGATATGGATGACGAAGACTAAGTACTTCGGTTAAGCCACTTCGCTTGGTCGCTAAAAACACTAAGCTATTTATTCCAAAAAGCCGAAGCACAATGCTTCGGTTTTTTTTGTTGTGTTGCGATAGTCGATTGAGTGTTAAATAAACTGGAGCCATTAATTAAAAGCTTTAATTTATTTAATAGTTACAAAGCGCTTGGCATAAATGTTAGTTACATTTTGTTAGGTTTCTCTTCGCTAAAATGGAAGATAACCAAGTAAATAGTAAAATACCCAGCATATCAGCGGCGTAATCAAATATATCTAACGTTCTTGTTGGTAAAAAATGCTGGCTTAATTCTTCAAACGTCACAAAAATAAAAACCGTCGTCGTGCCCCAAAATATCTTGATTTCACCTAGCTTGAATACCTTAAATTTACTAGCAAGGTTAGCAAGTAAGGTGAGCACGCCAAATAACCCAAGGTGTCCGACCTTATCACCATATGGAATTAAGCGAACAAGCTCAAAGAAAATGCTTTGTTGCCCAGTGTTGGCTAGGTAGATAATCCAGATAATAAAGACAAAGAACACACTGGATAGGGTTATTGTTAGTTTATGCATAGGTTTTTCTTTTTGCGCCTCTTTCATAATTGTTTTGTTATATGTTTCTTTCGCGATTTTTGATGCGGAACGTATAAATTAAATAAACAACAATGTGAATGAAAAAAGCCGGTACTACTAATAAAAGATCTAATCTAATATTTGTTTTCGGAGTTAAGGACAGCTCAGCTAAAAAAGCTAACGCAACAATTAAAATTAATGAAATATTAAGCTTATTTTGAAGCCTTTGTTTATATTCTACCCCCATACTTCTGCTTTTTAGAACCAACAGAATAGCCGAGCAAGGTATTAAGAGTTGGCTTACAAAGCAAAATAAATAAAGATACTTCCAAGGTTCATTTTCATAGGAAGCTTGACCTATGGATGCATTGCTAGCGATAAGAAAATATAAAGTAAGAACATACAAAAATGAATAAAATAAATATTTCAAATTAAACTCCTTCTATGAAAACGTCGTGCTTAACCGGCGCAGAGTAGCAGGCTAAAATTAGCGAAAAGGAGCGCAAGCCTGCTGCTTTGCGTACCTTGGTTGAAGCGTTTGTTAGCTTTCGTTTTGCTCTAAATTTTCACGACTAGAATATAGTAATGTAAGAAAGAATAGTGAAATTAAACCTATCCCGACTCCAAACCCTAAGCCACTTCCATAAAGAATATTGTAGGAAGGATTAAAAATATTAGCTTTGAGAGCAATACCATCTTGAATAACGATCATTAAATAACCTAAGCTTGAATAGCTATAGTAAATAAAGCCTAAGTTGACGGTCAATAATTGTAAAATTTGATTTATTATAGATAAATTGAAGCCCAGCTTTTCTCGTTTGAAAAGATAATAACCTGCTACCCCGTTAAAAATAGCAATACAAAAAGGTGCTATATTTACCAAAGCTTGTTGTTCCGAATTAAAATTTATAAAACCCGCATAAATGAATGCAATGGCTGTAATTACCTGAAGCCAAGTTAGAATTTTCAGGCGGTTTTCAGCTTTTATGATAAAGCTTTCAGTCTGTTCTTTTTCGTAATTTTGAACTTCATCCTTTCTTGAATTTAGTTCTTCAATTAATTTTTGATAATTATCAGGATAAGCATCCTTATCAATTGATTCTAAACTCTCTTTTAATTCACTTATTGAATAGTTCTCAATTACTCCTAGAAAGCTTACAGCTTATTAGTGCGCATTTTGATTTAAGGAAGCTATCCACAACCTAAAACTCGCAGGCTAATAAAATTTTTATTTAATATTTTTAGTAGGTTATCAGTAGTCTTTGACGCGAGCAACGGGAAAATGGTTTGGTAAATATGTGCTATTACAAAACCGCGCCTAAAATGGCGCGTTTTTGGCTAATGCTACTTAAACCTGCATTTTTGCAAAGGTGAACAGTCAACACTAATTTTTTGATAAAGCAAAATGAAACGTCTGTTATTTACTTAAGAAGCGAAGTTTAATACTGACTCAATGACGCAGCTAATCATGATAACAGCATCTCCATTTATCCGTGTAGTATCACACCACAAGAAAGCGAGAGCCTTGTTGGCACTCGTTTATGCAGTGATATATCCGACCACATATTTAGCCAATAGACAGATGTAACGTTTGTTTTAAAAAGCCTACGTCAGAGCTGTAAACATCTTAAAGGCGGTTTAGTTTATGTCACTTATCGGCGCTTACGTTTATTTGATTTCTTTTTACTTGATGTATCTGGCATAGGTTCAAAATTGCCATATTCATCGTCATCAAACTGATTCGTTTTGGACTTTTTCCCTGCCGTTTTGCCTTTTTTAGGTTTGCTAATGCCTTGCCCGCCCCACAACTGTTCGGCTCGTTGAATACTCGGTATAAACCCGGCGACTACCTGCTGTTCAAACTTACGGTTGATAAGGCGCTCAATGGCATTCAATTGCTTGCTTTCATCGCTGCTAAATAACGAAATAGACACACCTTTTTTGCCAGCACGTCCGGTGCGGCCAATGCGATGCACATAATCTTCCGCCACATAAGGTAAATCGTAGTTAATTACGCAAGGTAGGTGGTTAATATCAATACCACGTGCGGCAATGTCGGTAGCAACGAGTACGTTTATATCGTTGTTTTTAAATGCCGTAAGCGCCTCAGTACGGGCGTGCTGTGTGCGATTAGCGTGAATTGATTCCGCGCTTATACCAGCTTCTTTTAATGTGGTTACGAGTGCATCGGCACCTTGCTTGGTGCGGCTAAACACCAATACTTGCTGCCAGTTATGTTTTGACAATAAGTGAATTAACACATTACTTTTTTGATTTTTTTCAACGTGATAAAGCGTTTGCTTGATGTTATCAACTGTTGTATTCGCGGCTTCAACTTCAATCAATTGTGGCTCGTGTAACATGGTATTTGCAAGCGTTCTAATCTGATCAGTAAAGGTTGCTGAAAACATTAACGTTTGGCGCTTATTCGGTAATAATTCACTGATTTCTTTTATGTCGTCAATAAACCCCAAGTCCAACATGCGGTCGGCTTCATCAAGCACTAGGGTGTGTAACTGGTCAAAACAAACGGCGTTTTGTTGATGTAAATCGCGCAAGCGCCCAGGCGTTGCAATTAACACATCAACACCTTGCTCAAGTGCGGCTATTTGCGGCTCAATTCGCACACCACCAAATACGGCCAATGAACTTACATTTAAGTGTGCGCTGTAATTGCTCACGTTGGTTGCCACTTGTGCAGCAAGCTCGCGAGTTGGCGTAATTATTAACGCTTGTACATTCCTTTTCGTTGTTTTTTCGGTAATCAATTGCAATATCGGAAGAACGAATCCGGCCGTTTTTCCGGTACCTGTTTGGGCAATGGCTATTACATCTTGGCGTTTTAAAATAGTTGGAATTGCTTCACGTTGAATGGCAGAAGGCGCATCGTAACCTTGCTCTGCAATTGCGGTTAGAAGTGCGTTGTTAAGACCAAGGGTTTTAAAACTCATGTAATGTGTTCTCAAAAGAATGAATAAGAAAAGGGTGCATGTTAAGAAGCGAAGCAATAAGCACACTTCATCGCGAGCTGTATTCTATCACCTTTTGGCATTTTAGTAATTTTGAGAATGGAGTGTATAAATGAAATGCTCGCGCAATTGCTTAACTGCGCGAGAATAAATAGCCTGAGTGTTTAAGCTTAACTTAGCAACATGTTTGCTGCCATAATCACCAATAGCACAGCAAAAATCTTTTTAATGGTGCTAACAGGCAAGTGATGGGTCGCTTTAGCGCCAAGCGGAGCGGTAAACCACGAAGTACAGACAATGCCAAATAACGCTGGCAAATACACAAAGCCGGCGAAACCTTGCGATAAACTCAGTTGTTCACTACCCGACACAATATAGCCAACCGAGCCAAACACTGCGATTACAATGCCACACGCTGACGCGCAGCCAATCGCTTTTTTCATATTCACCGAAAAAAATGTCAGTAGCGGTACAAGTACAGCGCCACCACCTATACCAATCATTGCTGATAAGCCGCCAGTAAGTGTGGTAAGCACAGTGAGTAGCCCTTTATTGGGCAGCTTACGGGCTGTGTCATCAGTTTGAGTGTTACCAAACATCATTTTTATGGCAATAAATACAACGCTGACAACGAATACCAAACGTACGGCCTTTTCTGGTAGCATTGCAGCCATAAAGCCGCTTAGTAACGCACCTAATGCAACGCCTGTCATAATCCAAGGCGCTAGCTGCCAAGGCACATTGCCATTTTTATGATGGGCAATAGCAGAGGAGGTTGATGTAAACAAAATAGATGCAAGGGATGTGGCAACTGCGGTGATCACAATTTGTTCTTCTGGCAGCACGGAAAAATGCAACAAAATCATACTTAAAATGGGCACAATCACTAAGCCGCCGCCAATTCCCAGTAAGCCAGCAAGAAAGCCAACACCACTGCCTAATACTGCACAATAAACAAATAGTTCGATTAGTTCACTCATTCCATCGCCTCGTTTTTATAGTTGATTTGTCGTCGCTGGCGTTGGAGCAGAAACTTATAGATTCGCTTATGCCTACAACAAAGGCGCAAAAGTATAGCAATATTGTGTTTAATTACAGATAGATAAACTGCAGTTGCGCGGTGAGTAATATTCACATTCAACATGAAGTAAATTTAATTTAGCAGTTTAGATGTTTAGATATCTTAACTTCTTTTGTCTTGTGCATGCTTTTTCGTTGTAAAAAGTGCGAAGCGAAGTGCTAAGAAATGAATATGCTTCACGTTTTAAGTGAAAGAAAACCGTTTTTCTTCATGATACTGAGCGCGTATAAATTACTCATCTTTTAACGTGAACTTATTTTCAGTCACCGCAAGTGAGCCGTAATACAGTTTTAAAACGGCAGAAAGTGAAATGGAAATACACTGAATTTACACATTGGACACACGTACACCATGAATAACGAATTTACTTTTACTGTTAAGCGTTTTCCGTTAGACGAAAACTATCACCCATCAAACAGCACGCGTATTACAACCAACTTTGCAAACTTGGCGCGAGGTGAAAACCGCCAACAGAACTTACGCAACGCATTAACTATGATTAATACAAGCTTTAATGCGCGTGCTAAATGGGATAACAAAAATGGCCAGCGTTACTCAGTTGAGCTAGATATTATTTCGGTAGATATGGAAATAGCGGGTAGTAGCGAGGCATTTCCGTCAATTGAAGTATTAAAAACCAATATTATTGACCATGAAACAAATCAGCGCTTTGAAGGCATTGTTGGCAATAATTTTTCTTCGTATGTGCGCGATTATGATTTTAGCGTGTTACTGCTTGAGCATAACAAAGACAAGTCATCGTTTAGTATTCCTGATAATTTTGGCGAATTACACGGTAAACTGTTTAAAAGCTTCATTAATTCAGAGGTATACAAAAATAACTTTAACAAGCCGCCAGTTATTTGCTTAAGCGTTTCGGATAACAAAACTTATTTCCAAAGTGATAATCAGCACCCAGTATTAGGTACCGAATATGTGCCAAATGAATCGTCATTAACGGAGCAGTATTTCAAAAAAATGGGCCTACAGGTACGTTACTTTATGCCGCCAAATAGCCAAGCGCCGCTGGCATTTTATTTTGTTGGCGACCTGCTAAACGATTACACCAATTTAGAACTAATCAGTACGATAAGCACAATGGAAACATTCCAAAAAATCTATCGTCCAGAAATTTATAACGCTAACGCAGCGGCAGGAAGTTGTTATCAACCGAGCTTAAAAAATCAAGATCACTCGTTAACGCAAATTGTTTACGACCGTGAGGAGCGTAGTCAACTGGCAATTAAACAAGGTAAGTTTGCACAAACGCACTTTATTGAACCTTATCAATCGCTACTTGAAAAGTGGTCGGCAAACTTTGCTGCTTAAAAAACGGAATTAGCATTAACTATGAAAACATTATTACCGGCATCGACCGCGGGCAGTTTGCCAAAACCATGCTGGCTTGCAGAGCCAGAAGTGCTGTGGTCACCATGGAAATTAAGCGGCGACGCGCTTGTTGATGGTAAACACGATGCACTAAAAGTATCGCTTCATGAACAGCAACAAGCTGGCGTAGATATCGTCAGCGATGGTGAGCAAACGCGTCAGCATTTTGTGACTACCTTTATTGAGCACCTTGATGGTGTTGATTTTGAAAATCGCAAAACCGTGCGCATTCGTAATCGTTATGATGCAAGCGTACCAACGGTAGTCGGCCCTGTGGCACGAAAAGCCCCGGTGTTTGTTGAAGATGCAAAGTTTTTACGCGCGCAAACCGACAAACCAATTAAGTGGGCACTGCCAGGCCCAATGACAATGATTGATACCTTGTATGACGATCATTATAAAAGCCGTGAAAAACTTGCGTGGGAATTTGCCAAAATTCTTAACCAAGAAGCAAAAGAGCTCGAAGCAGCTGGAGTTAATATTATTCAGTTTGACGAGCCAGCGTTTAACGTGTTTTTTGATGAAGTAAATGACTGGGGTATTGCGTGTTTAGAGCGCGCGATTGAGGGCTTAAAGTGCGAAACCGCAGTGCATATTTGCTACGGTTACGGCATTAAAGCAAATACAGATTGGAAAAAAACGTTGGGCTCTGAATGGCGTCAATACGAAGAAGTATTTCCTAAATTACAGCAATCGAATATTGATATCATCTCTCTTGAATGCCATAACTCGCGTGTGCCAATTGAGTTACTTGCACTTATTCGTGGCAAAAAGGTAATGGTAGGGGCTATTGATGTAGCAACCGATGATATTGAAACGCCAGAAGAAGTCGCTAATACGCTACGCGAAGCGCTGAAATACGTGGATGCAGATAAGCTTTACCCATCAACGAACTGTGGCTTAGCGCCGTTGTCGCGTAAGGTTGCACGAGCAAAGCTTAATGCCCTTGCCCAAGGCGCAGCGATAGTGCGCAAAGAGCTAAACGCTTAGTAGGTTGACCGCTACATAAGCAAAAGAAAAGCGTACGGTTATTACTGTACGCTTTTTTATCACTAGCCTGCTTGCTGACGCTGTTTTTTATATTCCGATGCGGTTTGCCCCATGATTTCTTTGAATGCTTTACTGAAGGTAACACGGTTTGCAAAGCCTGATTCAAACGCAATTCGTTCCAAAGGCCAATGAACACTTGGGTTATCAATAAGCGAAATAGCGTGTTGAATACGGTATCCGTTAATAAGACGATAAAAGTTTGTTTGCATGCTTTGGTTGATCACTTGTGACAGGGTATGCGCTTTTATATCGGTTTCGTGTGCGAGTGTGGTTAAAGTGAGTTTGTCATTTAAGTACAGTTGTTTTACCTTAATTTGTTGCTCTAAGTGTTTGGCAACATGATTACTTTGCTGCTCACTTAAGGCGGAGTGAAAGTACTTGATATTGCTGCTCTCATCTTTATTTTCAGAATAATTTTGCTGTATTAAAGCATGTTCTTCTTTGCTCATAAGCAAATCGGTTTTTTGCAGTGCGATATAACCAATTGCCAAAACGATAACAGCAACAAATAGCAGCCAAATATCACTTACCAAAGCAAGTGTACCAATCGCGAAAAACTGCTGACCAATAAAGAGACCTACCCACACGAGTTCTAACAAAAAGAGTGATACCACTAAAAACGTAAGCTGTTTTAATACCGCTTTACTGTTATCTGCACGTAGGGCGTTACATACTTTTTCGAATTTTTGAATATGCTGCCAACTCAAAAATAAATAGATGCTTAAATGTGTTTTGATTGCTAGAAACAGTAGAACAAACTTGAGCGGAATTACGCGGGCTTCGGTTTGTGACAAAACAAATTGCCACATGGTGACTTTAGCATCGAGCGATTGAAACACCGATGGTGCGTTATAACACCATAATGAAATTGCAGGAATAAAATGAAGTAAAAGTTGATATGTCTTTGGTTTCTCTTCGCCTACCACTAAGCTGACATAGATAAACACCAACGGACCAATGACCAATACTTCGCCAGGAAGCAAATCCATAAAATGGGCTAAATGCGGGTATAACCCAAGGTAAAGTGCACCTGCTTCAAATAGTTTGTAGCTGATTATAAAACATACTAAGGCAAGCCATTTTGCGGTAGTAATATTGGTTAGTTTGGTTTTTCGCCATAGGCTAATCGCCAGCATTAATGCGTGGCTAAAAGCGATAAAGTAAATAACACCTAAAACTGTTCGTGGCATACTTTTTCCAAATTTTGAGGTTATGTTCCTCAGCTTAACTATGAATTTTTTGACAGTGTAAAGTTCAAGGTATTCTTACAGTTTTTTAAATCGTTTACATGCTTAAATTACCAATATGTTATAGCCTATAAATGGTTAAAGGGAGGTAGAAACGCCATCTAGTTTAAGTATGCATAGGAAAACACATAGAAATCAAAAGCGTTTTTAATAGTCTAAAAATCAGTAATTTATAGTCTAAATTGTTAACCTCAAGCTAGTTTTACACACGTGTTTTTATAATAAGTAAGCTTATTTATCAAATTAAATTGTTAAGGATAAATAATGTTTTCTTGGAATAAAAAACAAATGCTTTTCTTAAGTGCCATCATGGTGTTGGTACACATTTTATCTGTGCCATTAATAGCACAAGCAGCACCAAAGGGTGCGTCTAGCCAAAAGTATTTTCGTCATATTATGTTTCGTGAATCGCCTTATGCGCCTTATCGTGGCATTCACACAATTTCTGAAAAGGTATCTCAAAATAACGCGCATTACCGATTTAGTTATGATGACAATGGGCGCGTCAGCGAAATCCGATACCAAATGAATAACCAGTTAATTAACGGCAATGAAGTGTGGGATTCGTTTATCTGGTTTTCGCCTAAAGTGGCCATTAGCTATCATAAAGACAAAGAAATTCACACGTATTTTGACGCGCAAAATAAGCAAATTTCTGCGCATGGCAAGGTATATCGTGCCGTATACGCTTTAGATAAAAAAGGTAAGCGTGTTGCCTTGAGTTTTTTTGATGAAAATGCCAAACCAGTAGAAAGTGCGTGGCATATTCACCGCTATGAGTGGCGACATGAAAATGGCAAAGTATATGAGAAACGCTTTAATTTAAATAATGAACAGCAGCCACTTCGACCTGAATTTACGTTTTATGAGGTTGAGCTCACATACGACCATGACAACAAACTTAGTTTTGTAAAAAATTTAGGGTTGGATGGAACGCCGACAAATAACGCCAGTGGCGTAGGTATCGATCGTATTATTTATGATCAACATGGCAATTTCACTCGTTGGCAAGTTTACGATAAAGACGGTAATCCGGTAGAAGGCAATCGACCTATGGTGCATATGGGCGAACATCTTTACGATGAGTTTGGCAATAAAGTAGGGCTTAGAGGGTATGACAAGTTTGGACAGCGTAAAGCGTTTAGCTGGGGTGCGTTTGAACATAAAAGCACGTACTACCCAAATGGTAACCAAGAAAGCCATAAAATTTTTGATGAAAACGCCCGTTTAAGTCGTTATTTAGCAATCGAATATAACCAAACGCATTCACATATTTTATGGTTGAAGTCGCTGGATGAAAAGGAGCAATTATCACCTAGTCCAATGTTAGGCGGCGCGGCAGCATTAAGATTCGACTATCAAGCCGATGGCGGTGCAAAACGTACTTTGTTTAATCGTGATTTAACTAAGTACACACCAAAACAAACAGAACCGGCTGAATAACTATGTTGTTACGTTATTCTTTACTACTTTGCCTTTGGCTGCAAAGTGCCTCTGTGCTTTATGCCAATGAACATAACTTTAATCAAAATTATCAAGCTTTGGTTGATGAAGTAGCTAGCAAACCCTATTTGCAACCGCAACTTGATTTCTCTAATGCGATAGAAAGATTAAAGAAACAACCAAAAATTGCAGAAAATACCGTAAGCGAATGGCAAGCGAAATTACAAAAGTTAACGCCACACACCACTTGCCAGAAAATTGCATTTCAGAGTTTAGGAAATCACCTGCGACGCATTAACGTGCGTGAATCGTTAAAGAGAGCACTGGCTAAAGAGAGTCAATACTCGGGCGATTTTAGTGCATTACCAAACGCTAGGTTATGGTATTTACACTGGCTCGAAACCTGGCTAATGGATGATGTAACCCCCTCTGAATTACAAAAAGTCGCATTTAATGAGCTCCAAGTTGCGTTTACGCAGTATCAAAAAGTTAGCAGCCAAGCACATGTGAGCACAGCAGCTATTCCTGCAGCTGAACACCAAAAAATCGTCGCGGCGTTTATAACCAGAGAGCAGCAAGTGAAAGCAAATTTGCAGACGATGTTAAATTTACCTGAGTTTGATGCGCCATTAACTATTGCACCGTCAGGATTGCCGGAGAGTTTTCCGGCGCCCGGTATTTATGATAATCAAACTCAACGTTTTCTTTATCATCCCCAAAATGGCGAAATGCACTTATCGCATTTTGATTGGCTTTATTTACACGAGGGCGTTCCAGGCCACCATCTTCAGTTTAACGTGGTAGGTACTGAGAGTTTATGCCCAACTAATGCAATTGTGCCTATCCCATTTGTCAGTAGTGAAGGGTGGGCGGCCTATGTTGAAACACTCGGAAAAGAAATGGGGCTTTATGAGAAACCTTCATCTGAGGCGTATGCGCTAAAGTGGCGTGTATTGCGAGCGCTTCGAGTGTTGATTGATATCGGCATTCATTACGAAGGCTGGCCGGATGAAAAAGCCAAAGAGCTTTGGCAAACGTATCTGCCAGAGCACCCAGAAATCATGGTTCGCGAAATTATTCGTATTAAAAACTGGCCGGCACAAGTTATTACGTATGTATATGGCAAATATCGAATTGAAAAGGCGATTCAACCCTATCAAAGCAACCGTACCACAGCACTTAATCGAGTATTGCGCTTAAGTAATCAACCGCCATTGGCACTAGAACAATTGGCAGACTTTATGTCGATTGAAAACAACAATTAACAAGGAAATATCATGACATCAATAAAAACAAGCTTAGTGGTATTAGGTTGTCTGACTATGTTTATGCTAACAAGCCAAAGTAGTGCAGCGGATGTGAAAAAAGAGTCTCAAAACACCTTAGCTAGAGCCACATTACTTGGCGTAATGCCAAATAGCAATTATCAAAACCAAGGTGTAATGCTGGCACATGTGGCACCTAATAGTACCGCATCAACATTGGGATTAACGGTTGGCGATGTGATAACACAAGTCAATGGTACGCAAATTAGTGACTTTAATCAGCTTTTATCGGCAGTGCGGCCACTTAAATCAGGAGATGACATTCGTATCTCGTTAGTGCGCGATAAAAAGGTACAAACCGTGTCGAATAAAATGCAGCCTCGGCCATACGAAACAAGCGATTTTGCTGAGGTTGAATATAGTAAGGTGAGCTATCAGGGAAATATACTTCGCAGTATTGTGCATATTCCAAATGGCTTAAAAGCCAATGAAAAAGCGCCTGCTATTTTCTTTATTCAGGGTTATACCTGCGATTCTATAGATTATGGCATGATCCCTAATATCACTACGCGACAAATGATCGACCAATTTACGAATGCAGGTTATCTAGTCTATCGCGTAGAAAAACCCGGACTAGGCGACAGTATCTCAGACAAAGCATGCCGAGATATTGATTTTACAACAGAGTCAAACGCATTTTTGCATGGTTTAACAGCGCTTAAAGCACATAAAAATGTTGACCCGAACAAGGTGTTTTTATGGGGGCATTCGCTAGGTGTGCTCCATGCGCCAGTGATTGCAAAGCAATCTCCAGTGAAGGGCATAATAGGGTATGGTGGTGTAGCCAAAGGTTGGTACCAATATATGCTAGATATTTATCAAAAGCAGTCAGTGAAACATTTTGATGTTAGTAAAGCGCAAGCATTGGAGAATACACAGCTGGTGACACCATTTTTAGATATGTGGCTAAATACAGACACCCCATGGCAGCGCATCGTGAGTGATGAACGCGTTCAAAAAGCAATTGCAGCAAATTTGGTTGATATAAATGGCGAGTTATCGGTAAATCGTCATTACAGTTTTTTCAGAGATTTGAATCGCTATAATTTTAGCGCTTTGTGGCAAGAGCTAAATACGCCTGTGTTGATGATGCATGGCAGTTTAGATATTCAAGCGATTGAGCCATCGTGGGCATTTGATATCGCGAAGCTATCGGGCAGGCCTCAAAGTAAAGGGCTTGTAATCGAAAATGCTGAGCATGCATTTATGCGCTTTGACAATAAACAAGCTTATATGCGTGCGCGTCAATCTGGTCAATATAATCCAGCAGAACCAAAAGCGCAGTTTGATGCACGTATAGGGAAACATACTATTCATTGGCTTGCACAGTTCAAGTAAGGTTCGCAAATGTTGTTACAAATGTATTTTTAAGGGAATAGGCTGAAAGCGTGCACGAGCAAAGCTTAATGCCTTTGCCCAAGGTGCAGGGCGTATCGATAGTGCGTGCAGAAGTACAAGCTTAAGCAATATTCCCTAATAACTCTAAAAACAAAGGCGTACATATATTTTGTACGCCTTTTTTGTGTGAAGTTTACGTGTCGTTAAACAAGGAAACACGTTTTTAAACGAGAAAATCGCTACCAAGATAACTTGGTAGCGGGAGCAATTTCACTCGTTTAAATTGCTGACGAGTTTAGATTTGTTTCAGCAATGGTGAATTTGGAATGCCATAATCAAATATCCACGGTTGTTCAGTCGCTAACTGTGCCGGAAGCTTTGCTTTTATTTTATTGGCGTTTTCAATGTCGTTTTGTTTTAAGTAAACGTAACGTTTATAGACATTCGTTACTGTGTTATCGCCCACATTTGGATGAGACAGTGTAGCAAGCGCTTGTTCATATTTTGCTTGGTCGATGTAGGCACGTGCTAGAACCATAAGACTACCTTGATTAACATTCTGGCCAAGGTCTGCTTTAAGCGCCTCTATTTCTTGTTCTGCAAGTTGCGGTTGCCCTAGTTTGAGCAAGGTGTCTGCTTTAATATTACGAGTATATTGTGGTGCGTTGTTACCATCTTTGTACCACAGCTCGTATGCAGAAAGTGCGCCTTGGTGATCGCCAACTTTGTGTAAAAGGTGGTTAACCAATGTTAAGCTAAGTAGCTTCATTTGCTTTTCTTCTACCTGCGATAAGACAGGGCGTTGCTCGTGCCATGCAACTATTGTGTTGGCAATTTTTTTAAGCTCAGCGGCATCTTCCGATTTTGCGTTTTTCGCTAGGTTTAGCAATTCTGCCATTTGCGTATTATATGATTCACTTGTTTCGTATTGCGCACTTTGTGATTCATTATTCGTAGAGGTTTTCTTCTCAACAATTTGAGCCGCTGCGATTGTAGTAAACGAAACAGCTGCTAACATCATTACGATATGTCTTTTCTTCATCACTTTTTCCTTGTTTAACATTTTTACTCGGAGCACGTTAAAGTGCTTGGTATGAGCCATATTTAATACTGGCGAGCAATAACTTGAACCTTTTGGAGCTCCGGTAAAAGCTTCAAGTGTCAAACTTGCCAGGTCATGTTGATAGCGTTGATTTAGCTGATTAAAGCAACGCTCATCACAACTCAGTTCTAGTTGCTGTCGTGCTTTCGCACCAAGCAACATACAGATGGGGTTCCACCAAAATAAATTCTCGGTAAGGCATATAAACCAAATCCAATAAATATCTCGCTGTTTAATATGTGTTGCTTCATGTAATAAAACAGAGTCGAGTTCACTACGAGATACCAGGGTTTGATCTAACCATATCACTGGTTTTAATATGCCTGTTGTTATGCCAGGGGTGCCTAAATTCACGGTTTTAACTTGGTAGTTTGCTCTCTGTGAGTTCACTGAACAGTCGTGTGCTTCTTTATTTAACTGTTTTACCAAAGCGAAATAGTGACGTACTTTATTTAAAAATAAGTAGATACCAATTGCGGTTACAGCGAGGCTAAGGTGCCACCAAGCAAGTGAACGATACCAAGGTGTTAGCTCACTCGTTACATCAGCCGAAATAGGTAAAGCACTATAGGTTAGTATGGGATCAGCTAAGTTAATTTCGGTTAAGAATAAAGTGCTGCTGAAGATTGCGCATATATCGAAACTTCAGGTAAAAGATGCCAAGGCATAAACCAAGCAGCTAAAGCGATTACAGCGACATAAAACCCAATTCTTGCAGGGGCGTTTGTTAGGCCCTTAATAATCAAAAGTGCCAATAGGCTAATGATAATATTTGTAAGAATATAATCCGTCATATTGACCTACCTTATTTGTGTGACTTTTTCTTTTTTAATAGTTCTTGTAGGTAATGTATATCGTCTTCATTTAGCTCTTCTTCTTTAATGAAGTGGGCAATTAAACTACGTGAGTTTCCGCCAAAAAAACGTTGCATAAAGCTGGGAGTTTCTTGGCTTGAAAGGGTGCTTTGTTGCACCTTGCTTCGATACACAATGGCTCTGCCTTGTTTGTCTGCGCGCTCAACTGCACCTTTCTTTTCTAATCGGTCGATAATGGTTTTAACTGTGGTGTAAGCAACTTCTTTGTTTTGCGAAAGTAGCTGATGTAATTGCGCTGCCGTGCACGGTTCGTGCTGCCACATTAATTGCATTACATCGAGCTCAAAATCACTTAGTTTCATATTCTCACCTTATCACTACTACGTTTGTAGTTTTGTTTTCTACAAATGTAGTAGTAATAAAAAATGAAGTCAAACTATTTTTTGAGCAATTTTGCTTTTTATTATTGAAAGTAACTTTGTAGTATCTAAAACATGGTGAGGTTATTGATTGTTTTCAGTCGTTGCAATAAGTACTGGGCGGTGTGTTTTAACACATAAAAAGTAAGCCCACGCAATGAGGATAATTTGTAATGGCGCACGAATAAGTAAATAAATTGGTCCCCATTGGTGACCACCTAAGCCAATGCTGTTAATAGCCGCATAAATATTTGCCGGAAAAAACACAATAAAAATAACAATTGCGAGTTTTGCCGCCAGCTCACGGTATTTTGTAGTAAAAAGTGCAATGCCAACTGCAAATTCCAATACTCCAGTGGCATAAACTAATTGTAAACGCAGGGGAACCCAAGGCGGCAACATTTCAACCATACCGTGTGTTTTTACAATATGACCAATTGCAAAGAAAATGAAAGTGATGCCCAACCCAATAGACGCATATTGTTTAATGTTTATTACTTGTCGAGTTACTTGCCCTTTAATAAACCCAAACAGTAATGGGCTTGTTAGCAAGATAAGAATTAATATTGGTGTGATCACGTTCCCTCGCAAATTGCTTTATTCGTTATGTGTTTATGGGTGGTGTTAATAAGCGTAAAAACCACATCCTTGTAACAACTATAACTCACCTGACATTACAAAACTTATACAAAATAATGTGGTTTTGTAAAAAAGCTTAACGGAATATTACTTATTACAAACTACAGTTATTGCTTGAATTTATTCGTCGGTTACGTAAAGGTAACGTAAGGCTAACGGAACAATAACGTCACGGAGATTGCGCTTGCTTGCTAGGTTAATACTGAGCCAGTAAGGAAGCCCAAATATACAATTGAAAATAAACGCTGCGCATTTGAAGTCGCTTAGAGAATCTCGATGTTGGTCGCAACAAGCGCTTTCGGAATTCTCTGGTTTGAGTTTACGTACAATACAGAGAATTGAAGCAAAATCGGTTGCGTCGAAAGAAAGCATTAAGTGCTTGGCTGCGGTCTACGAAGTACCGGTGCAATCACTATGTGTTAGCGACTCAGCAATAGGCGAGTCATCAGCGGAAATAGATGAAACACAATTACAAAAACGAAGCACACAGAGCAAATTAAAGCTAAAACGAATGTATAATCAATTTGCGTTTGTATTTGCCTGTCACATGTTTGGTTTTTTAGGCATCTTCTTCGCGTATGACGAGCAGCGCATTGATAGTGAAATGTTTCAAATTTTAAAGAATGGCTTATCAATTGTATTGGTTTTTTCTGCCCTTTACTTTATGTATCGCGCACACAAGTTGAAGCGAGAATTAGGGATTGGTTCATCTGAAATTTAACCAAATGGGCAAGTAAGTGCTTGCTAAGGATGAAAGATGAAAAGACTACCAGTTGAATTTAATGTGTTAGCTATGGCGTGCGGGTTGTATTTAGTTGTGAGCATCGCATGTTCGATTTTATTAACCTTGGTTTGGCAACTCAATTTGGACGTTACTAATCAAAGCTATCAAGCGCTGGCACAACAGGCAGAACAATCGCCGTTTATAATTATTGGAAGTGCGATAATCGGCGTGTTTACAACGATGCTAACCGCTGCATTTATTACCTTTCGCGCAAAACAACATACTGTGCAGCTCGTATACTTTACTGGGTTGTTAATTTTATATGGTTGTTTAAGCATTGTATTGCACCCTGAAGCGTCCATGTTGATTAACGTGTTGAAAGTATTGTCACCTGCGCCGCTGTGTTTTTTCGGTTATTTAATTGCAATAACATACCAACAGAAAAAGCAAACACAGTGTCTTGCAGCTCAGTGATTTGTTATTTCTCGTAACGGTTAGATAACATCTAACGTCGCAAAGTTAGCAAAGCGCACTATTAAAAAGTCCACCGAGCATCATGTTTTTGATGCTCAAATCAAATTGTCTAATACAGGGAAACTTGACCGTGGAGTTTAATGTTTGTTTTGTACCCACTTACCTTTGTACACAACTGCTGCGACAGGGATATCTTTAATTTTCATCGGATCTACTGTAAATGGATTCTCTTTTAATATTGTAAAATTGGCCACTTTCCCCACTTTGATAGACCCAATTTTATCTTCGAGATTAAGCGTACGAGCCGCATCAATCGTGATGCCTTTCATTGCAGTATAAATATCTAGACGCTGATCTTGAGAAAACGCACTGTTTTCGCTGGTAACGCGATTGATTGCTGTCCACGCCAAGGTTAAGGGTTCTGCGGGAGCCATGGCAAAATCGGAATGGAACGATACGGGAATATTTCGTTTAGTGAGCTCTTTTACACGCACTAGGTTCTCGGCGCGTTGAGGTCCTAACCCGTTCTCTGAGTACTTATCCGCAAGTGCCCAAAGGTAAAAAGGGTTAACAGACGCTTCAATATTGAGTGAATTTATTTGCTCTGCGATTTTGGCATCAAAATAGCCCATATGGTGCAGTGTAAAACGATGGTTTTCGCGAGGATGTGCTTTTTGATCTGCTTTATTAAAGTCAACAACTTGTTGTATTCCTTTGTCACCGTTGGCGTGTACATGGATCTTGTAACCTTTACTCCAATAAAAGCTGAGTTGTTGCTGGAAAAGCTGTAATGGCGTCATCCATTCGCCATGAAATTCGTTGCCAAGGTAAGGTTCGTTCATTTGCATCGCAAGTGAATAAATAGCGCCGTCTGCAAATAACTTTACTTGTTGAGGTAAAAAGAAAATATTATCGGTATCGTATGCTTCTGCTAAACCTTGCATCTGCTTTTCGGCTTTTTCATTGCTGTTACCGGCCATCCCGTATAATTGCGTGCCATTAGGGATCAGGTAAATATCATAAGGTGGTTGCTTATCCATTTCATTTTTTAAAAATGCGTACTCCATTTTAAAGTCCGCGCTTGGGAAACCTGGTTCTGCGATTGTTGTAATGCCATTTTGTAGCATAAGCTCTGTCATCATCGAGAGCCCTTTTTGGTAGTTCACGGGGTCGAGTAGCACTGAACCAATTTTTGGCACCAACGCTAACCAACCACCTTCATAAAAATGACCTTTTTGCCAGTTTACTTGCGGGTTGTTTGCGAAGTCATTTTCAGCGATATTAAACAGCTTAATGGCTGCATCATTTAGGTAAATTTCATGAAATGAACGATGAATAATGCCTACGGGTTTATTGTCGCCAGAATATTGGTTAAGTAAGTCTCTACTAAGTTCACCATGCCAAAGCTGATGATAGCCCCAAATAAAATGCATTTTATTTTCGGGCGCATTAGCGATTGACGCTTTAAGTTGATGCTTGAATGCTTCAGGCGTTTTAGTCGCTTTAGAAATACCGTTGGGCTTTTTCCATTGATGGGGTGCTATTGTATTGTTAGGAAGCATTAAGGCTGCAATTGACGGGTGCAGATGGGGTTCTATAAACCCAGGCATTAATGTTTTACCGTTTAAATTTACAATGCGGGCATGAGAGTATGCTTTTTCTGCTCCTTGTTTTGAACCGACATAAACGACTTTTCCGTCTTGCTCAACTAGCGCATCAACATAACTGAGGGTATCACCTTCCATTGTGATAATGTTCCCTCCGTGGTATAGCGATGCGTTATGCTGTGTTAATTGCCTGTTTTCTTTTCCTGTGGCGCAAAATTGAAATAGCGCTAATACAACTAACACGACGTATTTAGTGTTAATTTTCATGGTTCCTTCCCTGTTTTTCAGATTACGTCACGTATTTACGTGGTTTAGTTCATCTTATTGTGTTGCTTAATTTTTGTCATTGATTTTATTGCACACCCTATCTTCTTTGCATCCGCAGCTAACACTTAACAACGCCCATAAATTACGCTTTACTATTTAAAAATAAGCCAGCGTTACTCTGTGTTGTATGAGTAGGTTTAGCAAATAGCCCGCTTACATACGTTGCTGCTTGTTGTTGTATAAGAGATTGCACGTTTACTAGCGCCTCATCTAATTGTTGTTGTAGCTCAATTAGTTTCGTATTTTTTTCTGGGTCGTCATCTTCTGAGGTATTACGTAAGTCTTTAATTTGGTGTTGCAGCGACACAATGTGATTGATTTTGTCTTGTGTTTCATCTGGCTTAGCAGTATCTGCTTGTTCATCTGTTTTTGTTGGTTTTTCGTTTTTTGACTCACTTGCTTTGTCTTTCGCGTCAGCAGTGGCTGTATCGCTTTTTGATTGTGTTATGTCGTCCTCGTTGGTGTGAAGTAATGTGTTGTATCCTGAATAGCCCGAGGAAAGGTTGTTAATGTTCATAAACGTCCATAATTTGACATGTAAACAACAGTTTAAGCAACTATTGTGCCTTATATTAGTGTTTTTGGAATTGTGAGTGAATTGTTATCAGATACGGGAGTTCAGGCATTAACCACGCTGTTGCGAGTAATGGCACAAAAGATAGCCCGTTTTGTAAATAAGCAATGAAAGGTGCTTTGCAGACAACTCCACGAGTAAGTGCGACTTATTTTTTACCAACAAGGATTATTTTACTTTTTTGAATAGTTTTGTGCTTTAAGCTGGTCTATCACCATACAATTTAAGATGAAGATGGTTGGGTGCACAATTTATGAAAGAGAGCAGCAATAAAGTAATTGTTGGCGCGTTGCTTGGCATTTCAGGTTTATTAATGGCGATCAGTACCTTGCTGATTGGGCAAGATGTTAGTTTACAGCGCGTGCTAGATTTTTATTTACTTGATAGTGTGATGAGTTCGCAATATGCAAGTTTGCTAGCGGGTTTTACATTTTTGGGAATGGCTATTATTGCTATGTTGAGTATAAAAAAGCGTAAATACCAAGGTGTTTTATCTGCTTTTTTACTCGTTATTAGCATAGTACCGTTACTCACGTTACTGGACAGTAGTCGTTGGATTGCCGATTTAGGTGGTTTTCCTGCTATTGGTTCTGGCCAGGGGATTATTAAATACTTCGCGTTACTGGCACTCGCCATTCACTTTCTTTACGCTGAGAAAATGACAATACGCCAACAACAATGGGTGCAACTATTCCCCGTTGTTTTAGTTTTGTTATGGATTGGAGGCATGAAGTTTACTGAGATAGAAGCACAAGGCATTGAAGATCTGGTTCGCTCGTCGCCATTAATGAGTTGGATGTATCATCTTTGGTCTGTGCAAACAGCGTCAAACCTGATTGGTATTTACGATTTGATTGCGCTCGGCTTGCTGGTTTTATCAGTATACTTCCAGCGCGTATTGTGGCTTGGTATTTTAATGGCTGGGGCAGTCATGCTGACCACCCAAACATTCCTGTTTACATGGCCTCCAGCGCTATCAAGCGATACAGTACTTAGCTCAGGCGGGCAGTTTTTGATTAAAGATCTGTGGTTTGTTGCTAACTTGGTGCTGTTTACGTGTTTGGCAATTAAGCAATCAAAACAAGCACAATTGAGAGATTAATTGTTCGCTAAATCCACTCATTTATTTGCGTGTTACTCGCATTACCTGTATCAATTTTGATTTAGGTAATGTGAGTTTACTTACCTTCATTTATACCTGTTAGTTACTTCCACATACGTTATTTTTGACGCGCAAAAAATAATTGCTTGTTATTTTTTAGACGATCGGTCTATAATCGATTCATGACAGATAAAACACCACAACCTCGCAAGCGAGGACGGCCGAAGAAAAGTGAGCGAGCTCACCTCGACACACGCGCTGAATTAATCCAAAGTGGTTTGGCGCACTTTACAGAGTTTGGCTTTGTGGCGTCAGGCATTGATATGATCCTGAAAAAAACAGGCACACCGAAAGGTTCTTTCTATTATTATTTTGACAGTAAAGAGGCGTTTGGTAAGGCAGTAATTGACAATTACGCTAGGTTTTTTGCTAAGCGATTAGATGGTTGTTTGCTTGAACATTCGGTTGACCCAGTAACGCGAATTACTCAGTTTGTCGCGCTATCTAAACAAGGGTTGGTTAAGCATCAATTTACGCGTGGTTGCCTCGTTGGTAACTTAGGCCAAGAAGTCGATCTGTTACCTGAAACGTTTCGTGCTTTACTGCTGGCTATTTTTACCGAATGGCAAGATAAGCTGGCGGTGTGTTTAAAAGAGGCGCAACAGCAAGGGCTTTGCGATAAAAGCAAAGATCCACATGCCTTAGCTGAATTTTTCTGGGTTGGTTGGGAAGGCGCTGTGAGTCGAGCTAAATTAGCGCAGTCGACTAAACCACTCGATAGTTATTTAAATCACTTTTTAATGTTGCTGAAATAAAATTTTTTATAATTTAATAGACGACCAGTCTATATTTGGAGGTAAGACCGATGAAAGCAGTGCTAATTGAAAAAGATGAACAAGGTTATCGTGCAGCCTTACAAGAACTTGAACCGAACTTTTTACAAGGTGGAGACGTCGTCGTTGATGTTGCCTACAGCACGTTAAATTACAAAGATGCGCTTGCCATTACAGGTAAAGGCCCAGTTGTTAGGCAGTTTCCGTTGATCCCAGGCATTGATTTAGTGGGGACTGTGGTAGAAAGTGACAGCGAAAAGTTTAAAGCGGGCGATAAGGTATTGCTAAATGGCTTTGGTGTTGGCGAGCAATATCATGGTGGTCTTGCGCAAAGAGCCTGCGTTAAAAGTGATTGGTTAATTCACCTGCCGCCACACATCACACCCTTTCAAGCGATGGCAATTGGCACAGCTGGTTATACGGCGATGTTATGTATTATTGCGCTTGAAAAACAAGGGATTACTCCAGGTTCTGGAAAAATCTTAGTAACAGGCGCAAATGGTGGGGTGGGCAGCTTTGCCATTTCATTGTTAGCAAAATTGGGCTATCACGTGGTTGCTTCAACAGGGCGCGTGTCAGAGGCTGAATACCTTATTAAGTTGGGCGCAAAAGATGTTATCGACCGCAATACCTTGTCTGAGCCAGGTCGACCATTAGGTAAATCGTTGTGGGCAGGTGCCATTGATTCGGTTGGTAGTCATACGTTAGCAAATGTATGTGCTCAAATGGAGTATGGTGGTTCAGTCGCGGCATGCGGACTGGCACAAGGGATGGATTTTCCGGCAACCGTTGCGCCATTTATTTTACGTGGTGTGAACTTGCTTGGTATTGATAGTGTAATGAGGCCAATTCCAGATCGTGAAGCTGCTTGGCAAAAGTTGGCGCAGTTGATTGATGACACCATGTTAAATGATATCGCAACGACCATTTCACTGTCACAAGTAGTCGAAGTATCAAATGATTTATTGGCTGGTAAGGTGCAAGGTCGAGTCGTCGTTGACCTAGCGCTTTAAAACTGATGGCAAAAACGGTCGCCTGAAAAGCATAGGTAACCGTTTTTTATTTATTCTTTTTAAGAAAGCAGCTTTATCGACTAGTTATGGTTTTGATTCTGCTGTGCGTCAATGTCTTCTTGAAGCGCGGAAATTTGTGCTAATACCCCAACAAATTTTTCGCCAAACTCAGTAATTGTGTATTCCACGCGAGGAGGAATTTCGTTGTATTCAACTTTATCTAAAATGCCAAAATCAACATTACGCTTTAGGCATTGATTTAGCACTTTGGTCGACAGTCCATCCACACTGCGAACCATTTCACCGGGTCGATTAATGCCATTTTCGAGTAAGTGGTAAACGGTTAGCGACCATTTACAGCCAAATATTGTTTCAACCATGCGTGCACTTGTTTGCGGTGCCATTTTTCGTGTAAAAAACTTTTCTTGTGATTTCATAAAGATGTACCAAAAAGTACCTACCTAACCAAATTGTACTTACTATTCAGCTACCTACAGATGCTTTTAATATTACCACGAGTTTAATTATAGGAAGAAGAATATGACAAATTTTAATTATCAGCGTGCTTTGGTTATTGGTGGTTCGAGTGGCATTGGTTTTGAAGCGGCAAAGCAGCTGCTTAAAGCGGGCGTATCGGTTTCGATTATTGGTAATAATGGGAAAAAGCTAGATGACGCGGTAAATGTACTTTCTAACTATGGTGAAGTAAATGGTATTCAATTGAACCTTTATGATGAAGCAGCCGTAACACAATTTATTGAGCGCCTTGAGGGTAATTATGGTTATTTAGTGAATGCCGCTGGGTATTTTAGCCCTAAACCTTTTTTAGCGCACTCAATTGCGGATTATGAAAAGTATCACGCCCTGAATAAAGCAACATTTATGCTGACACAAGCTGTGGCAAAGGGCATGATTTCATTAGGTGGAGGTAGCATTGTTAACATTGGTTCGATGTGGGCAAAACAGGCAATTGCCGCAACGCCTTCATCAGCGTATTCAATGGCGAAAGCTGGGCTGCATGCATTAACGCAACACCTTGCAATGGAATTAGCAGCGCATAATATTCGAGTCAATGCAGTTTCACCAGCCGTTGTGAACACACCCATTTATCAGCATTTCATTGAAAAGGATGAGGTTGATACTGTACTTAAAAGCTTTGATGATTTTCACCCGATTGGTCGAGTAGGGTCGCCAAAGGATGTTGCTAATAGCATCACCTTTTTATTGTCAGAACAAGCAAGCTGGGTAACGGGTGCAATTTGGGATGTTGATGGCGGCGTGATAGCAGGTCGAAATTAAGGTATACACGCGCCTAGTGTGAGGCGCTTTGGGGTAATTTAATGATTAATATGAATTTTGCACAAAGGGTTGTGATAAATACATCCGAGCTTGACTGGGTTTCGAGCCCTGCTAATGGCGTATTAAGAAAACCATTAGAACGCGAAGCGAAAGAGTCAGGTCATACGACAAGTGTTGTTCAGTACGGCCCAAATACGGCGTTTGCAACACACCCACACCCCAAAGGCGAAGAGATTTTTGTGTTAGAAGGTGTTTTTTCGGATGAGCATGGTGATTACCCTGCGGGCACTTATTTACGCAACCCACCAGGTAGTTCTCACGCGCCCTTTAGCAAAGATGGTTGTATTATTTTGGTAAAACTCAATCAATTCTCTTCAGGGGATACTGAGTTGGTCAGAATAAATACATGTGAGGCCAATTGGCTTGCGGGACATGGTGGATTAGAAGTGATGCCGCTTCATGATTTTGAGCATGAACATGTGGCGCTGGTGAAATGGCCTAAAGGTGAGGTTTTCCAACCGCATACTCATTTCGGTGGGGAGGAAATTTTTGTGTTATCGGGAGAATTTATTGATGAACTTGGCAGGTATCCGAAAGGAACCTGGCTAAGAAATCCACATATGAGTATACATCATCCTTACGTTGAACAGGAAACCGTAATCCTTGTAAAAACGGGACACCTACCGATTGCCTAAAGTTTTATATTGAAAACAAAACGGTTACCTTTAAATACAAAGGTAACCGTTTTTAGTTATGATTTATAAAAGCTATTTACAGCTCACTTGGCCTTTTTATGCGTAAAGTGAGCGCAAATCATTACTGACAGCTTGGCGCATCGTATTCTACTTTTATGGTTGCACCTTCTGCGCCGCCTGTGACTTTCATATATGACCAGTATTCACTCCCCGCAGCGGTACTAAAACATAACGATGTTTCACCACTTGCAGCTCCTTGGTTATCACTTTCGCTTGGCCAGCCACCATTTTTGTAGAACACATTGAGCATGCCGGTACCGTGGCCTGCTGTAATGGTTAGTGTATCGTGGTTACTGGCATCTGCGAGACTAAACCACATGGTGCTATTGGCACCTAAACAAGTTGCCTTACCATTTTCTAAGCGACCAGATGTTACAGGTGACTGTACTGCACATGCGTTGTCTAAAATTGGCGTAATCGGTTCTGAAATTGATACTGTGTAGTCTTCCACTTCACCATCACCAATAGCGCCGCAGGCAGATGTCGCTGCACCATTATATTTCATAATGACACGCATGCGCGTGGTGATGCCACTTGCACTAGCTGGGATTGCCAGATCAGTGGTCACTGTGTTTTTGCCCGACAGATTGGCGATGACTTGTTCGGATTGTTCAAACGTACCATTTTGGTTGAAATCAATATAGGCAGTCCAATGCTCGGTGTAATTGCCCCCAGCTGTTAGCGCAACCGAGTTATTACCGACAATTAGTGGCATGGAAATGCCTGTGAAATCGCCATATCCCTCTTTTGCACTACTGTGGGTTGTGCCTGCTAAGGTGATTGATTCAATCCATTCATAATTGGTATTACCCGATGCATCGCAATAGCCTATATCAGTGATAATTGCCGACGTAGTTGCGCTGGTGGATTCACCTAAATTATCTGTTGCGGTTAGAGTAACTGTGTAGTTGCCAATCTGCGAATAGGTATGGGTAATAGTTTCACCTGTTTTGGTGGTGCCATCACCTAATTGCCATTCAAAGCGCGTAATTTCACCATCATCTGAAGAGCCAGCAGCAGAGAAAGTGACAGATTCACCAAGCTGTGCGGTGACTGAATCAGAAATCACTACGATAGGTGCTTTGTTGGTGTCGTTAATTGTTACCCTAGTAGTATCGCTTGCAGTATTGCCGTCGTTATCTGTTACGGTCAGAGTCACGGTGTATTCACCGACTTGCGCATAAGTATGATTTACTGTCTCACCAGTTGCTTGGTTACCGTCTCCTAAATCCCATTGATAGCTGACAATGGTGCCGTCACTGTCACTGGAACCATTACTAATTAGGGTTACACTTTCACCAATTTGCGCGCTGTAGTCACCGTTCGCTTCAGCGATAGGTAAAGTTGCGTTGGCAGCGCGTTCATAATACGCTCGTAAAGTTACGCCGCTATAATCCAAGAAGGGATCTATCATCACATTAAGTGTGCCACCGCCAGCTGGCAGCTCGCAATATTCACTGTGTCTGGGTGCACTAAAAGGACCGCAGTCAAAGGTACTGGTTGTTGGTATTGCATCAACACTTACGTACATATCAGGATCGCCCTGATAGCCGCCAGGTAATACTACAACGGTACGAATTGCATCGTCTGGAATGGTAAACTGATATCCCTTAACCGCATCCCCTTTATTCGCTGAGAGGTTGGTTTCTTCTGTTAAAAATATACGTTCGCAATTATTGCAAAGGGTTGCGTCATCGACAGCAATAACTTGTAAACGTGCATTAGTGTATGCAGTAAAGGCATCAACCGTGCTGTGGTAAGTCGCATTAACTGATGGCGCTGACACAGTGACTAACTCGGGTACACCTGCTGATTTAAATGAAATAAAATCGGCATTCCACTTATCACCATTTTTTGTTGGTGCACTTCCACGAGATACATATAAATCAGGGTCTTCAGTGTACCCGTCTAAGTAAAAAGCAACGGCTTCAGTGCCTTGGGGAATGGTCACTTCAAAATTATCTGACTCACCTTTGTTGGCTGACAAGTTGTCAAACGACTCTAGAGTGTTACCTTCAGGGGCAATATCTAAACCACTGCCATCCCAATAATGTTCATCGCTAGAAGTGTATTCTTCAAGGCCTGTTGCGATAAGGTTTTCGTTACTCCATAGGCTTTTTCGTGCCGGACCATGAAGTGCGGCTGTCATGCGCTGAACCTGCCCTTTAGTAAACATGGCGTAGTTGTCAGAATAGTGCATGAAGTTTTCGGTATTTGTCTTTTGACCTAAACAGTTAAGTGCATTGTTTTGTAAGATGCTGCTACTCATTTGTGGTGTATCACAGTTGTTGTCGCCGGTGGCGGCACAAAATGCTTCTTGATGCACAGAACACACATCACCATCAAAAGTGTGTGGCAAATTGAGCCAGTGGCCAAATTCGTGGGTTAATACTGAGCGAAAGTTTTCACCTGTGTTGCTGCCAAGGTAATTACCATTATAAACAACACGTGCAAGTCCATTTTCAGACATCGACAAGCTTGGGTACCAGGCGACACCGGAACTTGTTGTGCCGCCGTCTGCATAGAGATCTTGCTGGACATAAATGTTCATGTATTTAAAATTATCCCACGCATCGGCCGCAATTTGGTCGTCAACACCTGAGCCATTACCATACCCTGATTTATTTGCGTAGCGAACAATGCCGTTTGTTGCATTACCATTTGGATCTTTTTTGGCAAGTACAAACTCAATGTTCAGATTTTCTCTAATTGCTTGGAAAAGCGGGTCGATAGGACCATCTTGTGTGTTTGTGCCTAAAAAATCTTCATTACTTTTATTGAGCGCATCAATGATTTTTTCTTCGGTTAAACAATTGCTAGTTTCATCGGTACAGTTATAGGTATCGCCATAAACATGAACCACTACAGGAATATAATAGCGGCCTGGTACGCCATTTCCTGCAGCCACAACCGAAGCGAGGTTTTGATTAACAGCACTTGGGTGTAATTGTTTTAGCTGCGCGAAAGTCGCATATTGCGCTTTGTTTAGTTTTTGCAGTGCACGCCAGTCTTGGTGGTTATCGTCGGTGCCACATATATGGGCAGCTGTTTTTTTATTATCAAATAAAAGTTGTTGTGTTTGTGTTGAAGGTAGTTGAATTGAGCCAGCAAAAGCGGCACTTGTGGGTAAAGTGAGCGCTAACGACAATAACGCCATACATTTATTTTTATTAAACATTTGATTTCCCTTGCACTCTATCTTGAGTACTTATTCGTTGCTTTTAAAGAATGTATTAACCTGAATTCATAAAATCCCTACTGCATTGATTAATCATTATCCAATTGATTTGCGTGTATACAATATACACAAAACGCATTAATTAAAAGGTTGTTTTCAAAATTTTTACATAAAATATACAAAATGATGGGTTTTTACCGTATTAATTTAAGCTGGCCTTAGCGCATATTTTGATGCTATCTGCTCGTAAAACTTGAGAGCATAACCTTTAGTAGGTCAATTTAATTAAGTTAGGTTATGCGAAAGGCTGAGATAAACCAAAGGTATAAGCACTCGTGCGGCATCTGTTAGCTGGGCAAAATGAGAGTCTGTTTACATGCTCAACAGTGTTATTTGGTTATAGATAATTGCTCTCGGGTTGGCAGTTCTTAATAAAAGGCGGCTGGCCTATCACACATCAATAGTCTGTTGTTACCTTAAAATCATAGTGAGAATACGCATTAGCGATAAAGCGAATCAAACTGGCATTAAGATATTTTAATGCCAGTTTATCCTTGTTTCTTGCTGCTTTTACTAATTTGGCCATTTAGCGAAGTATTCTAATAAATAATCGATTGCAAGGCGTGCACGCAGTGGCATAAATTGCTTGTTTTGATACACAATCCAACTTGTTGCGCCAGAAATGCAATAGGGCACTAATATTGGCACTAACTTGTTTTGTTTGATTGATTTAGTGAAGGTGCTGTCTGGCATGTAGGCTATGCCTAAACCTTGTTCACATGCATCAAGCACCACATTTGAGTTGTTACTTTGCCAGTTGCCACTTACTTTGATGCTTTGCTTAATCCCATCAATATTAAAGGTCCAGTGGTCACTGTTTGCCAAAATGCAGCGATGACTTTTTAGTTGGTTAGGGTGGTTTGGTGTACCGTACTTGGCCAAATACTCGGGACTTGCAACAAGCATCATAGAGCGACTAATGAGTTTTCGTGCGATAAGGTTTGAATCATGTAACTCGCCATAGCGAATCGCAAAGTCTATGCCGTCTTCTATAAAATTAACCATGCGACTATTAAAGTCAATATCAATGGACAGCTCAGGGTGATTTTTAGCAAATGTCATCAGTGCGGGAGCGACAAAGTTCTCAGCGAAACCACCTGCAGCACTGACTCTCAGTGTTCCATTAAGTTGATACTGCTGCTGAGTAACTTGTTCATTCGCCTGTTGTAAGCCATGTACTAGATATTTGCATTGCTGGTAATAAAACTCGCCATTTTCGGTCAAGCTGATTTGCCGCGTGGTGCGTGCAAGCAAACGCGAGCCCAAACGCTCTTCCAAGCGCGATACTTGTCGGCTAATGTGACTGGTGGAGCAACCTAACTTTTTAGCCGCGGCTGAAAAACCACCGCTTTCGGCAACGGCAACAAATTCAAATATACCTTCAAAACTATCCATATAACGACTCCATTATAACAACCCGCTTTGTGTTAACGTTTTTTATGATAAAGCACACATTTGTGTTGATTGTTGCTAAATAGCAAAAGAGTTTAACTGATTTAGGTAATTATCATTAAATTAGAAACAATATAAAGTGGTTTTAACTTATTAAAACGCAATAAAGGTATTTATTATGAAAAAAGTACTTATTCCAGTAACAAATCACGCAACATTGGGTGAAACCGAGCAAGCAAACGGCACGTATGCGCCAGAGCTTACGCATGTTGTTCACGTATTGAACGACAACGGAATTGCGTTTGATATTGTATCAATTAATGGTGGCAAGGCACCGCTTTATGGCACAGATATCGAGGGCGATGATGTGAACAACAAAGTACTTGGTGACGCGTCATTCCAAACGCAGATCAACAATACGGTGCCTGTATCGCAAGTTAATATTGATAATTACGATGCAATTTTCTACCCAGGTGGCTTTGGTTTGCTGTCTGATTTAGCAAGCAATGAAGAAGTTGCGAGTATGGCGGCTAAACATTATGAAGCTGGTGGTATTATTGCTGCAGTATGTCACGGCCCTGCGGCATTGTTACCTATCACATTGAGTAACGGCGAACCATTAATTGCGAGCAAACAAGTAACAGCGTTTACCCGTGAAGAAGAGGTCGATTTTGGCACTATCAATGATATTCCGTTCTTACTTGAAGAAGCGTTAACACGTAAAGCCGCCCAATATAGCAAAGTTCAGCCCTGGGGAGAGTTTGTAATTGAAGATGAGCGTGTAATCACTGGACAAAACCCAACAAGTGCTCATGCCGTCGGTGAGTTTTTGGCAAAGCTATTGGCTGAGTAATCGCCAATAGCCTGTTAAATAAGAAGGATTTAATATGAAACAAAATCGCACAGTAAACCGCCAAATTACCTTAGCATCACGCCCCCATGGTGCACCAATACCCGCGAATTTTAATTTAGTAGAAAGCAGCCTACCCATTGCCGGTGACAATGAAATGTTATTGCGCACCATCTATTTATCGCTCGACCCCTATATGCGCGGGCGAATGAGTGATGCAAAGTCTTATGCAGAGCCTGTGGGGATTAACGAGGTTATGGTAGGCGGCAGTATTTGTCGGGTCGAAGAGTCCAATTTAAAAGGATTTGAAAAAGGTGATTTGGTCGTCGCATTTGGTGGTTGGCAAGATTACAGCGTTTCAAATGGTGAGGGTGTAATTAAGTTAGATAGCGCAATGGCCAATCCATCCTATGGGTTAGGTGTACTGGGGATGCCGGGGCTAACCGCGTATATGGGGTTAATGGACATTGGCACCCCAAAGGCTGGAGAAACCTTAGTCGTTGCGGCGGCAACAGGCGCGGTAGGCAGTCTTGTTGGTCAAATTGGTAAGTTGCAAGACTGCAAAGTGGTTGGTATCGCGGGTAGCCAAGAAAAATGTGATTACGCCGTAAGCGAGTTAGGCTTTGACGCCTGTTTAAACCACAATGATGCTGATTTAGCTGAGCAACTTGCAGCAGTGTGTGATTCGGGTATTGATATTTATTATGAAAATGTGGGCGGAAAAGTGTTTGATGCCGTACTACCCCTTTTAAATACCAAAGCTCGTATTCCATTGTGTGGCTTAATTGCACAATACAACGCAACGGATTTACCACCTGGCCCAGATCGCCTTGGTTTATTAATGGGCAATTTGCTTGTTAAGCGCATAAAAATGCAAGGCTTTATTGTATTTGATGACTACGGTCATCGCTATGGCGAATTTCAACAAGCTATGGTGCCATGGCTAATATCAGGAAAAATCAAATATAAAGAAGACAAAGTCATAGGCCTTGAAAATGCAGTGTCGGCATTTATTGGCTTATTGCAAGGAGAAAACTTTGGCAAATTGGTTGTGCAAGTTGGACCAGAACACTTGGATACAGAATAGAATAGGAGTTGCATATGATTAAAGTACATCATCTCAATCAATCACGCTCAACGCGCGTATTGTGGTTACTTGAAGAACTGGGTATGCCATATCAAATTGAACATCATAAACGTGATGGAACAACGCGATTAGCACCCGCTAGTTTAGGTGAAATTCATCCGCTAAATAAAGCGCCAATCATTGAACACGACGACGTTGTAATTTGCGAATCAAGTGCCATTATGGAGTACATTCTCGATCAAGATGAAAAGCAGCGTTTACGCCCAGAAAAAGGCTCAAAAAGTTATTACCAGTATCTTGAATGGTCGCATTTTGCTGAAGGCTCGTTAGGCTTGCCAATTATTGCTACCTTGCTAATGCAAATGGAAAAACGTGATGGCACTAACCCAATGGATGGCTATATTGCAAAAGAGATTAACCTAGATTTAGGTTATATTGATGCCGTACTTGCGACGCAAACCTATTTTGCTGGTAACGAGTTTACCGCCGCAGATATTATGATGACAATCACTTTAGAGTTTGCGGCTAATTTAAACTTGCTTGAAAACCGCGATAACATTACCCGCTATTTGGCAAATGTACACAGCCGAGAGGCATATCAAAAAGCACGTTCATTTGGCTAACGATTATCGATACAAAAACACGCGGCCATGATTTAAACAGGCAGCGTTTGTAGTAAGGACTATTCTGCCTCAAATGAAAAGCGCACTGGCAAAGTGCGCTTTATTAGTCAAATGGTGAAGGGGTGTTTGGTTAGTAGTGGGTGATTTTTACCCTTTCGGCCCTTCATTAGATTAAACGCAAAATCGTTAAGGTAAGATCAATTTAATTTAAGATTTCAAAACAACATTCAGGCAAGGACATATTGTTGATTTTAGAAAGGTGTGTTGTCGCATAGAGTGTCTTTCTGTTGAGGCTTGGTTATTAATAAATTATTTAGCAGACTTTTACAACAAGTGTAACTATGTCGTTTGAACAACACGGTACTTATCATCTTTGGTGTGTTGACAATGTATTATATGCAGAGCTTTTAGGCACTTGGAATAAAGAGGCGGCACTAAACTTTTCCCGAGACTTTAAAGCACTTGCAGGTCAGTTTAACGTACCATGGGCACACCTTGTTTATCTTGAAGAATGGGGACTCTGCACCACCGATGTGATTGAAGTGATCCAATCTTTAGTTGAATGGTGTATCGAGAATGACTTACGACGAGCTGCTCAAATTTATTCTAAATCAGGGTGAAAGAAGCATTTTTGGGTAGAATGGTTGTAGAAGAGTTTGGCAACTTTGAACGCGCTGTATTTGATGCCCCGATTAACGCTGCAAATTGGTTAAACCAACAAGGGTTTAACGCCTCAACTCATAAACCGCATGAAATGTAATACGCTTAATTTTTATTTCTGACAAAGAAGACGTTAAGCATATCATCTAACAATGGCTGCCAATTCTTCCAATTGTGCCCCTCATTATTCTCAAAATAATGCACATCAAAGTTGAGCTTTTCCAACGACTCTTTAAATCGTCTTCCCGCTAAAATATTATCGTTTTTTGTACCAAAATTGATAAACACCCGAGCAGATTGCGGTTTTGCTTTATTATAGGATTTTCTGATTACTTTAAGCATTTCTGTGTTGGCTGGCGAAAACATGGCGAGCCCGCCGAAATAATCGTCGATCATTAAACCAAAACACGCCGCATTTAATCCGCCAAATGACACCCCCATAATTACGTTGTCTTCACGCTTTTTTGATGAAGGGTAATCTCGTTGAATTTGAGGTAATAACTCGTTTATAAAAAAAGCGGCATACTTGGGGTTGCACATAAACTGTTCATTACGATGAGGGTCACGGCTATCGATAAACACACTAATAATTGGCTCAATGTTATTGTTACTTATATTTGGAGTTATCACCTCATGCAGTTTGCCATTAAAGAGAAATGATTGCCCGTCAACTACATACAGCGTTTTATACTTTTTACTTTGCTCTAAATTAGCTGGAACATGTACTCGATATTGTAAGTCGTAACCAAGGCTGGGGTTGGAAATTAGCTGATTAGTTGACAGTGTATTGGCGAGAATTACAGGGGAACAAGTAAAAGAAATAACATAGTAATCTTTAAACAAGACAAAACTATCATTATTTCTCCAGAGCAATTAAGAAGTGAGTTATACACTTAAAAACACACAATGCAGTTTTTGATAATATCAAAAATGCCAACTAATTTAGTTTTAGCACAGCAAGGTTCACCATTTCAAAATACAAATGCAACAAGGTTTTTCAATTGCCAACTTTTCCCGCATTCAGCTTAGCCAAACAATGTTAGCGATGACGCGCATAGCAAATTGTACTTAATAATGTGAAACTTGATTGAAAATACAGCATTCAACTCGAAGTTGATACCAAGTGTTATGTTCTATCCCTGTCTTGTTTTAAACTGTTTTTCTCGCGTTAAAAGGAAAAAATGATGATCACAAGTCAGTATGTTGCGAAACACCCAGATGGTAACTACATCGATATCACAATTGAAATTGCATTACCTGAGCCAGATCCTGAGATGGGAGGTGATTCTCGCTGTAAAGTGTCAATTGCGGCACTAGAGATAGAGCAGTACTCCTTTGGTGTCGATGATATTCAAGCATATTGCTTAAGTTCAAAACTCTTGCAATTAAAGCTGGTTGAAAAGCAAAACCAAGGTTGGCAGTTTTATTTTCCAGGTTATTTAGACCAACCTCTAGACTTTAATCAGGACTTCTTTTAGAAGCGTTTTTTGAGTTTTAGAGTAGCACATAGGCTGCCCACATGACTTGGAATAACTCTCAAAAGCGATAAATTAGTCAAATACGCGATAACTGAATATTTCAAGTTCTTTCAGCATTAGCAGTTGAAATAGCGACTTTAAATTATTTTAGCTAATGAATGTTTGCCTGATGCATTTAAAAATAATCAAGTTGAATGACCGCAACCAAGTTATTACAGATATCAATCTGACTTAAATATTTAGCGCTTGGTAGGTAGCTTAAAAGTTGATTTTTAAGTTTCTAAACAAGACTTCATGACTGTTTTTTCTCGTTGATTTTATTTACTATTACTATTCGAGAAGACTGGATAGTTAACCAAGTATGGCCGATAAAAAATGGACACTCAAGAGCATAGCTGCACATTTAGGTGTTTCCAATGCCACTGTTTCAAATGCCTTTAATCGACCGGATCAGCTGTCGAAAGCAAAGCGTGAAGAAATCCTCGCAGCATGCCATGAACTCGGTTACTTTGGGCCGAATAAAGCAGCACGTTCGTTACGAAAAGGCACGTTTAATATTGTAGCGTTAGTACTTCCTGACAGTGTTGAATACATGGTGTCCGATCCGGTGGCGAGCAGTTTTATGCGCGGTGTTGCCAAAGTGCTTGAACCACAAGGCATTAATTTACTGCTTTTCTCAGGTAATGCTGAAAGCGTCAATGACATTGTCGATTTTGTTGATGGCTTTATTTGCTATGGCCGCCCACGTAATACCAAATTAATTACTCACCTTGAAGCGCTTAGTAAGCATGTTGTCACGGTCGATTTTGAGTTAGACAACAAAGCCAGTGTCAACATCAATAATCATGAGGCCGCTTACACAGTCGCAAAACAAGCATTTACAGGTTTTGAAACGACAAGTGATGATATTGAAGTAGCTATTTTAGGCCTACGCTTACTTGATACTGAGCTTATCTGTCGTGTGTATGACCATCACTTGCCTGAGCTCAATACCTCGATTGCACATCAACGTCTAGCTGGGTTTCGTGAAGCTATTAATGAGTTAGGTGTCGTTATTGCGGATGACAAAACATGGAACATACCTGAGAGCAGCGAACGTTATGCGCGTATTGCAGCTAAAGAAGCATTAAATACATCGCCTCGCCCAAATGTGTTGTTATGTATGAGTGATTTAATTGCACTTGCCGCAGCGAGAGAAGCCCAAGCGCAGGGCATTAATATTCCTGAAGAGCTCAAAATTGTAGGCTTTGACGGCATTGATGAAGCTGCGTTATTTCAACCAGCTATTACCACCATTCATCAGAACAGTGAGAATAAAGGACAAAAAGCGGCTGAGCTATTTATAAATAAGGAAAAGCAGCAAGTTATGCTGCCTTTCAATCTAAAGTTAGGTCAGTCGGTCTAACATCTTTGGCGCAACTTCATAGATACTATGTAGTCTGCGCTTTAGTTATGGGATTTGTATCCAGATTACAGGCTACTTATCCAGAGCTCAGGTTACTTAAGTAAATCCGCTATATTGAAACGCTTAGTGCCTTTTCCATCAGCAAAGGATATTTCAATTAGCTGTGTTTCAAAATCAACCTTCAAACATGCTGTGTGCTGCTGATTTTCCCACTCCATGAACAATAAACTGTCAGCGCCTTGCAAAGAGAATGCACCATTAAAAGCTTGGCTTTCATTGCGCAATTTAATGAGTTTTGACAGAGCTTTAACCACAGGCTTTTGTAATTGAATATCGACCTTCTCTGGCGTTAAGTAGCTGCGGTTAATATCGCGGCCAACATTGGTGCTATCAAGTAATGCCATGTCATTATGCAATGCAAGTAAACCACCATAATAAACCTGTGGTATACCCGGAGAGAAGAACTGAATAGCTCTTGCTGTTAGGTAGTCTAAGTCATTGCGGGCGAGGGCATCATAATAGGTGCAGTTTACTTGATATAAATCGACGTTACTGGCTGCTGCGCCGGTCGCTTGACGGCTTTGTGAATTGCTGTTTTCATGGATCTGTTCAACTAAGCTGTCGACTTGTGCTGCGTTGAGCAAACCCGGTTTTTCACCTTCAGGACCCGCATCAACAATGCCAATACCATCGTGGGTGTCGAGCACAGTCAAGCAGTTACGCGGCGCAATGGTCAGCCAAGACACAAGTGCATCCACATTTTGCGTAAACAAAGTGTGTAAGATGAGTGGTGGCAGCGCAAAGTCGTATACTCGGTCAACTTTTTCTGCAACCGCAATTTGCGTCTGATAATGGCTGTGAATTTCGGCAATGGTTTCCATGCCCATTTCATTGGCTTGTTTTGAGAGTTGTTTAATAAAAGCAAAGGCTTCATCGGTCATAAAACAGCTAGTACCTGCACGCTTAATGGCAAAACCTGCGGCATCTAAACGAATGATCTTCACTCCATTATTGGCAAATAAGTTGAGTACTTTCTCTAAGTAATTTTTACCTGCTTTGGTTTCAACATTTATGTCAATTTGGTTATCGGTGAAGGTCGTCCAGAAATTAACAACTTCGCCTGAAGCCAATGTTTTAGGTGTAAAACAGCTGGTGGGTCGTGGTCTAAAAATAGCGGCGGCTTCTTCGTCTGTGATGCCATTAGGAAACACATCTTGCTCTTTTAAAAACATACTCCAATACTCGGATGCCGAGCCATTTTCAAGCACATCTAAAAACTCTGGAGATTGACCTGAAGCGTGGTTGACGATGAGATCAGCCATTATTTCATAGTCTTCGCCTAGCGCTTTTAAGTCTGGCCATCTACCTAAGCGACTATCAATTTGTGCATGGTCAATTGGGTCAAAACCCGCATCGCTACCATCTATAGGGTAGTAAAAAGGCAAAATATGTACGCCAGAGAATAGGTCTGCCAGCGGCCCATCAAGCATTTGCTTTAATATTGGTAGACCACTGCCTGTAAGCCTGTCTGCATAGGTGATCAATTGCACTTGGTTTTTCATAGTCGCACTCAATATCTCAAAGTTGATTCTTAATCGATTAAGTTATATCTTTAATCAGCAATAAAAGATATTCAAGTACTATTTACAATAAAAATTGGCTGAAGCTGGCCTGATACAGGCTAGACTTATTTAAGATCAGCCAGTTATATCAACTAAATTATCTGTTTAATAAAGTTGGTATTAACCCTCGAGGTAACCATTATGACAACACACAACTTATCGACGCTTCGTTGGTTGACATACATGATGTTTTTCATGTTTGCGATGACCTCAGACGCGGTGGGCGTGATTATTCCAGAGCTTATCAGCGAATATAACCTGACCATGACACAAGCCAGTGCTTTCCATTATGCCCCCATGATTTGGATTGCCATTAGCGGTCTATGCCTTGGTTTTTTAGCAGACAAAATAGGCCATAAACCCACAATAATCATTGGCTTTTTATTATTCTCAGTGGCGTGTTTTGGTTTCGCTGTCGGCAACACATTTACGTTATTTGTCGGCCTGTTAAGCATGATAGGTTTGGCAATTGGCTTGTTTAAAACCGCGGCGCTGGCCTTGCTTGGCGATCTGACGCCATCAAGTAAAGCACATACTAAAACCATGAATACCGTAGAGGGGTTCTTTGCTGTGGGTGCCATAGTGGGTCCGGCCATTGTTAGTTATATGTTGGTTGCTGGCGTCAGTTGGAAGTACCTATATTTACTGGCAGGCGCCATGTGTGTGTTGTTATGTGTGGCTACTTTTAAGGTGTCCTTCCCAGCGAAAACAGTGAAAAAAAGCAACGAGCAGGCAAGCTTCAAACAAACACTTTTAATGTTAAAAGACAAGCATGCCCTCGGTTTTTCTGCAGCCATTGCGCTTTATGTTGCGACTGAAGTCGCGATCTATGTCTGGATGCCAACTTTGCTTAAAACCTATCAAGGTGATTGGACGTTACTGGCGACTTATGCACTGACTATCTTCTTTGTATTACGTGCCGTGGGTCGATTTATGGCTGTTTGGTTGTTGAATTTATTCTCGTGGCAGATCGTGATGCTTGCACTCAGTAGCGCGATATTTTTATGTTATTTAGCAACTTACCTGTTTGGTGTAGATGCAGCTGTGTTTACATTGCCACTAAGTGGCTTATTTATGTCGATGATTTATCCGACCCTGAACTCAAAAGGGATCTCATGTTTTGAAAAACATCAACATGGTTCTGTCGCCGGGGTTATTTTATTCTTCACTGCTTTATCAGCAGCGGTTTCGCCTTTATTGATGGGTATTGTTAGCGATCACTTTGGTCATATTGAATATGGCTTTGCATTGGCAACCGGCTTTGCTGCCTTACTAATGCTAGGCATGCTATATAACTATTTTAAAGATCCAGCAAAAGCGCGCTTAGTTCACGCTTAATTTAAACCAAACCCCTTTTTTAAAGTGTTCAACTGCACCAAATCTGCCAATTGGGTGCACCGAGTTGGACACTTTTTTGTTATCTATAACAATCACTTAACAAGGTGAGTGCAATAATTGAGCAATTTTTTATTGCAAAAGGTGACATTTTTGCTAATTTACTTAATCGATTAAGTATAAAATCCACATTTGTGGTGCCATACTTTAAATTGACAACAATGAGGCACATTATGAGAACATATAACCCCACTTGGTTTGCCCTAAGCGCAATTGCATTAGCGGTGAGCACTCAAACATTGGCTGAAGAACAACAAGCAAATACTGCAAAGCCACAAAATGAATTAGAAAAAATAATTGTTACGGGTGTGCCTCAACGACGCACTGTGATGGCATCAAGCGTGTCAGTGAGCAGCATTTCTGCTGAGCAGATCAACGTATCAACACCTCGAACCACTGCTGAAGCGTTTAGAATATTACCGGGTGTGCGCTCAGAGTCGACGGGCGGTGAAGGTAATGCAAACATTGCCGTACGGGGCCTACCAGTAGCATCGGGTGGGGCTAAGTTTTTACAGCTTCAAGAAGACGGGCTGCCGGTTTTACAGTTTGGTGATATCGCTTTTGGTAATGCGGATATTTTTATGCGGTTAGATAGTACCGTTCAATCTGTTGAGTCTATTCGTGGTGGCTCTGCGTCTACGGCGGCAAGTAATGCACCGGGCGGTATCATAAACTTTATTTCTAAAACAGGTGAAAGTGAGTCGGGCAGTGTATCAACGACCTTTGGTTTAGATTACGACGAATTTCGCACTGACTTTGAATACGGAACATATTTATCAGATTCTGTCCGTTTTCATGTAGGTGGCTTTGTTCGACAAGGTGAAGGGCCAAGAAATACTGGATTCACTGGAAATAAAGGTGGCCAAATTAAAGCCAACTTAACGAAAGAGTTTGATAACGGTTACGTGCGTTTGTATCTAAAGCATTTAGACGACCGAAGCACCAGTTATTTACCAATGCCAATGCGCTCTAATGGCGACTCACTCGCAACATTTGACTCATTAGAAGACACACCTCACTCTGCATATTTTATTAAAACACAAGGCTTGGGCGCAAATAATGAAATTCGCCAAGGTGATATGCGTGATGGAATGCATCCACAAGTAGACAGTGTGGGCGTGGAAGCAAGTTTTGATTTGGGAAATGACTGGAAAATTGAAAACCGTTTTCGTGTCGCGAATGTAAAAGGCACGTTTAATTCTCCATTCCCTGCTGAAGTTGGAAATTCAACCAGTATCGCATCAAGTATTGCTGGAGAAGGTGCGACCCTACAGTATGCTAACGGCCCGCACGCAGGCTCAGCCTTTAATGATGATACGCTTATGCGCATCCATACATTTGATGTTGAAATGCGTGATTTCGGTTCAATGGTTAATGACACTAAGTTAACGAAAGCATTAAGCGATGATACGTCAGTGACATTTGGTTTTTATGCATCTGAGCAAACCATTGCCATGTCTTGGCTTTGGAATTCTTACCTGATGGAGCTGCAGGGCGATAATGCCGCGCTCGTCGATGTCTTTGCTGCTGACGGCACCGCATATTCAGAAAATGGTTTGTACGCCTATGGCACTCCAGCATGGGGCAATTGTTGTCAACGTAACTACGACACAGACTATTCAACGCGGGCACCTTACTTGGCGGTATCTTCTCAGTTTGACGATATCACCCTAGATGCCAGTGTGCGCTATGACTATGGTGAGGCCAAAGGCACGTATGCAGGTGCTGTAGTGTCACAACGAGATATTAATGGTGACGGCGTTATTTCAAAACCAGAAGAACAAGTGGCTGGCATCGATATCGCAAACCCAAGCGCAGTGAACTACGATTGGAGCTACACCAGTTATTCAATCGGTGCGAATTATCAAATTAATCCATCACAAGCGGTGTTTGGTCGAATTAGTGAAGGTGCGCGTGCAAATGCAGATAGATTACTGTTTGGTAAAGTAAATGCTGACGGTAGCGTGGCCAAAGAAGACGCCATTGATGAAGTAACCCAATATGAGTTTGGTTTAAAACAACGTTTTGATAACGGCAGTTTATTTGCAACGGCGTTTTACGCTGAAACAGAGGAACAAAATTTTGAAGCAACTAGCCAAAAGTTCTTTGATCGTCAATACGAAGCAAAAGGCATAGAGCTAGAGGGGGTTTACTTTGTCGGGTCATTCGACTTCAGAGGTAACATGACTTGGACGGATGCTGAAATTGCTAAAGATGCATTAACACCAGAGGTAGTTGGTAATACGCCACGTCGTCAAGCTGACTTTATCTACTCTCTTATGGCGCGTTACAACATGGAGCAAGCCGCGGTTGGTTTAAGCTTTATCGGCACCACAGATGCGTACGCACAAGATAATAATGACTTAAAGTTCGATGGTTACACTCAGGTTAATGCATTTGCAAGCTATGACGTGACTGACAACTTATCTGTTTCACTCAACATCAATAACCTGTTTGATACGGTGGGCATAACAGAAGCAGAAGAGGGCAGCGTACCAGCTAACGACATTATTCGCGCACGAAGCATTAATGGCCGTACGACGTCGTTCACATTGAACTATCAATTCTAAACCGCATATTGAGTTGGAGTAATTATGACTGAACAAACGACCATGCAACTCACTTGCTTTGGCGAAGCATTAATGGACCTTTTACCTTACGATGGCGAAGCTTTGCTTCCCATTGTGGGCGGGGCACCTGCAAATGTTGCAGTGGGATTTGCCAAGTTGGGTGGTAAAAGTGTTTTTTTAGGTGGATTATCGCAAGATCCATTTGGTAAAAAAATTGAAAATACACTACAGCATTATGGTGTAGATACACAATTTTGTGTCAAAGTGAATGACGCTAACACCGCGTTAGCTGTGGTGCAGTTAGATCAATACAAAGAACGTCAATTTAGCTTTTATCGGGAGAACACTGCCGATATCAAAGTTGAAATCGATGCCTTTGACAGTGTTTCTTGGCCAGAAAATGGTATCTTCCATTTTTGTTCAAATACCTTAACTGATCCAGATATTTCGCAAGTGCATATGGCACTGTTAAAACGTGCAAAAATGCATAATCAACTGATAAGCTATGATGTTAATTTGCGACTTAACTTATGGTTAGATTTAACCTTACTGCCTGAACGTGTAGAACGCTGTTATTTGCACTGCGATATCATAAAGTTTAGTCAAGAAGAGTTAGATTATTTGTGTCAATTGGGGAATATTTCATGCAAACGCTATTGTAATTGGTTGTTATCACTTGGTGTTAAAGTAATTATTGTATCCAATGGTAAAGGACCTGTTCACGTAATCACGGAAAAATCCGAGTTATTTGTAGACACACCAGTGATTACAGTAGCGGATACCACTGGAGCGGGGGATAGCTTAATAAGCGGTTTTCTATTCTACCTATCAAATAATGAAATAGATATTTGTACATTGGCTGAAAATACTAATGAGCTGAAGCAGGCAATTGAGTTCGCAATAAAATGTGGCGCATATACATGCACTGAAATAGGTGCGATGTCAGCTTTACCAACGCTTGATAAGATTGTGTAACACAGTTTATTTTCCTAGGTCATTATACAATTTATTCATTTGTATAATGACCAACTTTAGCAAATAAGATGTCACTCTATAAAACCAATATATAGGGTGACCCATCCAAATACTAAAACAGCTATGGCATAAGCATATTGATTGCCATAGCTACTAAAAGCCCTGCAAACACTTTTTTAATGGTGATAACGGGTAAATGGTGTATTGCCTTTGTTCCAAGTGGTGCGGTAAACCAAGAAGTACACACAATGCCAACAAGTGCCGGTAAGTATACAAGGCCTACAAATCCCTGGCTTAATGATAACTGCTGGCTACCCGACGTGATGTAACCCACTGAGCCAAAAAGCGCAATGACAATGCCACAAGCAGATGCACAACTAATGGCGCTTTTTTAATGACAATACACGTGTTGAAGTGAAGGTGGCTGGGCAACTCGTGTGTAATGATGTAACCACGATTGTGCACGCGGCGATAAATAGTGCCGGAATAGCATGGTTGCCGTTTGATATTGCTCGCAGTTACATACAGCAACAGCAGCTTGTGCCTATTTTAACTGAGTATTCACTTGAAGCGAGTCAGTTGTGGGCCGTGTATCTATCGCGAAGTTATCAATCTCCGCTTGTGCGAGCATTTATCGATTTTTTATCGGATTCTTGGCAGCAGGATATTTTGCCAAACAAGTAGGGATCTGAATGTTCAGATCCCTTGGATATGAAAATGGTTATGATCTCAGGTTTGGCGCAATTAATTTACGTTAGCAGTATTTGTGTTAACTTCACCCGAGACCACAGTTTTAAAAGCGGTAATTAAAGCGCAATTGGGCATTACGCTCTTTGCCAGGCATACCACCTAAGAACATCGCCTTTTCGTAGTACACTTTGTCGAATAAGTTATTTAACTTAAGTTGTACACCCCAGTTCTCAGCTTGGTAAGCAATACCCGCGTCAAACACGGTATAACTTGGTACATAACCGTCAGGAATACCAAAGGAGTTTGAGTTTGTACTGCGTTCATCAACATAGATGCCGCCAAGGCTGAATTCAATCGGGCTTTCACTGGTAAAGGCATAGCTTGAATGGGTTAACCAAGCACCCGCTGTAACATATGGTACACCTTTTTGTCGCTCATCATCGTTATCACGGGCATCTTGATACACCGCATTGACATTTAGCTTCCACTGCTCATTTAAATAAGCATTTAAATCAAGTTCAATACCGTTTGTTTCTTCTTTACCATCATAGAAGTAGCGCGGTACATTCGGTGCTGAAACACCTTCATCAAAATCTGGGTTGTTATAGCGTAAATTAGTGCGACTAGATTCAAATATCACTAATGATGCAACCAGTTGATCATCGAGTGCTTTATAACGCATACCAATATCATTACTGATAGATTCTGAATCTTTACGGTCACTTTCGGTGCCGTAGATAGTGCCAAGCACACTGTAGGCGGTTCGGCCTTTTGCGTGGTTTACAAATATCGAAAAGTCGTCATTTACAAGGTAGGTTGCACCTAAATTATAAGTCATACCACTATCAGAGGTATCTTGCTCTGGCGTTGGCTCAGCGGCACTTGCGCGGTAACGCGGGTCCACACCAAAGTGCGCATAACGCTGAGTGATTTCATTAAACGCCACACCAATACGCGTAGTTAAACCAAAGTCAAAATAACCGACGTGTTGAATACCTAAGCCCCAAGCACTGACTTCCTTGTTGTAGTTAGCGGTTTTTAATGGATCATAATCTTCGAAGCTACCAGCGCCCCAATTAGGTGTGCGAATATCAAAAATATACGGTAATTGACCACGATAAATTGTGTTGCCATCTTTATCTTTAATTACTTTATCAGCGTCATAGATTGAATATTGCTGAAAACGAATGTCGCGATCTTCATAATTCGCATTGACTAGTAACTCGTTGTCGATATTATCCATTGAAAAATCGTAACGTAGGTCGGCAAAATACTGCAAAGATTGCTCATTTGCAGTTACTTTTCGGTATTCTTGACGCCTTGCTGCAAATGGGAACAGCTCACCGTCTACCACAAGTGGTGCGCGTGGATCGGCATTGATGGTGCCGCGGCGGTTCCAATACACATAGTTATAGGCACCAGTTTGACGGGCAAACCCTGAATCGTAGTCGCGGTATTGTAATTGCTGGTTAAAGTAGAGGTTATCAGTGAAGTTAATATTATGTGTTAGCTTTACACGGAACTCTTCGCCTTCATTGTCTTTTGCCATCGACGAAATGATGCCATTATGACCAAAGGTGTAAGGCGTTAAGCCATCATTGGCAGCAAGTGACTCGGCCAATTGTTGTCTTTGTGCATCGCTCAGCTGAATACCAACTCCGTTAGGGTCATTTATTAAGTCAGTCCAGCTTACGTCGCCTGCGCTTTTACCGCCGACCGATTCGGCATTATAAATGCGAATAGGGTGACCGATTGAGTCAACCGCAATGCCATCTTTAATATAGGCTGTCGAAAGCATTATATCGTGGCTGTCACTAAACACGTATTTGAAGCTGAGGTAGGCTTCGTCGCGGTCGTTGTTTAAATCGCGATAACCGTCGCTGCGCGCTGATTTAACCAATACACGGTAAGCAAGATCGTCGGTGATTGCTGCCGTTGAATCAAGTTCAAGCGCATAGGTATTCCACTGACCTAAATCGGCGGTCATGGTGTGAGAGGCTTCAAACTCTGGTTTTTTCTCAATTAGGTTAATAACACCGCCAGCACTGCCCATGCCGTATAAACCGGTTGCTGGGCCTTTTAATACTTCGATTGACTCAACATTGGTCATTGAACGGGTAGGGTTAAAGGTGTTGCCAAGGCCCGCGCCACCATACATGCCGTCGTATGTGTAGTTAGCACCAAGGCCACGGATCACTAAATTATCGCCAATGCCGTAATTGTTACCAGCTTGGGTTACACCACTGATGTTTCTGATAGCATCTTGTAAATTGTCGACAAGTTGCGAGTTAAGTAATTCACTGTCAACCACTACTACGGCTGCTGGGGTTTCCATTAACGACATATTCGATTTAGTAGCAAGACCCGAGTTTAGTACCACTTTATTTTGGCGGCCATAAACACTGACAACTTCAATGTCGTCGTTGTTTTTAGCTATTGCTTGGTTATTAGCAAAAGCCATTGAAGTTGGTAAAAGCGCTGCGCATGACAGTGCAATAAGCGAGAGATTAAATGATTTCATTGTTTACGTAATTGTATTTATAACTAAGATGCAAATGATAACTGTAATCATTTATTTTATTCAATCGTTCAATGTGACATTTAACATTAATAAAAGTAACGGTTAACGTTATTAACAAATTAGCGCTATTTATGAGCTGTGTAAGTCGATGAGAAGATGTTTTGGATTTTGGATAAGCGCAGTTACATCCACTTAATGCGAACCATACAAATAATAAACACCTGTATTTTGCTGAAAAAGAATGAATGGCGTTATATCAAAGATTCATCGGTTGCGGAGTCAGATGATGCGGATTGGATTGATAACATTAAGTTTGCGGGTCAAACAAATTAGGGTGTAATTTAAACCGTTATATAACACTAAAAGCCGCAATCAGTTGCGGCTTTTTTGTACTACCGTAAAGTGAGTTAATTTATTTCCAATAGCGTGAATTTTCGCCCGAAAAGTAGTGTGAAAATTGCGATAGATGCTGATACAAAAAGTCTTTGGTTGCGGTTACTTTTGCTGCTGTTTTTAAATCAGAATGATACAGCAACCATAAACTCCAAATTGAGGGTTTTACCGGTATATCTAAGCGGTAAAGATTTGAATGTGGTTGTGAATCGACTAAACCACAGGGTAATTTTGCAATACCTAAGCCATTTTTAGTCGCGATAACAAGCGGGCCGAGTTGATCAAATCGTGCGATTACATTGCTACTTGGCAAGTATTTGTTATGCCAATCGGCTTCAAATTCTAGCTCCCACAATAACACGCGGTGCTGTGCGCGAGAGGTACTTAAATAATCATCACTTGCATAGACACCCCAATTTGATGCAAACAGCTTTCTGCCAATGAGGTCGTCTTGGCTCGGTGCTGGGGTGAATCGCAATGCAATATCGGCCTCTCTGGCACGCAAGTCTTTGTGCATTGAACCAATTAGTAAGTTGGTTTGAATATTGGGATAACGCGCATTGAACTCGTTAAGTGCGGGTACCACAAAATCGTTAGCTAGTTCAGGTGTTAAGGCTATATTTACCTCGCCGCTTAGCAGCTGATCTTGTCCGAATAATTTACGTTCAATATTGCGCTGCTGCTCTTTTAACAACGTGATATCAGGTAACACCGCTTTGCCGGTTTCCGTCAGCTGGTAACCTTTTGGCACACGTTCAAACAGCCTAACCTTAAAGCGTTTTTCAAATGCTTGAATGCGCCGTGCAACGGTTGTGTGGTTAACCTTAAGTTGCTTGGCAGCGCCCGATAAGGTGCCCGACTGATAAAGAGCAACTATGTATTGGTAATCATCATCTAAGTTCATCTGTGCATTATTGCACAATAAAAATGCGAAAATCACTAATTTTTTTAGCGCTAAAGTGGCGTAAAGTGAGTGCGTAATTAATTTAACTTTAGACAGGATGCTAATTATGTATACCCTTTATCATTTTCAAATTTCATGTTCTTCTGCGGTAAAGATGGCGCTAGAAGTTATTGGTGCAGAACATAAAACTGTGGTAGTGGATCTCTTTGAAGGCGCGCAACACAACGCCGATTTTTTGGCTGTTAATCCACTTGGTAAATTGCCAGTGTTGGTAGATGGCAGCCACACCTTTACGCAGGGCGAAGCAATTTTAATTTACCTTTCGCAAAAGCACAAAAATGCACACCTAATGCCTGATTTAGCAAGTGTTGATGGCATGGAAGCGTTAAAGTGGTTAAATTTTGTTGCCAGTAGTTTGCATGGCCATTTCACTAAGATATTTCATCCGGAAAAAGTGTCAACGGATCATGATTCGGTTAAACAAAATGCTGAAGAAGAGATTGTTAAGTTACTTAATTTTGTGTCAGACCGATTAGCTCAATCGCCTTATTTAGCAGGCGAAAAACCAACCCTTGCGGATTTATATTTTGCGGTGATCTTAGGCTGGGGGCAGGTGTTAAGTTTTGAGTTGTTTACACGTTTCCCTGAATTTAAGGTTTATAAACAGCGATTACAAACGACTTTCTCGCAATCAGAAACCTTACAAAATATTTAAGTTAACCACCGTACTAACAACACATATTTAGTACGGTGTAATTCGTTACTTAAGGTTATTATCGGTAAGTAACGAATTAAAGCGGGTTTCGAGTTTGCCACCGATAATCGCGACACGCTTTTTCATTTCTGTTATCCATTTTTCATCGCTCATCACATCTTTTGAAAATGTCATATCGCGTTTAGTGTGACCAACATACAACAAAGCATCGGCAAGTGATTGAAGTGTCGCATCTTTACTGTTTATTTTACTAAGCATAGGTCGCGCTTTTGGCATTATGTCGCGAAATGGGATATCGGCGAGAACGGAATTATCGTCTAGTTTAATAATTTTTGCCGTGTCTGTATTAGGCAACACGTCATACAACACGTTTTGAATAACAGGCCACACAGTAAATACTGAGTTAGGTTTAGCCATCTCAATACGAGAAACCAGAGACAAATCGTGCTGATTAACCGTTTCTGGATGCGTTGCTTTTAATAAGTGAAAACCGCCAAACACTAAAATCGCTTTTTGGTTAGACTGAATAATCGGTTTGAGTGTATCGTAAAAGCCATCTACTTTGCTTGATGCAGCACGCTGCCACGACTCGGCGGTGGCACTTTCCCAATTAAAGTGTTTTTCTGCCAACAGTACCGTTAGCTTTTTGTCATCGGGTAATGTTTGGTTTATGGCCCTGATTGATTGCAATAATTCCATATACCCGTCGCCAAGCCATGCGGTGAAATAGAGGGTTTCGCGCAGTACGTGTTTTAGCTGTGACTCATCAACAGTATCACCTTTAATATACTGATTTATATAGTCTTGATAATTTTGATTGCCAAACTCCAGCACAATAATTGGCTGCTGCGATACAATTTTTGGTGAGGTAATAATGTCACTTATTGCCAGCATAAAACCAGGGTAGTAATGGGCATCACCAAGTGCAACAAATTGATGGGTTGAGAGTGCATCGACAACAACCTGTTCGCTTGGCTTTAGCTGTGTTTGTAATTGACTAATTTGCTCTGGCGATAGATTTAGCGTCGCATTTTTCGATAAGTAGTTGCATGCCGCTAAGCAGACAGTAATTAATACAATAGCAAAGTACTTCATAATAAACCTTGAGAAAATAGGGAAGCGTAAGATTTTGATTAGCCTGATTCATCAGGTTCGAGCGTAAAGAGCAGATCGAGCGCTGGGAGAAACACGCTAACGGCAAATAGCGCCGCCGCGAGTGCGTATAAATAATTTAAGGTGGTGGTATTTTTAATTAGCCATGAAATACTCATACTTAGCCAAAATACATTAAACAAAGTGATGTTTACATTTGGTTTAAGCGGCTTAGCGCAATACTTACAGTTGAGTGGCTCGCGATTTAATAATGCAAGGCGGTCACTCAGTTTAAGCGGCTTTTTGCAGCAAGGGCACGAGCGAGTAACGAATTTGTTCAACATGGCTTAACACCAAATTGTAACTGATAATCATTACTGTTTAATGGTAAGTCATATGGAAATAAATTAAAACGACTTTATAAGGGCTTTTAAAGCCCTGCTAGTGTCCACGATATTAACTTGCGTTATGTTGCCGTTATTGAGTGTTAACACAGTAACGTGATCATCTTTTTTGGGAATAGTATTTAGTACGTCCCCCTCTTTATCCATAATTACCGAATAAGCGAGCTTCTTCATTTTAGGAATAGCAATAAAACGGCTAATAAGCGATGGCATTGCGCTAATATCGGCGTAGTATTGAACATTTGCAGCTAATAAATCATCACTTTTTTTATTCTCAAATGCTGTTTTAACAAGCTTGCTACTATCCATATCGTGACTAAATACCAGCCATTTCGTACTAGGTAAAAGTGCCTGCTTTTTATCAAATTGGTCATTAAGCTCGGGTAACGAGAGTGTTTGACCCGCGGTCAATGTTGGTTTTGTACTCTCCGCAACACTAACCCATGAGGTTAAAAGTAGTGAAAAAACAGCGAAAATGTTTAGAAATCTCATAATATGCTTTAAATCCTGCTTTATTTAAACGTGGCGTAATAATTAAACTAAGATCAACGTAATCAGTGTGCCAGCAACGTAACGTATTTACGCTAAACACTCATTACCCCAAACTTTATACGTTTTATCTAACAGCTTAGATTAGGCTTATTTAGTGCCAAAAGTACAGTCTTGCTCAGAGCGTTTAAATACGGTTTGCATCCAAATACGCCGGTTTTCTTTGGTTTTAACTTGTTCTGGCAGTGGGTAAATTATCAATAGATAATCGCCTTTATTCATATCATCAACTGAAAATGAGGGAGCGCTGGGGTTATTTACTAAAATAGGTTGGATCACCGCGACTTTTCGCTTTTTTCGCAGCATTACCCGTTCAACGGTTCCGAGATGTGATGCAGAGTGAAAATGACCATTTAAGTGCACTAGTTTATGATTTGGGTGATTTTCTAATGCATTATGGATTGATTCAGCCATGGTATCGTCACGAACTACTTGGGCAAAATAGCGATTTAACGTACTTGGTTTAATTGTTTCCTGACTGTGCCCCATATTGGCGGTAAACTTATTAAAGTAAGCCCCCTCGGTTGGCGTATAAAACGACTGTGCCACTTGGTGTTTTCGTTTTTCTGGTAAGTTGTCTAGTATCCCTAAGCCGTGCCTGCCGGTACATACCACAGTATCTTTCGGTGCGTTTGCGGCAATAACAGGTAAACCATGTGTTTTTGCCATTTCAACAAGGGGGCGATAACTGCTTTGGTAATTATCCCATGCACGGCCAAAGTGGCGGAATGACCATTCACCAATTTCATCATTTAAATACGCATTTAGGTATGTTTGCGTATCTCGCTCAAATTGTTCTAACGAAAGGATGATTTTAGGGTTAGCTTTCAGTAGCGCTTGATAAATGTTTGCCTGTGCTAAATGATTACCTGGATGACGATGATTCTCACCAATAAATATCACGTCATAATCGCTCAACCCGCCAATGCTTTTTGCTAAATCAACAGTCTTAGGTTGCCCTGAACGCACATCGATCAGTTGATAGTCATACAAGCTTGTTAGCGGTGTAGCTAAATACCATTGGTTGTTGTTTTGCACAAGCGAGCTCACGGTTTTCTCGTGGCTTGGCATGTGAGTGCTTTGGCAAGCAGTTAACAACATACTAAGCGATAACACAATGAATGAAAGTTTGGTGCGTAGCACAGTAAACCTCTTAGTTTTCTTATTTATGATGATAAATGGCTTACCATGTGGTAAGCCTTTTTATTGAGATTAGATTAAAGCTAAATAGCGGCGCTCTACTTCTTGCCAGTTTATTACATTGAAAAATGCGCTAATGTATTCTGGACGGCGGTTTTGGTATTTTAAGTAATAGGCGTGCTCCCACACGTCTAAACCTAAAATTGGCGTTTCGTTATTCATTAGCGGGCTATCTTGGTTGGCAGAGCTCGTCACTGCTAGTTCGCCATTTGCATTTACAACAAGCCATGCCCAGCCACTACCAAAGCGAGTTAATGCTGCTTTAACAAACAGATCATGGAACGCGTCAAATGAGCCAAATGTTGCAGTAATCGCATTGTTAAGTTCCCCCGTTTGAAGCTCACCACCAGTGGGTGACATTACTTGCCAAAATAAGCTGTGGTTATGATGGCCTCCTACGTGATCTCTTACAGCTTCCTGCAATGAGTGTGGTAAAGCAGCAATATTAACTAGCAGCCATTCATCACTTTTTTGCTCAAACTCAGAACCTGCTAGCGCTTCGTTAGCTTTATTCACATAAGTTTGGTGATGCAAAGTGTGATGTATTTCCATTGTTTTTGCGTCAATGTGCGGCTCTAATGCATCATATGCATATTCGAGGTTCGGTAGTGTAAATGCCATATTTTTTTCCTTTATAATTTAGCGTTACTCGCTAGTGAATCGTGTTGTTTTGAGCACAGATTGTGTTCATGATGGTAGTTAACTTGCTGGCGATATTCGCATCGTCGCCATATTGTTTTAGTAAAACGAAGCAATGGTGTTTTAGTTGTGAGAGATGCTTTAATACGAGGAGCTGATGCGAAGACTGGGTTGATGTAAAAATATGCGCGGCGCATTTGCATACGCTTTTGTAGCCTTCAACTAACAGATCGCAGGCGTTGTTTATATTTTGCTGTGCGATATTGGAATCTACTAAGTTTAAATACGACACCACCACAGCGGGAATATACTGATCCACAATCCAAGCTTCTGGCGGAGGTGAATCAGATTCGATTTCCGCCTCTACTTGTTCTAACGCAGTTAAACAATCGGCATAAAAGAGGTTAGCGTAAGAAAACTGGCAGCTATCGAAAGCTTGGTTACCTTTTGATACATGCTGTTGCCAAATTTGCATCACGTTATGAATACAGGTTTTAGTATCGGGCATCTCAAATAGTTAATTTAAATAAAAACCATTATCATTAATATTTGAATTATTTCAAGCGATAATTTGATTTTAGCTAGGGGCTGTAATGGCTAAATTGGCAGTAGAAGGCGTTAATTGTCGGACTTTCACGTGTTTTGAATGCATAGTAGCGTAAGATTTGGTGGTTTGCACAATGTCTCACGTAACGTTAGCACTTGCTCCATATTGGTATTTTCTTATGTGTATTTGTGCTGGTAATTATGGAGCAGCGTGCTTTAAAAAGTGTATTGCAGTGTGTACTTAGGTAAGCAGTGTTACTGCAAACGAATGGCTTTTGTCATCATTGCTTTACCTTCGGTTTCTACGTAATCTAAAAACACCTTGGCAATGGGCGAAAGCTGCTGCGATTTGGCCCAAGAGAAAGACCACTTGGATTGAATAGGTAAGGACGATACGTTAATCACTTTCACATTATAGCTGTCGCCAAATGCCAATGTATGAGCTGATAAAATGGCTACGCCCATGCCTGAGAGTACAGAGTGAATAATGGCTTCATTACTGGCAATAGTCATTCTGACATTAGGCTTTATATTGTTTGCTTTGAAAAATTGTTCGGTGACGTAGCGTGTCCCTGATCCTTCTTCACGAATAATAAAGTTTTCCGCTGCAAACTCTTCTAATGAAACCTGTTTGCGTTTTGCAAATGGGTGATCCGCATTGGCTATTGCCACAAGGTCGTTTGACATAAACTCAATAACTTCAAGATCAAGCTCTTGCGGCACGTAACTGAATACATAAAAGTCATCTACCCCTTGTTCAAATCGCTCAATGACTTGCTGTCTGTTAGCAACGGTAAATTGAATGTCGATTCCCGGATAACGCTTACAAAAAGGGCCCAATAAGTGTGGAATAAAGTATTTTGCTGTGGTGGCACAGGCGATACGAAGCGTACCCGACTTAAGTCCTCGCAAGTTAGATAAATGCATATCAAGCGCTTCGCATTGCTGCATTATTTTCCGACTTGTTGCCACGGTTGCCAATCCCGCATCGGTGAATTTAAGTTGCCGTCCTACTTGTTGATAAAGCGGTAAGCCAATGGCTTCACTTAACTTTTTAAGTTGCATGGAGACCGTAGGCTGGGTCAAAAATAATGATTCTGCTGCAGCTTTAATGCTGCCACCTTCAAATACGGCTAATAAAATTTCAAGTTGACGAAAGGTGCCAATGTGCGCATGTAATCGTGATGCCATACTCATTCCAAAACATTAAATTAGATAAAAATCTAATCTAAATATAGTTAATATCTATTTTTATCTAATTGAAACGGTGTGTAAACTTTTTTCTGTCGCTTAATTTAATAGATGGGAAAGTAAAATGAAGAACCGAAGTTTTATATTGTCTCTCGTTACCTGTGCAATGCTGCTGGCGTTCTACGCGCTGAGCAGTCAAATTGGTCAGCCTCAGTTGGCATTTGTTATTGTTGCAGCGTTATTGTTTAGCTTTTCACTTTATTCACAGTTAGTCGCACGCAACAAGCTAGGCTTGTCTCGACCTGCCGCAGAGCACTATATGCAACGCGTGGGAGAAAAATAAGCCATGATTATTGATGCCGTTGTCGCTTTTTTTATTCTGGGTATCGTTAGTCAATTATTAGGTGCCAAAATAGGATTTCCTGACGGGCTGTATAAGTCGCTGAGCATGTTTTTGATGATTGCGATTGGCTTGAAAGGCGGCCTTGCATTGCAAAAACACGTCGACCCAGCATTACTTACAATGTCACTGGCCGTTGTTGCATTTGGCCTTGTTTTACCGTTAATCGCATACCCTCTTTTACGCTACTTCGGACAGCTCGATAAAATTAATGCTGGGGCAATTGCAGCACATTATGGCTCGGTGAGTGTGGCCACGTATGCTGTTGCAATTGCTATTCTTGAGGCGAACAATGTTTCGTATGAGGCATACTTCCCGCTGTTTGTTGTCCTATTAGAAATGCCAGCGATCGTTGTAGGCTTAGTGTTAGCAAAAGGCAGCTTGAAAATCATCAACGGTGAATTTGTTAAAAAAGAGCTTGTGGCCAACCAAAGCATTCTACTGATGCTCGGGAGCTTAATTATTGGTTATTTGGGTGGTGATAGCGTTGCGAAATTATCGCCTTTCTTTATTGAGCTTTTTTCGGGCATTCTTGCGCTATTTTTATTCAAAATGGGGCTAATCGCAGGCAAACAGCTTATAACGGTTAAAAAGAACAGTGTGTTCTTAATTAGTTTTGCTGTACTGATGCCAATGATTGGTGGTCTTGCGGGCACAGGGCTTGGGTTAATGCTTGGGCTAAGTAGCGGTGGTATTGCGTTAATGGCGGTGCTAGGCGCAAGTGCGTCTTACATTGCGGTGCCTGCTGCAATGAAACAAAGCCTGCCAGAAGCTAATGCTGGTATGTCGATTACCGCATCTTTAGGTATTACCTTTCCATTTAACGTACTGATTGGTGTGCCATTTTTTATCACGTTTGCAGAATATCTTGCGGCAAAATAATCGTGATAGTCATTAAATAAAAACGGCGAACCTAAGTTCGCCGTTTTTTAGTTTTTACTAGTATTAACGCGTAACTTTTACACGTTTTTCAATCATCAATTTCGCTTCAATGCGACGGTTTTCACTGTGTGCTTTAGCTGTGTTGGCGTCGTTTAATAAACGCGTTTCACCGTAACCTACAGCGCTAATACGTGATTCATCAATGCCGTATGTGTCAATTAGCACCTGCTTAATTGCTTTGGCACGCTTTTCTGACAGTTTCAGGTTATAAACCGCGTTGCCTGGTGCAGAGCTGTGACCTTCAATTTGCACATTTTGCTCAGGGTATTTTTTCATAAAATCAGCAAAACGACGTAAGTCAGTGCTGTTTGGATCAAGTACTTCACTTGAGTTGTTATCAAACTGTACCGCTAATTTAATGCTGTCTTGCATGTCTTTAAACAGTGTACACCCTTGTGCGTCTGTTTTATCTGTCGTTGGTGTATTTGGACATCTGTCTTCGTTGTCGTTAACACCGTCGTTATCGCTATCAAGCACAATAGCGCAGCCAGTGCTGTCGACACGGACACCTTGTTTTGTATTCGGGCATTGATCGTTTGCGTCAATAACACCGTCGTTGTCGCTGTCAATTACCGGCGCAGCTTTAGGTGCTTCGGTTGCAGGCGCACTGTTACCGCCAAACTGATAAAGCAGACCAAGTTTACCGCTGTAATCTTTATGGTTTTCGCCAAAGTCATGGTAAGCCGCCACTTCTGTGATTACTTTCCATTTGTCGGCTACTGGCCAATGCATACCTACACCTAAATTACCTAGGTTATAACCTGTATCAAGTGATTCGTGTTTTAAACCTGCAAATACGTATGAATTGCCTTGGAATGGGAAGAACATCGCATCTAAACCGTAGCGATGACCGTCAATACTTTCTTGACCTGGATATGCTTCTAAGTCGATGCGTGCATATTCAAAACGACCACCCCATGACGGAGTGAAACGTTCGCCAAGTTCTAAGCCCCAACCCCAATCAATGCGGTCTTTTGGCATTGCTTGGAATTTATCTTTGTCTGCATAGTAATATTCGGCAAAGCCACCAAGCCAGATTTCCTTATCTTCAGCAAGCGATGGCATGCTTGTTACAGCTGCCAAAATAGATAGCGCAAGAGTGTGTTTTTTCATTTAATGATCTCCGTTTTCTCATGTAAACGTCATTTAGTTTAGTAGATTGCTGCAGTGGCGAAGTAAATATGTTCGTTCTGCTTTTTACGAACTGGCTTACAAATTTTATGCCTATTATTTTTCATTTATATTTCAATGAATTAATAAGGCTTCTTAGTTTTTTAATACTAACTGTGTAAAGAGTTACTCGGTAAAAAAGTCGCAATTTGTAAGTTTTACATTGCTCAGTGGCACAGGGGATATTGTAAATCGGTACAAGCTGGGTTTGAAAGCAAAAAACGGCACTATGTTGTGGTTTTATGATTAGATGATGGTATTACACACAATGTGTTTATAAACCGAACTGCAAAGGGGAAAGAGGGTTCAATAGACCCTCAATTTATAATGTGGTACAGCAACATAACAAAACGAAAGTGCTAAATATCTGCTAATCGCTGTAGCAACTCATCGGTTTTGATTAATCCTGAAATGGCTTCACCATTTTGTAGCAAGATAGTAGGCGTAGCACTAAAACCAAAACGCTGTGCCAGCTGTTGCTGTGTAACTAAGTTATTCTCACAGACGTTTGTAACATTACCTTGGTAACGACCTACTTGCATTGCTTGGTTCATTGCTTCTTGTGGATTGCGTGCACACAGTGCTGCGGCGGTTTTTTCAAATGCGCTGCTGCCGACTTTACCTCGTGGGATCATTACATAGTCAACCGTAACGCCTTGACGATTGAGTTTCTCTATTTTTCCATGCAATTTGCGGCAAAATGGGCAATCGATATCGGTAAAAATCGTGATGATATGCTGTTCGTTACTTGCTTGATAACTTAGTAGTGCATCTCTAGGCAAGGTTTTGATAAGTGTTACACGTTGCTGCTGCTTTACTAATTCAGTTAGATCTATTTTGCTTTCGGTGTCGATAACTTGTCCTAAATATAAATATTTACCATCGGGACTTGCGAAAAACGTATGGTTTTGTGTTGTGACTAAGCGGAGCTCATTGTTATAGGGCTCGACGGAAAACTGTGTATTTTCACCGAGTAAATCAAACAACTTTTGTTTTACCGCTGCAAGAGTCGAGTGATTATTTTCAAGTGGTTGCACTGTTTGTGAGTGCACAAACGCGGCGCAAAAAAAGAGTGAAAGTGTGAATAATAACGCGATAATTCGATTAACTGATTGCATATAATTAGCCTATTAAATTTGGATTAAGCCAACTTACTAGGTAGCAGCGTTCGACGCATTTAAAACTATCTATAATCATCTATAAATAGCTATAATTTTTTTAATATTAATGGCTTATATTTTTAAGGGTAAGGTGGTTTTAGATGCGCATAGTGCGTTGTCGTAAGCTAAAAATATCACTATGCAAGGTGCTATTTGTGAAATTAAAACTGGTTGGCTGATTTAGTTGGTGGCAAAGCGCCAAGTGTTCAGCATTTTGCTCTGTGTTGGCTTGCTGCTTGTTATTTGTCACTATTGTTGCAATAAGAGATTCTCTGTTAACGGGGTTACGCTGAGTCGTGCTTGCAGTTGCTGGTTTGTTGGTAATAATCGTCGCAATACGCTGATTAACTACTTCACTACTGCACACGGCTAAACTTGAATTAAGTAGCTCTTTACTTTCAATTGCATAGTTGAGTGCATCATTGATTTCACTGTTTTCTAATGATATACGGCTTAATAGGTCGAGTGCTTGCGTACGATAATAATCTGAAGTTGGCGTTTGATTAATAATCTTAAACGCAAGCTGATTTGCTTGAGTGAGCTCTTTTTTGTGTAATTTTACTTCAGCGAGCAATAGTTGCGCCTCTATGGAGTGGGGGTTTTCTTGCAAACTAAAGTTAAGCCACTTTTCGGCAACCTCCAAATCACTTTTTTGAAAAGCGATTAGCGCATTTGAGTAGCTGCTCATTGCCGGCAATAAATTTGTTGTAGGCGGTGTATCGCTATGTGATACCCACATAGCACTGGTAATTGTTGATATCATTAAGGTTAGGCCGGCAGCAATGGCGCGCCAAGGTAGTTGTGTTCTTCGAACCGGCGTTACCTGTGTTACCGTGGCTTGCCAAATATAACCTTGATTAGGTTGAGTGCGAATAAGCTGTTGCTCTGGTGCCAGTTTACGCAATTCACTGATCACTTGGAAAAGGCGATAGTCTTGCACGTCTTCACTTTGCCACAGTGCCTTAAACAATGCGTGTTTTGATATTAATTGCTCTGGCTGTGTTAAAAAAAACAGCAGTGCCTGTGCAGTTTTAGGGCGAATGGGCTTTTCTTTACCTGATTGCGTTAAGGCAAATGTTGTTGCGCAAAACGTGAAATCGAGAAATTGATAAATAGCCATAAATTGTCCTTAATAGCATCTGTTTGTTTTTTCTTTAATGTTATAAAGATAAAACAAGGTTAAGGCAACCGCTGCTCTATTTTCACTTGTTATTTATTTCGTGAGTTACAGGGTTATTGGTAACGCCAGCACCTACTGAAACTGGCTGGCCATATTTATTTTCTGAATCGCCTCCTTTGGCGAAACCTAGGTATACCATACAACCAATAGGGCCAATCACAGGGATCAGACTCAAAAACATCATCCAACCAGATTGATTACAATCGTGCCAACGCTTTATGTGGATCATTAAGGTCATCCAGGAAATCACACACAGGGTGAAAAAGAATACTAAGAAAAAAATCGCTTCAGCGTAAACGGGCAGGCTAGAGTTGGATTTAAAGAAATTATTTAATACGTTAAATAACCCTAAGCATAATACTATGTAAAGCAGCGATATACCCCAAAACATGCTTCGAGTAGCACGTCCTCGCCACGAAAAGAGCACGGTATGAATTGGTATGTTTAGATTTTTCAGAGTCCATAAATTAAGTAAAAAACAGGGCAGTAGAATATTAAATTTTAATAAATTTAGTACGCTCATCGTGTTGTTATAATGTTTGTATAAATAAAGTAAATCGCCCCATAATGTATATTGCGCAATTTGAATAGCAGCATAAAACACGCTCGAAAATAGCGACAGCACAGCAAAACTAATTAGCCAAGGGCGACCTGGGATATTGCGTAGCATAAAAGCAAGAATGACGATGCCACTAGCAAAGATAGGATTTGAAAGTAAGTAAGCAATTTGAAGGAAGTCTTCCACACAATAAAGTGCATGAGAGCAGTTCATTACAGTCCTTGTAGTGATTTTAGATAAAATGTGGCGTTAGGCTACGCGTTAAATAAATTTTGTCAATTAAATCAATTGTTAAATCAGTCTTGGTAATTAGATTGCAAGGTGTCTAACTGGCCTGACGAAAGCAGTGTTTGAAGCGCTGAATTCAGTTTGTCGAGCAGTACTTTGTTGCCTTTTCTGACCGCAATGGCAACGGGGGTACCGCGATAATTTGATTGCACAATTTTAACTTTAACACCGTACTGTTTAGCGAGGTAAAGTCCTACTGAACGCGGCATAATAGCAGCGGTAGTTTCACCGTTGGCAAGCATTAACATCGCTTGCTCTTTTGACTCAGTTTGAATTAAACGAAAGTTATCTTTTATGTGCTTTTCTTGCCATATGGTTTCGGTGAGCGAGTGTTTGTCGCCGCTAATTTTTTTTCCGTAGAGGTCACGTACAATTTCAATGTCTTTACTGTCTTCTTTTACAAACACAGTGGTGTAGCGAAAATAATAGGGTATGGTGAAATCAAAGTACTTCTCTCGCAGCGGATTGATTTCCATTCCAGTGACGCAATCAAGCTCGGCAAAACGTAAGTGGTTAACTACCTCATCCCATGTATCTGCAACTAAATACAGTTCTCGATTAACTTGCTGTAACACACGCGTCAGCACATCGTAATCAAAGCCAGTGGGTTGGTTATTCTCGATAAACTGAAAAGGCGGATAGCCTGTTGCCATACCACATTTAATATTATCCCCCGTTTGTGCAGTTGCGGTGTGGGTAAAAACCGTTAGCAAAAAAACCATAGCAAAGCGGAAAAGAAACGTAGTCATTATTTAAAAGCCGGTAGTCAAAAAGGTGCAGCGCAAAGAGAACGCGAGTAAAAGGTAATTAGCGACACAAATTATAGTTTAATGCGCGCTAAAAATTAACCGCGTTTGCGTTTAAGAATTAGCGCTACATCAAAGAAATTGCATTTAATAGCGATATTGTTCAGCTTTCACACAGCTAATTGCCTTTGCCTTACGTTAACAAGGTTATTTTAGCAATAAGCTGCAGCAAACCGTTTCTTAAGCTTTTCTTAAGTATTGCCGTTTAAGGTCTAACAAATAGAACGCTCTAGGTAGTCACAGCTGAGATTAATAATGCTGACAGATCTTAAAAAACATCTAATGCCGTATTTGGTATTAACCTTGTGTGTGCTAGGTGTACTTAGCACTTTTCGTTTGGGCTTTAGCCTTTGGCAGTATCAACACTTTTCAAACCCCAATGCGTTGTTAAATTTATTAATTGGTGGATTACGCATTGATTTAAGTACGTTGGGTTATTTACTGCTTATCCCTGCACTTATCTCACCGCTTGCATTAAGTATTAAAGCCCTAAAACCAATATGGCTAGCATGCCTTAAAAGCTACTTGGTGCTAATTCTAACAATCTTGGTGTTTTTAGAAATGGCCACACCCATATTCATAGAAGAGTATGGCTTGCGACCAAATCGTTTGTTTGTGGAATATTTGGTGTATCCAAAAGAAGTGTTTTCAATGTTGATGAGCGGGCATTCTGCTGCCGTTTTTGTAACACTTGTTTTATTAGCCGCGGCGATTAAGTTAATTGTGTTGCCGCTAGCCAATTATTTTGTGTTTAAAACGACTGGACAAACTCACGCTACAGTAAAGGTTAAACTCGTCGCGATTTTACTGGTGCTCGCTACACTTATACTACTTGCCCGTGGCACATTTGGACACAGACCTATCAATCCCGCGTATGTGTTTTTTTCAAATGATGCACTAGTGAATTCGCTAACGCTTAATTCCACCTATAGTGTGTTCCATGCAGTTAAAGCGCTGCTAAATGAAAAAAATGCGAGCAAACTATATGGCGCGATGCCTGAGCGTGAGGTTATAAACATTGTTCGTCAAGAAACAGGCTTACCAACATCGGCTTTTACTTTACCGAATAATCCAATGTTTAACATACAGCAACCTAGCTACCTAGGTGCGAAAAAGAATTTGGTGATCATTTTAGAAGAAAGCCTCGGCGCCCAGTATGTTAAACGTTTAAACGGCTTGCCACTAACACCTAATATCGACAGTTTGTATCAACAGGGCTGGGGGTTTGACAAGCTATATGCAACGGGCACGCGCTCTGTACGTGGTATTGAGGCCGTTGTTACAGGCTTTACGCCGACGCCTGCAAGGGCGGTGATTAAGTTAGACAAGTCACAAAAAGGTTTTTTTACACTTGCAAGTTTGTTGCAGTCTGAAGGTTACAACACCCAGTTTATTTATGGCGGTGAAAGCCACTTTGATAATATGAAAAGTTTTTTTCTTGGCAACGGTTTTCAGACAATTGTGGATTTTGATGATATTGATAAGCCAAATTTTGTTGGCTCTTGGGGTGCAAGTGACCAAGATGTATTCACACAAGCGAATATAGAACTTAATAAGCTGGCGATACAAGAAAAACCGTTCTTTAGCCTGATTTTCACTTCAAGCAATCATGATCCATTTGAAATTCCAAACGGGAGGATAAAGCCATTTGATTATACAGCATCTCAGCGTGCTCAATATGATGATAAAGAGCGCGCAAGACATAAAGCAATTCAATATGCAGACTTGGCCTTAGGTGAGTTTATTAATACAGCAAAAACACAATCGTATTGGCAAAATACGCTGTTTTTGATTGTTGCCGACCACGATGCACGCGCGTTAGGTCAGACTCTGGTACCAGTAAACAATTTTCATATTCCAGCGATTATTTTAAACAGTGAGTTTGATAATCAGAGCTATAAAGCCATTGCTAGTCAAATTGATTTAGCGCCAACGGTGCTGTCATTAATGGGAGTAACCAATCAATCGCCTATGGTTGGGCGCGATTTAACAAAAAGTGCCACAACTGGCAGGGCATTAATGCAGTATGCTGATAATTTTGCCTACTACAGTGACAAAGGTGTCACTATTTTACAGCCAGGGAAAAAACCGAAAATGTTCGATTTTAATAGCGTAGATAATGATATGAGTGAAAAACCACTCGATCATAATGAGGCGAAAGTGGCGTTGGCACATGCGCTTTGGGGCAGTTTAGCGTATCAAAATGGCTGGCATGCCAATTAGCTAGCGTCAGGCGAGCAAATTGGCACACGAGCCACTAGCAATATTTTTTAAAACGTAATTGCGTATTTTTCTTTGATAAGGGGAATAAGCCTTTTTGATACCGCTAATACTTCAGGCTTGTCTTTGCGTAAATAAATTTCACCATTTTGGTATGCCTGCCACTGGGCATTTTCAAATATTGCTTTGCCGTAGGTGTTGCTAAGTGATTGAGCCACACGTGTTTGCTCAGTGCTTGCTGTTAAAATCCAAGCGAGTTCTAGGTGGTTATCACCGAATACGGCTTCAATTTTGCGCGGAAAACCAAATGCTGAAAAATTAAAACAGTTAACTTGTTTTTGTGCATTAGGCTTGGTTAACAACCAGGGTTTAGTGTCTTGAATCACAAGCGGTTGGCAGTGTTTTTTAAATATCGGCATAAGTTCATCAATTGACGCGCCAAATTTAAGTAAGGTATTTAACGTAACTTCACTTTGCTGGTTATTGTTGATATGTGGGTTAGACCACACAAATAAATTTGGGTGAAGCGCATCCTGCCCGATTAAGGTAGCACTATTTTTGTGTGTATTTAACCACAATAGATGATTGCTGTGTGCTTGATACGTTAAGTACTCAGCATATTTTTCGCTTAAGCCGGTAATGGCACTTTCACTGATATTATTTGTGTTAATGTGTGCAACCTTACCGTCGGCAATGACAATAGCAGCCTTTCCGCCGTGTTTTACACTGTCACATACTAAATGTTGCTCTGTTTCTTTTGCTAGAGGAAAGCGCGCTGTTGAGGTCGACATAACGCGTACCTTTGTTTGGCAATTTGCTTGCAATTTAGTTAGAGATGAATCAAATGATTCACTTATCGAAATATCAAAAATGCGCGGTGGTGCGGCATTAGCGTTTGCTGAAAAGTTAATAGCGAGTGCACAAAATGCGAGCAGAAATTTGTTCATAGTTGTTTGTTTATGTGTTGTTTTTAACTAAGTCGCAAATTGTTTTTAAAAGGTTGCAATATTTTTAGACGAAACAAAAGCTAAACAAAAAGGCCAGCAAATGCTGGCCTTTATTCGTCTGTATCAAGTTTGTTAGCGTTTAACGCTTAATCGGCTTTAATAAAGCTTTTGATTGCTTGTAATGAATCAAACCCTTTGTAACCAATAGATTTTAATTCATCGTTTACTCAAAATAGCACGGCGCTGTCTTTATTCTCTTCTTCTTCAGCCATATCTAGGCAGAATTCATAAGAATCTTTCACTGTTTCTACGCTCGCTTGTTCTTCGCTTGCCCAAACTACAGTGCTTGCTAATGCCAATACCATTAAAAAATCTTCATATTTACCCTTTTTCAATTAACTGGATTGATATTTTTAACACCGACAAATTAGGGCTATTTTTGTTTTAAGTAAAACGATAAATAATTGTCGTAAAGGTAAAATTTATTTTGCATTTATGTAGAACGTAAAGAGCAACACGCGCTAGTTGAGATAGCCAAACAACATTGTTATTAAGACAAGAAAAAGGTTAGCTGCGAATGCTAACCTTTTTATTTTTTAAGGAGTTATCGCGTTATCACTACATTGCAGCGCGGAATATCTCTGCAATTTCTTCAGAAGTAGCTTGTATTGGGTTAGTAAATCCGCAGGCATCTTTTAGCGCATTTTCAGTAAGTGTAGGAATATCGTCAGCTTTTGCGCCTAATTGCTCAATACCTGATGGAATACCAACATCAGTGGCTAAGCTAACAATTGCGTCAATTGCTGCATCTGCACCTTGTTGTTCGCTTAAATTGCTCACATCAACGCCCATTGCTTTTGCAACATCACGTAAGCGACCTGGAACCGCTTTAGCGTTAAAACGTTGTACGTGTGGTAATAAGATTGCGTTACATACACCGTGAGGCAGATCGTAAAAACCGCCAAGCTGGTGCGCCATCGCGTGTACATAACCAAGTGATGCATTGTTAAACGCCATGCCTGCCATAAATTGCGCATAGGCCATTTGTTCACGTGCTTCAATGTTCTCGCCATTATTCACTGCTTCGCGCAAATGTGTTTGAATTAGTTCAATCGCTTTAATTGCAACAGCATCAGTGATTGGCGTTGCAGCAATTGATACATACGCTTCAATTGCATGGGTAAGCGCATCCATACCGGTTGCGGCAGTAAGCGAGGCAGGTTTTGCCAGCATTAGCTCAGGATCGTTAACCGATAATAACGGCGTGGTGTGTTTATCAACAATGGCCATTTTAATGTGGCGCTCTTCATCGGTAATAATACAAAAACGCGTCATTTCTGAAGCCGTACCGGCTGTTGTATTAATTGCGACCAGCGGTAGCATTGGTTTTGCTGATTGGTCGACCCCTTCATAGTCGCCAATTTTGCCGCCATTTGCAGCAACAAGCGCAATGCCTTTTGCGCAATCATGTGGCGAACCGCCGCCAAGTGAAATTACAAAGTCGCAATCATTGTCTTTTAAAATACTTAGGCCATCGTTTACATTGCTAACGGTAGGGTTTGGCTGGGTACCATCAAATACCGCCGTTGCGACATCGCGCTCGTAAAGCAGCGACTGAACTTTTTCAACAACACCAATTTGGTTCAGGATTTTATCGGTTACGATAAGCCCTTTTTTAAATCCTTTTGCTTGAATATTATCAGCGGCATCTTTTAAACAACCTGCACCCATTAAGTTAACGGTAGGAATATAAAATGCAGTAGTCATAATGATTTGTCCTTTATTTAGTGAGAGTTACTTTATTGCGACGGTGATTGTCACATGCGAAACCTTTCGCCTTTTTGATTTAAAACAAATACCACGTTTAGAACACTTAGACTTTAATCTAATGCGCTTTTATCGGCGCTTATTTGAGGCATTTAGAGTGGCAGTGAAAACAATGAATGACAGAAAAACAATCAAAAATTCAGTATGTTATGACATGTTTTATTACATTTAACGATTCTATTTCGTTTACGCATTGTTTTATCGTATCTTGCTTGTTTACTAAAATTGGGTGGCGTTTAAATAGTGCATAACAATAAAAAGGGATTACATAATAATGGCACACAACATTCAGCAAGGAACGTCACGACGCCAGTTTATAAAAAGCGCTGCGGTTGGCACGCTTGGCGCATCTTTGGCGCTAACCTCAAAAGTAAATGCAAAAGAAAATAGCGGCCTAGTATCGAACCGTTTTGACGAAGTGCCGTTTTTACCTGTACCTAGGGTCTGTTGATCTTTGCAGGCGGCGCAGATCTGTATCAACCGCCTGCTCTGATGCGCGCAGCAGCAAGGCAATTACCGGGTTGTGAAACCTTAGTGGTGGCAGAAGCTGGACATGCATTGCAATGGGAGTAGCCAAATGTGTTCAATCACGCTGTAATTTCGTTTCTAAACAAAGTAACTGTGTAACAGACACTTAGTGACGAACTAATGCGTGTTGTTCTTTGTGGTTTAAATTTTGTTCAAGTCCAACGCTTTTTGCTAGCGGCGTCGCTTTGTAGGCTTAGCTGTCTAAGTCAAGAAGTAACAACAAAGAACAAAACGCTTTGAGGTCAACAGTCGATAATGATAGATGCAAATTTAACGGTTAAGGCTTTATTTTGCCGATTGATTTTTATACTATCAAAGCGCATGTGCAAGTTATCAAGGAGTGATAATGAAAATTAAGCTACTGATTGTTACCGTACTTATTATGTTTGTTACTAAGGTGCATTCGTCACAGACGACCCTAGTGCAAAAGTCAGCTGAGTTTGCTAAAGCAAGCGAAGGTTTTCAGTTACATTTACGCGAAAAATTTTTCAAATCTGAGTCTATTCCGTTTCAATCTAACCAAATACACCTAGAATTTGGCAGCCAAGCACCCTTTAAAGATTATGTGCTTGAAATAAAAAAAGGTAATAAAACCTGGTCAAGTGATCTGGTTTTATTTAACCAACAAGACAATGTGATTGATTTTAATGCGTTGTTATTTGGCTTACTCATTGATCATAGAGATATTCTTCATTTAACTGGACAAGCCGGTTATGATTTTTACTTAGATTTGGAAAATAACCTAGCGGAAGATTTTAAACAATTTCACAATCAATACCAAAAAAGCCTAGAAAGCTATTTGAATTTTGTTGCTTACTCACGTGATTTCACGGTGTATCAAAATCGCATTATGCCGCCGTCGGATAAGTTAAAAGCGTTAGCAACAAAGGTTAAAGTTGTACCGCCTATTGAGCATCAGCAGTTAATTAGCCAATTTATTGATGCGATTAATAGCCAAAATACCGCATTTTTAATGGCGCAGCACATTCCCAATGCAAGCCAACGAGAAATAGACATTTATTCGCGAGGCTTAAATGTGCTTTATGAATATTTTGATAAGATAGGTAATCCGAGCGATTTCAAAATAGTGCAATCGAGCGATCTTAAAACCTATTCAGGCCCCAAGAAAACCTTTTATGTAATCGAGCTACTTAACCATCAAGGCAGGCACAAAGTCGAGATGGAGTTTTTCTTTGCTGATATGTACGGTGAGCGATACATTGGCGAATATGACATCACCGGAGTGCATTTTAGCTAATAGCTGCAATAATACCAATTCACTTAAATAGCTGATCATCCTAGCGGGCTAAATATCATGCTAACTGCGTTAGAATTTATCAATGTAGAACAACTACATAAGAAAAATTCCGCCTTGTTACCA
>NZ_LKBD01000014.1 GCF_001399975.1 Pseudoalteromonas sp. P1-9
CTTCTGCTTGTTGTTCTTCTGTTGAATAAACTTCCATTCTAACCTCTTATACCAAGCCTGTTAGCAACTCGGCTGCTTGATCTAAATTTAGTGTTTGTTGTTCTTGATGCTCGCGTAAGTGTTTTACAGTCACTTGGTTATTTTCAAGTTCACTGTCACCGATAATCAGTGCGTATACAGCATCGCTTTTATCTGCGCGTTTTAATTGTTTCTTGAAGTTACCGCCACCGGCATGCACTGTAATGCGTATTCCTGGTACTTTTTCACGTAACTTCTCGGCAATAACAGGTGCTTGAATGCTTGCTGCATCACCCATTGCCGCAATGTAAACATCACTGGTGCGACGAATATCGCCAACACGGTCAAGCTCTTGCAACATCAGCACTAAACGCTCCATGCCCATTGCAAAACCCACTGCTGGTGTCGCTTTGCCGCCTAGTTGCTCAACTAAGCCATCGTAACGACCGCCAGCACACACTGTACCTTGTGCACCTAAACTTTCAGTAACCCATTCAAATACAGTGCGGTTGTAGTAATCTAAACCGCGTACCAGTTTTTCATTAACCTGATATTCGATGCCTGCAGCATCTAAACGTTCACATAAATTTGCAAAATGCTGTTGTGACTCTTGGTCTAAGTGTTCAGATAGCTTTGGTGCATTAACTAAAACTGCTTGCACATCAGGGTTTTTACTGTCGAGTACACGTAATGGATTTGAGTGCATACGACGTTTTGAATCTTCGTCTAATGCATCGATATTTTGCTCAAGGTAAGCAACAAGTGCATCACGATATTGCGCGCGCGCTTCGTTTGAGCCAAGTGAGTTAAGCTCTAATCGAACGTGGTCACTAATACCAAATGCTTTCCATAAACGTGCAGTCAAAATAATTACTTCTGCATCGATGTCCGCAGTTTCAAAGCCAAAAACTTCTAAGCCAAATTGGTGAAACTGACGGTAGCGACCTTTTTGAGGTCTTTCGTGGCGGAACATTGGGCCCATATACCAAAGGCGCTGTTCTTGATTATACAGTAAACCATTTTGGTTACCTGCACGCACACATACTGCTGTGCCTTCAGGGCGTAATGTTAGGCTGTCACCATTGCGATCTTCAAAGGTGTACATTTCCTTTTCAACGATATCGGTAACTTCACCAATTGAGCGTTTAAACAAATCAGTTGATTCAACAATTGGAAAACGAATTTCCTGATAACCATACGATGCAACTGTTTCGCGTAAAATGCTTTCAACTTTTTGCCATACCTGAGTATCACCCGGTACACAATCATTCATGCCGCGAACTGCTTGGATTTGTTTTGCCACGCTGCTTTTACCCTATTGCTAATTAAATGCATGGGGCGAATATCGCCCCAGAAAAAAGAAGATTGTCAATTATACTCAACGAGACTACTTACTCAACTAACTTAACGTCTATTTGTTGTTCAGTGTCTTTTTTTGCGATGTAATCACGAATTTGCGTTTCTAGTTGGTCAACAATTTGCGTATTATCAATGCGCGTTTTTTGACGCTCACCGTTGATATATAAACCAGAGCGCTTATTCGCACCCGCTAAACCTAAATCGCTCACCAGTGCTTCGCCCGGACCATTTACCACACAGCCAATAACCGAAACAGTCACCGGTTCAATAACGTCTTCTAAACGCTCTTCGAGCTGATTCATCGTGCTTACTACATCAAATTCTTGACGTGAACAGCTTGGGCAGGCAATAAAATTAATGCCGCGAGAGCGAATACGCAAAGATTTTAAGATATCAAAACCTACTTTGATTTCTTGTACTGGGTCGGCTGCAAGTGAGACACGTAACGTATCACCAATGCCCTCGGCTAGTAACATGCCTAAACCAACCGCAGATTTAACTGAGCCCGCTCTAAAACCACCGGCCTCGGTAATACCTAAATGCAGCGGCTGTTCAATTTCTTTCGCAAGCAATCGATACGCACCAACCGCCAAAAATACATCTGACGCTTTTACCGATACTTTAAAGTTATCGAAATTAAGACGCTTTAAAATATTTACATGACGCATCGCTGATTCAAGCAATGCTTCAGGTGTTGGCTCACCGTATTTTTCTTGGATATCGCGCTCTAGCGACCCACCATTCACGCCAATGCGAATAGGAATGTTCTTTTCGCGTGCAGCATCAACAACCGCTTGAATACGCTCTTCACTGCCGATATTACCTGGGTTAATACGCAAACAATCAGCACCATATTCAGCAACTTTTAACGCAATGCGGTAATCGAAGTGAATGTCCGCAACCAGCGGAATATCAACTTGCTGTTTAATTTCTTTAAATGCTTCAGCCGCGTCCATTGTTGGCACAGAAACACGTACAATATCCGCACCTGCTGCTTGAATTGCATTGATTTGCGCAACCGTAGCCGCGACATCAGTCGTTTCGGTATTGGTCATTGACTGCACGGCAATCGGTGCGCCATCGCCAATTGGCACATTACCTACATAAATGCGTTTTGATTTGCGGCGTTTTATCGGAGATTCTGAAAACATACTTATTACTCACTCAACGGCAGGCTAAATTTGGCGAGTCGATTAGTAGGGAAATGTGACATATCAACTAACTCACCATTAAACTCAACATCAACAATATAGTGCTTGCCCAGCACCACATTAAATGGCGCTTTGCCATCCAATGTCATGACATAGCCTTTTTTCTTAACACCAAATGCGACACGCTCGCCATCGGCATCAAAAATCTCGACCCAGCTATCATCTTTAAACGTCATGACAATAGTACTGACGTTTTTCTTAGTATCGCTTTTCTTTTCAACCACCGCCGGTTTAGCTACTTCTGGCTGCTCAACTGGCGTGGTTTCAGGTTCTTGACTGCTTATTTGCTGAGGTTCGTCATCACTTAATTGTGATATTTCAGCAAGGTTGATTTGATTTGTTGCTTTACGCTCAGTTACAACCGGTACAGTACTATTTTCTTGACTCGGCGTTTCAACCACCGTTTTGCTTGTCTCAGCTTCCGTTGGCGCTGGTTCGCGGTTTTGCCACCAGATAAACAACGATGAACCAAGTATTAGGGCAATAATTGCGTAACTAAAAAGCATTAATCGGTTATCTTTTGCTTCGCGTTCAGTACGTCTTGAAAAGCTTTGCATTCGCTTTTCGGTTTCTTCCCTTTGGTGCCTAAACTGCGACATTAGTTGCGCTTCGTTTAGGTTAAATTCGCGACAGTAACTACGAATATGGCCTTTTACAAAAGTGACGGGCCCTAACTGGCTGTAATCGTCACATTCAATGGCTGAAATTTGTTTTGCTGTTAACTTTAACTTATGTGCCATTTCATCAATTGAAACAGCGTGTTGCTCGCGAGCAGTTGCTAACTGCTCACCTAAACTTGTTATTGGTTCTTGAGCTAATACTTCTTCAGTCATAGTGCGTAAGTTTTAGGATTTACTAACAAGATTTTTTTACCTGGGCTTAATGTTGCCGATTCTTGAATCTCGTTCCACTCAGCAAGCGACTTCATGCGTAAATTGTACTTCACAGAAATACTAAATAAGGTGTCGCCATCTTTAACTAGGTGGTAAATATTCGGGTTGTTAAGATAAATTTTTGTGCCAGCAAAAACCGGATCGTTTTCGGTTAAGCCATTCCATTCAAGTAACTTCGCTAATTTAACATTGTATTTAACCGATACCGAGAACAGATTCTCACCGCCTTTCATAACGTGATAAGGTGTTTCAACCAGCTTATTAAGTGGAATACGTTGTGTAACCGGCGCTTGTTGCTGTGCTTTAGCTTGCGCTACAACCACTTCATTTTTCGCAACTTGTGTAGTTGGCTTAGCAACTTCCACTTTTACTTGTGCTTCAATCTCGGCTTTGCTTGGTGTGACTTCCGCTTGCTCTGGTTGCGCTTTACGTTTAACCACTTTTACTTGTGGCTTGGCAACAACCGATTTACCATCTGGGTTAAGCTCTTTTTTAAGCTTGCTTAACTCATTTTTGCGGTATTTTTCACGTAGACGCTCAAACTCACTGTCAGATGTTTTCTTAAGTTTGATCTGTTGCGCTTCAATTGAATTACTGTAGGTTTGCTGTAGCGTTAATGCCAATGTATTGGCTTTTTCGATATGGCCCATACGATTTTCAATTAAGTATGACAGCATTAACGAGCGTGAAGAAATACGGCCTGATTTTTCATAACGATTCATAAATGTTTGTGCACGATGTAAATCGCTTTTGGCATAATAAATCGCAGATAAGTTAACCAGTGACGAGCCACGCGACGGGCTGTGTTTTACTGAAGCTTCAAGGTATTCTTCCGCCTCATCAAACTCGTTATTTTCAATCGCACATAACGCTAAATTTTCATAACTTTGCGAAACGCGCAGATAGCTTGGAATTTCGATTGCACGCAAAATATATTCCGACGCTTCATCGTACTCACCTAAACCACATAAAAACACGCCATAGTTATTTAGCGTATTTGGATCATCCGGGGCAATATCAATCGCGCGTAAGTAAGACTCTTTAGCAAGTTCATTTTCACCCACTTGCTGATAATAATACGCAGTAGTGTAATGAACTTCAGGTAATTTAGGCGCAAATTTAGCGGCGCGCTCTAAATTATATTTTGCTTGTGTGCTATCGCCAGAAGCTAAGTATTTTAATGCTAATGAAATGCGTGTTCTTGCAGCCTCATCGTTATCAATTCGATTTTCGACAACTGGCTTATCACTTCCAACATAAACACTTTCGGTTACACATCCTGTTGTTGCTAATAGCGCAACACCTACTAATATTGAACGACGCATAGTTATACTCATTTTCTGACAATTATCCCAATTCTACCCGAATTAGCCTCGGGATCATCTTATTTTTTCTAGATCCTTTACGGGTTTACCGTATTGACACTAATTTTGTTATCGTCGAGTTGCTTTTTCTTCATTACACGCTTAGTACGATCCACAACATCACCCACTAACTGACCACATGCGGCATCGATATCATCACCACGTGTACGGCGTACAATACAAGTTAAACCTGCTGCTTGTAACACTTTAGAGAAACGGTCAATACGACTGTTACTTGAACGGCCGTATTCGTTGCCCGGAAACGGGTTAAATGGAATCAAGTTAATTTTTGATGGCGTGCCTTTTAACACTTTAACTAGCTCGTGTGCATGATCAGTGCTGTCATTCACACCTTGCAGCATAACGTACTCAATAGTGATGTCTTTGTTTGCTTTAGAGCCGTCAATATAGCGACGACACGCAGCTAAGAACTCTTCAATTGGGTACTTCTTGTTGATTGGTACAAGTACGTCACGCAATTCGTTATTCGGCGCGTGAAGTGAAATAGCTAATGCAACGTCAATTTTTTCTTTTAAGATATCCAGTGCAGGAACAACGCCTGAGGTACTTAAAGTAACGCGACGCTTAGATAAACCAAATGCCCAATCATCCATCATCAGTTCCATTGCTGGAACAACATTGTTGAGATTAAGTAATGGCTCACCCATGCCCATCATTACCACGTTGGTAACTGGTCGCTTCGTTGAATCGCCATGTAAACCAATATCTTTTGCAACTCGCCAAACTTGGCCAATGATTTCAGACACTTTTAGGTTACGGTTAAAGCCCTGTTGCGCTGTTGAACAGAAAGTACACTCAAGCGCACAGCCAACTTGTGATGAAACACATAATGTTGCACGGTCTTTTTCAGGGATCCACACTGTTTCAACTTCTTGACCACCTTCAAGCACTAATGCGTACTTAATTGTGCCATCTGAAGCCACTTGCTTAACTGAAATTTCAGGCGCTTTAATTTCGCATTCTGCGTGTAGCTTGGCTTTTAGCTTTTTGTTGATATTCGACATTTCATCAAAGTTATCAATGCCGAAATGGTACATCCATTTCATTACCTGATCGCCACGGAACGGCTTTTCACCCCATGAAACAAATAACTCTCGCATTCCTTCACGGGTTAAATCTAATAAATTAATTTTCTTTTCCGCAGCACTCATAACTCAGACCCTAGTACGTAATACAACTTTATATTAGCTGATATATCAACTTTGCTTTACTTTTACATTTGCGCAATCGGCGTATTTAGCCAAGTACCGTAAATTTAAAGCAAAGTTGACACTGTGACTAAAACAGACTGTTTTAGTTCAAAATGACAAGAAAAGGGCTAAAGAGCCCTTTTCTACTGCATTAACCTGAGCTAATGCAAGTTTGTCTACGTCGTTAAAATTAACGAGTACGTGGACAGATTTCTTCGTCAGAGAAGAAGTATGCGATTTCGCGAGCAGCTGATTCTACAGCGTCAGAACCGTGTACTGCGTTCTCGTCGATGCTATCTGCGTAGTCAGCACGTAAAGTACCAGCTAGTGCTTCAGCAGGGTTAGTAGCACCCATGATTTCACGGTTTTTGAGTACTGCGTTCTCACCTTCAAGAACAGTAACCATTACTGGACCAGATGTCATGAACTCAACTAAAGCACCGAAGAAAGGACGCTCGCTGTGCTCAGCGTAGAAACCTTCAGCTTTCTCTTTTGAAAGGTGAACCATTTTAGCTGCAACGATTTTAAGACCAGCAGTTTCGAAACGGTTGTAGATAGCACCGATGTGGTTTTTAGCAACTGCATCAGGTTTTACGATAGAAAAAGTACGCTCTAAAGCCATCTTTTATGCTCCATAAATAATTAATGATTTTAACGGCCGCGAATTATACGCATATTTGTGTGAAAATCCTATTAAAACCGAAAATAATCTGATTACTTTTCCAACAAAGTGAGAAAAATAAACAAACATTATCACCTCAACGCTAATTCAATACAGCCAAACAAAACACCTAGGCTAATTTGATCTATGTCAAAATTCTCAATTTCTCTATGCGTTAGAATTGCCCGCTTTTTAAATCATGCAACTGGCCAGCACCCAGTTCGATGTATGAGGACACTTCAATGAACACACCTTTTGTACCTGAATTACTGTCACCAGCAGGTAGCTTAAAGAACATGCGTTATGCCTTTGCCTATGGCTCTGATGCGGTATATGCCGGTCAACCTCGTTATAGTTTGCGCGTGCGCAATAATGAATTTGACCTTGATAATTTAGCACTCGGGATCAACGAAGCACACGATTTAGGTAAAAAGCTTTATGTGGTGTCAAATATTGCGCCGCATAATGCCAAAGTTAATACCTATTTGCGCGATATTGAACCTGTTATTGAAATGGGCCCCGATGCCTTAATCATGTCAGATCCCGGTTTAATTATGCTGGTACGTGAAAAGTGGCCCGATATGCCAATTCATCTTTCCGTTCAAGCTAATGCAGTAAACTTTGCAACAGTAAAATTTTGGGCCCAACAAGGGGTTGAGCGCGTTATTTTATCGCGTGAGTTATCACTTGAAGAAATTGGCCAAATTCGTGAGTTATGCCCCGAAACCGAGTTAGAAGTATTTGTTCACGGTGCATTATGTATGGCGTACTCTGGTCGTTGTTTGCTGTCTGGTTATATTAATAAGCGCGATCCTAACCAAGGTACCTGTACCAATGCATGTCGTTGGGAATACGATGTAAAGCCGGGTAAAGAGACCGAAACCGGTGATGTTGTGCACAAAATTGATCCAAGTTCAGTGATCCCAACGCTAGGCCAAGGTGCACCAACAAGTGAAGTGTTTATGTTGGAAGAACAAGGCCGCCCTGGCGAATACATGCCTGCGTTTGAAGATGAGCATGGCACTTACATTATGAACTCGAAAGATTTACGTGCAGTGCAATACGTAGATCAGCTAACCAAAATGGGTGTACACAGCTTAAAAATCGAAGGTCGTACTAAGTCGTTTTATTACGTTGCGCGCACCGCTCAAGTTTATCGAAAAGCAATTGACGACGCCGTTGCTGGTAAGCCATTTGATCCTAACTTAATGCGCACCTTAGAAAACCTTGCGCACCGTGGCTATACCGAGGGCTTTTTAAAGCGCCATGTGCACCAAGAATACCAAAACTATGAATACGGTCACTCAGTGTCAGACAAGCAACAGTTTGTTGGTGAAGTATTAGGTCGTCACAACAACGGTTTGGTTGAAATTGATGTTAAGAACAAGTTCTGTACTGGCCATTCAATGGAACTTATGACACCACAAGGCAATATTCAGTTTACCTTAGATCATATGGAAAATAAAAAAGGTGAGCGCATTGATGATGCTAAAGGTTCAGGCCATATTGTAAAAATTCCATTACCGGAAGACATTGAACTTGATAAAGCGATTCTATTAAGGAATTTAGATTCAGACCAAGATACGCGTAATCCTTTTAAAAAGGGCTAGTATCATGGCATTGATGATAAATTCGAAATGTATCAATTGTGATATGTGCGACCCTGAATGCCCTAATCAGGCAATTTACATGGGTGATAAAATTTATCAAATTGATCCAGAAAAATGCACCGAGTGTGTTGGTCATTACGACCAACCAACTTGTGTCAGCGTTTGTCCGATTGACTGTATTAAAAAAGACCCACAGCATGTTGAGTCTCTTGATGAATTAGCCGAAAAGTTTATTCGCCTGACATCAAACTAGTAACAGCAATTACAGATACTTTAGAAAGAAAAAAAACCGAGCATATTTGCTCGGTTTTTTATTATTTTTAATGTGCTAATTAGAGTCAACTGGCTCTAACTGCAATTTGCTGGCAATTAATACCGCTTGCGTGCGATTGTATACACCCAGTTTTCTAAATATTGCCGTGATATGTGCTTTCACTGTGGCTTCTGAAATATTCAGTTCATACGCGATTTGTTTATTTAACAAACCTTCGTGTAAATAGCTTAAAACTTTGTATTGTTGTGGTGTGAGTGATGCAATTTGCTGCGCAAGTTCTGCATCTTGTTCAATCACTTCTTCAACTTTATCAGCCATTGATTCTGGCAACCAAGTTTCACCATCTAGAATTTCTTCGATTGCAGCGGCAATTTGTGCTGAAGATGACGATTTTGGAATAAAACCAAGGGCACCATAACTCATTACTTTTGAAACGATTTGAATGTCTTCTGTGCCAGAAACAACGGCAATCGGTAAATCGGGGTAATCTTCACGAATACGAATTAAACCATATAAATCGCCACTGCCAGGCATATGTAAGTCTAGTAATAATAAATCGAGCTCTTGTTGTTGTTCTAGTACTTGCAGCGTCGTATCAAAGCTCTCAGATTCAAATATCTCTAAATCATCGAAACTGCCGTTTAAAGCCCCTTTAAGTGCTTCGCGAAACAAAGGGTGATCATCCGCTATCAAAAACTTGCTCATATATGACTCCTAATAAAAAGGCTGTTATCCCTGATAACAGCCTTAATGTTACTGTGAGTTTAATTGATTCACAAACCTTTTAGCGGTTTAGACGGTTTTCAATTAGCTCCTCTACAACACTTGGATCGGCAAGTGTTGATGTATCACCTAGCTGTTGGTATTCATTTGCTGCGATCTTACGTAAAATACGGCGCATAATCTTACCTGAACGTGTTTTTGGCAAACCTGGTGACCATTGGATCATATCTGGTGTTGCTATTGGGCTAAGCTCTTTACGAACCCAATTACGTACCTCTTTGGTTAATTCGTCGCTTACTGCTACGCCATCATTCGGCGTAATATAAACGTAAATACCTTGGCCCTTAATATCATGTGGGAAACCAACAACTGCCGCTTCAGCAACCGCTTCATGTGCAACTAACGCGCTTTCAATCTCAGCTGTACCTAAGCGGTGACCCGAAACATTCAGTACATCATCTACGCGGCCTGTGATCCAGTAGTAACCATCTTCATCACGACGACAACCATCACCGGTAAAGTAAACGCCCGGGTATGCTGAGAAATAAGTCTGTTCAAAGCGCTCATGGTCACCGTACACAGTACGTGCTTGTGACGGCCAGCTATCAAGAATAACTAGGTTACCTTCTGTTGCACCTTGTAATGTTTTACCCTCAGCATCAAATAACGCAGGCAAAATACCAAAGAATGGACGTGTTGCTGAGCCTGGTTTTAAATCTGTTGCACCTGGTAGTGGCGTAATCATCATACCGCCAGTTTCAGTTTGCCACCATGTATCAACGATTGGACAATTACTGTTACCAATATTTTCATAATACCAAGCCCATGCTTCTGGGTTAATTGGCTCACCTACTGAACCTAAAATACGCAGTGATTCACGTGTAGAAGAAGCTGTTGGCTCATCGCCTTTCGCCATTAACGCACGAATAGCTGTTGGTGCAGTATATAGAATAGTAACGTTATGTTTATCAACTACTTCACCCATACGACCTGATGTTGGATAGGTTGGTACACCTTCAAATACAACCTGAGTACAACCATTCGCCAGTGGCCCATAGGCAATGTAACTGTGACCTGTGATCCAGCCCACATCTGCGCTACACCAGAAAACATCATCTTCTTGTAAATCGAAAACATATTGATGCGTAAGCGAAGTATAAACTAAATAACCTGCGGTGCTATGCACAACGCCTTTAGGTTGACCTGTTGAACCTGAGGTATAAAGAATAAATAACGGATCTTCGGCATCCATTACTTCTGGCTCGCAGTTTGTTGCTTGGTCAGCAACTAAATCATGCCACCAAACATCTACATCATTCCATGCTACATCGCCACCTGTAAGCTGGTGCACAACAACGTGTTCAACACTTGTAACGCCAGCTTGCGTTAATGCTTCATCAACGTTTGCTTTTAATGGAACGGCATTACCACCGCGTCGACCGTGATCTGATGTTATAACCACTTTCGCACCAGAATCTTGAATACGGTCTGCAATTGCTGAAGGAGAGAAACCACCAAACACAACTGAATGCACTGCACCAATACGAGCACATGCTTGCATTGCATATATTGCTTGTGGCGTCATAGGCATATAAATCGCAACGCGGTCGCCCTTTTGCACGCCTAGCTTACGTAAACCATTTGCTAGTTTACACACTTCATCATGAAGTTGCTGATAAGTAATATTTTCTGAATGCTCAGGGTTGTCACCTTCCCAGATAAGCGCAACTTTATCGGCTTTATCTTTTAAGTGACGGTCAATACAGTTATAAGACACATTCAGTTGACCATCTTCATACCAACGGATATCAACATGGCCTTTATCAAATGAGGTATTTTTAACTTTGGTATACGGCTTAATCCAGTCTAGTCGCTTACCTTGCTCACCCCAAAATGCTTCTGGGTCGTCAATCGACCATTGATATAGTTCGTTATATTTTGCTTCGTCAATTAACGCTGCTTCTTTAACAGACGCTGGTACTGGGTAAATTTCTTGTGACATGAGTGCCCCTTTCTTAACTTTGTTGCTAGTCGCCTAAATGCAACCTAGACCAATACCCTCAAGCATTACTCAGCTAGGTGGTATAAAGAATTAGACCTTAGTAGCATCTTAATTCAAATATAGAGAGTACTTAATCAAGAACATCTTTTTAACAACTCCAATTATTACTGCTATCTCAATTACTTTTATTATTCATAATATTAAATTTTTATTTTGCGATTTACCGCTATCTACGACTATATTTTTTAACGAATTATTCACAAATACAACTAGTTTCATGGGTTTTAATGGAATTAACACACTGTTTAAGCCCGTTTAGCTATACCTTAGTCGTATAGACCAATAGGTAATTGAGCAAAATCTGAACATAGCCAACAGTGAAGATGTTAACTTAATCGGGATACAGTTATGAAAAACAATAAACTAACAACAATAGCGCTCAGCGTTTTAGCAGTATTGTTCGGTACTTCAGCCCATGCGGGTGTATTAGAGTCTACAGATGTAAAATATGGTGGTTATGTAAAGCTTGACGCAATGTGGAGTGATTGGTCCGCTGGTACAGTAGGTGGCACGAGCATTGGTCGTGATTTTTATGTGCCAAGCACCACTCCTGTGGGTGGCGACGCAGATACAGACCCTGTATTTGATATGCATGCACGTCAATCACGTTTTAACTTGGCAACATCAACTAAATTAGACAACGGCGAATCAATTAACACCAAAATTGAGCTCGATTTTATTGCGTCGCCAGGTGGTAATGAGCGTGTATCAAATTCTTATGCGCCGCGTATTCGTCAAGCATTTGTAACGTATAATGGCTTCTTGTTTGGTCAAGCGTGGTCAAACTTCCAAAACGTTAGCGCATTACCAGAAACACTTGATTTCGTCGGCCCTGCTGAAGGTACTGTGTTCGTGCGCCAAGCGATGATTAAGTACACTTCAGGCGGCTTTTCTGTATCGGCAGAAAACCCTGAAAGCACTATTACCACAGCAGGTGGTATGCGCAACGAAACCGACGACTCTAGCCTACCAGATATCACAGCTCGCTATACCTTTAAAGGCGATTGGGGTCACTTCACTGTTGCGGGTCTTGCAAGACAACTTACTTATAAAGCAGGCGGTGCAGATGCATCAACATCATCATTTGGTGTGAGCGCGTCAGGTCGCGTTAACTTTGGTAAGAATAATTTAAAATACATGGTCACAGCAGGTAGTGGTTTAGGGCGTTACGTTGGTTTAAATGTCGCACATGGTGCAGTGCTTGATGGCAATGATTTAGATGCGATTGACTCAGTTTCGGGCTTTGTTGGTTATCAACACCACTGGAATGAAAAGTTACGTTCAACTTTCCTTGCGTCATATTTTAGTGCTGATAATAACCAAAACTTGTTAAATATCACTGGCGACCCAACAAAAACATCAATGAGTTACAGTGCAAACTTGCTTTATTCTCCTGAGAAAAAACTTACTTTTGGTGTTGAATACAAAGTAGGTGAACGCGAAACCGAAAGTGGTGTTGATGGCGATATCAACCGCTTACAGCTTTCAGCTAAGTATGCTTTCTAAAGCCTACTTGCTAACTTTATAACTTAGATTGCTTCCTAAGTTGTTGTCAGTAATAAGCGACCAATTGGTCGCTTATTTTTTAGTTAATTAACAGTCACTTCCTGCCCGATAAAAACGACACAGTATTTTTCAATACAGTTAACCAAGTGTTTGCTTCGCTAAAAAAATCACCTAATAAGTAAAATTAATACTACCTTTGACCTTCACCAAAAAAGTAAATTAGCGAAAAATTATATGCAGTGTCGTTGTTACTGTATTTACTATTGAAGAAACGTTTAGCGTCTAACTGAAGAGCAAAATTGTTGTTAATTTGGTAATGCATACCTAGTCCTGCATTTAACGCAAATGTACTGTCACCATCATCTTCATTATTTTTTGCATACAACATTTCACCAGCGCCTGCGCTAACAAACGGGCGAAAGCTACTATCGCTGTTAAAGTAATAGTTTGCACCCACATTAAATTGTTCAAATGTTTGGTCACCTGAACCAATTTCTCGCGGTAGTTGACCTTTTAAATAATCAAGTTTCATAGAGAATCGCGGTGAAAAATACAGACCTAAATTCCAGCCATTGGCAACATCTTGCTCTAAACCCCAATGCTCACCTGGATTTAAGCTGCCGTAATTTAGACCAAGGCCTATTACGCCGATATCAACAGGGTCTTTTTTACTAATATAATTTTTTTGATAAGTAGGTGCTTGCTGTGCTTTACCTGAACCAAGTTGATAGTGCACATTAAGTTGTACTTGGTCTTCATACTCACCCGTTGGTAGTTGCATCTTCGCAAAGTTAATGCCACCGGTACCCGCTTTAACCACTTCCATATCAAACAGGTTGTTAATGCCCTTACCCGCAGCATCAATTGGATCAAGTAAAAATAGCGACACATCACCTAAGGTTTTTGAGCCCCACACTTCTCCGCCGGTGCTACGAATTTCCATTTCTGTTTGGTATGCCCATTCGCCGTAAGCCCAACCTAATACCGGTGTAATCACTAAATCTTGCATTGACGGTATTTCAGCAAACCCTTCAATACCGTATTCCCAATAAAATGTGCTCATAGTGAATGCGTATAAAAACGAATCCCACTGGCGATAGCCTGACTTACGTGCAACTTGGTAATAAACACCACCAAAATACGGGTGCCCAATCCAGTTGAGCCACCAAACGTCGCGGTCCCATGTCGGACCTTCTTTTACATTGTCAGTCCACTTAGAAAATACGCCGTTTTCCTTATCCCATTTCGAGATATCTTCTGGCAACATTAAAATCAAACCAGCAACACCAAAACCATATGCCATTACCGATTGGGTTTGCGACCATAAACGTTCGCGATCTTGACCGTGATTATCTGAGAATAAGTTTATTTGATAAGGTGACTGATAAAAGTCATCGGGAATATCTTTTAGATTCCAATCGCTATTACTCGGTAAATTATAGGTTTTAACTTCAACCGAGGTAATGTCATCTTTAAGCTGGGTATTTAACTGTTTTTGCTCTTCCTGATTAGCAAAAAGAGGTTGAGTCATCACTGATGAAAACAGTGCTAACTTAATCATACGATTGAGCATTTTCATAGACTGTGTGTGCGTCCGTTCTTGGGTAAGCTGCAAAAAGGCGGCTATTTTAGCTGCTTTTGTAATTTAAGACACTTAATGTTAGCAAAAAATTGTAAACATCAATGCAAAAAGGCCACATTAGTGGCCTTTTTCGTCGTTTAGCTTACTTTATAGTTCAGCGTCATCCGCAGCTAAACTTTGCGTTTCACCTTCTTCAGGTTTAATTGTCGCTTGTAGCAATAACATTTCACGTAGTTTCTGCTCAATTTCATTGGCAATTTCCACATTCTCTTTTAAGAACTTAATAGAGTTTGCTTTACCTTGACCAATTTTGCTGCCTTTGTAGCTAAACCATGCACCCGCTTTATCAACTAGATTATGCTTAACACCTAAGTCAATTAGCTCGCCCTCTTTCGAGATACCTTGGCCATACATGATAATGAATTCAGCTTGTTTAAACGGCGGCGCAACCTTGTTCTTAACAATCTTAACGCGTGTTTCATTACCAACTATTTCATCGCCTTCTTTCACCGAACCGGTACGACGAATATCAATACGTACTGATGAATAGAATTTAAGTGCGTTACCACCTGTTGTAGTTTCTGGGTTACCAAACATAACACCAATTTTCATACGGATTTGGTTGATGAAAATACACAGTGTATTTGAGCGTTTGATATTCGCAGTTAATTTACGTAATGCTTGCGACATTAGACGAGCTTGAAGACCAACGTGAGTATCACCCATATCACCTTCAATTTCCGCCTTCGGTGTTAGTGCAGCTACAGAGTCAACAATCACTACATCAACAGCACCTGAGCGTACTAGCATATCGCAGATTTCTAACGCTTGCTCACCAGTATCTGGCTGAGAAACTAATAACTCGTCAACATTTACACCTAGCTTTTCAGCATAAACTGGGTCTAGTGCGTGTTCAGCATCAACGAAAGCACATGTTTTGCCTTCTTTTTGCGCTGCCGCAATTACCTGTAGTGTTAATGTTGTTTTACCTGAAGATTCTGGACCATAAATCTCAACGATACGACCTGTTGGTAAACCACCTATACCAAGTGCAATATCAATACCCAGTGAACCTGTTGAAATAGCTTCAACATCTAGCGCTTGGCTATCGCCTAATTTCATAATTGAGCCTTTACCAAATTGGCGTTCAATTTGTGATAGCGCAGCTGTTAGGGCTTTTTGTTTATTATCGTCCATTTGACTCTCCGAATCTGTGTTATGCAGCAAAGTATACTGTATAGATTAACAGTATCAAGTGTTTTTTATTAATTAATTAGCTCAATTGCTTTTTTCAATGAATATTCAATCACTTGCAATCTAACCTCGCTACGATTGCCTGCGAACAAACAGTGTCCAACTGATAGTTTATCCAGTACTTTTACCGCAATCCATACAGTACCAACTGGTTTATCTTTTGTACCACCTCCTGGGCCTGCGATGCCAGAAACAGCAATAGCAACGTCAGCGTTAGTTGCATTTATTGCCCCATCTGCCATCTGCTCGATAGTTTCTTTACTTACTGCACCAAATTGTTCAAGTATTTCTTGCTTAACCCCAAGTAACTCGTGCTTAGCATCATTACTGTAAGTGACAAAACAACGATCAATATAAGCTGAACTTCCCGCAGTATCGGTTAACGCATAACTAATGCCACCACCAGTACACGATTCAGCAGTAGTGATCCAAAGCTTTTTATTCGTTAAACTAGCACCTAACTTTGCCGCTAGCTCAGAAATATGAGCGGGTAATATCATTTTTACACCTTTTACATAACAACTATTAGTCAATTATGCCGTTAGATTTATATTCAGACCATACTATCAGCCAACAAACGCCAATGATGCAGCAATACTTAAAAATTAAGGCTGAACATCGGGATATATTAGTCTTCTATCGCATGGGTGACTTTTACGAACTGTTTTTTGATGATGCCAAACGTGCCGCAGAATTACTCGATATTTCGCAAACTCATCGCGGCAAAGCCGGAGGCGACCCTATTCCAATGGCGGGGGTGCCTTATCATGCAGTTGAAAACTACCTAGCGCGCCTAGTGCAAATGGGCGAATCTGTTGCCATATGTGAGCAAGTTGGCGATCCTGCCACCAGCAAAGGACCAGTAGAGCGCAAAGTAGTACGCATTATTACGCCGGGTACCATTTCTGATGAAGCCTTATTAAAAGAGCGCCAAGACAACTTGTTATGCGCGGTATCGCATAGCGATAAAGGTGCATACGGCATTGCTTATTTGGATATCAACTCAGGTCGTTTTCGCATTTTACAAGTCGATACCGACGAAGCGCTAAATTCATGCTTGCAACGCATTTCACCCGCTGAACTACTCTACCCTGAAACCTTTGAAAATTTAGCGCTGATAGAACAGTGTAATGGCCTGCGCCGCCGCCCTATTTGGGAGTTCGATTTAGACAGCGCCAAAACAGCGCTTAACAAGCAGTTTGGTACCAAAGATCTTGTTGGTTTCGGCGTTGAAAACGCACATTTAGCATTACAAGCCGCAGGCTGTTTAATGCAATATGTAAAAGACACTCAGCGCACTGCATTGCCACACCTTAATGCAATTGGTCTGGAGCAAAATGAGCAAAATGTCATTCTGGATGCTGCAACCCGTAAAAACTTAGAGCTGACCGTCAATTTATCGGGCGGGTTTGATAATACCTTGGCACAAGTACTTGATAAAACAGCAACGCCTATGGGCTCTCGTTTACTTAAACGTCGCCTGCATAGCCCTATTCGCGACCAGCAAGAGCTTAACAACCGCCTTGATGCACTCGGTGAAATCCACGACTTAGCAATTAGTTTTGAACTACACGATACGCTTAAACAAGTCGGTGACTTAGAGCGTATTATTGCGCGCTTGGCATTACGTTCAGCAAGACCACGTGATTTATCACGTTTACGTTTAGCGCTACAAACACTGCACCCTATTCACGACCTATTAAATGATGCGAATAGCACGCGCTTAAAACAAATCAAGCACGCCACACCGATTTTAACTGAACTTCAAGACCTACTTGAACACGCTATTATCGACAATCCTCCAGTACTAATTCGCGATGGTGGTGTTATTGCCCCTGGTTATAACGCAGAACTCGACCAGTGGCGTAACCTTAGCAAAGGTGCAACCGATATTCTTGAGCAAATGGAAATTCGCGAACGCGAACGCACTGGCATTGCCACACTAAAAATTAGCTACAACAAGGTGCATGGCTATTACATAGAAGTCAGTAAGGCCAACGCTAACCTTGTACCGGCAGATTACGTGCGCCGTCAAACACTAAAAAATAACGAACGCTATATTATTCCTGAACTAAAAGAGCACGAAGACAAAGTTCTTAACAGCCAGTCAAATGCATTGGCACTTGAAAAGCGTCTGTATGAAGAATTGTTCGACATTATTTCACCACAAATTGACGTACTGCAAAAAATGGCTGCGGCGCTCAGTGAATTGGATGTTATTAATAACCTTGCAGAACGTGCTGAGTCTCTCGATTATGTTAGGCCCAACCTTAGTGAAGACAACTGCATCGATATTAAAGGCGGCCGTCACCCTGTGGTTGAGTTTGTTATGCAACAACCATTTATTGCCAACCCAACTTACCTTGATGATAAGCGCAAAATGTTAATTATTACCGGGCCAAATATGGGTGGTAAATCAACCTATATGCGTCAAACTGCGTTAATCGTATTAATGGCACATATTGGTTGTTATATTCCAGCAGAGTCTGCCATCATAGGTATTACCGACCGTATTTTTACACGTATTGGCGCTAGCGATGACCTCGCATCAGGTCGCTCAACTTTCATGGTAGAAATGACGGAAACCGCCAACATTCTTAATAATGCTACCGAAAACTCACTGGTATTAATGGATGAAATTGGCCGCGGTACCAGTACTTACGATGGTCTATCACTGGCATGGGCAACAGCCGAGTATTTAGCGAAGAATATCGCTGCGAAAACACTGTTTGCAACGCACTATTTTGAATTGACCGAACTTGTTGACCAGCTGGAAATTTTAGCCAACGTGCATCTAGATGCAATTGAATACCAAGATACCATAGCGTTTAAACACACAGTGCTTGATGGCGCAGCAAGTAAAAGCTTTGGTTTACAAGTAGCGGGCCTTGCAGGTGTGCCAAAGGCGGTTATTAACCGTGCCAAACAAAAGCTTTCATTGTTGGAGCAGCATCAAAGTGTCAGTGAAATGCCGCTTAACAATGAGGCAAATACGCAAATATCACAGCAGGCCAGTTTATTTGATACGCCTAATCCTGTGATTGAAACCTTAGACACTGTTGACCCGAACGATTTAACCCCGCGTCAAGCACTTGATTTAGTGTTTAAACTGAAACAACTGGCAAAAAGTAGCTAACTCGCGTTTAAGCTAGCTAGTTTCTAGCTAACCAAAACTCGGATTAGTTACTTTAATTTAGAGCAGAGCTTGTCCTTTTTCTGACAAGCTCACTTTAACCCCGTGATAGAACTCTATTTCTTGGTGTAATAAACTGTCTTGCGTCGATATATTGAGGTACTCTCGCATTTCTTCAATCTGACACCAAAAACTTAAATCCCCCATAAACGGGACTTCTTCCAAATCTTGATTTGCACCAAACAACTGCGCTAACGACAAAGTTTGTCCGTTTAAACAATCCAAAACCTGCCACTGTGTGCGGTTTAAACCGCTATCATCAGGTTGCTCTTGTAAGAACCGTTGAACCGAAGTTTTAAGATTGGGCCAGTGTTTAAAATCGAGCGTTAAACAGCCTTCTAATGCAGCTAAATCGGTTGTCAGTGCTTGCCACACCCTAGTTGCTAATTCAAAAAATGGCTCACTTGGACTAAAGCGGGTTTTATAATACTGTGCAACTTGGGCTGCCTCTAATTCACGCGGAGGTAAATGATCAGATAATAAAACCACGAACAGATTACGTGTGGTGTTAAATTTCGCCCGATACCAAGCAATAAACTGTAAGCCAATCAAACTATCAAACAGCTCTGGCGTTAACCACAAGGTGACTTCATCGCTGTCTTCTATGACATTTAATTTATCGTTACGCGCGTCAAACTTAGCCTGCACGTCTTTGAGCGGTAAACAAAAATAATCCGCTAAAAATGCAGCGCGATAATCGCTCATCACTGGCAGTGAAACTTCAGCGCTAATAGGACCATGATGCAGCACATCTTGCCACGCAATAAATTGCCCTTGAATGCCAATGCGCTTTAAAAAAAGGTTTGCGCTGTCACCATTAGTAATATGATACATAAACTAACCTCATCGACTGATAGTTGTTTGTTCTAATCCACTAAATAATATTCAACACTCGAAACCACGCGCACACGTTTAATATGTGGCGAGTTAGAATCTCGGTCTGAAATACTAAACTGCCCTTGGCGTGCAGATTTAATTTTACCTAAGGTGGATTTTGAATCGGTGGCAAATTTTTCAGCAACTTCGCGTGCTTTTTCTGTTGCTTGTTGGATCATCTCCGGCTTGATGTCATTTAAGCCAGTAAAAATGTACTGTACTTTAGCGTCGTAGCGATCGCTTGAGATGGCAATGCCTTGTTTTGCAAGTTGCGTTACTTTAGTTAATGCGTGGCGCACTTTTTCTGGCTCGTGGCTATAAACCGTAATGCTCGACATCACAAAATAACGCATTTGGCCTTTTTCTAATTGCGCGTAAGGCTGCGCTAGCTTGTCTGCAACATTAGGCGGCGATACTGAAACTACTTCGTCGCTAAAACCATGTAACGCTAAAAACGCACGTACCGCTTGATTTTTAGCCTCTAGTTCATCAATCAACTTTGTTAAGTCGTTACCCGCAAGTGAATAATTAATCGGCCAAATAACGGTGTTTGCCATCACTTCTTTTTCTGCCAATCCTTTTACCGCCACACTGCGGTCGAGGGTTTTAAACTCTACAATGCCTTGTTTTAACAACAAGCTGGCAATAATAATAGCCAGTGCAAAGATTATCGTACTGGTTAACGATTGTTTATTCATGGTTATCTACCCTATGTTTATCCTTGCCAAAGTATTCAGGCGTTTGCGTTGACAGTACTTTAAGCGGCTGCGATGACGTTACCTTAACACCATGGGGTGTATTTTCATCAATCTTTACAAAATCGCCTTTTTTAATTGTGAAGGTTTTATCACCGAGCTGCATTTGCCCTTCACCATCGACAATATAAACCATCTCACTGTGCTCTTTATGAATATGCAGTGGTACTGACTTTTTAACATAGATCAGAAATTGGCTTGCATCTTGGTTGCTAGTTAGCGGCACAACTTTTATGTTGTCCAAATCACTTGGTGCAACCATTTGCTCAAGATTGATAGGTGCTGCGCTAATAGCAGCGCTCAGCAGCAGTAGAGTCATATTTATTAGTCCATATTTATGCCCTGTTGAGCATAACAAGACCCTGTTTTATATCAAGTATCTAACAACATTATTGCTTTATACTTGTAAACGAATTTTATAAGATAGCAACAACTCAACTGTGGTGAAACGCGATGACGGTAAAAAGGATAAGTCAATTTTTCAACCCTAAATCAGTGGCAGTTATTGGTGCGTCAAACCGTACCAATCGCGCGGGTTACGTGGTGATGCGCAACTTGTTGCAAGGCGGTTTTAATGGCCCGATTATGCCAGTAACGCCAAAATATAAGGCAGTTCATGGCGTGCTTGCTTACCCAACAATAGACGCCCTACCACAAGTGCCCGATTTAGCCGTTATTTGCACCAGTAAAGACCGTTGCTGTCAAATCGTTGAACAACTCGGTAGCAAAGGCTGCAAAAATGCCGTCATTATCGCATCGGGCATTGATAAAGATTTAAAGCACGCACTTATCGAAACCGCACGCAAAGCTAATGTAAATATACTCGGGCCAAATAGCCTTGGATTATTAATCCCGCGTATCGGACTTAACGCAAGTTTCTCCCATATGGTCGCTAAGCCCGGAAAAATAGCTTTCGTGTCGCAATCTGCCGCAGTTTGCTCAACAATTCTCGACTGGGCACAAACAAAAGACATTGGCTTTTCATATTTTGTCTCGGTGGGCGATTGTGGCGATATTGATTTTGATGAATTGGTCGATTTTTTAGGGCGTGATGCCAATACCCAAGCGATCTTGCTGTATATCGACAATATTGAACATACCCGTCAATTTATTTCCGCTGCACGAGCCGCTGCGTTCAGTAAACCCGTCATTGCAATAAAAACCGGAAAAACCGCCGCAGGCGCAGATGCTGCTATGGCGCACACCGGTGGCAACCAAGGTTCCGATGCGGTATATGATGCGATGTTTCAGCGTGCCGGTATGCTGCGCGTAAATGACTTACGCGAACTGTTTGCCGCAACACAAACCTTAGCACTGCACCCTAAACTATTAAAACAAGAAGCCCTGACCATTTTAACCAATGGCGGCGGACCAGGTGTAATGTCTGTAGATACCTTGATCCAAAGCTCGGGCAAACTTGCTGAACTTTCGAAAGAAACCATTACTAAATTAAATCAGGTATTGCCTCAGCACACCTCGTTCGCCAACCCTGTTGATATTTACGGCGATTCCGATCCGTGGCGCTATCAGAAGGCGGTCGAAATTTTAGTGCAAGCACCAGAGGTTGATAATTTACTCATTTTACATAGCCCATCGGCATTGGCACCCAGTGAAGAGTTTGCCAAAATCATCTCAGAAACCGTTAATAAAGTGCCTAAAATGCAGCGCCCGTATGTAATGACCAACTTTATGGGCGAAACGGCAGCCTATGAAGCGCGTAAAGTTTGCCAAGCAGCGGGCATTCCCACTTACCGCACACCAGAAGGTGCAGTAGCGGCTTACATGCATTTAATTCAGTATCGTCGTAACCAAAAGCACTTAACGCAAACACCAGAATCCCTATTAGATTCAGACCATATTCACACGGAGCAAGCTGGCAAACTAATAAGCGGCTACTTGCAAGGGAAGCGACACTACCTACCGACTCATGATGCAGCAGCACTGCTTGAGTGCTATCAGATTAACTGCATTGCAACTGAGCATGCTTTTACACCTAGCGAAGCGCGCGAGCTAGCCGAGAGCATTGGCTTTCCGGTTGCGCTTAAATTAGTAAGCCCTAACATTCCATCTAAGTCTGATGTTGGTGGTGTCGTATTAAACTTAAACGATGGCGTTGAAGTTGAGCAAACAGCATTTAATATGCTACTGCGAATTAATGAAACTTACCCAGATGCCAAAATTGATGGTTTTGCGCTACAAAAAATGGCAACCCGTGCTGGCGGTCAAGAGCTGCGCATAGCAGTTAAAACAGATGCTAATTTTGGCCCAGTTATTTTACTCGGCGAAGCCGGTACAGCTCTTAACTTTGACCTAGCAGCGGTTGCTCTGCCACCGCTAAATATGAATCTAGCCAAGTACTTAATTGCTGCAGCAAGCGATAAAGGGTTTATCAAAGAAAAGCATTTACCAACCAAAATCGACAAGTACACTCTGTGCGCTATGCTTACTCGCGTATCACAAATGGTGGTTGAAAATCCCGACATCAAATCACTTGAGCTTAACCCAGTACTGGCTTTACAAGGTAAATTTTTAGTACTCGATGCGGCTATTGAACTAGAAAAATACCAAGCATCAAGTCGCGCAAAACGCTTAGCAATAAAACCTTATCCAAAAGAGCTTGAGCAAAGTATTACCCTTAAAGATGGATCAGCTGCGATATTAAGACCAATTCGTCCAGAAGATGAAGAAGCGCATCGAGAGTTTGATAATCAGCTAACCAAAGAAGATAGATACAAACGTTTCTTTGGTGAAATGCCACAATTTAGCCATGAGCAATTAGCTAAAATGACGCAAATTGATTACGACCGCGAAATGGCGTTTATCGTTACGCAACGACGCGACGATAAATGGCAAACACTTGGTGTGTCGCGTGTTTTAATGGACCCTGATAACCTTGTTGCCGAGTTTGCCGTAGTTGTGCGCTCCGACCTAAAAGGGCTTGGGCTTGGTCGTATTCTAATGCAATCGGTGATTAATCATTGTAAACGCCAAAATGTGCAAAAAATTGAAGGCCTTACCTTACCTGAAAACGGTGGCATGATTGGCTTGTCGGAAAAACTAGGCTTTAAAGTCACGCGTGATTTCGAAGAAGGTACGGTTATTATGACAATGCCACTTAACTAAGAGGTCGATGTGAATCAATTACGACTGAGTATTGCACAAGTATTGGAAAGTTCTGGCGAAGGACTAAAACTTGGTAGGTTTATCGATGCGTTGTTGATAATTCTGATTATCGGCAATGTTGTTGCGATTGTACTCGAGTCGGTTGAAGAGGTCGCTGCAAGCTACAAACACCTTTTTTTAGCAATTGAAATATTCTCTGTCGCGATTTTTACTATCGAATACCTGCTACGGTTATGGGTTTGTGTTGATAAAGAACATTATCGCGACTTACCTATTCCCAACTGGCGAAAACGCATTCGCTATTTGCGTTCTCCTTTAGCGATTATCGACTTAATGGCAATTTTGCCAACATACTTGATGCTGTTCGTCAGCTTTGATTTGCGCTTCTTACGTGTATTTAGACTATTACGTGTTTTTAAGCTGACTCGCTATTCGCGTGCTATGCAATTATTGTTGCAAAGTATTCGAGAAGAAAAAGGTCCATTGCTTGCCGCATTTTTTATTATGAGTGTGGCGCTTATCACCGCATCGTGCGGTATCTACTTAATTGAACATGACGAACAGCCGGATAAGTTTGGCTCCATTCCCGATGCCATGTGGTGGGCAATGGCAACACTCACCACGGTTGGTTATGGTGATGTTGTGCCAATTACCCCGCTTGGCCGCTTTTTTGGTGGGGTGATAACTGTGCTAAGTATGGGGATGGTGGCAATCCCAACTGGTTTACTGGCATCGAGCTTTTCAGATCAATTAAGACGCCGTAGGGTGCAATTCGCGCAGTACGTTGCATTATGCTCGCGCGATGGTGATATTTGCGAAAAAGACCAAATACAAATTGAAGAAATGCGTATTGAACTAGGCTTAAGTAAAAAAGAAGCCGAGCGTGCCATTAAGCGTAAAATGAATGAAATAAAACACATTAATTATTGCGCTAACTGTGGCCATAAAATCCCTTAGCATTTAACGCTTAAGCAACGACTTAACTTGTGACGCATCAAGCGGTGAGTAAAAGTAATAACCTTGCACATACTCACACCCTTCTGCTTGCAAGAACAGCAGCTGCTCCTTACTTTCAACTCCTTCAGCAATACACACTTTGCCTAAGCTTTTTGCAAGCGTTAAGGTTGAGCGAATAATCGCTTCATCGTCTGCTTCATCGCCAATATTTCGAACGAAGCCACCATCAATTTTAATCACATCCACCGGAAAACGTTTTAAGTAAGCCAGCGATGAGTAGCCGGTGCCAAAATCATCAAGATAAATGCGACAACCTGCATTTTTTAGCTTATCCATGGCCGCTTTTGCACTATCAAAATCAGCCATAAGTACAGATTCGGTAATCTCAAGTGCCACCATCTGACACGGCACTTCATACGTGTTGCACAGTGCAATAATTTGCTCTGCCAAATCCAGGTGATGGAAATCTTTCGCCGATAGGTTAATCGATACATAAAAGTCGATATCGATCTCGCACCAGTGTTGCATGTCTTGTACTGCGCGTGTTAACGATGCCATTGTCATTTCAGTAATGAGACCGGTATTTTCGGCAATGGCGATAAAACGCGATGGACTAACTGCTTCACCATTGTGCTGCCAGCGCATTAAGGTTTCAAAGCCAACCACCTTGCCTGTATTAACATCAATAATCGGCTGATATTGATTCGACAGTTCATTTTCACTATGTGCTTGCTTAAGCCTTGACTCTAAACGAAGCAATCGTTGTACTTTTTTATTCATTTCTTGTTGGAAAAACAAAAAGCACTCGCCACCGCGTTTTTTAGCGTGATACATCGCAATATCGGCAGCTTTAATCAAATTAATTGCGGTTGTTTCGTCATCTGGAAATATGGCAACACCAATGCTGGCAGTAATTCTCACGGTTTCGCCCGCCAGTGCAAATGGCTCTTTTAGCGCCGCAATTAAGCGCTGACACAAGGCTATAACGTCTTCTTTGCTATTAATATTCTCAAGCAATACAGTAAATTCATCGCTATTTAATCGCGCCGCGGTCGCCTTGCCGTCAATGACCTGTTTTATGCGTTCGGCTATTTCCACCAACAATTTATCACCATCATGATGACCAAATGAGTCATTCACTTTCTTAAACTGGTCAAGATCGATAAATAACACTGCCAATAACTGCTCGCTGTTTTTGTTTAGACTAATGGCATGAGCCACTCGACCAATAAATAAGCTGCGATTAGGTAACTTGGTTAGTTTGTCGTAATTTGCCAGTAAATACAGCGCTTGCTCAGCTTCTTTTTGACTACTGATATCGGTGATCACCACAATATAGTTATCAACCTCACCGTTTTCAGCCGCAATCGCAGTGGCTTTTATCAAGCAATTATATTTTGTGCCATCAGGGGTGGTGATGGTTTCTTCCGATTGATAATGTTCACCTACGTTTAGCTTACCAAGCGCCCTCAAATAATAAGTGCGCCTTTTAGCACTTAGGCCAAGTGATAGCTTGCGCGCTGAGTCTTGTTTAAGGTCAAAATGATGGCTTTCGCGCAATGCTTTATTTATCGCAAGAATATTAAACTCGCGGTCCATCACAAATACCCAATCGCGAGTATGCTCAAATGCGGCGCTAAATAAACGGGCACTGTTTTCAAAGTCACGCTCGCGCGTAAAGTTGGTGTAGGTTCCCGAAACGCGCTGCGGCACATCTTCGTCCCACTCAATAACACGACCCACATCTTTGTACCAACGCCAATGGCCTTGGCTATGACGTACTCGGTAGGCAACTTCAAATTCACCTTTATCGGTGCTGACAAATTCTAACCATTCAATGCGATAACGGGCTCTATCGTCGGGATGAATTTTTGCTAAGTATTCATCCAGTGATACTTCGCTTTTATCAAAACCTAGTTCATCGACTAGACGTGGCTGATAACTGTGTCCGAGGCCGCTTTGCCATTCCCACACCCCTGATTGACTGCTTTGTAGCGCCATTTTTAAACGCGTGGCGTTTTCACTACTTTGTTTATGTGCAGCTAGCAAGCGCGTTTGATAGCGATGGCGACGCAACATCCACACCGACACAATACTTGTCAATAATATAAAGTAAATGGCGAATGCCGCGGGAGAGCGCCAAGGTGGGTAATTTACCTGAATCGTAAAACTCTTAAAATCGGTATAACTGCCGTTTAACGGGTCTCTGGCACGTACGTAAAAAGTGTGTTTTCCCGGTGAAATTCGTGCAAACGCAACTTTGTTATTACTCGTTCTAACTAATGCAGAATCATCTAAACGGTATTCATATTCAACGCGTTCCTGATACTTAAATAACATCGCAGAAAAACCAATTTCTAAACCGATATCATCGTAATCAAGCTCAAGTAAATTTTGCTGAATAATCGACTCAGCTTCAAGTTTGCGCGACATTAGGGTAATTGAGGTAATATTCACCCGCTCTGATATGTGTTCATTCGCGTCATTGCGCTCGGGGAAAAAGCTGGTCACCCCTTTAATTGAGCCAAATACAATGCGACCATCAGAGTAAGTTATTTTTGCCGCCGAGTTAAACTCATTAACCGCAATGCCATCATCCACTGTGAACTGCCTAAAGTGTTGGGTATTTGGGTCAAAGCGCCAAATACCACTGTGGCTCGCCATCCAGATCATGCCTCGCTGATCTTTGGTTAGGCTATAAAACAACGATCCGCGGGTATCAACCCTGTCTTCGATTTTGTATTTTTCTTCAAATGTGGTGCTATCTAAACCAACTAACCCGTAGCCATAATAAGATAGCCAAAGAATGCCGTTGTTATCGATCACATAAGACGCAAGCGACAAATACTCCACTTCATCGGGGACTGGCGCGGTATAACGATACGCTACGGTGTTGTCCGGCATCAGTTGATATAACGTTTTATTGTGATAAAACAGCGGTAACTTGCTGTCATCTAGCGGCGGTAAAAAATACCCCGCAAATGTATCACCAATCACTTTTACGTCGGGGTGAATTTGCGTTAGTTCTTCTGTTACTACATTGTATTTAAAGTAGCCATAGCGAAAGCTCTTAAAATACATATCACCTGCGTTGTTAAAATGCCCTATCACAATCTGCTTGCTAAACATATCCTTGTACTTTTCAAAAGGCATTTCAACCGCTGAAATTGTTAACGTTTCCAAGTCAAAGGTAAATAATCCTCGCGTGCTTACCAGCCATAACTTGTCGTTAAAACTAAACATTTTATATACATGGAATTCATGGTTTAAGCGGTCAGCTAAGTAACCTTCTAGATAAGTTTGGCTTTGGTAAGAATAGGGATTGAAACGCGTAATACCGTCACTGGTTGCTAACCAAATATCTTTATTATGCTCAACAATGCTCCAAATATTGTTATGGGATAAACCACCATACAAAGTATCGCGGTTATAGTTTTGAAATGAGTAATTGTTATTCGAGACAAAATACGCACCGTCGGTTTTGCTCGCAAGCCACATTGAACCGTCATCTGAAAGCAGCATATCAACAATGCTATTATCGCTTAACTTAAAATCGGAATTATCGAGTTCTGTGCTTTTTATTAGCTGATCATCATCGGCAAAGTAATTATAAACACCTTCATTGGTGGCAAGCTTTAATCCCGATTTAAACGGCATGATTTTCCATATGTTTAAATCTGAAATACGCAGTTCGCTACTCAGTTTATCTATTTCACCAGCTACCAAGCGTTCAATATGATCAAGTTCAACTGTGTGCAAACCTTGCACGGTGCCAAGCCAAAGTTGAGAACCCGAGATATGAAATGACTTTGTATTGTATTGATCGTGATGCGCTGCGGGCTCATTTAAAAACTCTAGTTTAACGATTTTTTCAGTGCGCGTATCCATCACAAAGGCACCTTCCGATGTGCCTATTATTAGAAAGTGTTTGTAATATTTAAGTGCTCTAACATACGCGTATTTAAAGTCTCCTGGGATTTTAAACACACTTTTCACTTCCCCAGTTTCACTGTTTAACAGCGCCAAGTCATGAACGCGTCCCAACCAGTAAAAATTAGGTTGATGGGTTTCTAACATCACGACTGGAGAGTGAGTTCGGTCATTTTTAAAATCAAGCACTCGCTCAAGATGGTAAGTATCAGTTTTATATCGATACAAGCCAGAATAGGTAGTCGAAATCCAAATATCGTTTTGTTTGTCTTCGTAGAGGAAATCTATCGATTTATCACGCAGTTGCCCTTCAGCACCTGTCATAGTTGATAGTTGATAACCATCGTAACGGTTTACGCCTGCTTCGGTTCCAACCCATAAGTAACCATTTTTATCAACTAATAAACCCGTTACATAAGACTGAGCTAACCCTTCATTTGGCGAGAAACGACGTACGTTTGCCTTACTGTTTGCCAGCGCATTTATTGATACAGCACACAACAAAATCGTCAATACGCAGTATCGCCAAATCATTATGCACAATCCTTATTGGCTAACATACAGACGATTTTACGCCCTTGATTTTGATAAGCGCTAAATAACGGAGCCAGCTCAGCTGGCGCAGCATGTTCGATAAACCCGCAGCTTTGATACCAGCTAACTAAATGGTTGTAGGCAAAAGTGAAAAATGGTTTACGATAATCCAAAGCGATTGTTTTAATTAGTCTTGATGCCAGTTTTTGACCACGAAAGCAAGGTGCTGTAAATACGCCAGATAATAAAAACTGTCCGCCTTTTAAGCTTAACTTTGCAGCTGCCACAATTTGATTTTCAGCTTTGATAACCCATACCCTATCATGGCTTTTAGCACGCCCTCTTACCTTAAAGTTTTGATAGAACTTATTAACCAAAGGATACATAACTGGGTCCAATTGCTGGCACGTAAATGAACTCACATCATTGTCGCTAAATAGCGTTCAAAACGTTGTTTTAGCTCACCTTGCTCTGATTGTGGACGCTGTAAAATAGATGAATAAATTTGATCGCGCGTTGCTTTGCCACGCTTTACTTTAAACGCCCAAAACGACGCCTCGTAGTCGAGTTGAATTAAATACTTTTCTTGACGAGGTAAATTACACAAATTGAAAGACATGTTCTTTTAATACAGCTAATAAAATATTATGTTATTGTAGCAATGTACCATATAAGTTTGACCAATCAACACTAAAATGAACGCTGCGTTACGTCACAAAATGATAAAAAACTCGACAACTAAAAGCTGCAAGCGTGCTTGTACCATACTTTGTGCCTTATTGTTTTTGAGTAAGATGGCGTGGGCAAATGCCCCCATAAAGCAAGCGCTAGTGTTTAATAAACCGTTAGATACACACGTTTCTCGCTTATTAATCAAACGTCTAACACCTGCTTATAAAGCAATTGGTGTCGATATAAGCATTATTGAGTTTGATCACAAAAGCTCACTTGCTGCGGCTAACCTTGGAGAGCTTGATGGCCAGATTGGTCGTGTGATTGGTATTTCTAAGGAATACCCAAACCTAATTGCGAGTAATACTCCGTTAATGTATTTGAATTTGGTACTGCTTACCAACAAGGGGCAATGCGAGCATTGTCGCATTCAGCAGTTGAGTACAATTAGCCACAACCCAAGCTACCCGTTTGCACAAAAATTTATTGCTCAAGAAAAATTTAAAGGTGAGGTAATAAGTAATAATAACCTTACTAGTCAGTTGCATATGCTGCGCGACCGCACAATTGATGGCATTTTAGTACTTGAATATTTGCTAACGCATCACATTGATGATGCCACCCTAGCCCATTTTAATAAACGCATTGTCTCGCAAAAACCTATCCATCATTACCTGCACAAACAACATAAAGCAATTTTGGCACAATTAGACCTACAGTTAATGCAAAGTGCTGAAGCTACCCTTGAACATAAAACCCCTAAATAAACGAGTTTAGATACGGCGAGATTAGGCAAACCTAAAAGTCGAGTTTTGTTTGCTCTGTATCCAGCTCTGGTGAGATTTGCTGTTGAGCCATTTTTCGACGAATGCGCTTTTCGCGTTGTGCGCAAAGCTTAATCACATGTTTTTTTTGCGCGTTCGTTAATTGGTTCCAATGAAAGCGCTCTTCTCGCGAACGAAAACACCCTAAGCAATAACCTCGGTTATTAGCCTGACATACCCCTTTGCACGGACTGGGTATTTCAAATATTTCTATTTGCTCAATAATTGGTTTTTGGTCAGCCATTCACTCACAATAGTTTGCTTGCAAAGCAGGCAAACTTAGGTCTTTTTTTACGCACTCATATTTACAGTTTAACCATTTTTTGCACAAAAAAAACCAGAGTATTACTCTGGTTTCTTAAAACTATAATTTACTTAGGCTTGCTGGTTACTTTTGATTAAATACCGGCTTCGCGTAAATTTGCTTAATAAATTCATGTAATTCCGGAGCAACCCCTTCAAAGCGGCTGTGGTAAACACGCTTCGCATCGCCACAAATTTCATGTTCTGCAGATTCTGCCGCCAAATAATTATTGGGGTGCAAGAAGTAGTTTTTGTGAATGTAGTTATCAATGGTTTCAGCAAGTTGATCTGGGGTATCGCAATCGCTGGTAATTGGCTCGCCAAATGATAAATGCACATGCCCTTTATTCGTAGCAAATCCTTCAATAATGCTGGCAATATCTTCACCTTGCGCTTTTTTGTATTCGCCAAAGGTCGCTTTATGATACTGCTCTTTTGCCTTCGCTTTTTCGCATGGTTCAAATTCATATGAAATCGCAACCGGTACAACATTGATCGATTTTACATAGTCTGCAAAGTCCATTTTTAGTTTGCGACCATGTAGCTGCAACATTTTAATCAGTGCAGGATCGGTAACATCATTACCATCTTTCGCTCGTCCTTCTTTTTGCGCAATCCAAACTGAATTACCGCTATCAAGCGAATCATAAATATAATGCGAAAGTGTCGTAAGCGTTCTCAGCATCTCTTTTGGCGACTTAACAGAACGTTTAACAATAAAACTCTTATTTAAACGCATTAACTCGGTCATGTATGGCACTTGCAACAGGTTATCACCAATCGCAATGCGCACGGTTTTCATATTATTTTGAAATAGACCGTAGTTTACAAAAGCCGGATCAAGCGCAATATCACGGTGGTTTGAGATAAACAGGTACGCTTTGTTTTTATCAAGCTTATCTAATCCTGAGAAAGTAACTTTGCTGGTTGTGCGCTTAACTAAAATATCAAGATAACGTGAAACGGCCTGCTGAACTTCATCAACAGTTTTAAATTTACCGTATTTGTTACGCAATTTTGATTTAACTAAGTAGTTGCCAAGAAATGGAATAGTACGCAACCATGATGGTAAGTTGTGCTCTGCAATTACCGAGATAAATGCATCATCATTTAACAGACGCTCAACAGACGCGGCTACTTCTTCATCATTATATGGGCGAATATCTGCAAATTTATCGTTTGAATTAGTCATAACTTGGTTTACTGCATCACAAAAAGGTCGGATATTTTACCTGTCATTATTCTGTTTGGCTAAATTTAACATCTCTTACCAGTTAAGAGTAAATTAAATGGTTATCAAACCGCAACGGTTGTAACTGAAAAATAGGCATGTTTTTACTATCGTTAATTACTTGTCCCTTGCCGTTTGTGACAATAAATTCATTTTGCGCACTCGCTACACCCGCACAATCGGCAAAACGTTCATGACGAATAAACTGATGATTATCCAATTGCCAATACGCCACAATAGCACCGCGAGGAGAGGTAACTGCAATACGATTATCACTATCAGCAATTGCAATACTGGCAACGTAATGCTCGAAGTTTTGCCAAAACTTTGGCTCTGCCTGCAATGGCTGAAATTCGCGCCCTAGTTTATGGCTAAACACCAAAGGATGCGCATCGCGATAATTTCCCTGATATTGCGCTCCAACAATCACTTCGCCACTGTTTGCTACCGCTAGATGACGTAAACTTAACTGAAAATGCGGAGGAGTGACAGATTCAACTAACTTGCCAGTGTCGAGGTGAATGTAGCTTAAATTTGGTGCCATACTCGCTAGATTTAATTTTTCACGACCTTTATCTGGATGTGTTTTAATGCCCCCATTGGCAACCACAATATGTTCACCATCGGGCATTAACGCGCATTGATGCGGCCCAATACCGCCACTTGGTACACGCTTTTCCACGGCAAAATTGTGAGTATTGCGCACAACTAAGTAACCACCAGCACTTTCAATATGATTTTCTGTGGTGATCAGTTGCTTACGTTTACTATCAAACACACCATGACCATAAAAATGAAAACCTTGCTCTGCATTGATGATTTTCTCTAGCTGGTTTTGTGCTAAGTTCACCACAAACAGCTTGGTAAACGGACGGCGTGAAAACGCCACAACCCGTTCACTATCAAGCATTAATAAATCATGGCCGCGATTATCAATTTTAACCTGGTTTAATAAATTCCCTGCTTTATCAAATGCCACCACAAAATGTTCACCTTGGTGGTTGGTTGCCGCACTAACAAAACGACGTTGCGCTTTGCTTGAACACGCAACTAAGTTAGCGCCGAGTGATAAACTTAAACCACATAACGCTAAACTTTTGATAAACGCTCTACGCTCCATGATTAATCACCGTCATTCGAATTAAAGTTAGGATTAAGGCCCGTAAGCTGAATAAAATCGGTAGACAGGTAAGTTCTTAATTCGTCTATTTTTGTGATGAGTGGCGACAGTTTATTGCGGCTGTCTTGTGTTGTTACCGCTTGCGATAGCGGTTTCTCGATATCATTTAGTAACACATCAATTTCGTCAAAGTAATTTAGAATAGTGTCATTCACTTGTGTATTTTCATGAATATCCACTAAGTACTCGTCAAAGCCATAACCATTGCCCGCAAGGTAAGCCTGCTTCAGTCCTGCAAAATTGGTTTTAATGTTTTCAAGCGACGATAAGCCAATGTAACTTTCCGCTTTTTCTGGGTAACCTGGGATCAGCGTGCCTTTAACATTATTGAGCTTGTTATCTTTAATCACTTCAATTAGCTCAAACCAATTAGTAATAAAATCTTCAAGCACCGCTTGTTTCGTATTGTACTCGCCGCTGCCATTTTTAAAATCAAGGACAAAACCAATCTTCTCGTGTTGCCATAGTGCTAAAATTTCAGTTGCAACTGTTTTCACATTAGCGGCGATTGCCATTACCGCGAGGCAACGATCTTGTTTATTGCTTGCACTTAGTAACGATGCATCTTGTGCTTGATTAAAAATTAATAACTCGAGCGCTGGTAATCCTTGTGCACCATCTTGTAGGCTAGCAACGGCGTTCTCATCTATCGCTTGAGCCGCAAGTAATGACGCAACACCGCGTTGAACGGCATTATTGTTATCAGGCCAAAATTGTAAGCGATAATGGCGAAATTCTTCGGACTCAGGCCCCATTTTTACCGCTTTCGCAAATTGCCATGCCTTGCTTAATGCTAACCATGCATTTTTTAATTCTGTTAGCTCGCTTTCGCTTGGCGCCTGATAAGCACAAAACATAATGCTCGCCGCATCTAGTTTATCCGCTTCATCCATCAATGTTTGGTATGCTGGCAAAATATAATTATCAGCTTGCGCTGCTAATAATTTTGTCATGGCTTCATCTTTCGTTAGTTTAACCACGGGTGGCGTAATAGGTGGTTTTTCGCTGTTGTTATCGCTGCCACCACCACATGCACTTAGTAACGCAGCCGTCACAAGCAAAGAAAGTGCTTTTAGTTTCATCGTATTTGCCCTTAAATTTGTTTTAGAAAATAAATCAATGCGTCACGCTGCTGTTGGTCAAACGCTACAAACGCGCTTTTTGATTGCTCGGCTTCACCGCCATGCCACAAAATCGCTTCAGCCACTGTTTTAGCACGGCCATCATGTAAAAATGCCTGATAGCCTTGTACTTTTTCTTGTAATCCTAGCCCCCAAAGTGGTGGCGTGCGCCACTCTCGACCATTGGCTAATCCCTCAGCTTTACCATCAGCCAGTGCTTCGCCCATATCGTGTAACGCCAAATTGGTGTAAGGCCAGATAGTTTGATTTGCCAGCTCTTTAAGTGGGTAGTCGCTTGCCGTGGTATAACTTGGAGTGTGACAACTATGGCAATTCGCTTGATAAAAAAGTGCTCTGCCCTGTTGTGCTTTTTCCGAAGTAAGCTTTCGGGTCGGTTGCACCGCAATGTGCGCCCCCATAAATACCGTTAACTTATGCAGCTTTTCTGGTATTTCTAGCTTACGATCGTGACCGCCCATTGTTGATGCACGCTGACAAAGCGGTTGAGATGACGTGCAAGTATCGTGTGTGAAAAACGGATTGGTTATGCCGATATCATTAACAAATGCCGCAGCCGTTTGTGATGCTAAACTTGGTTGACTCGCTTTAAAGCCAAAACGTCCAATCATCTGCTGCTTAGTTTTTGCACTAATCACACGATTGTACTTAGCCGAAATACCATCGTTGTTTTTATCCGCAATATCTTCTTGCGCAGTAAGATCGTGTTCACTAATCGCGTCCAACAACCCCATTCCGTAAAGTGCTGGCGCATAACGTGGCGATAACACCGTATTGGGTTGCAATTCGCCATAGGCTAAATCAACCAATTGGTAATGTGGCTTGCTTAAAGTGTAAGGCGTGCCATCCGCATATTGACCCGATATGCTTTCGTAACGAATAGTTACTTTGCCTTCCGCCGCAAGTGATTCAGGTTTTGCTAGTTTAATCGCAAATGGCTGGAATTGGCCGCCATAGTGTTTATCAACCGCATTGCCATCATCACGCTTACCTAAACGAAAAAGCAATGCCATTGGCGCATGCGTGCCCTCCCCAACAAGCTTTCCTCGACCACCACGAATATGACATGCTTTACATGAACGCGCGTTATAAAGCGGGCCTAAACCATCACGGTCTTGAGTTGCAGCAGGTGCTGCGACCCAAGGATCACGAAAAAATGAAAAGCCATCCCAAAAATCAAGCTGCCTATCTAAATCGAGATTTTCTGAGGGATGAATAAAAGTACGTGTATTAAGTCGCTTTAAGGTTGTTGCGCCGCCAGGGCGCAACTCGCTATGTGAAAATTCAGGTACAGTTTGCTCTTTACAACCAATTAGCAAAGTGCCAAAAATACACGCAGTTAAAAGACTTCGTTTAATCATAGTGAGTTTAAAAACGCCAATAATTGTGAGCGCTCAGTTTTAGACATTGCAAGGTAGGCTTGCTTAGCTTTTTCTGCCTCGCCGCTATGCCATAAAATAGCCTCGCTGATGGTGCGTGCTCGACCATCATGCAAATAAGTAGCGCGCGCATTTACCTGCTGTACCAAGCCTAATCCCCAAAGCGGCGTTGTACGCCACTCAGTACCAGATGCTTGTCCCTCGGGGCGGTTATCTGCAAGACCTTCACAGCGCTGCACATAAATGCAATTTTCACCAACCTGACAGCTACCGCCTTGTGCGTTTTCTAATTTAATAGGCGCACATTCGCCGCCCATATCATGTAGTAACAAGTCACTGTAAGGATAAATAACTTGCTCGCTAAGTGCAGCAATCGGCGTACTTTCGCCAGTAAAACCAAGAATATCGACATCACCTAATAAACTTGCCGGTGCTTCACCTGTTTTATGGCGTGGTACATGACAGCCATTACAGTTAGCGTCGAAAAATAACGCACGGCCACGCGTGACATCGTTTTGCCAAGTATTAGTTTGCTCGTCGAACCCTCGTCTTGCTGGCACAGCTAATAAACGGTTATAAAATTCAACTTGTGCGAGATCTAAATCACTTAAATCAAGACCATTGGCTTCACTGTTTTGCTCTAATGCAGCTTGTTCATTACAGGCAACTTGATTGTCGGTGCACGGCTCTGCTTGGTTAATACGATTAGTCACGCCCATATCACCGCGATAGGCCCCCGCTATTTGCTGCAACACGGATGCAGTGCCAAGTTTATAGCCAAAACGTGCTAATTTAGTTTGCTCTGAAATAGGCTCTGTTACATACGCAGCACGGCCAGAAATACCATCATTATCAACATCGTCAGGGTCAGCGTAGCTGGTAATGTACTGTTCAGGAATTGCATGCAGCAAACCTGAGCCAAAAATCGCAGGTGAAACACGGGCAGAGAACCTTACCGTGTCGTTAAATGGGCCGTAAGATAAATCGGTTACTTTATAAATGGGTTTGCGCAACTCGTATTCTTCGCCATCGGCAAATTTACCTGTTACGTTTTCATACTCAACAAACGCATAGGCTTCGCCATATGCCAAACCTTCATCTAACGCGCCGTTAAACTTAGGTAATGCGCCTGTCGGGTGTCCGGCAACCGTGCCAAATGTTTGTAATTGATCGCCATACACAGCATCGGGTTGACCATTCTCATCACTAATCCGTAGGAACATACTGGTCATTGCACGCTGCGGTGAGCTTGGCACTTCGCCACGACCATCTTTAATATGACACCCTTGGCAAGTTGGGTTATTAAAAACAGGGCCTAATCCTTTGTGTGCGCCTCTAAATAAGTGATCACCCGATTTAAATACCGCGTCTAATGCAAAATCACTGCGAATTGCCGGTGCCGATTGGCTGAATGCGTCTTCATTTTGAACATCGGTTGTTACTACGCCACCCGCTAGGTGCTCGTTGGTGTCAGGCGTACTGCTGCTAAGCGGTGCTAAGCCATCATTTGGCTGTCCCGGCAGTGTGACAACAGGCGGCTGAGGTTCGCTAGGCTTTGCTTCTGGTGATTGCGATGAGCCACCACAACCCAAAGCACTTAACATAAAACTGGTTAGTAAAAGATGTCGCTTCATAAATGCCCCTAGAAACGAAAAAAGCGCTGCAAAATAGCAGCGCCAATAATAGTGTTAGCTTATTAGCTACCAAACTCGTCAGTATCTTGCTCAAGATCACCCGTGGTTACTTCTAACGCTTCAATTGCTTGTTTAATCACTTGAGTTTGTGATTTAAGCGCTTCGATTGTGTGTGTAACAGGTTGCTTTAAATCAGCATTTTGAATTTGCACATCAAATGAGTAACCTAGCTTAGCGTTAGTATCGATAACTGCCGCTTTCGCCATCGTATCTTCAATCGCAGCACGTAATTCATTGGCAAGTTCATGCGAACCATCCACTACCAGTAAATCGTAAATGCTAGCACCTTCTAATGTTTCACCATCCATACGCTGGTAAGCACCATTAAATGCGTTTTGAATACCCTTAGCATTTAAGAAAATATCGCGGTGTGTATTATCTGAAAAACACGAGTGCTCGTCTTCTTGTGAATCGGTACGAAGTGCAATACTCATGCGCTCACCAGCAAGTTCACCAAAGCTTAAACGGCCCATGCCTTCTAGAATTTTCGCCAACGACGCTTTTACGTTTTCGTCTTTTGTAAATTCAACATAGTGAAAACCTGAACCTGGAGTCCATGCATCAACAACACCTTGTAAATCGTCAATCAATAAATCTGCCGCTGCAATTAGGTAGTCACCGCGGCGTTCACAAATCACCGAATCAACCACGTTATCTGCGCCAGATGTACACTCACCCATGCCACTTGCCGCAGTGTAATAATCGTTTACTTTACGGTAGCCAGCACTGTAGTCACGGTTTGGCGTGTAAGAACCATCAGCATTAAGATCTTGTCCCCACAGTAAAAATTCAATCGCGTGATAACCTGATGTTACATTGGCTTCATCATCGCCGCGCTCAAATTGTTCAGCGAGTAACGCTTTGGTGATATCTGGGAACTCAGCAAGATCGGCAATAATATTGCCACCTACTGGCAAACTTGCAGGGTTTTCAGGCAGTTGTGCGCCATCCATGTCAATTGTGTAATCAATTAGCGCTTCGGCTAGTGGCCATGCGTTGATTGCGCCTTCAGGACCTTCTTCAGCAACTAATACCGGGTTACCATTGTCATCACGCGTTAGATTGTCGATTGGCCCTTCACGAAAGCGATAAACTTCTGACTGACCATAAGGTTCGCGAGCATCTAACCACGCATTTTTAGCGGCGCTAAAGTTAGCTTCGCTTGGCTCTGCAACAAACTGCTCAATCACATTTTTAAGCTGTTTAGCAGCGATAAGTGAATCGGCGTAAACCGCATATGCATGCTGTGCATTGGTAACAACGACATCTTTTTCGGTCACATACGTTGATACACCACTTTCGCCACTTACACCTGGTGCGCCGTCTGCCCCGTCTTTGCCATCGTCACCGCTACATGCTGCAAGCATTGCAACACATAACGAAGAAAGTGCAAAATTCGCTATTTTTTTCATTATGTTAATCCCTGATATTTTTATGATTGAGTAATACCAATTTTTATCAAAAACGTAATTGGCTTAATAAAACTGCGAAGCATTCTAAAACCCAAAACAAATTAGATCAATAACAGAAATCATTATCATTTAAAATAAATTTAAATTTTGATTCATCTAAATTTATAAACTTGATCTAGATCAAAAAAAGGAGCCAGTGGGCTCCTTTTTATTAAACGAATCATCGCAAAAAACGATGTCTTTCAAGCTTAAATATCAATTAACTAGAGCGTGTTGACCTTTGCAGTCTGTTTCTGCAGCAGTTTGTTTGGCATTTAGACAAGACAGAGTGATTGTGGTGTAGTAACTCTACACGAATGAGCGATAACGCAGTATAAATGCCAAACAAGCGCTGCCTAAAGGTTCAATCCAAAGCGTTTTGCTCTTTGTTGTCGCTTTTTGACTTAGCCCGCTAGGTCTGCAAAGCAACGCCGCGATCAAAACACTTTGGATTTGAACAGAATTTAGACCGTAAAGGTCAACACGCTCTAGCCTAAAAGCAAATATACAAGTTACTTGGCGCTACTTAATTTGAGCCAAACCAAGCGCAACATTAACAGCGCAAGTAAGGCTCCCGCGCCGTACTCTAGCCACATGGGTAATACATGATGCGATTCTTGTAGCGATGGTACGATTGCGAATTGATATCGTGCTATCAAATAGTCGGTAATAAAGCCGAAAATTAGCGCAACACCAATAACTCCTGTTAAATAAGCGACCACCGCGCGCTTGCCTAGTTCGCTCGCTACCACACCTAATGTAGCTACATTAGTTGCCGGCCCAGCTAACATAAATACCAGCGCAGCACCGGGGCTAACGCCCGACATTAATAACCCTGCGGCAATAGGCGTTGAAGCAGTTGCACATACATACATTGGAATACTAATTAAAATTACGATTAGCATGGCCCAAATTCCACTACCATACTGTTGCAGAAAATCTTGCGGTACAAAGGTTTGCACTAACGCGGCAAAAAACAAACCTATCATCAGCCACTTTGCGGTATCACTTAGCAGTTTGTTAGCACTAAATGAAAATGCACGCTTGAGTTTTGCTGTCGCGGTTTCTGTTACAAGCTGTGTTTCTTTGTTTGTGGAACAGCACGAGGTAGTATTTTCTTTTTGCTCATCAGAATCTTTTACCGAGCAACAAGCAGCACTGGTTGATACATTCGCCTTAGCTTCAGCTACTGTTGGCGCACAACAAGGGGAAGTTTGCACAACAGGCTTTTGCTGAGTACTACAGCATGACGTCTTTTGTTCTGAAACCATATCACTAGCCTGCGCCGCATTTTGCTCTGTGGTGTGCGCACTACTGCAGCAAGTATCATCGGCTTTTTCTTTTATGTTATCGGCGCTTTGTTGCGTATCAAGTTTACTTTCACCGCCCACTAATAAACCCGCAGTAATGGCACTAGCAACCGCCGCAATAGGTCGGATAATTGCCATAAATGGGCCAAGCAAAACATACGAGACAGAAATTGAATCAACACCTGTTTCGGGCGTAGAGACTAAAAATGCCGTGGTTGCGCTTTTTGAGGCTCCCGCCCTTCGCAGCCCGAGTGCCGCTGGAATTACGCCACAAGAACACAGCGGCATTGGCGCACCAATAAGAGCCGCTTTAATGGTAGTAGCAAAGCCCTCTTTGCCAAGGTGGCGATTGAGAAAGTTTTCAGGTAAGTAAACATTAATTAATGCCGCTATAAACAACCCCAATAACAACCAAGGCGCTGAAATAATAAAGAGATCAATAAAGTTATTAACGAGCGTCATTTTGTGCCTCCAGCGCTGAAAGAATTGAACAATGAACGGCGGGCTCGTTACCGCCACAGCATGATTTGTGCAGTAATTTAAGCGAATTTAAAATGGTATTTAACTCGGTAATTTTACGCTCAACTTGCGTTATTTTTTCACTCGTAAAATGTTTAACTTGCTCACAGCTGTGACTTTGCTTATCCACTTTTATTGCAAGTAACTCTTTAATTTCATTCAGTGTAAAGCCTACATCCTTTGCCCTTAGTACAAACGACAGCTGCGCGATGTCTTGTTCAGAATACAAGCGATACCCCGACTCACTGCGCGCCGATGAATTGAGAATGCCTTGCTTTTCATAGTAACGAAGCGTATCGGTCGAGACCGCTAACCGTTTTGCAATTTCACCTATTTTTACCATTTGCCTGCCTAATTGAGATACACTAAATCTAACTTTCCTACTAAGTATAAACCTTAGAGTTAACTCCAAAGTCAAACCAAAACTTTAAAATTATGAAAATTGCTATTCTCGACTACGCAACAATTGAAAATGGTGACTTATCACCGCTAAATGCGCTGACACAAAACATCGCATTATTTGACAATACCACGCCTGCACAAGTGATTGAGCGTTGCCAAGGTATGGACGTGATAATTACCAATAAAGTAGTGATAGACCAAACAGCATTATCTCAACTAAGCACGGTAAAGCTAATTTGCATTGCCGCCACAGGCACCAATAATGTTGATTTAGTGTCGGCTAAAAAGCATGACATTGCCGTTACCAATGTTGCAGGCTATTCCACCGCGAGCGTGGTACAGCACACGTTCGCTTTATTATTTAACTTACTAGGTAATACCCATCAATACATTGCTGATTGTCATAGCAATCAGTGGCAACAAGCGAGCCATTTTTGCTTTTTAGACCACTCAATAGACGAAGTAGCGGGTTTAAAAATGGCATTAATCGGGTATGGCGATTTAGGACGCGCAGTAGCAAAAGCCGCAACAGCATTTGGCATTGAAACTTTGATTAGTGAGCGTAAGAACAGCCCTGTGCGTGACGGTCGAGTTGCATTTGATGACGCGATAGCAAATGCCGATATTGTTTCGGTTCATTGCCCCCTTAACCAAGAAACTGAAAATTTAATTAGTACGCGCGAATTTAAACTAATGAAATCTAGCGCGGTACTAATTAATACTGCACGCGGGGGCATTGTTGATGAAAGTGCACTTGCACACGCACTGCAAACCAAACAAATCAAAGCAGCGGCGATTGATGTTTTAAGCAAAGAACCCGCACAAGACGACAACCCGCTCGTTCAGTATCAAGGAAGCAACTTATTGCTCACACCACATATTGCGTGGGCCAGCAAGCAGTCTATTTCGCGCTTAGTTAAGCAAATAGCGCTAAATATTAGCGCCTTTGAAAATGACGAAACACGTAACCGTGTATAGGGTTGTTGACCTTTTATCGAAAAAACTTCGATTTTTAAGTGAAATTGATACACTCACTTTAACGCGGCTTTAACTCGCTTAGTCGCTTTAATCACTCAAGGGAAACACAATGAAAAAAACAGCCTTAAGTTTAGCGCTGGTTGCAGCACTTGGCCTTAGTGCATGCCAAACAACCAATTCAACAACTGACGCACCTGCAAGCCAACAGCAATCTCAAGCTGCTGCATTTGAAGCGTTTTCAGCACAATTTATTGAAGACTTTTGGCGTCACCGTCCTGAGTGGTCGCAATACGCAGGTTACGGCAAATACGACCATATTTTAACGGTTCCCGACGCTCAAAGCCGCGTTAACGATATTAATTTTGCCAATACGCAACTCGCTAAATTAGCCCAGTTTGACCTTAATAAGTTACCAGCCAATTTAAAAACCGATTATCGTTTAATCGAAAATTTATTAAAGAAAACAATTTGGACAGTAAACACGTTTAAATCGTGGCAATGGAATCCATCAAATTACAATGTTGCCGGTGGGTTTGCACAAATCATTAATAGTCGCTTTGATGATGACAACACAAAAATCACGAAAGTGTTAAAGCGCCTTGAAAATGTACCTGCCTATTATGCAGCAGCCATTGCCAATATTGATACGCCAACACTTGAGTACACACAGTTGGCAATTAGCCAAAATAAAGGAGCATTTAGCGTACTAAATAAAGATTTATTTAATAAAGCTAAAACCTCAAATCTATCGGACGCTGATAAGCAATTATTTGAAACCCGTTTTAAAGCAGCAATAGCTGCGATTAATGAATACATTGAATTCTTAACTAAGCTGGAACAAGAGCTGGTTGCAAACAATAACGCGCGTTCATTTAGAATTGGCGAAGCGCTTTACGAGCAAAAGTTCGCATTTGATATTCAGTCCGGTTACAGCGCAAAAGAGGTTTATCAAAAAGCGTTGGCAGATAAAGAACGTGTTACCGCTGAAATGTTAAAAATCACCGAGCAACTTTGGCCTAAGTATTTTGCCAATACACAGATGCCAAGTGAACCTCAAAAAGCAATTTCAACACTGATTAATCACCTTGCGGTTAAGCACGTAAAACGCGAAAACTTTGTTGAGGAAATTAAAAAACAAATTCCTGAACTTGAAGCCTTTATTAAAGAAAAAGACCTCATAACGCTTGATCCTGAAAAACCGCTAGTGGTGCGCGAAACGCCAGATTATATGCGCGGTTTTGCCGGTGCATCTATTAGTGCACCGGGTCCATATGCGAAAAAAGAAAACACCTACTACAACGTTACGCCACTCGATAATATGAGTGAGGAACAAGCCGAATCGTATTTGAAAGAGTACAACCACTGGATTTTACAAATTTTAAATATTCATGAGGCAATTCCGGGCCATTACACCCAATTAGTTTATTCAAATGAGTCACCGTCTCTCATTAAGAGTATTTTCGGAAACGGCGCAATGATAGAAGGTTGGGCGGTGTACACAGAGCGCATGATGCTAGAAGAAGGTTACGGTAATTTTGAACCAGAAATGTGGCTAATGTACTACAAATGGAATTTACGCGTAATTTGTAACACGATTTTGGATTATCAAATCCAAGTGGAAGGCATCAGTAAAGAACAAGGCCTAGATCTACTTATGAACGGTGCTTTCCAAGAACGCGCTGAGGCAGAAGGCAAATGGCGCCGCGCGACGCTGAGCCAAGTTCAGCTAACAAGCTACTACACGGGCTACCGTGAAATTTACGATTTCCGCGAAGCGCAAAAAGCGGAACTGGGTGACGATTTTGACTTAAAAGCATTCCACGAACAGTTTTTAAGTTACGGCAGCTCACCGGTTAAATACATTCGTGAATTAATGGATAAGTAACCTGTATTCAAACTAAATAATCCAAGATTAAAAGGAAGCATGTGCTTCCTTTTTTATTATCCAAATTAATAGTCTTAGTAATCAGCGTTAACACAGGTGGCCTTCGAATTTATGAAATGAACAGAAATATTTCGTTCTATCACAACATCTTGACTAAGCTTAATGTTATTTATGACAATTCACCTAACAGACTTTACGCAACCTCGGATATTATCATGGTTAAACTAAAACCAAGTTTATTGCTCGCTGTCATTTTTAGCCTTTGCGCTTTGCCGCTTTTTAGTCACTCGTTCGAGCGCAAAGTGGTACAAGAAAAACAACAACAAACGTTTTATTACACTTGGTTTGATGATCAAGACAAAGAACAAAAGCTTAGCTTTAGCTATTCAAACGACCAGCTATTTAACCACTACCGCCGCTTTAAAGGCTTTAACGCACAAGAATACCTCGACAAGATTGATATAAAAGTAAGAAACACCATTAAAGAGTTCGACCGACGTAAATACACACTCGAAACACAGCGTAAAGAACGCAGCATTGAATATAAAGTTTACAGTGATGACAAAGCGCTATTAAAAGACGTGGAAACGCGAGTTGAAAAAGCAAAACAAAGTGCGCGAAAAAGCTATTTACGCAAGCATCACTATGCTGATTTAGAGGCCATCTGGGCAATTGATGCGGTTAGACCCGACTTACCGCGCTTTGTGAAAAATTCATATGACTATATTTCACCGATTAGAGAAGCTATTTTAACTAAGTTTGGCAATAACGTGAGACCAAAAACAGTTATTAACTTTGTGTTAAGTTGGGTACAAGCGATGCCAACATCTGAGTTGCCAGACCGTTTTCATAACAGTGGCGAAAACTTTAAGCCACCTCTTAAGCTGATCCGCCAACAATACGGTGATGTAGATAGCAAACTTGTGCTCACTAGTGCTATTTTAAAAGCGATTTACCCGCGCCTGACCATCGCTATTATTACCTCCCCTAACCATGCGCTAATTGGGTTAAATTTACCGATTCGCAAAGGCGACAAGCATGTTGAAATTAATGGCTTAAAATACTTAGTCGGTGAAGTCACTGGGCCAAAGCAATATCCAATCGCCGAGGTAAGCAGCAGCTCTTGGAGTATGCTGAAAAGTAAGCAATACATAGTTGATATAATTTAAGCTGCACGCGAGATAACACATTATTCTATTGTGGCAACGTTTAATCATTAGAGCATAAAATGTGTTAGCGATAGTTCCGCTTGAACCATCAAAAAAAGGGCTGATAATCATCAGCCCTTTTAACTTTTCATAGATGTCATTTTTAGACACCTTCACTCGTTAGCTTATAAATTTTCTTCTGCAAAGCTCGCTAAACGGCTGCGTACTACACCGTTTAAATTAATCGTGCTGCTGCCTTGGAAGTCTTTAAAACGTTCAACAATATAGGTTAACCCAGAAGTCACTGGGGTTAAATAATTACTGTCAATTTGTGCCAAGTTACCCGAGCAAATTAATTTAGTACCTTCGCCACATCGGGTAATAATGGTTTTTAATTGCGATGCGGTTAAGTTTTGGCTTTCATCTAAAATAACTATGGCATTTTGAATGCTGCGTCCACGCATAAAGTTAATCGACTTAAATTGAATATTGGCTTTTTCCATAATGTAATTACGGCTCGAAACCGGATTTTCATCGTTCTTATGAAGTACTTCTAAAGAGTCGGTTATCGCCGCAAGCCAAGGCATCATTTTCTCTTCTTCGGTACCTGGTAAAAAGCCGATTGATTCTGCAATTTCGGGCGTGTTACGGGTCACGATGACCTTGTCGTACATTCCCCGTTCAATCACAAGTTCAAGGGCGCAAGCCAATGCCAACAAGGTTTTGCCGCAACCAGCTGGGCCTGTCAAAATCACTAAATCCATATGCGGGTCAAGCAACGCATTAATCGCCATTGCTTGATAAACATTTTTGGGCTGAATACCCCAAGCACTGCGTCCCATAATACGTTCAAAACCCAAATCAAGTAGCTTAATATGCTCTTCGTCGTAATCCACAACACGAGCAGCAAAGTGGCCAGTCTCGTCGAGTAAGTACTCATTGATAAAGACTTCATTAAGCAAATTACGTGGTACGGTATGGAACGTATCTCGGCCGCTTTGCTCGCTGTCGCACTCTTTCACATGCTGCCAAAAATCACCATCAAGTTTTTTATAGCCGCTTGTTAGCAAGCTAATATCATCAATGAGCTGATCGGTGCGGTAGTCTTCAACAAACTCAAGCCCAGCTCCTTTTGCCTTTAAGCGCATGTTTATATCTTTAGTGACTAACACTACTTTTACTTCAACTTTTAGCTGCTGCAAATGCAATGCGGTATTAATTATGCGATGGTCATTTTCATCTCCTGGTAAACCCGAAACCGCATCTTCAAACATATGGTCGTTAACAATCGTTAGTTTACCCGTACAATTTTTAGCGACCGTTGAAAGATCAACCCCAGCAAGCATTTCTTCAGGACTTGCGTCTCTTAACACATCATCCAAAGCACGAATAGCAATGCGTGCGTCTCGACTCACATCTTTTTTGCGATCTTTAATGTGGTCCAGCTCTTCTAACACTGTCATTGGGATAACGACTTGATGTTCTTGGAAAGATAAAAAAGCGAAAGGTTCGTGAAGTAGTACGTTGGTATCTAGGACATAGAGTTTATTATCGTTATTGCGCATTTTTCCCATAAGCTGTTCCTTCTCTTAGCTGGCGGGTTTATGGTTTTTGCTTTACTTTTAAGTTTAGTCTATTTCAGGAATTTGGCTTTTTTATGACAAAAAAAGTGCAAAATTCTGGCTAAATTACAAACATTAAAGCGGCGAATAGGTATTAACCTCACGAGTTCTAAATTAACAGGTGAATCCAACGAGAAATCTAGGTAACATAGCCGCCTTTTTTCGATAGTAGCGAGTTAAAAATGAGCTTTTCTTTAGGTCAACGCTGGATCAGCGACACCGAATCCGACTTAGGCTTAGGTACGGTCGTAGCCTGTGAAGGACGCCAAGTAACTATTTTATTCCCAGCCAGTGGTGAGAACCGCGTTTACAGTATTTCTGAAGCACCTGTTACCCGAGTGGCATTTAATGTAGGTGATAAAATTCGTAGCGTTGACGAATGGGAACTCATAGTTGAGCAGGTTGACGAAGAAAATGGCTTGTTTACTTACACTGGTACTCGCGAAGACAATCAAGAACAAGTCGCACTTAAAGAAACCTTTCTTGACCACTTTATTAAGTTTAATAAGCCGCAAGATAAACTGTTTTCAGGGCAAATTGACCGTTTTGATCGCTTTACTCTGCGTCATAACACGCTTACCCATGTTCACCAAAACCAACAATCAAGCTTAAAAGGGTTAGTCGGTGCGCGCGCAAGCCTAATTCCACACCAGCTTTATATTGCTGAAGAAGTGGGCAAACGTTTTGCCCCGCGTGTATTGCTGTCAGATGAAGTTGGCTTAGGTAAAACCATTGAAGCCGGTATGATTATTCACCAACAAGTGCTTACAGGTCGTGCTTCACGCGTGCTTATTGTGGTGCCTGAAAACTTACAGCACCAATGGTTAGTTGAAATGCTGCGTCGCTTCAACTTACAGTTTTCAATTTTTGATGATGAACGCTGTACAGAAGCCTATGCCGATGCAGCAAACCCGTTTGAAACTGAACAGCTGATCCTAACCAGCCTTGAATTTATTACGAAAAAGAAAACTTGGTTTGAGCAAGCAACACTTGCCGATTGGGATTTACTTGTTGTCGATGAAGCGCACCACTTAAAGTGGAGCGAAAAGAAATCAAGCACAGAATACAACCGTATTGCTGAACTAAGCCAAGACATTCCGGGCTTAATTCTACTCACTGCTACGCCTGATCAACTAGGTCACGAAAGTCATTTTGCCCGTTTAAAACTGCTTGATGAAAACCGCTTCTACGATTATCAAGCGTTTGTGGAAGAAGAAAGCCACTATCAAGAAGTTGCTGATGCGGCAAACCAGCTACTAGCTGATGAAGCCTTAAGTGATAACGCAAAACAAACGCTTACATCACTATTAAAAGAAAGTGATATCACCACACTGCTAAACCAAGTTGAAAAAGGTGAGCAAGCGGCTAAAAATGAAATTTTATCAATGTTGCTCGACAGACACGGTACAGGCCGTATTTTGTTCAGAAACAGCCGTAGTAGCATCCAGGGTTTCCCATCACGTGAGCTACACGCTTACCCTGTATCGATGCCGAAACAATACACTACAGCAATGAATGTAATGGGTAATATTGCGGGTTTAAAAGATGCGGAAATGCGCGCTAAACGTGCATTATTTCCAGAAAAGATTTTCCAAGAGTTTGAAGGTGAATCTGCTAGTTGGGCACAATTTGACCCACGTGTTGAATGGTTAGCCGAGAAACTACTTGAGCTAAAACGCGAAAAAGTATTGGTAATTTGTAGTGAAGCGCAAACAGCACTGAGCTTAGAACAAGCAATTCGTGAAAGTGAAGGTATTAAAGCCGCGGTGTTCCACGAAGGTATGAGCATTATTGAACGTGACCGCGCAGCAGCCTACTTCGCCGAGCAAGAAGATGCGGCGCAAGTATTAATCTGTTCTGAAATTGGCTCAGAGGGACGTAACTTCCAGTTTGCCCACCACCTAATTTTATTTGATCTACCACTAAACCCTGATTTACTTGAGCAACGAATTGGACGCTTAGACCGTATTGGTCAAAGCGAAGACATTAAAATTCATGTGCCGTACTTTGAAAACACTGCGCAAGAAGTATTATTCCGCTGGTACCACGATGCGCTAGAAGCATTTGAACACACATTAACCACAGGGCAACTACTGTATTCAGAATACAAAGATGAATTACTGGAGTTCGTGGCAAGCCATAATACCGACGAGGAAGAGCTTGATCCATTACTTGAATCGGTAAATAAGCAAAACCAAGCGTTAAAGCAAAAAATGGAACAAGGTCGCGACCGATTACTTGAACTTCATTCAAAAGGACAAGGCCGCTCAGAGCAATTGGTAAGCGATATTGAATCGCTTGATAACCAAACTGCACTGCCTATGTTCATGATCAAGGTGTTTGATATTTTCGGTATTTCACAAGAAGACCGCGGTGAGAACTCAATTGTTCTTAAACCAACTGAACATATGCTAACGCCATCGTTCCCGTGTTTACGTGACGAAGGTCTAACCGTTACCTTTGACCGCGACACCGCACTTGCACAAGAAGATGTGCACTTTTTAAGTTGGGATCACCCTATGGTGCAAGGTGCAATGGAGCTGATTATTGATGATGATCTCGGCACTACTTCCGTTGCGCTACTTAAAAACAAGCAACTACCTGCGGGAAGTTTCTTTGTTGAGTTAGTGTACCTTGCAGAAACCAGCGCACCAAAAGCACTGCAAATGGGTCGTTTCTTACCAACCACACCTGTGCGTTTATTACTTGATAAAAACGGTAATGATTTAGCTGCGAATGTCGCGTTTGATACGTTTAATCAGCAACTTAATGCGGTTGGTAAACAAACGGCTAGCAAGCTTGCCTCAGCGCTGCAATCAAGCGTTCACCCAATGATTGAAACGGCAAATAAATTAGCACAAAGTCAATTAGACTCACTAAAGCAAAGTGCTAAAGAAAGTGTAAACACTAACTTAGATGATGAGCTAGCACGTTTAAAATCGCTAAAACAACTTAATCCGAACGTACGTGAAGACGAGCTGTTTTATTTGGAAAAGCAAAAGTCACAATTACTTGAGCATGTTGAAAAAGCAGAGCTTAAGCTTGATGCAATCCGCTTAATAGTGGTTTCTCACTAACTATAATTGCTTTAAAATGGGGTTTAGATTAAGCCCCATTTTTTTGCTGGAATCACTGTGCTGTTAAACTATAACCCGCCAACTTCGCCATACATCAATATTCTATATCGTGATGATGACCTAATTATTCTTAATAAACCCAGTGGTTTATTAACCGTGCCGGGCAAAGCGCTTGAGCACAAAGACAGCCTAATTAACCGCGTTAATTTAGTATTTCCAACGGCAACCATAGTACATCGCCTTGATATGGCCACCTCAGGCATTATTTGCCTTGCGCTAAATAAAGCGACGCATCGTGAAATAAGCCGCCAGTTTCAAGACAGAGAAACCAAAAAGCGTTATATCGCTCGCGTCTATGGCAAACTCGAGCCAGAAACAGGTTCTGTGGATCTTCCGTTAATTTGCGATTGGCCAAACCGACCCAAGCAAATGGTAGATCATGAGCGTGGAAAACCCTCTCTTACCCACTATGAAGTATTAAGCTATGAAGAACATGCAACGCGTGTGGCCTTAACGCCAATCACCGGTCGCTCACATCAGTTGCGTGTACATATGTTATCGTTAGGTCATGTGATTTTAGGCGATCGTCTTTATGCGCACGACGACGCACTTGCTATGGCGACAAGATTACAACTTCATGCGCAATACTTAAGCTTCACTCACCCAGTAACAAAACAGCAACTAAGTTTTTATAGTGATCCTGATTTTTAACTAAAATATTAGCTTAGAGTGTCGATAAGCTTAAAAAGCCATAATCTAATCATGCGTGTGAAGCCTAAATTTTACCTTACAGTTTGTTTGTTACTTGTTAGCGCGTTCTTAACGCAAGCTAAGGATGTTGAGTGGCTCGCACCTATCAATAAAGAGCTGCAAAACAATCAAGATGTGTCGCACTACTTCGAACCTTCAGAGGTTGTAACAGTAATGGCTGGCGACAATGAGTTAACAGCCTTGTACCGAGACCACACGGCAGAATTTGAAAAAGGTGTAGCAATCTTAATTGCTGATTGGCACTTAACCCAATCGAATGACCGTGGCATCGACTTTTTACGCAAATCACTAAATGATTATGGATGGGTTACTTACAGCATTAGCGCAGGTAGTAGCCCCCGCATAAATAATGATGAATTGCCGGAAAATAATAACGTAAGCGTTGCACCAAGTTTATCGCAATTTAAAAAGCCCGACCTCGACGCCTACGCACTTAGTTTAACCAGCCGTTTTAAAGCCATGTATCAGCAAGCGTTGACTCACCCGGGTTTTGTAATTGTGATTACACAGGGACAAAGCGGCGCAATTTTAAATAGTTATCTTAATCAGCAAACATCGGAACAAATTGACGCACTGATTTTGCTTAATAACTTTTATAGCGAAGCGCAGAAAAACAAGTCACTAAACCAAACCATCACTACGACCCCGTGGCCAACACTGGATATTTATTATCAAAGCCACAACCATTGGCTTAACCAACAAATGGTACAGCGCAAAAAGCTTGCACGGCGTAACCATAAATTAAACTATCGCCAACGCGCATTATTTGGCAACCAATCCAGTGAGCAGCAACATCAGCGTTTATCTAAAGAAATATATGGTTTTTTAACCTGGTTAGGTATTTAACGAATCCCCTCTAGTTCAGCTTTTAAAGCCTAACATGCTACTTCGCTTTTAAATATTCATATGCTGCTTGAATATCTTGGCTTTTCTGTTTGGCGAGCTGCATCATCTCAGGTGGTAACCCCTGCGACACTAATTTATCTGGATGGTGCTGAGCCATCAATTTACGATAAGCTTTTTTAATCGCTTTTTCGTCGGCATTACTATCTAACCCTAGCACTTGTAATGCTGCACTTTTTGTTAATGCCGTATCTTGCGCTTTGTTCGTTGACGAGCGATGAGATTGCTGCTGATTTTGCTTTGTATGTTGATAACGATGAAACTCAAATTCTGCAATATAACGCTTTAAAATAAACTTAAAGTGAGTATTGTTAATGCCAATATATTTACTCACCTGCTTAAGTAAATCGCGCTCTTTATCGCTTAACTCACCATCGCTAAATGCCATTTGAATTTGAATTTCAAGAAACAATTGGATTAAATCATAACGACCTGAAAAGCGGTCGCGAAAATCTTTAAGTACTGATTTAAAAGGGAAGTCAGCCTGTTTTCCACTGCGAAATGCGTTTTGCGCATCGCGGCGCGCGTCGTCGATTAACCCCATTTCATCCATAAAACGAGAAGCGGCACTAATATGCTGTTCGTTGACGCGACCATTCGATTTGGCAATATGACCCATTACGGCAAAACAGGTATAAGAAAATAACGCTTGTTTTTCAGAGACGCTGCTATTGTCGAAAAAGCCTTGAAAGCCACCGGCTTTATTAAAGTCTTGCTTTAAACCGCGATCAAATAAATGGCCTAAATAAAGACCTAAAATTGCGCCAAACCATTTACCAAATAAGAAGCCAAACCCAGCACCTAATAACTTTCCCCACATTTAGTTTAATACTCCTGTTGGTTAATTTCGGCTAATCGCTCAGGTGTGCCGATATCTTGCCAATTGCCAATGTACAGTTCGGCGGTCACTAATTTTTCGGCCATTTTCTCTCGCAGCATTGGCGCGAGTGGTAAAAAATCCGCCTTGGTATTAGCAAAAAATGACTTATGGTAAAGCGCTATACCGGCAAATGTATGTTTTATTTCGGCATCGCTATCACTTGAAGCAACCCCTTGTACTAACGAAAAATCACCGTTTGGGTTATGTGCTGGATTTTCAACTAACACTAAGTGCGCTTGTTGCGGCAATAGCGCAATTTGCGTCAAACTTGCTGCATCATAATCAGTAAAAATATCACCGTTTATGACAATAAATGTCTCGGTAAGTAAATCGAGGGCATTGATAATACCACCGGCAGTTTCTAAACCTTCCCCGCCTTCGTCACTATAAATGAGACTAACGCCAAATTGGCTGCCATCGCCTAATGTATTGCGAATACTTTCACTACACCACGCCAAATTAATCACAATTTCGCTAATACCTGCCGCTTTTAAACGTTCAATATGATACTCAATAAGCGGTTTGCCATTCACTTTTAACATGGGTTTTGCGATATCTGCCGTTAATGGCATCATTCGTTTACCGCGCCCAGCCGCTAAGATCATTGCTCTCATAATTTTGCCTTTAAGCTTGGTAAAACACTCACTTTAAGCCATTGTGAAAAGTAACCTAAGACAGGAAATGAATGTGCTAATTCGTCGCATGCTTCAACAACGTAATGCATGGTATCGAGCACATGAGGTAGATAGCCTTGTTTGTTATCTCGAATACTTAATCGACAAAAAATACCCGCAGCTTTTAAGTGACGCTGAATACCGGTTAAGGTATATAAGAGTTCAAAATCATCAAACGATAAACCGACTGTCATTCCCGCTTTTTCGTACTGCGCAAACCCGTAGCGTACAAGTTCTTGACGAAACGTCTTTGGTAAAATGTGATAGCAATCTTTGGTAAGTGACACTAAATCATAGGTGAGCGGGCCTTGCACCGCATCTTGATAATCGATAATTGCCAGCTGTTGTTGCCATACCATTAAGTTTCGACTGTGGTAATCACGGTGCATTGTCACTTTAGGCTGCATTTCTAACGCATTAATTAGTTGTTGCTTCACTTGTTGCCATGTTTTTTGCGCGCCAGTATCCATTGTAATCTGACAAAACTGCTCAATTAACCAGTGATTAAAAATTTCTAGTTCAAGATCGATAAACGTAGCATCATACGGCTTCATTGCGCTGGTTTTTGCTAACTTTGCAATGTTAGGCAGCATATCAATCGCTTGCTGATACAGTTTCTGCTCATTCCCTTGCCCTAAATAATCGGCAAAGTGAGTACTTCCTAAGTCTTCAATAAGCAGTAAACCTAATTCTTTATCTACTGCTAGAATTTGTGGCACTTTAAAAGAGCCCTGACTAAACAGATGATTAAGTTCAATAAAGGGTTTGTTATCGACTAAATTTGGTGGCGAAACCATTAAGATATAAGTGTGGTTATCAGTAAAAACACGAAAGTACTTACGAAAACTCGCGTCACCTGTAATCAGCTCAACTTTGAATGCGTTTTGTTGTTCTAAATTCGGTAAGTTTTGCGTTAAAAACGCATCAAACATTTGGTTATGCAAGGCTTAACCCCAACTACAATTAATTACAAATTGTGCATTGTCCTGTGCCATTTGCTAACAGACTATAAATGGCGCTTAATTGCACAAGTATTTTTCTCTTTTCAATGGTATATTAACAGTTCAAGTAATGAGAGAAATCATTAAAATTAAATTATTATAGGCTTAGTTACGTGTGCGCTTTAAATTATGCTCAAAGCAGCAAGTTTTTGGTGCAACAAAATGCCGCTGTTTAACCATATAAAATTAAGTGTAAGCTCCGAAATTCGCTTACTGACAAAAACAGCGCATAGTATAAAACGTAAGTAAGGTCTTTTTCACAAGGTTATCTGATTAATGAAACGCCCTTTTGGCATATTTGCGACACTGATTTTTATGTCACCTCTGGCCAGTGCTTCAGATATGTTTTCTCTGTGCGAAACCGATCCTAACTTAAGCTGGCAGTCTACTTCACAGCTTGCTGTTGGTCAGCTTGCGATTAATGCAGATCAGGTAGAATTAGCAGGAAAAAACAAAGCGCTCTTTAGCGGCAACGTGATGATGGACTCGACACAAATGAGTCTGACCGCATCTAGCGCTGAACTTGATAAGATAAATGGCATGCTCAATGCGATTGGCCCAATTGTTTATCAGGATCCCAACAGCTATATTTCATCAAAACACTTTTTTGCTAACTTAACCACATCTGAGTTATCTCTCGGTGACGCTAAATATCAATTTACCCAACAAGCTGGTCGTGGCGAAGCCAAACTGCTTGAAGTAAATCAATCACTTTTGCTCTTGCAAGATGCCAGCTTTACAACTTGTCCAAGCGATAACCCTGTGTGGGCGCTGGATGCGAAAAAAATTAAACTATCACAAGAAGAAGGCTGGGGTGAAACCTACGGTGCTGTACTAAAAGTGTATGACACACCGGTGTTTTACCTACCGTATTTTACCTTTCCAATATCGGATAAACGTAAATCTGGTTTTATTCAACCAACATTTACCAGCTCTAATCGTTATGGTTTAGAGATTGAAACTCCGTTTTATTGGAATATTGCGCCAGATATGGATGCGACGATTACTCCGCGTTACATGTCAAATCAGGGTTTTCAGCTGCAAACCGAGTTTCGCTATTTAACTGAAGAGCACCAAGGTATGGCTGCAATTGAGTATCTTAATAGCGATGATTCTGAACCTGAATTGGGCAGCCGCTATTTATTACATTTGAGCCAATACAGCAAAATTGACGATAACTGGCGAGGCCAAATCGACATCACGAATATCAGTGATGATAACTATATTAACGATATGGGGTCGAGCTACGCTAATCGTACCGATACCCAGCTTAATCACTTAATTCAGTTAACTCATTTAGGTGATTACTGGCATACCGATATGAAATTACAAGGCTTTGAGGTACTTGGTGATCATTTAGAGTCTTATCGCGCACTACCCCAAATTACCTTTAGCCAAGTTAATGCGTTTGATTTTTATGGTGCCGACTTTACTTTAAACGGTGAATTTGCCCATTTTCAAAACGAAGAAGCATTGGTTGAAAAAGCTACCCGTGTTCACTTAGAACCTAAGCTAAGCTACGGCATTAGCGACTACGCATGGAGCTTTTTATCTGAGGTTAGTTTGCTGCAAACGAATTACCATCAACAAGGCGATTTACTTGGCACTCAGTTAGAGGAAAACGTAAACCGTACCTTGCCAAAACTGCGCCTTTACGGACAAATTAATTTTGAACGTGATACGCATTGGTTAGTGGATAACGGCCTACAAACACTTGAACCAAAAGCGCAGTATTTGTTTATTCCAGAAAAAGATCAGTCAAATATCGGCTTATACGATACGGTAAAGCTTCAAGATGATTTCCACGGATTGTTTCGCGAGCAACGCTTCTCAGGCGTAGACCGTATTGCTACGGCAAACCAATTTACCTTAGGTGCAACAACACGTATATTTAATCAACAAAATAACGAAGTATTTAACTTCAGCATTGGTCAAATCTTTTACGTCTCGGATGACGCTAAACCGTCTGAGATTGACGACAATGCGAGTTATAACTCGTTATTTGCCAGTGAAGCTATGTTACATTGGCACAAGAATTGGTACCTGTCAGCAGGTATGCAATACGATACTGACGGCAGCGACCTTGTTAACTCACACCTCACCCTCGATTATAAAGGGGATAATAATGAGTTAATTCAATTGAACCATAGGTACGCAAACAATGTCTCAGGAAATACAATTGAGCAAGTTGGTATTTTTGCTAGCTACCCAATTGGTGAGCAATGGCAACTTGTTTCGAGCTACCAGCGCGACCTAGAATCAGATCGCAGCGTGGAGTTTTTAACTGGTGTACAATACCAATCATGTTGTTGGGCGATTCAATTATCTGGTAGCAGACAAATCGAAACTGACTTAAATAAACCTGTTGGTCAATTTGCTAATGAATCAGCTAAATTTGACTCGAGTATTCAAATTAAATTTATAATGGGTCTAGATGCGCAAAAACTACTCAACCAAAGCATCTTTAGTTATCGCAGACCTTATTTTTTAACAAATTAATATGTAAGTAGAAAAAATCAATGAAGTTAAAACGATTAATGACAGCGGGCGTTGCCCTACTTGCTTTCTGCCAAAGCGCATACAGCCTTACTGAACTTGATAGCGTTGCCGTAAAAGTTAATGACGGTGTTATTTTACAAAGTGAAGTAGACGCGCTGGTAAACCGCGTTAAAAACCGTGCAAAAGATTCTGGTCAGGAACTGCCTTCAGAAACGGCGCTAAGACGTCAAGCAATCGATAAACTCATTGACCAAGCTCTGCTACTGCAAATGGGTGAGCGTATTGGTTTACGTATTTCTGATGCACAATTAGACCAAACCCTTTCGCAAATGGCTCGCGAGCAAGGTGCAACCCTTGACGATATGCGCCGCTCACTAGAAGCAAGCGGCGATAACTTCCAAACTTATCGTGAAGAAATTCGCAACGAAATGGTTGCTAGCCGCACGATGCGTGCAAGTGTTGAGCGTCGCGTTTACGTAAGCCTACAAGAAGTACAAAACTTACTGCGTATTTTAGAGCAGCAAGGGCAAACAAACGAAGAATACGATATCGGTCATATCCTGATTGAAATCCCTGAAAACGCAACTGCGGAAGATATCAAAACACAAAAAGAACGTGCTGAAGCCGTTATAAGATTATTAAACGAAGGTCGCGAATTTAAGCAAATAGCAATTGCGTCATCAGGTGGTGGTAAAGCACTTGAAGGTGGGCAATTAGGTTGGATGAACATTAACGAAATGCCAACACTATTCGCTGAGGCGGTAAAAGGCCATAAGAAAGGCGACATTGTCGGCCCACTTCGTTCAGGCGCTGGTTTCCACATCGTCAAACTACAAGATGTACGTGGTGTTGAAGTCGTTGAAGCGGTGGAGCTAAAAGTACGCCATATTCTTGTTAAGCCATCTATTATTGTATCGGAAGAAAAAGCGCGCTCTATGCTCGCTGGTTTTGTTGAAGACTTAAAAGCAGGTAATGCTGACTTTGGTGAGCTAGCTAAAGAGCATTCTGAAGATCCAGGTTCAGCATTAAACGGTGGTGAATATGACTGGACAGACCCGAACTCTTGGGTAGGCGAATTTAAAGAAACCGCATTGGGTTTAGAAAAAGGCCAACTTAGTGAACCGTTCAGAACCCAATACGGCTGGCATATTATGGAATTATTAGACCGTCGCGTATCAGACAAAACTGAGCTTGTTAAACAAAACCGCGCGCACCAAATGATTTTTAATCGTCGCTTTAAAGAAGAAAGCTTTACGTTCCAGCGTGAATTACGCGAACAAGCTTATATTGAAGTTGTAGAAGAATAGTTATGACATTACGTATTGCAGTTACACCGGGGGAACCGGCAGGTATTGGGCCAGACCTTATTTTACAGCTGGCCCAACAAGATTGGCCTGCAGAACTTGTTGTAATTGCTGATAACAGTCTGCTAAAACAACGTGCAAAATTACTTGGCATAGATATTCAACTTATTGAATATCAGCCAAATAACGCTGCACAACCACATAATGCTGGTAGCTTAACAGTTAAACATATTCCATTAGCAGAAGACGTGATTGCTGGCGAACTCAATGACACCAACGGACAATACGTACTTGATACGCTGAAATATGCCTCTGATGGCAATATGCAAGGTGAATTTGCTGCTGTGGTCACAGGCCCTGTGCATAAAGGCATTATTAACCAAGCAGGTATTTCATTTAGTGGTCATACTGAGTTTTTTGCTCAGCAATCAAATACGCCTGATGTTGTAATGATGCTCGCTACCGAGGGCTTACGCGTTGCTTTAGTAACAACGCATATTCCTTTGGCGTATGTATCTAAAGCAATTACTGAAGACCGTTTAAGCAAAGTGACGCGTATTTTGCATCATGATTTAACCACTAAATTTGGCATTGAATCAGCAAAAATTTATGTCTGTGGTTTAAACCCGCACGCAGGCGAAAATGGCCACTTAGGCCGAGAAGAAATCGAAGTCATTTCACCTACCCTAGAGCAGCTTAGAAATGAAGGCATTAACCTTGTCGGTCCGTTGCCAGCAGATACTTTATTTCAAGATAAATACCTAAAAGATGCCGATGCAGTGCTTGCAATGTATCACGATCAGGGATTACCTGTGTTAAAATACAAAGGGTTTGGTAATTCAGTTAATATCACCCTAGGTTTACCGTTTATCCGCACATCTGTGGATCATGGTACCGCTCTCGATTTAGCCGCTACAGGCGAAGCCGATGTGGGTAGTTTTGAATTAGCAATTTCAAAAGCAATTGAAATGGCAAGTAAAAGCGCACAATAGATGAATGATAAAGTACACTTAGGGCACCGCGCCCGAAAACGTTTTGGTCAAAACTTTCTACACGATACAAGCATTATCGATAAGATAGTAACCGCAATTGATCCAAAACCTGGCGATAACCTGGTTGAGATTGGTCCTGGTCTTGGCGCAATTACAGAGCCAGTGGCAGAGCTAACAGACCATTTAACGGTAGTTGAGCTAGATAAAGATCTTGCCCATCGCTTGATTCATCACCCATTTCTTGCCGACAAGCTGACCGTGCATCAAGGTGATGCCATGCAGTTTGACTTTGCATCACTTATTAAAGATGAGCGCAAACTTAAAGTATTTGGTAATTTACCTTATAACGTTTCAACGCCGCTTCTGTTTCATTTATTTGAGTTTTATCAAAATATTGAGCACATGCACTTTATGCTGCAAAAAGAAGTGGTTAAACGCATGGTCGCAAGCCCTGACAGCAAAGCCTTTGGCCGATTAAGTGTGATGACACAATATTATTGTCATGCAATGCCTGTTATTGATGTGCCACCTGAGTGCTTTAAGCCCGCACCTAAAGTGGATTCAGCGGTTATCCGCCTGATCCCTAAATCGCCAGATCAATTAAAGGCAAAGAGCACTAAAATCCTTAACACGGTATGCTTAGAAGCGTTTAACCAAAGACGTAAAACAATTCGTAATAGTTTATCGAATTTATTAACGCCTGAAGAAATTGAAAACTTAGGGTTAGATTTAAAGCTACGCGCTGAAAACCTTTCTCTAGACACTTTTGTAAAGATCGCAAACTGGATTTATGACAACAAGCAGTAATTCTCCAATTAAAGTATCGGTAGAAACGTTTTATGTTGATGGTCAATCTGAACCAGAAAAAGATAAATACGTTTTTGCCTATACTGTAACAATCAAGAACCACAGTTTATGTTCATCTAAGTTGCTTAGCCGCTACTGGTTGATTACCGATGCTAACGGTAAAGAAACCGAAGTTGAAGGTGAAGGTGTGGTTGGTGAAACACCAACAATTGGACCTGGTGAAAGCTACACCTATACATCAGGTGCAGTATTAGATACCCCAATCGGGACAATGCAAGGTTATTACCAAATGCGTAACGAGTTTGGTGCTGAATACCAAGCCCCGATTGAAGTATTTCGCCTTGCTAGTGATGTTGTATTACATTAATTAAGCAAATATGGCTAAGTATGTAATTGGTGATCTGCAAGGGTGCTTTAATGAGTTTACTTCGTTATTAAAAACAGTAGATTTTAACCCAAGCCGCGATCACCTTTACTTAGTTGGTGATATTGTTGCTCGTGGTCCAGATTCACTGGCGTGTTTAAAATATCTTTTTGCTCAGCAAGGCAGTGTGACTATAACGCTAGGCAATCACGATTTACATCTACTGGCTACGTATTTCACGCAAAAAACGCCCAATCCAAAAGATAACTTACAAGCCTTATTCAACGCAAAAAAGCTCCCAGCTTACATTGAGTTTTTAAGACAACAACCGCTCGCGGTATGGCTTGAAAAGTATAATACCTTTATTTCCCACGCTGGGTTAAATCCTCAATTATCATTGCAAAAAGCGCTTGAGCTCTGTGCTAAAGCACAAAAAAAATACCAAGGTGACAACGCACAGTTTTACCTAGCAAATATGTATGGCAACAGCGTTAATTGTATTTCACAAGCTACTGATAAACTGTCGCGCTTTACCTACACCGTAAATGCATTTTCGCGTATGCGCTTTGTTAATCAACATGGGCAAATGGACTTTGCGCATAAAGGACCTGCTAGCCAAAAATCACCCGAATTATTTCCATGGTTTGATGTGAATGCAAATAATCATTCAGGTATTAATATTTGTTTCGGTCACTGGGCTGCATTAAAAGGACAAACACCTTATCCAAATTTATTTGCTCTTGATACGGGTTGTGTATGGGGCGAGCATATGACTTTGCTTGAGCTAAAATCAAAGAAAAAACATTATTGCAATAACTACAAAGAACATAAAAACAGTACTTAAGTTGTATTTTAAATACTACAATTAACTATTCAGCTATAAATACTGAAATAAAGTTACGAGTTTGTTAGATTGAACTAAAGTTGTATCCATGTATGTCGATAAATAACAAAAGCCCTCAGAGGCTTACTTATTTTGCCGGCAATTAGTAAACAGGAATGAATATGAAGTTGACTGTCAGCCAACGTATTTGGGGTGGATTTATTCTAATCACCCTACTTTTGATCACCATTGGTATCAACTCACTTGTTAGAATCAATAGCATTAGCAATTCATCTAACCATGTTAATACCCTCTCTATTCCTGCGCTCAGAGCGACAAATGAGCTTCAGGTTTCATTTAATAAAATGCAAGCGCTTGCACTACAAGTTTACTACAGTGACAACAGCAACCAGTTACAAGGGCTAGTAAGCCAGTACCGCGCTGCAGCCGAAGATTTTGATAAATCAAATGAACGTCTAAAACAAGTTGTTAGCAGCGATGCACAATTGGCAAATGCCGCCTCAGCTGTTGATAAAACGTACAATAGCTTTGTGGGGCGTGTACAAAACCTTATCAATAATAAGACTACTGCACTGCAAATTGAAAGCAGTTTAACAACGCAGTTAGAGACGCTTGAAATTGCCGCAGAGGATGCCAGCACAGTTGTTCTAGATTTAAGCGATAGCGCTGAGCTAGAAGACAACTCACAACGCTTATACCAGGCCGTTTCAAATATTGAAAATGCACTTCTTAGCATTGTTAGTAACAGCACAGATCTTAAAAATATTAAAAATGCGGCAACGGTAGAAACTTTATCAAACGAAGTAAGTTACAGCCTTGCTGATATTGAGCGCAATATCGAACTGCTTTCAGAAACCTTTAAACAAACAGATGAAGACTTACATCAAGACTTTCAAAGCTATTTTGCGGTTGTGAAAGAAAACGGCCAAGGTAGTAAATCACTCGCTAACGTAAAGCAAAATCATATTAGACAACTTGAAGAAGCTGCTACTAACTTATCACTTGCAGAGCAAGACACAAATACTGCTAGCTCTCAGCTGGATAAGCTGACCTCTCTTTCGGATACGCTTGTTGTAGAGCTTAGAAAAGAAGTTGAGAGCAGCGTGTCAAAAGCTGAGCTGTGGACATGGTTAGGTATGATCATTGCCACTGTAATCGCGATTGTTATTGCGTTTTTAACAGTTCAACGTATCACGAAGCCGTTATCAGAAATCAACAAGGTGCTTGATAACGTGGCGCAAGGCGATATGACAATGCGCCTTGATGATAGCAATAAAGATGAATTTGGTGAATTAGCGAAAAGCCTAAACCGCGTGACCGACAATTTACGTAACTTAATTCAAGGTATTATTTCACGTTCTACACAGCTTGCAGCGGCTTCTGAGGAAACATCAGCCGTAACAGTTGAATCTAGCCAAGCAATTGAAAGTCAACGAGCGCAGGTTGAACAAGCGGCAACAGCAACGACTGAAATGAGCAGCACCTCACAATCAGTTACTCAAAGCGCTGAAGATGCGTTACATGAAATTAAACAAGCTGATAACGAAGCTGAGCGCGTTAAAACAATTTCAAGTAATAACAAGCTTACTATTGAACAACTTGCTCGTGAAGTGGCTGGAGCGTCTCAGGTTATTAATAAATTGCATCAAGACAGCGCATCAATTGGCGGTATTTTAGATGTAATTAGAGGTATTGCAGAGCAAACAAACTTACTTGCACTAAACGCTGCTATCGAAGCTGCGCGTGCTGGTGAGCAGGGGCGTGGTTTCGCAGTTGTAGCTGACGAAGTACGCTCACTTGCAAGCAAAACCCAAGAATCTACACAAGAAATTCAGGCTATGATTGAATCACTGCAAAGTGGTGCAGAAGAAGCCGTTTCTGTAATGGCGAAAGGCCAACAGCAAGCAGATTCATGTGTTGAGCAGTCTGAGCAAGCTGCTTCTGCGCTTGAGCAAATCACCCAAGCGGTATCACAAGCACACGATGCGAGTGAACAAATTGCAACAGCAGCAGGTGAGCAGCACCAAGTATCACAAGAGATCAGTGAAAGCTTAGAGTCAATTGTTGCGATAGCCGAACAAACAGCTGAAGGTGCAAACCAGACATCAGCGTCAGCAAGTGAAGTTGCTAAGCTCGCAGAAGAACTAAGACTCTCTGTAGAAGAGTTTAAAGTGTAGCGCTATTAACACACTTTCAAAAACGAAAAGGCCCACTAATCAGTGGGCCTTTTTAATATCTAAACGAAACTCTTTTTAAAATTAACAAGTAACTTTAACTAAGTAACGGCTGTACAAGATTAAATAAATCGTCAGCCTGATGTGCGAGCATAGAGTTGGTCTTCAGAGATGCAGCAAAACTTAAGAATAACGACTTAATCGAGTCTGTTATTCAAGATGAAAGATCAAAATAACTGAGATTCAAACGTTTAAACTCCCCTCTTTTTCTATTCCTTAAAGATTACTTTTAACTACACAGCCAGGCTTTAAACTTTAAGAGGATAACGTAAAAACAAAAAAGCCAGCTTAAAGCTGGCTTTTTTACAAAGGGGAAAACTAATTAAAAACTGTATTAAAGACCCGCACGATCTTTTAACGCAGCAATTACAGCTGAACCTGAATGACCATTTGCATCAGCCCACGCTACATCGCCACCTGCTGCTAAATCGCTTTTTGGTATCTGTTTAACAATATATTCGCCTGCGCCATCTGCGCCATTAACAATGGCGTGGCGAATTAGGTTATTACCACCGCAACTAATGCCCGCATAAACATTACGCAGTTTTACACGTGACTCTTTAAGTTTCTTACGAATACGATTTTTATCATCAGCACCTACATAGTCACAAATACTAGCAGCTAATTGCTCATTTGCATTTACTGTGTGAGAGCTTAGTAATGCAACCGAAGATACAGATAGAGTAAATAATAATGTTGATAATTTCATGGTACAGCAACCCTAGTAGCACTTTATACTTAATTTAATTGCGTTAATTCTAACAACAAGTTAAATCATCTTCAAGAAATTAAGCCTAATTTCTTATAAACAACAAATTGATAATGATATTGATTGGTTTCATCCGGTGCGAAGCTTTGAGTTTCTAGCACTTGCCAATCTGCAACAGCTTCGTAATCAGGAAACTGTGTGTCACCATCAACATCCAAATCTATATGCGTTAAGTATAGACGATCTGCACGGCTTAAAAAGTCTAGGTAAATTTTACCGCCACCAATAATCATAACTTCATCTACATCACAAGCCAAAGAGAGCGCATGGTCTGGGCTCTCAGCCATTATAGCACCATCTACAACGTACTCTGGATTACGTGTGATTATAATATTATCTCGACCTGGTAATAGGCGACCGATCGATTCGTATGTACGGCGCCCCATGATGACAGGTTTGCCCAAGGTGACCGATTTAAAGTGCTTTAAATCAGCAGGAAGGTGCCATGGCATATCGTTATCTTTACCAATAATACGATTATTAGCCATCGCAGCTATCATTGAAATCTTCATAAGAAATTAATACTTTTAACCTAGTTGTTTATTATTAGTACTTTTTTATTAAATATAAAAAAAGGTGCGTAAGCACCTTTTATTATCGTTGATAGACGACTTCTACGTCGTAATCATCTTCATCCCAGTCTTCGTCATCATCGTCATCTTCAAAATCAGATATTGACTCTTCATGGTATGTATCCCACTTAAACTCAACTTCTTGTGGCTCTTCTTCAGCAACAAACTTCTCTTTAGGCATACTTTCTAAAAGCTGCATAATGTCGAAGCATAACTGCTCTGTACCAATTTTATTGAATGCAGAGATCTTATAGGTTTTTTCAGCTTCAAGCGCATCAGCAATCTCAGCGCATAATTCATCTGCTTCTTCATCTAACAACAAATCAATTTTGTTAAATACTAACCAGCGAGGTTTTGCAGCGAGTGCTGGGCTGTAGCGCTCTAGTTCGCCTAAGATTGTGTAAGCATTTTCAACAGGATCAGAACCATCTACAGGCATAATGTCGATTATATGCAGAAGAACACGGCAGCGTTCTAAATGCTTTAAGAAGCGAATGCCTAGGCCAGCACCTTCAGCAGCACCTTCAATTAATCCTGGAATATCAGCGATTACAAACGATTGATTTTGGCTTGGTCTAACCACACCAAGATTTGGCACTAAGGTAGTAAATGGGTAATCAGCAACCTTTGGCTTTGCCGCAGACACACTGCGAATAAAGGTTGATTTACCAGCATTTGGCAAGCCTAATAAGCCAACATCAGCAAGTAATAGTAGCTCTAAACGTAAATTACGAATTTCACCTGGCGTACCCAGTGTTTTCTTACGAGGAGCTCGGTTAGTACTTGATTTAAAACGAGTATTACCAAGTCCGTGAAAACCACCTTTGGCAACAATAATCTTTTGACCATGTTGCGTTAAATCACCTAGTGCTTCCGCAGTATCGACATCAACAATACGCGTACCTACAGGAACTTTTAAAGTGAGATCTTCACCTTTTTTACCAGTCATATTTCGGCCAGCACCATTAGTGCCACGCTCTGCTTTATGAAAGCGCTCAAACTGATAGTCAATAAGTGTATTCAGGTTTTCATCGGCTTCAATAAAAACACTGCCGCCATCACCACCGTCACCACCATCAGGACCGCCGTCTGGTACAAACTTTTCTCGGCGAAATGAAACTACACCGCTACCACCGTCACCAGCTTCAGCGCGAATTTCAACTTCATCTACAAATTTCATATATTTAGCCTTACACAGCCTAGAATGTACTTATTATACCAAGACAAACGGGTTGTGCGTAATCAAGAAACAAAAAAAGCCCCGCAGTTGCGGGGCTTTTTAAAATTTTTAGGGTTTACTCAGCGATGATGCTTACGTATTTACGACCTAAAGGACCTTTTTGCTCAAACTGAACTTTACCGTTTGATGTTGCAAATAAAGTGTGGTCTTTACCCATACCTACGTTTGTACCTGCGTGGAACTTAGTACCACGTTGACGAACGATGATGTTACCCGCTAAAACTGATTCACCACCGTAACGCTTAACACCTAGGCGTTTACTTTCTGAATCACGACCGTTACGAGTACTACCAGCTGCTTTCTTATGTGCCATCTTTCTGTACCTCTAAATTAAGCGTTAATGCCAGTGATTTTAACTTCAGTGAACCACTGACGGTGACCCATTTGCTTGCGAGAATGCTTACGACGTCTAAACTTAACGATCTTAACTTTCTCACCACGACCATGAGATACAACTTCAGCTGTAACCTTACCGCCATTAACGAAAGGTGCACCAATTTCGATTTTCTCACCGTTTGCAACAAGTAATACTTTGTCAAATTCTACTGCTGCACCAGTTTCAGCCTCTAATTTCTCAAGGCGAATCGTTTGACCTTCAGTCACACGGTGCTGTTTACCACCACTTTGGAAAACCGCGTACATAATTAACTCCGTTCTGCGCCCTCAAATCGACGCAACTTAATAATCTTCGATAGGGCGCGAAGTCTACGCGAAATCAGAGCGTAGCGCAAGCCTATTTTCATAAAAAAGACTAAATATATTGCGTGTTGTAAGGCACACTAAAAAATTTAATATTAATGGCGACGATTCTACCTAATTAAAGCGCTGTAGAAAACTATTATTTTACATAAAATATTGATTCTACTCAGTGCCAAAAATAGTGTACAATCCCCGCAAATCAGCGGATTTTACCTCTTTACTTGTTGGAGACCCATGGATATAAAAGCGATCCAAGCCTTAACAGAACAAGATATGTTGGCGGTTAATCAACTAATCGAACAACAACTGCAATCGAACGTTGCGCTTGTCAATCAATTGGGGCTTTATATTGTCAATAGCGGTGGCAAACGCATTCGCCCAATACTTTCAATCCTCGCTGCAAAAGCGTTAGGACACACAGGTAATGAGCATATTCGTCTAGCAACCATCGTAGAATTTATCCATACCGCTACACTTTTACACGACGACGTTGTTGACGAATCACTTCTACGTCGCGGAAACCCAACAGCTAATGCTGAATTTGGCAATGCAGCCAGCGTGCTTGTTGGTGATTTTATCTACACTCGTGCTTTCCAGCTGATGGTTGGTTTCAATAAGATGCAAGTAATGGATATTTTTGCTCATGCAACGAACGTTATTGCTGAAGGCGAAGTACTGCAACTAATGAATTGTAACGACCCTAATACTAGCGAAGAAAGCTATATGCAGGTCATTTATAGTAAAACGGCAAAATTATTTGAAGCCGCAACTGAACTAGCTGCTATTATTACAGAACAAGATGAAGACGTAATAAACGGATTAAAGTTTTATGGCATGCACCTTGGTACTGCCTTCCAACTCGTCGATGATGTGCTCGATTACAGCGCAAACCAAGCTGAACTAGGTAAATCAATTGGTGACGATCTAGCAGAAGGTAAGCCAACATTACCTTTGATCTACGCAATGCAAAATGGATCACAAGCGCAAGCTGAATTGATCCGAGGTGCAATTGAAAAAGCTGATGGCAAAGATTACCTAGATAAAGTTCTCGCTATTCTTGAAGAAACCAATGCGTTAGCACTCACAATGCAAAAAGCACAAGAAGAAGCTGAGAAAGCAATTAACTACCTTTCTGTACTGCCAAATTCAGAGTATAAAGATGCATTAATTGCACTTGCTAAGTTATCAGTCGATAGAAAATACTAATCAAACTGAGCTTTGCTTTAAATAAACACTATATTATTTAAATAAAAAACCGCTGATAATCAGCGGTTTTTTATTTTTAACTGGTTGTTATACCAATTCAATTAAGTAGCTGATCATCCTAGTGGACTAAATATCATGCTAACTGCGTTAGAATTTATCAATGTAGAGCAACTACATAAGAAAAATTCTGACTTGTTACCATTTCATTTATCCAGCGCTATCCCTGCTCACATGCTTAACAGAATTGGTATTATTTATTAAGCTCTAAATAGCGATTCAATATTCAAGCCTTGGTGTGTTAACACCTCTTTTAATCGACGCAACGCTTCAACCTGAATTTGTCTTACGCGTTCGCGTGTTAATCCAATTTCTTTACCTACATCTTCAAGCGTTGAAGGTTCATAGCCAAGCAATCCAAAGCGTCGTGCTAACACTTCACGCTGTTTCGCATTAAGTTCTTCAAGCCAATGCACAATATTATTGTGAATGTCTTGGTCTTGAATTTCACCTTCGGGACCACGCCCCTTTTCATCTGCAATGATATCTAATAACGCTTTATCTGAATCACCGCCGATTGGTGTATCAACAGAGCTGATCTTTTCGTTAAGACGCAGCATTTTACTCACATCTTCAACAGGGCGATCAAGCTTCTCTGCTATTTCTTCTGCGGTTGGTTCATGGTCAAGCTTTTGTGTCAATTCTCGTGCTGTACGTAAATAAACATTAAGCTCTTTAACAACATGGATCGGTAAGCGAATCGTGCGTGTTTGGTTCATAATCGCACGTTCAATGGTTTGACGGATCCACCAAGTTGCGTATGTAGAAAATCTAAATCCACGTTCGGGATCAAATTTCTCTACCGCTCTGATCAGGCCTAAATTACCTTCTTCGATGAGATCTAATAGTGCCAGCCCACGATTGTTATAACGACGCGCTATTTTGACCACTAAACGTAGATTACTTTCAATCATGCGTTTTCGTGATGCTTCGCATCCTCGTAAAGCCTTGCGTGCAAAGAATACTTCTTCTTCTGCACTAAGTAGTGGTGAAAAGCCGATTTCGCCGAGATAAAGTTGTGTAGCATCTAAATTTTTAACAACTTCTTCTTTTGCGAAGATTTCGTCTTCTGTATCTTCGATTTCTTCCAAAACCTCGTCTTTAACATCCATATCAACGTTTAGTTCTGTACTATTTTCTTTCTTTGTGCGTCCCATAAGCATCCTCCCGAGTCATTCAGTGACCTTTAAACACTAAAACACGTTCGCGCCCCAACTAACTTAGCGTGGCAAATACCTTAATGGGTTAACCGATTTACCTCGGTATCTTACTTCAAACCTCAGTCCAACCGACTTAGCTTCAGAGTTACCCATAGTGGCTATTTTTTGCCTAGCTGTAACTTTTTGCTTTTCTTTTACCAAAATTTTTTGGTTGTGAGCGTATGCCGTTAGATAATCATCATTATGTTTCACTATGATTAAATTGCCATACCCTCTTAACGCACTTCCCGCATAAACAACAATACCGTCTGCTGCTGCAAGAATGTCAGTCCCTAACTTATTTTTTATTAGAATTCCTTTATAGCCGTTTTCTTTTCCCGAAAACTTGCGGGCTATACGACCTTTAGCAGGCCAATACCAGCGCAACTTACCAGATGCTTTCGCTATCTTTTGTTGCTTTTTTAAACTGGCTTGATTTTCAACATACTCTTGTTGTTTTTTCTGATCAAGTGGTTTTTTTAATGAATTGTTATTTTTTTGTTTGTTTTTGGTGGACTTGCTACTAGTGACCGTGTATTTTTTTGCCTTTTTTGCACGTTTAGGTGGTGATACTAAGTGTATTATTTGACCTGGAAATATGGTGTAAGGTGCTTTGATGCCATTGATCTTAGCGAGATCACGGAAGTCTTTGTTTGATCTAAAAGCGATCGAGTAAAGGGTTTCACCTTTCTTAACTTTATAGTTACTTCCATTAATTTTAATTTTTTGTTGCGAACTACTCTTACCAGATGAAAGATTTGATACAGGTGCTGGCGTTGTTCTGCTACTGCACGCTATTAACTGAAGACAGATTAAGCAAATTAGTAGTTGAGTTAACGAACGCATTAATATCACCTAGTTAATTGCGCCAGCAACCAGCGGTACAAATCTTACAGGTTCTAATGTTTGCGTAATAAATTCGTGACCTTGACGCTTCACTGCAACTAAGTTCTGTTGCTCATTACCGCCTACTGGAGAAATAAGCACCCCGCCTTCATTGAGCTGTTCCAGTAATGCCTGTGGCAACTCACTCGCTGCGGCTGTAACAATAACTCCATCGTAAGGCGCATTAGATTGCCAGCCTTGCCAACCATCAGCGTGTTTCATAGTGACATTAAATAAATCAAGCTGGTGTAAACGTCTTTTCGCTTGCCATTGCAATGCTTTAATTCGCTCAACTGAATAAACCGAGCGAAAACACTGGGCGAGAATTGCGGATTGATAACCTGAGCCAGTGCCAATTTCTAATACCTTGGCATTTGAACCTATGAGTTGTAACAAAAGCTCGGTCATACGCGCAACAATAAAAGGCTGAGAAATTGTTTGTCCCAAACCAATAGGTAACGCGGTATTTTGATACGATTTGTGTTTTAACACGTCATCTACAAACAAATGGCGTGGTGTAGCAGCAATAGCATCCAATACTTGCTGAGATCGAATGCCTTGCTCATAAACTAATTGTGCGAGTTGATGCGCACTACGACGATAATTATTCAACACCTGAAATATTCAATCCTTCAACCCAAGATTCCATTTTTGCAAGACTCGATTTTGCCGTCATATCAACTGTCAACGGAGTAACTGATGCGTAATGATTAGCTACCGCAAAAAAATCAGTGCCATCGCCAGCATCTTGAGCTTCACCTAAATGACCATACCAATATATTTTTCGACCCCACGGATCTATTTGTTCTTGCATGGTTTCAGCTTTGTGACGTGAACCTAAGCGCGTAACCTTAATGCCTTTTAAATCAGCAAGCGGAATGTCGGGTACATTCAAATTAATAATTTGGTCAGGCCCAAGTGGATGCGCTTTTATTTCCTTGATAATGGAAACAGCAACGGCAGCTGCGGTATCGTAATGTGCCTCCTGTTTTGAGCACAAAGATACGGCAATCGCTGGTAATCCTAAAAAGCGCCCTTCACTGGCGGCTGCCACCGTACCTGAATACAAGGTATCGTCACCTAAATTAGCGCCATTATTTATGCCCGCCACAACTAAATCTGGGGTAAAATCGAGCAGTTTATTAATTGCCAATTGCACACAATCACTCGGCGTACCGTTAACCGATATAAAACCATTATCATATTGATGTGTTCTTAACGGGTTTAATAAGGTGAGTGAGTTACTTGCACCACTACAATTTCTATCAGGTGCAACCACCACCACTTCCGCTATCTGCGCTAGGGCGTGATAGAGTACTTCAATCCCTTTTGCATTTACGCCATCATCATTGCTCAGCAAGATTTTCATTATTATCCTTATTCTTTAAAGAAACATCTTGGCACTCTGCAAGCTCACGCAGTACGGCCGTTGCAAAACACCCTTTCGGCAAACTAAAACTAAACTCTATCATATCTTGCGTGACTTCAAGCACTTCAAATTTTTCAGGGTAAAGTCGCATATTTCTACGTTCAGCTTTAAGGCCAAGTTGTGAAAGGTTTTCATGCCAGCAAGCGAATGGTGCTAACCACTCTTTTTCAAGCTCTGTAACGCCCTGATCGCCTTTACCAACCAAAGGTGCTGATAAGTGAATATCTCCATAAGCCAAACGATTGACTGTTTCAAGGCTAATACGCTCTTTAAAAAAGGCATTACTACCATCTAGTAGGAACACTTCTTCGACCATCGTTTTTGCAATACCATATTGCGCAATACGTTGGCTTACAATTTGATTAAAGATATGAGAGCGTGCAGCTGAAATAACAATGCCACGCAGCTTACGGTCGTGGATTTCTTTACCTGAGAACAACTGCTCTGCCAGCGTTAAGTTGTGTCCATCATGACCAAAACGTTGTGCACCAAAATAATTAGGCACACCTTGGCGAACCGCATTAATACGTGTCAAAATGTCCTCAACCATACTGCAGCGTCTAAGCGCAATCGTAAAACGGTTCGCTTTATGGCAACCTGTTTTTAACTTTCGATTATGCCTAACTTGCTGAAGTACTTTCACACTGTCGCTATTCAGCGCTGAAAAGTCGATGTGTTTTTTAATCGGTACCGGTACGCTAAACCATTGCGATGTCACTGCATTGCGGTCTTTTAAACCAGGGAAACTTACATTTCGCGCTTGCGTGCCCGCTATTTTAGCGATTTGCTTGGCAATATATTGGGTATTTTCTCCCATTTTTATTACCTGTAAACATACATGCTCGCCACTTCCGCTAAGCTCAAAACCGAGTTCTTCATCTACTCGGAAATCTTCAGCACTGGTTTTAAATTCGGCGGTCGAATTAGGTTTGCCGTATAAATAACTTAAGTTATCCATTTACGAGTAACACCACGGCATGGCTTTCAATGCCTTCTTTACGACCAGCAAAGCCCAGTTTTTCAGTGGTTGTTGCTTTCACATTCACTTGGTCGATTTGAATATTTAAGTCTTCGGCAATCACTTCACGCATTGCATTTATGTGTGGCGCCATTTTTGGTGCTTGTGCAACAATCGTGATATCAGTATTGCCAACTTGGTAACCGCGCTCAGTCATTAGCGACACCACATGACGCAATAAAATTCGGCTATCGATGTTTTCAAATTCTGCGGCGGTATCTGGAAAATGTTTGCCAATATCACCAAGGGCTAATGCCCCTAAAATTGCATCACACAATGCATGAATCGCTACATCACCATCAGAATGCGCTAAAAAACCAAATTCATAATCAATTTTTACGCCTGCAATTGTTAGCGGTCCTTCACCACCAAACTTATGCACGTCATAACCATGACCTATTCGCATGTGTCGTTCTCCAAAATTTGCTTCGCAATCAAAAACTCTGCGATTGCAATATCATCAGGGGTAGTCAATTTAATATTATCTGCACGGCTCGATACTAATTGTACTTTTCCACCAGCCCATTCAATAGCTGATGCTTCATCAGTAATTACAACGTTTTCGTTTAAAGCATTAGTCAGTGCGGCGGTTAAATCGTTCAGTAAAAACATTTGCGGTGTTTGCGCCTGCCAAAGAGCTTCTCTTGGTACTGTCGCTTCAACAAACTCACTACCCTGCTTTATAGTATCTCGCACCTTACTTGCTAAAATGCCACCACAGTGACGCGATTGACAATGTGAAATGAGTGTACGTATATCGCTCGGTAAAACCAGCGGCCGCGCGGCATCATGTACCAAAACCCAGTCAACTAGATGATTAGTTGTTAGGTAATTCAGTGCATTTAATACTGAATCTGCACGTTCCTTCCCCCCCAATACAGTTACAACGTTATCGGGTAAGGTTAAATCTGGAAAGTAAGCGTCATTTTCACTGATAGCAACAATAATCAATGCATTGGGTATCGTTGCTTTTAGCTTATTAATGGTGTGTTCTAATACCGTTTTGTCGCCAAGTTGAATATATTGCTTTGGCTTATCGGACTGCATTCTTGCCCCAACACCTGCAGCAGGGACAACAAATGCAAAAGAGGGATTAATATCTGTCATTTTTATGTGTTACGCGAAAAAAGGTTTCGCCTTGTTTAATCATACCCAACTCGTTGCGTGCTCGCTCCTCAATGCCCTCAAGGCCAAGTTTGAGGTCTTCCACATCTGCTTTCAGTAATTTGTTTCGTTTTTCTAATCTAGCGTTTACTTTAGTATGTTGAGTAACGGCAGACTGCAGTTTTTTATAGTCTTTTACGCCGTGATGACCAAACCAAAGTTGGTATTGCAAACTTGCAAATAAACACAAAAGCGCTAACTGAAATAATCGCATAGTGAATTTCTATTTTTGAGTTATAAATGGGTGTTTAAAATCTTGCCAATTAATTCGTGCTGCAAGTAACATTTCGCGTAGCGTTAACACTCTGGGTGTTGTTGCACGGCCGAGTAACCACACATGGCCACAACACGCCGCAGAAAACGCAGTTTTACTTGGCTTTAATACCTGAATACCAACACCTTCTTGTGATTTGCCTGCCTTATCAACCCAACCAAATTGATTGCAGTGAAAGCCCGACGCGGTTACTTCATCAACGCTATCGATTCTAACAGTTGAATACTCAGCGTCATATACTAAAACCGGAATAATTAAACCAACAAAGGCGTTTTTACCAAAAAATAGCGTATTTTTCTCTAAATCGTACTTAGGTAGGTTACGCGATTGCTTGGCAATCCAACTGCCATTTTGAGTATCCAAAGTTAACGGACTATTGCCGTCTAAAATATGACTGGCGGCTTTTTCAATATAATATGGAAGGCTTGCAAAACGACGCTGTAATCGCTCTACATCATTAAATGATTCTTTACTCAAACGATGGATTTCACGAACATAAAACGTATTACACAACGCATTATATGCATTGCTTTTTGACGAACTGCGCCAAAGCTCTGTTTGTTCTTTACACCCTGTTTGCACTTATAAAAAACCCACCAAATACACTTAAGTAACCATAGTACATGATTCTATATTTGGATGTAATATAAGCAGTTGCTTAATCAAAGTATATGCTTAGTGAAGTTTTAGATAACTTTAATTAAATAAGCTGAACAGCATGACAGCAATGGATGGGAAAAATGGGCGTTAATGAGTTAAATGAAAAGTTATCGTTACAAGCAACAAACGCATCAATCGACGCGCTTGCCTAGCTTTGCATAACCAGTTTCTAAAAACTGCACAACCTGATGGCGTTTTTTACCAATCAGTAAACAGCCGTCGCTCATAAACAGAAAATTTAACCACGTCGATTTAAATGTACGCCAATCAGTTTCAATAACATGCTTTCGCGATAAGCAATAATAAACGGTTGTGTTCTCGTCCCAATCAAGGTGATTAATAATTTCTTCAGGAAGCGCTTCGTCATTATCCCACGCAGATTCCCACTTCACTGAATTACTCCATGTTTTACCATTACCCGGCCAATCTTTAGTGTCGAAAAAATCAGGATGATCTTTTTCACGGCTGACAAATGTACACCATAAATTTGTTGCACGACTATCTGACATTGGCTTTATTTTAGAAAATAAATTTTCTTCGATAGGCAGTTGTTGATGACGAAATGCCCACGCATATTTAAAATCATCAAGGGAAATGTAGTTCATACTCGGTCAAATCAGTAAAAAGTCATGAAACTATACCACAATTGATGTTTAAGCTAAATCACAGTAATGGCAGAGCATAGAAATAGATAGAAAAGTAAAACACAAAAAAATCTAACTAGTTAAAGTTGGCTTGGTAACGTTTGCTGGTACTTATTGTAAATTTCAGCCAGTTTTCCTGATTTTTTTAATTCAGCAAAACGACTATCAAACTGTTTGGCGATTCGTTTACCGCGCTCAGATTTCGAAAACGCCATGTACAAATTCAATGAACCAATATCTACTAATTCAAATTCCAATTTATCAGGTTGCTTAGCCAAATGCGTCGCTAAAATTGTGCGAACATCAATCAAGTAGTCAACTCGATTGTGACGCACTAAATTAAAACCACTGTCAGTGCTTTCGGTCGGTACGCCTTTCACTATAGATTTTAGTTCACCACTTAGTAACTCATTTCGATAACCTGAACGCCAAACCCCAACTAATTCGGGCAGCTGGGTCAATATCTCAGAATCCAAATAGGCTTTTTTAATTAATACAGAAATTGGTTGGCTTAAAACAATATGCTGCGACATAACATAATTGCTATTTAACGGCATTGCGCCGGTAAAATCAGCATTACCCGACTTAACTAATTCAAGTGCTCTCAGCCAAGGCGCATATTGCACATTAAGTTCTTGCCCACTGTGAAAAACACTGCGCATTAATTCGTGATACAACCCAGAACCATCTTTATCTGTGTAGTTTGGCCAAGAGTCAGTTACCCAACGAATTGGAGGTTCTATCTCTTTTTGTTGTGACACACAGCAAGTTGAAAATAACAACAAGCTTAAAAAGCAATAAAATTTAATTTTCACAATGCTTGCCCCAGGATGAATACTACAAAACTAAACTAATTTGCTCTTGTTTACTACTTTTAGCTGCAAGTTTGACCTTTACTTAATCACTTATTATGACACACTTACAGATCTTACCAGTTTAATTTTCAAAAGGTGCCCCGTGCAATTTAATGGTACACAAAATTACATCGCGTCAGATTCGCTTAAGCTGGCGGTAAACGCTGCAATTACGCTAGAAAAACCACTTTTAATCAAAGGTGAACCTGGTACAGGTAAAACCATGCTTGCCGAAGAGCTGGCAAAAGCACTCGATACTGAATTAATTCAGTGGCATATAAAGTCAACAACTAAAGCACAACAAGGCTTATATGAATATGACGCTGTATCACGCTTGCGTGATAGCCAACTCGGCGATGAAAAAGTACACGATATTAGCAATTACATTGTTAAAGGAAAGCTTTGGCAAGCCTTTGAAGCGAACAAACGCCCTATTCTATTAATTGATGAAATCGACAAAGCTGATATCGAGTTTCCAAATGATTTGTTGTTAGAGCTCGATAAAATGGAGTTCTATGTGTATGAAACACAACAACGCGTAAAAGCAATAGAGCGCCCAATAGTTATTATTACCTCTAACAATGAAAAAGAGTTACCCGATGCTTTTTTACGCCGCTGTTTTTTCCACTACATAAACTTTCCAACAGCAGAAGAAATGGCACAGATCATTGAGGTTCACCACCCTAACGTGAAACAGGATTTGCTTGCACAAGCACTACAAGTTTTCTTTGGCTTACGTGATGTAAATGGCCTTAAAAAGAAACCATCTACTAGTGAATTAATCGACTGGCTTAAATTGTTACTTGCCGAAGATATAGACGCACAAACCTTGCATGATAAAACTCAAAAAGGCGGACTTATGCCACTTTTTGGTGCACTACTTAAAAATGAGCAAGATGTAAGCCTAATCGAAAAACTTGCATTTCTCGCTAAGCGTTAAGACTTATGCTGATTGCGTTTTTTTTCACATTAAAAAAACACCGCGTAAATGTGAGCGTGCGTGAACTGTTAGATTTAATCAATGCATTAAAAAAACAGGTCGTATTTGCCAACATCGACGACTTTTATCATTTGGCAAAACTGTGCTTAGTCAAAGACGAAACGCAGTTTGATAGATTTGATCGCGCTTTTGCTGAATATTTTGAAGGGGTTGAGGCTGTTGATGTTTTCTCTAAGCTGCAAACCCAGCATCAACTGCCCGAAGAGTGGTTAAAAAAGGAATTTGAAAAGTACCTTAGCCAAGAAGAAAAAGACAAAATTGAGGCCCTAGGTGGCCTTGATATACTTATGAAAACCTTGGCTGAGCGCTTAAAAGAGCAACAAAAGAGGCATGCCGGTGGTAATAAATGGGTTGGCACTGGCGGCACCTCCCCGTTTGGTGCCTACGGTTATAATCCTGAAGGCATACGTATTGGGCAAGATGGCAACAATCATCGCCGTGCTGTAAAAGTGTGGGATAAACGTCAGTTCAAAAACCTTGACCAAGACGCAGATATTAGCTCGCGTACCATGAAGCTCGCGCTAAAAAAGCTCAGAAAGTTTGCCCGTAACGGTGAAAGTGACGAGCTTGATTTAAATAACACCATTAGCGCAACAGCCAAACAAGGCGGTATGCTCGATGTAAAAATGAAACCTGAACGCCACAATGCCGTAAAAGTACTTATGTTCTTTGATATTGGTGGCTCGATGGATGACTATATTCACACCTGTGAGCAACTTTTTAGCGCTGCACACTCTGAATTTAAACACCTTGAGTTTTTCTATTTTCATAACTGCTTATATGAAAACGTTTGGCAAGATAACAAGCGCCGTTACAGTGACATATTGGATACCTTAACAATCATCAACCGCTTTGCAAGCGACTATAAAGTGATTTTTGTTGGTGATGCAACGATGGGGCCTTACGAGATTGATTACTCCGGTGGCAGTGTTGAACATTGGAATGAAGAGCCAGGCAGAGTATGGCTTGAAAGGATCACGCAACACTTTAGTAATGTAGTTTGGCTTAATCCACAACCGAAACAATATTGGCACTACTACCCTTCAATTGGCATTATTGAGCACTTAATGGAAAAGCGCATGTTTCCTCTTACGCTAGATGGGATCGGGCAAGCAATTAAAAGTTTAAATTAGCGCTTAGTGCGACTTTACTTTATCTCAATTTGATTAGAGCGTGTTGACCTTTACTGTCTATTTCTGCAGCAGTTTGTTTGGCATTTAAACAAGGCAGAGTGATTGTAGTGTAGTTACTCTACATAAATGAACGATAAAGACTTTGTGCTCCTGCAAAGTCACCTTACCCTGCATCCATGTAGGGCAACGCAGTATAAACGCCAAATAAGCGCTGCCTAACAGGTTCAACCCAAAGCGTTTTGTTCTTTGTTGTTGCTTCTTGACTTAGCTCGCTAGGCCTACAAAGCAACGCCGCGATCAAAAAGCTTTGGATTTGAACAGAATTTAGACCACAAAGATCAACACGCTCTAGTAGGATAGAACCCTAACTATAAAATTAGGCATATAAAATGGATAAACACACTGTTACAGAATACTTTCTGAGTAAGCCTTTCACGACCGTAAGCCAACCATTTGGAGAAGGCGTAGACGTTTTTAAAGTCAAAGATAAAATGTTTGCGACCCTGTCACTTGGTAACGGTAATGAGAAAGATACAAATGGCAAAATGGCGGGTCACTATTGCATTAATTTAAAATGCGATTCCGACGAAGCACTTGCGCTACGCGATATTTTTGACGCTGTTATTCCAGGTTATCATATGAATAAAAAGCTTTGGAATACCGTGATTCTTGATGGTTCAATGCCAAAAGGTGAGATTGAGCGCCTTATAGACAATTCGTTTTTATTGGTTGTTAGTAAAATGACCAAAGCAGATAGAGAAATGATATCACTTCACCTGTAACTCTAAGTATTTGCTTAAAAATAAAAAGGGAGTTAAATAATTAAAACTCCCCACTTATTTTTATTTAAGCAAGCGGTCAGTAGTTTGCAAGGCTTTGCGGATCATATTTTTCAGAATCAAGAACAACATTCACTTCACGGGCTTTTGCATCGAGTTCAGCTTGCCAAATACTTAACTCTTCCATCGTAATAGTATTGTCATCAAGCTGCCAAAGCTGACGAGAACCAGCATACGAGTAGTTAATTATCTGCATAGCGATAACATCGCCTTCCTCAACAGCAGCTTTTAACTTACGCATTTTACGGGTAATGTAATTTAGCTGCTTTTTAAGCTCCCAAACATAAGTCACTTCAGTCATAAAATCGTGATGCTTATATTTTTTTAGCACGCTACCAATCACCAAACAGCTAATCACGACTCCTGCAAGATTCCAGTGAAAATGACCCCCTTGCTCATTAGGCAAAACGGCGATGAGCCCTTGTGCAATACCCAAACTACCGACAACGAGTGCCACAATGCAGCCAACAATCACTTTATTTAAATGATTGCGATAACGAGCTTTATTGATCTCTTGTAATTTCATGCGCGTAAAACCTATAAATTATTCTGACGTGTATCAAGACAAGGCATTTTACCATTTATTAATTGAAACAAAACCTTGCAAGTCAGTTGTTAAAACATAAAATAAAAACGATTATCAATAGCATTAAATAGGAAGACACATGAAATATTTAATTAAGTTAAGTTTTATTACGTTAGCGGGAGCACTATTCTCTGCCCATGCATCAGCTTCGTGCAAAGCTACACTCGAAGCCAACGATATGATGCAATTCAATCAAAAAACACTGAGCTTTTCTAAAGACTGTAAAGAAATTAGCATTGAGTTAAAACACGTTGGTAAATTACCTGCCCAAACCATGGGCCATAACGTTGTAGTTGTAGACACAGCGAATATACAGGCTGTTGCAACAGACGGTATGTCGGCAGGAATCGATAACCAATATGTAAAACAAGGCGATAAGCGCGTATATGGATATTCCAAAGTAATCGGTGGCGGCGAAACAACCACACTCACTTTTGCGACTGACAAATTAAAGGCTGGTGGCGACTATTCATTTTTCTGCTCATTCCCAGGCCACTGGGCGATTATGAAAGGTAAGTTAGAGTTCAAATAGGCTGAAAATTCCTACTGGGCGTTTTTTAAACGCCCTTAAGGACAAATGTCCTTACAACAAACATCTACAAAGCACTATATTGGTGAATCACTTTGAAAATACAGTGTGTAATAATGAACTTTAACGTCATTAAAACGTCATAACTCTGTATTAAGTTAATGGAAATCGCAGGCACCCTGATCCAGTGGCTGTACTTGTAAAACCAGTGTTTACCCTAAACACTTAGATAAGAGAGTCGAAAATGGACTATTTATATCAAGGATCCAAAATCCATGTGGCATTGCCTGTGGACTTTGCATCCATCAACAAAAGCAAGGTGACTTTCGAAGATAAGTCAGGCAACCAACGCGTTGATTTCGAAAATAAAAGCGACGCACGCCAATTCCTTAGCTGGCTAACAAGCCAAAAATAAAAAAACCGCGAAATTCGCGGTTTTTTTATGTCTGCTAATAAGTTTGTTAGCTTGGCCAATTAAATAAACCTCACATTTAAACCGCTTACACCAGATAAAAATATTTCGCTCTGCTCACATAAGATATAGAGTAAATACTTCATTAAACTGTAAATTAGCTGTAAAACTAAACACTTAACTTAGTACCTTTATTAACAACAAAAATAAGGGTACACATGAAAACCAACGCTATCTCACTACTTGTCGCTGGTGCTATTGCTTGCGCAAGCCAACAAGCAAACGCCTTCTCACAAGAAACACACAAACGCATTGTTATTGATGCAGTAAACTACATGCAACAAAACCCAAGCTCTACTGAGTATGCCAAGTTGTCCGCATGGGCGTCTCAACTTAATTTGTCAGTTGCACAATTGGCTAACCTACTTGGTCAAGCTGCTTACGACGTTGATGATTTTGAAGATACATTCTTTTGTGGCGCAATCACAGGGTCTTGCGTACAAGCGCCTATTTGGGGCGCAGCTGAGAGCATTGTAAAATACACTAGCTACTGGCACTTTCAAAACCATACCCAAGGCCCTGACCAACACGGCAATGACTTTGGTGGTTATAACTACCAAAAACTTACGGTGTGGGGTGACATTGATAATTTAGCCGCAACTTGGTTAAAAGGCGATTACTTGGACGATGGTCGTGGTGGCGAAACAGGTTGGTTTGGTTCTGACTCAACTAAATATAATAGCTACGGCATTACTGAAGCAAACTACCGTATCGATGGTCACTCACACTACAACATGTATGATGACTTTGAAGAAATGCCGTTCCAACCAATTGACCATTTGGGTCAATACTGGTTTCAAAAGTTTGTCGAAAGCAAAAATCCACAGATCCTAGGATTTGTATTTCACACCACTGATTTACTACAACCACACCACACTTGGGTAACATCTGCATTAAATCACTCTGGTTGGGAATCGTGGGTAAAAGATTACTACGATAAAGAGCAGCTAAACGATTTTAGTAAAGTCAGCCAAGCACTTGAATACTACGCAACACTTGATGCAAACCAGCAAGATATTCGTCCTATTCTTACTCAAGGTGGTGCCCTTTCATATTCACAAGGTGGCATAGTCCTTAACTCAAAAGATCACTACGACCGCGTAAATACCGGGCAAGTTGTGATCCCACATGCCATTGCTATGGTCGTTCATTTACTTAACCATGCCGTGGTACAGCTATAAATGAAGTTTTTAGTACTATTAAGCACGCTTTTAGCGTGCTTTGCACACGCTAATGTGCAATTTAATAACCAAGAAATTGCTTTTATGAACCAATTTTATGTAAAGCAAGGCGAGCAATTAACCAAGCAGCAAACAGAACAAAGGCTTGAAACCTTGTATTTTCATCTTGCATTGGCAAAACAAAAAGCACCAACATTATTAGAGCGAGTTTCAAGTGTAGGCTTTAGCACTAACTATCATAAAAAGCGCTATATGATCAGCTTATTAGATAATGGAAATGCTAAAGTTTCAGCACCAAACATTGCCCTTAGCAGTGCTGAACTAAAACGGCTACTGGGTAACTACCCTCATAATGGCGTAGCAACAACGCAACTTTTAGCTAAGTTAACTCAGCCCTTAACTACAAACTATACATTGGCAGATGCCTATAATGATGCATCCATGCAAGCGCGCTTTAACTTGCACCAAGGAGATATAAAGCAACTAACTGAACTTGTAAAAGTTGAAACCCATTACCAAACCGTAAAGCAACAACATCAAAACCCAAATGTTCGCTGGCAGGTACTCGAATCACTCAGTACAAGTCAGGCTATCACGCCGGCACTACTTAACTACCTTGGTGTAAAAGCCAGTATGCATAATGAAAGCCCATACCTCGAAAGTTTGAAACAACAAATTTCAGCTCCTGAAATTGCAAAATACTACCAACAAAAAAAGCAGCAATTTCGCTACAGCTCAGAAGTAACAGCCGCATCGCTAATCTTTAGCTCGCAAGAAGCTGCACAAACTGCCTACAAAAATAATGCGCTGCCACAGCAACTGAATAGCAAAAAAGCCGTTATAAAGCGTAAAACGCTTAACAATAACTTTGTTAATCTAGCTGCATTTAATTTATCAACAAAACAAGGTCCAACACTTTTACGCACACCGAAAAACCAATGGGTGATCATTCAAGTATTTGATAAGAAATATGATTACTACCCTGAAAACAGTGAAACCGTTGTTTATCATGCAAAAACCACGCTTGCAACAACACTGGCTAAAAAGCAGTATGCCACTGCTAAAAATCAATGGCTCAAAGGCGGCCAATTATGAAATTAAAATTACTATTTGCTAGCATAGTTATAGCTTTAATTATCGCGCTTAGTTGGTTTAGCAATTTGCCAATGAGCCCAAATACATATACTAAAATTAATGCTTCAAAAACCGTGCATTCAAGTGTAAAACCCGCAGCAAAAATACAAACCATTGAAACAAAAACACCGGTATCGCCCGTTAACAGCCGATTAAAAACAACGTTAAGCAGCCCCGTAAAAACCCATGTTAAAGTGGATATTCCGCCAATATCACTAACTAAGATAGAGACAAGATTTACCGGTGATTTAGATGATCACGACGCTTACTTAGCGTATGAGAATGAACAAGAAATCGCGTTAAAAACAGCCTATATTCAAGCCGCCAAAGACAAAGTAAAGCTACTTAATAGCTGGCTTGTCAAAGGCATTGAAGCAGAGTTAGAAGAATCACAACTTGAGTTTGCTAGAGAAAAAATAAAAGCGCTTGAACAACTAAGCCAAACCTTGGAAGAAGAGCTAAAAAAGGCGAGCTAAATGCTCGCCTTTTTCTGTATCAATTTTTAAGCTGGTTTTAAATCAATTTTGCGCTGGTTGTAGTAGCTAATAAGGTCATCTACTGTTTTTTGGCAATACTCACGAATGCCTGAAACCAGCATATTCTTTTCGCCTTTACCAATCACTTTATCGCCATCTTTAAAAACAAATGGCAGCGTGATTTTTCCGCGTTTTCCTGTTAGCTCAAATTCAGGCGTTACAAACTCTAATACCGGTTGTTTAACATCTAGGCTAGAGAACTCAATCGACATTGACTCATACATCACCATAGGGCGTGCGGGGTTAATCATCACCTCTTGCTCACCCATCAGTGGAATAATCACGTGTGGGAATGCTTTACCTGAAAATTCCACATAGTTTTTAATTAAACTATTGGTCAGCTCTTCACAGGTTGATGTCTCTCCTTCGCGGTTTACCGATAAGTACACTTTATCGTCTTGCGTTAACGCAATTTCACTGTCGGCATTTGGAAAAGTAAGTGATACTTTTTCGTCTACCATACCAGCAAAAGTAAAGTGCATTTTTTCACTTACACCGTATTTATTTAACACCATTGAGAAAAGTAAATCACCTGGTACACAAAAACGCTTTGCATCAATATCATGAAGCGGGTTGTAATCGTCAGCAATCAGTTTTGCAAAACGGCTAGCCTGATCACGGCTGAACGATACTTTTCCTTCAGACTCTTGATAGAAACCAGATAACATAAAATAACCTCAATTTTAACTTGGCCGCGCATTTTATCAGCGTTTTTCTGAATAATTGGTCATACCTGTTGAAAGGCAATCACGATTGCTAAAAGCGCCATTCTAAATTTAAATAATACTTATCCATAGATAAGAAAGTGTGGTGACTATAACCGGCTTTTAAGCCCCAGTTACGGGCGAAATCATACTGTAAACCTAAGCCTAAATTTGCCCCAAAATTGGTTGAGTTTTCACGTGCAATCGGCTCTCGCTGTTGCGAGCGATGGTAAGTTAATTTAGTAGAGACACGCGTTACTGCAAGACCCGCGATACCGTAAAACGATAACTTATCATTAATATGATAAAAATGATAAATACCATCTAAGGTTAAAATACTCGCATCGCTGTCATGGTACACATTATTCTTACAATCAAAAAAACATAGGTCTAACCAATCAAGCTCAATGCCATAGGTGTAGTTGGCGCGTACTGCTAAATCGTTTGTCACATAATAACCTAAGCCAATACTTGCGTTAACAATGTCAGAATCGTCACCATTTAAATCATAATCATCCAATAAATCTTGCAGGTTTTGATCTAGTTCGTCGCGCGCATCCTTACTGTTGTAATTGTAATAATTTGAAGCAGCCCCAAAGTTGATAAAATATTGACCTTGCTTTTGGTTTTTTGCCATTGCTGTAGCGGGAATTAAAAGCGTTACTATAAAAATCAGAAAAGAAACCGATTTCATAACATATCCTTTTGTATTTGAATGAAAAATTAAAAACGGATATATCGTACCTAATTTGTGAAAAACGCCCATAAATTAATAGTAATAAAATGTAAAAAGCCAGCATCATGCTGGCTTTTATAAACAGTAAATTAAAACGTAATTATTATTGCGCTTGGTACGCCTTATACGCTTTTTCTAACTTCTTCGCTTGCTTCTTAGAAACACCGATATGGTTTAACGCTACGCGTAAACGTGCTCGCGACATATCTGAACCAAGAATCTCCATTGCATCAACAACCGATGTAGACGATGTTTTGCCTGTGATAGCAACAAAAATTGGCTCTAAGAAATCTTTAATCTTAAGCTCAAAATGCGTTGCAACCGCTTTTGCAATGGCAAAAATCTCTGACTTCTCCCAAGTACGTAGTGCTTCTAGTTCCCAAATGAAAATTTGTAACGCTTCACGTACCACATCTTCTTCTACTTTACCTGCAGTAAGTAATGCTGGGTCATATTCTGGTGTACCTGCAACAAAGTGGCCAGCTAAATCAACTAAGTCAGATAACGTATTAATACGCGTTTTTGCCTGCGGTAATACTTTAGCAAGTAACTCAGGGTTGAATTTCCAGTCAAAGAAACGCGCTATTAACTCTTCGTCAGATAAATTTTCGCGGATCCATAAACCGTTTAACCAGTTAAGCTTGTCGATATCGAAAATTGGACCACCTAGTGATACACGCTTCATATCAAAGTGTTCAATCATTTCATCAAGCGTGAACTTTTCACGCTCATCTGGCATTGACCAACCCATACGGCCTAGGTAATTAAGCAATGCTTCTGGTAAAAAGCCCATCTCTTTATAGTAATTAATCGATGTTGGGTTCTTACGCTTAGATAATTTTGACTTATCAGGGTTACGCAGTAGTGGTAAGTGACCCAATACCGGCGGCTGCCAGCCAAAATCTTCGTAAAGTTTTAATAGCTTAGGCGCTGAGTTAATCCACTCTTCACCGCGGAAAATATGGCTAATTTCCATATGGTGATCATCTACCACATTGGCTAAGAAATAGGTTGGGAAACCATCTGCTTTTAAAAGCACCTGCATATCTACGTTTTCCCACGGGATTTCAATCTCGCCACGTAGGTAATCGTTAAACTTAAACGAACCCTCAGCAGGAATTTTCATACGGATAACGTAAGGCTTACCCGCTTCAAGGTTTGCTTTAATTTCGTCTTCAGACAAGTTTAAACCACGGCCGTCATACTTAGGACGAAGACCTTCCGCCATTTGCTCTTCACGCATTTGGTCAAGTTCTTCAGCTGTGGCAAAACAGTAAAACGCTTTACCTTCATCAACTAATTGGTGAGCAAATTTTTTGTACATATCAGAACGCTCAGACTGACGGTAAGGGCCAAACTCACCACCAATATCTGGACCATGATCCCAGTTAAGGCCTAACCATTTAAGGCTGTCCATAATCGCTTGTTCTGATTCACGCGTGCTACGCACTTGGTCTGTATCTTCAATACGCAGTACAAATTCACCACCTTGCTGTTTCGCAAAGCAGTAGTTAAATAGTGCAATATAGGCCGTTCCTAAATGCGGATCACCGGTTGGTGACGGTGCAACACGTGTACGAATTGTCATCAAATGTCTCTTATAAATCGATAGCGATAAAATTGGCGAAAAGATAGCACACCACGGCTATTTTTCGAAGTCATTCCCTCATTTTTTTAAGCTAAATGACCACTTCAATACCACCATCACGATGCCGTAGCACTTGATCAACACGGGCAAGGCCAAGTTCAAATGCTTGTCGTGAACTTGGTCCACCCAAAGTAAATCTAAGTGCGTTACAATTCGCGTTGCCATTGCGTGTGAATACATCAACGGTTCGCACAATAACCCGATTTGCTTTTAATTGATTTGCCAGTGAGAACACATTGATATGCTCCGGCAGTGGTAAATACACATTCAAGCCCGAAAACACCGCCTTCAAGCCATGTTTTTCAAAGAGCGCTCGCAGTAAGTTGATGCGCGCGCTTACTTCATCTGCGAGCTGCAATTGGTTACGTTTAAATTCATCATCGTGTAATGCAAGTGCTAACAACTCAAAATTCATCATAGATACTGACCAACACTGACTATGAATTTGCTTAAGCACGGCTTGTTGCCACAAAAATGGCGCAATTAAGTATCCTGCCCGCAGGCCACCAGCAAAGTATTTTGAAAAGCTACCTATATAAAACACTCTGTCATTGGCGGTTTGCCAAAGCGGTAAACGCCAGTTTTCAGGCAAACAATAGTTAACGTCATCTTCAAGAATAAAAAAGTTGTAACGCTGACTGAGTGCAAGTAGTCCATCTAGCGTTGCTTGGTCATAGCGAATATTGGTGGGGTTTTGGCAGTTTGGCGTTATGTAAATCGCTTTAACCGAATTCGACTTACAGTAGGCCTCAAGGGCGTTTAAATCGATGCCTTCAGGTGTAAGAGCAATCGGTTTAGTATTTAAACCGAGTGAATCACACGCTTGATAAAATCCCGGATAACACATTTCCTCATGAAGCACCGTATCACCAGCTTGGCACAATGCAGCAAGCACACTATAAATCGCTTGCTGAGCACCTTGGCAAAAAATCAGTTCCTGCTTGCCAATTTGCAACCCTTTATCGTTTAACCAAGCTTTAAACGTACCTTGTAGTTCATCGTTGCCATTGAGTTTGTAGCGCAAAATATCTGTCAGCGCAGAGGCGTTATTTGCTAGCTTGCGCATTTGCTCGGCCAATACATTTTGCTGTCCCATAAGCGGCATCATGCTTGATGAAAAATCGGTATCGTCCAATTCATCCAGATGAACTGACTGCGCTTTTATAAACGTGCCTGCCCCAAGTTTTGCCGTAGCAATGCCGCGTTTAACGAGTAAATCATAGGCGCGCGTAACCGTGCCATGAGTCACACCAAGATGGTCGGCTAAAATTCGTTGCGCTGGCAATTTTTGCTCCGCAGAAATTACCCCAGATTGAGCGACACGCTCAATTAAATCTGCAAGCGCTTGATATTTTGAACTTAATTTACAGAGCTTTTGGTACTCTGTTATTTCCGGCAACCAAATTGTATTCATAACAATATTTAAATTGATCCTTTTTAAACAATATGCCATTGCTAACAATATAAATAAACATGAAATTGTATTGATACAATTTGAGGATCAAAATGGAAACCAGCACTGTATTATCATTATTGCCTGCACTTATATTATTTAGCATTAGTGCCACACTCACACCCGGGCCAAATAATATTCTACTCGCCTATTCAGGGGCGAACTTTGGTTTTCGTAAAACACTGCCGCATATTGTGGGTATACGTATCGGCATGACGTGTATGCACTTAGCTATGTTGCTTGGCCTTGGCAAGCTGTTTGAACAGTATCCAATGCTGCATCAAGTATTAAGTGTATTTGCAGCCAGCTACATTATTTATTTAGCCGTTAAGATTGCTCGTGGTAAGCCAAATAGCAGTAATAGTAGCGCCTCTCCCATGACCTTTAGCCAAGCAGCGCTGTTTCAATTAGTGAACCCTAAATCATGGGCAATGTTGCTCACTTTAGTCACCGCACTTACTTTACCAAATGAACATTACTGGCCCTCGGCATTATTGGGCGTAGTTGTATTTAACTTAGCGACCTTGCCCTGCTCGTTTTTTTGGGTTGCTGTTGGTCGTTTCCTAAATGGCTTTTTACAAAATCCACAAAAGCTAAAGCGCTTTAATTTAGTTATGGCGAGTCTGTTACTACTGACATTACCACTTATCTTTTATTAAGGCGTGAACAATATGAAGGTGTGCCACACAATTGATGATCATGATTTTGAACACATTCACCAGTTTTTATCGCTTCATGCATATTGGTGTTTACATATTCCAAAGCGCACATTAAAAACAGCGTTAAGCAACTCATTATGCTTTGCTATAAAGAATGAAGACGGCGAATTGCTCGCATTTGCACGGGTAGTAAGTGACTATGCGACATTTGCTAATTTGCTCGACGTGTTTGTTTTACCTGATAACCAAGGCTTGGGGGTTGGCAAAACTCTCATAAAAGCAGTCGTTGAACATCCAAAATTACAAGGTTTAAGGCGTTTTACTCTTGCCACTAAAGATGCTCATGGGCTTTACCAACAATTTGGTTTTAAGGCGCCTAAATTCCCAGAAGCAAATATGGAAATCTATTTACCCGATATTTATCGAGATTAAGGCACAATAATAGTGGGTGCTTCTGGCTCTTCTTTACCTAACATACGGCGAATAGCGTGTAGCTTTTGGGCATGCTCATTCTCTTTGTGATACGCAATATACACATCACGCTTAAACTCAGGTAATGCCTCTAATCGATGCAATGAGCCTTGCTCAATAAAAGGTTCAACGAGTACATCGGGTAAATAGGCTGTGCCACCACACTGCAACATTAAATCAAGAGCGATCCGTGCTGTACTGGTTCGCATTAATGGTGTTGCCATGCCTTTAAGCTCTTTTCCATGCCATGCCGTAAAATTAGTGCCCCAATCAACACGAATATAACGGGTTACATCACTTGGGCTAGCAATTGGTTCGCTTGAAGTTGATACTGGGATTAATGCAAAAGTATGCAGTAATTCAATTTTGAGCTCTTCCGCTTTGGGCGGATCAAAAATAATTGCGATATCTAGTGAGCGCTCTAACAATTGTCGCGTGATTTGCTCTCGCGCTAAAATTTCAGCCACCAAGCTTACATCAGGTTGCGTCGCGTATATTTTTGAAATCGCATCATGAATGTAGGTATCCCACGTATTCGGCGTACCTGCGATAGAGATTTGCGTCACTTGCTCTTGGGTTAATGCTACATCTTGCTTTGCCATACGCAATGTTTGCATCATCACTTCGGCATGCGAAACAAATCGTTCGCCCGCAGGCGTAAGCTGAATATTATTACGGTTGCGAATAAATAGCTCTACGCCAAAATACTGCTCAAGCTGGCGAATTCTCGAACTTACAGCAGCTTGCGTTAAATATAAATTTTCAGCCGCCTTACCAAAATGGCGACAGTTTTTTACTTCTATAAAGGTTTTAACTAATTCGATATCCAAAGCAGTATCTCTTATCGTGACGATAAATTTTTATTGTTGTACTTAGTAAACACAATTCACGCATACTCCGCCAAAATGGGCAAAGTTGTCAACATGAGTATCTCATATGGACTTATTACATGGTTTTGTAAAAACAAGCAATTTCTATGATGACCTGAATTTTCCACAAGGATTTAACCGTAGCGGACACTTTACAATTCAAGAAGCAGAATTGTTAACAGCCATCGGTAAGCGATTATTTCAATTAGAACATCAACTAGCAGAGCCACAAAATCACACTGAAGAGAATTTTGTGGCTATGTGCGTTACAAAACGAGACCCCGAAACTCGATTAGAGAGTTTGTGGCACAAGTATAAATCGGCTACTCAAAGCAAACGATTTCATACGCTAAGTAGTTCAGTTAAAGCCAATGTTGATAACGCATTTAATGAATTAGAAGGTAATTACTAATGCGTGGTTGGATAATCTACAAGCAAAACGAAATGTTATTGCGTCAAGAAGCGTACGAAATACACCGCTTACTTGAAGTAGCAAAAGAAGAAAATATTGAATTACAGGTATTTTCACCGGATCAGTTCGATCTAACGGTAACCCGTGATGACGAAAAAAGTATTCTAATTGATGGTAAACGTCAGGAACTTCCTGATTTTGTAATGCCACGCATGGGTGCTGGCACAACCTACTTTACCCTTGCGGTTATTCGTCACTTAGAGCGCTTAGGTGTTTACTGTGTAAACAGCTCGCATTCAATTGAAACCGTAAAAGATAAGCTGTTTGCACAGCAAATCTTAGCTGAGAAAAACTTACCAACACCCGATACCATGCTGGTTAAGTTCCCAGTAAACGTGGCGTTAGTTGAAAAGCAAATTGGTTTTCCTGTGGTTGTAAAAACCCTGTCGGGTTCGCAAGGCAGCGGTGTATTTTTATCAAAATCACCAGGCGAATTTGATGACTTAATGCAACTGATTGAAGCAACAAGTCCAAAAGCGAATATTATTTTGCAGCAGTTTGTAAAAGCTAGTCACGGTAGAGATTTGCGCGTATTTACCATAGGTGGTCGTGCAATTGCCTGTATGGAACGCAACTCAAACGGCGAAAACTTTAAAGCAAATGTAAGCTTAGGTGGCGTGGGTAAACTTTACCCTATTACTCCTGAAATTGAATAGCTTGCCACCCAAACTGCCAATGTGCTTGGCTTAGATGTAGCAGGTATTGACTTATTATTCGATCAAGAACACTTTAAGATTTGCGAAGCGAATTCATCGCCTGGATTTGAAGGATTAGAAAACGCGGTCGATATTGACGTACCACGCGAAATATTCCACTTTATTCGCATTCGCTTAGGTATTTTTGATAAAACCTCCGCTAAAAAGATAACCAAGCCAGTTGCAAAGCAAGTGGAAGAAAAAAGCTAATAAATTCCTTTAATAGCAAAACGCAGCCTAGAGCTGCGTTTTTTGTTTCTTTAATAAGTAGCTTTGAATTTGTTTAGGTAATTTGCATTTACCCGTTGTTGTGCCATCACAATCGTGTACTGCTACTTTCACAAGTTTACTATCTGCTACCGGCACAATGTACTTTTCACAGCGTTTACCTTTTTGAACATAGCCTTCAATGCATTGCCACCCGCCTTCGCCATTATCAATGGCAAATTCAGGCAAGCCATAGCTGACGCACTGACCGTAGCGCCAATCCTTACCAATAGGGCAAACACATCCACCACCTACTAAGGATTTATCCATGTCTTTACCACATTGGCTCGCATATAAATTCAGTGGAAAAAATAAGAGTAATATCAGCCATTTCATTCGTCACTCCATAACAAAAAGCAAAACAACACTGTGACATATTACATATAAAACATGAAAAAACAAAAAACGCAGCCGAAGCTGCGTTTTGTAAAACTCTTTACTACTTATTGAAAATTAAGCAGCTTTATTGGCTACTTCATTTTCTAAAAAGGCAATAATATCGTTAGACTCGTAAAGCCATGTTACTTTGTCGTCTTGCTCAATACGTAAGCACGGCACTTTTACTTTACCGCCTTCTGCTGCAAGTGTTTCACGGTGAATACCTTCGGCTTTTGCGTCACGCAATTCAATATTTAAACTATTGCGCTTCATTGCGCGGCGTACTTTTACGCAAAACGGGCACGCTTTGAATTGATATAAGCTTAAGTTTTGAGTTTTTGTGTCTATTTCAGCTTGCAACTGTGCATCGCGCTTAACACCTCGTGGTGTTGTAATAAAATCAAAAAATAAAATAATGCGGCCTAATAACCAACGAACAAACTTCATACAACCTCCAATCAATTTGGCGGCATTTTACTGTAAATATTAGAACGAATAAAGGTTAGCCCGAAGTAAGAAGAGTCTAACTTATAACCATCGGTGAACGTGTTTTTTATACTGGATAAATTGCTCACCAAAGCACTCGGTTAACGCGGCTTCTTCCGGTTTAATTTGAAAGCGCTCGATAAACAATACAAATGCCACAACACCTAACAAACTTAACCAACTGCCAAGTAAAATAGCAAAGCCTAAAATCGCTAAAGCCATGCCCAAATACATTGGGTTTCGCGTATATTGAAAAATGCCGCTAGTGACTAGGCTTGAGGCGGTTTCAGGTTTAAGTGGGTTTACCGTGGTACTCGCTTTTTTAAAAGAAATAACACCAGCAAGGGCAATCGCTACCCCAAGCAAAACGGCAATTACAAACAGTTTAAAATTAAGTGTGCGAATAATCTCAAATGTGAATTCAGCATCCGACACTAAATACATGCCCACCATACAAAATAATCCCACCACAGGGGGTGGGATTTTATTATTAAGCTTATTGGCGAATAAGGTAATCACCTTCGCCTACCCATTTATAGGTGGTTAATGCTTCGAGGCCCATCGGCCCGCGGGCATGCAGTTTTTGTGTTGATACTGCAACCTCAGCGCCTAAGCCAAACTGCGAGCCATCGGTAAAGCGCGTGCTCGCATTTACATAAACTGCCGCTGAGTTTACCGCTGCGACAAACTTATTGGTATTGCTCAAACTCTCAGACAAAATGCCATCTGAGTGACCGGATGAATGCTCACGAATATGCATTATCGCTTGGTTTATATCATCAACAACTTTAATACCAAGCGTTAGGCTTAACCATTCTTTGCTGTACTCACCTTCCGCAATTAGGCTAACACGCTCACTAAGCGCTGCTGCTCTGTCGCAGCCTTTAAGCTTCACTTGGCCTAAACGCTCAGCTAATAATGGTACTAACTGCTTTGCAATTGATTCATCCATAAGTACTGTATCAAGTGCATTACACACACTTGGGCGCTGTACCTTAGCGTTTTCAATAACATCCAATGCTTTTTGTAAATCGGCTGAAGCATCGACATATAAATGACAAATACCAATACCGCCAGTGATAACGGGTATTGTGCTATTTTCAACGCATACTTTTTGCAATGTATCGCCACCGCGCGGAATAATCATATCGATGTACTTATCTTGCTTTAAAAGCTCAAGTACTAAGGCGCGATCTGGATTGGTAATTAATTGTACTGCATCTTTATTAATGCCCGCATCAATAAGCGCTTTACCAATTAATTCTACTAAGTAAGTGTTTGTATTAAGTGTTTCTTTACCGCCGCGTAAAATACTGGCATTACCCGTTTTTAAACATAAACAGGCGATATCTAAAGTAACATTGGGGCGCGCTTCATAAATAACGCCTACTACACCTAATGGCACAATTTGTTTTTTTAAGCGCAGGCCATTTTCAAGCGCTTTTCCGTCATATTCACCACCAACTGGATCATCCATTGCAATTAAGCTTTGAATATCATCGGCAATGCCTAAAATGCGTTCTTTGTTTAATAACAAACGATCGAGCAAGGCCTCGGTTAAGCCATTTTCTTTACCTGCGTTAATATCACGCTGGTTCACTTGTTCGATTTGCTCGGCATTTTCTAAAATGATGGAACGAATATTTTCTAATGCTGTATTTTTCTGTGCTGTTGTCGCCACAGCGAGATCAAAACTTGCTAACTTTGCCTGCTGTGCTAATTGCGTAATCACGTTAATCCTCCAAAAAGTACTAAATCATCGCGGTGAATCACCACCGCCCCGTAGTCGTAACCGAGCAATTGATTGATTTGCTCGGAATGTTGCCCTTTTATTTGGGCCAAATCGCTTGATGAATAACGACAAATGCCCCGTGCAATTTGCGCCCCATTTTGGTCGCATAATTTCACCATGGCACCGCGTTCAAATTTACCAAGCACATCACTCAAGCCTTTTGCTAACAAGCTTGACCCTGAGTGTTTCATTGCGCTCACTGCGCCTTCATCTAATATTAGCTCACCGCTTGCTGGTGGCCCTGCCATTAACCACTGTTTGCGGCTTTCTGTCACCGACGCTGTTGCTACAAACCGTGTGCCAACATCTTTGCCAAGTGCCGCATCTACAATTACATTGTCTTTATGGCCTGCGGCAATAATCACTTCAACACCTGCACGGCACGCAATATCAGCTGCTTGCAGTTTAGTTGCCATACCGCCGGTACCTAAATTCGTACCCGAACCGCCCGCTAATGCTTTTAAATTAGCGTCAATCTTATCGACCAAATTAATCAATTTTGCATCTGGGTTAGCGCGCGGATCTGCGGTAAACAATCCCGGCTGATCCGTTAGTAACAACAATTTATCGGCCTTAGCGAGAATCGCAGCCAAAGCCGATAAATTATCATTATCCCCAACTTTAATTTCTTGTGTTGCTACCGCATCATTTTCGTTAATGATCGGCACAATATCGTGCTTAATCAATGCCTTTAGCGTATCACGTGCGTTTAAATAACGCTCACGGTCGTCTAAATCTGCGCGGGTTAATAACATTTGCCCTACATGCATACCGTATAAGTTAAATAAGGTTTGCCATGTATGGATCAAATGACTTTGGCCAACCGCTGCAAGCATTTGTTTATTGTTCACATTGCTTAAATCACAACTTAAATGCAAATGCTCTTTACCCGCGGCAACCGCACCGCTCGAAACCAAAATAATTTTGTGCCCTTTCTTTTTTAATTGGGCACACTGACGCACTAATTCAACCATATGCGCTTTATCTAAGGTAAAACTGCCACCGGTTAATACACTTGTTCCCAGCTTTATTACAATTGTTTGACTTGTTTCACTCATTCCCCACACCCTAAACGACGGGCCAGTGTCTTTGTTATATCAAAGCTGAGAAAATCAACAAGGGTAAAATGGTCTCACACAAAAAAATATCATGCAAACCACCTAATCAACCAAATATAAATAAGAAAATCTAATCTATAACAGCATAAAATTTTGCATTTTCATGATTTACTATTCTTTGGTCGACACTCATCGCTTGATGCTTATTGCACCGATAAAAGTCTGATAAAATTCACTGCCCCTAAAATTTGAGTTGTGTTTATGCCCGCTAGTTTATGTTTACTAATCGCCACATTTTTGTGGGGAAGCTCGTTTATTGCCTTAAAGTACGCCATTGATTTATACCACCCTGCGGTGGTGATTTTCTTGCGTATGCTCACTACATTTGCCCTATGCATGCTGCTTTGGCGCCAAGTGAAAAAGTTTGACTATCAAAAAGGTGATTGGAAGTATCTATTCGGTATGTCACTTGCAGAGCCCTGTTTGTATTTTTTATTTGAAGGCTACGCCCTTGAATATACCTCTGCCAGTCAAGCGGGTGTGATTGTGAGCTGCTTCCCTCTGATTGTGGCATTGCTCGCGTTTGTTATGCTGAAAGAGTATTTATCAAAATCCATCATCACCGGGTTTGTTTTTTGTATTGTAGGTGGCATTGCGCTTACGCTTGTTTCACCCGATACCAGCGCCGCACCAAACCCCACACTAGGTAACTTTTTAGAGTTTTTAGCTATGGTCTGTGCGGCCTATTACTCAGTATGTGTAAAGCATTTAGCTCATCGTTATTCACCAATAAGCCTTATCGCTCTGCAAGGTATAAGCGGCACATTATTCTTTACGCCATTTTTGTTTTTTGTCGAAATACCGAGTGAAATGTCGATTGAAGGTATTGCCGCTATTGTCTACTTAGGCTCATTTGTAACACTCGGTGGCTACGGCATGTATAACTATGCCATTTCAAAAGTATCGGTGTTAACTGCCGCTGCATTTTCAAACCTTATTCCTGTATTCACCTTGCTACTCGCGTCATTACTTCTCCATGAGTTCTTAACGTGGCAACAATGGCTCGCAATTGGCTGTGTATTTATCGGCGTTGTTATTGCCCAGCGCCATAAGCCAAAACCACACGAGGATATAGAGCCGCAAATGGATACAATGCCGGTAGAGGTTGGGAGTGAAAGGTAACTAATTTTTAGCAGTTACTCATACTTCTGAGTGACTGCTAAATTATGCCTCCATGCGTTTCGAAAAAGCCCATCCTTGGGCTTTATGTTACTTTTCTTTGCTTCGCCAAAGATAAAGTAACCAAAAGAAAGGCGACCGCACTATCAAACTTAATCCTCAAATCAAATTTGAATTTTATGATAAACGCCATGAAGCAACGTCCATGTTGTACATGGCTTGCTCGACTCGCTTCGCTCCCTGTCTCGCATTATCAATTCAAACTTGATTTTCGGGTTTAATAAAAGCGGAATGGAACCTCAGCAACAGTCTTCAAGGTCGCAATTGAGCGATCAATGGTCGTTGATAAAACTAACGTCAGTACACACATTGCATGACGAAGACCCACTTTAGTTCATGAGCATGGCACGTTATGTAAAACTTTAACTGTCTCGATTATCTAAATCCTATTTTAAATTGCTAGGTCAATAATATACTGTTAATCTACTGAAAGTATTGAATAAAATTACTTATTGGTATGCAAGCTTTAGGTTATGGATAACTTCCTTAAATCGATATGCGCTCTAATAAGCTGTTATATTACGTTTGAGGTTTGATTTTGGATTCCAATAAAAAACAAGGAGCACCGTGGTGGGTTGTTGTTCTTTTCTTCATTTTCGGGGTATACACTTTTGTTACTGATTCCAAAAGGTCATTTAAGAAACTGGATGAATTTAAATCTGCTTTAACTTCTCAAGACACACCAATAAAATATTATTCGATTACAAAAATTACAGCTGATAGACAATTGAATCCAAATTGGAAGGTGTTCACAAAAAAAGAAATAAATTGTCTTTTGAGCGGAGTCGAGTCTTGGTTTTCTGGGCGACTTCCGTCACGAGAAAACTCAAATTATCAGGTTTTACATATTGAAACAGATGAAAAATCATTTCGTATGACTATGAGGTTTTTCAAGGGAAAAATCTACTATGATGCATGGTTAAAACAAGATATTGGTTATAAGAGTTATGGATTCAGTGCTGTTGGAGAATGCGAAACGGTTGTAGGTGCCCACGAAATATAACAAGGCAAATTAAAAAGAGTGAAAAACAGTTGGCTTTGTTCGTGCCTCACCAAATATAGCCTAGCTTTATTAGCTAGTTATGCGGGGATTACGAATGACAGTTGTTGGCACAAAGCGGAAATAACCCTCTGAATTTAATTATGTATCCGACAGTAATGAGCGAATAACGGACCTTTAGATTTTTTAAACCCTTACTTTTCAGCCTCTGAATTTAAACCTTTCCCCCATATTCAAGAAAATGCGCAAATTGCGCATTTTTATCTTTCTCAAAAATTAACCACATGTATTTTTAATAATACTGGCAACTAGTTATCAACTTTGTTAAAACTAAAGCATTCAGAAAAGTGCGCGATTGCA
>NZ_LKBD01000015.1 GCF_001399975.1 Pseudoalteromonas sp. P1-9
GGCTTTAGTTGCAGCTAAAGCCTGGGCCTCACATTACCCTAAATCGGTATAAAAATAATAATTAAGATGGGTGAATTATCCATACAAGGCAATTATGGATGGGACGTCTAAAGCTTGGCTGGCGCTCATTCTTCGCTAATTATAGCCAAGCATTTATACGCCCCATATTGCGGCGTTAGGGTTACAAATTGAGCTGGGTTTTAATTGCGAAGCTATTGTCTCCAGTTATAGGATTATTTCTATTTTTTAAAGTAGAAAATGCGCGAAAGTCTAATTTAGGGATAAATTCAAACAGAGTTCACTGTCCTAATTGTCAGCTAAAGATGCCTATAATAAGACGCCCCCAGAATGAGTTCCAAAAGAACTATGGTGGGTGGACGTGCAAAAAATGTGGAACCATGATGAATAAATGGGGTAAGCAAGTTGACGAATATGGTGAGCGTATTCCGTAACCCTAACAAGCCATTGCAGTGTGGGACTTTTAACAGTTGGCTTTTCCTCACTGCGTTCGTTATTTTAGCCAACTATTAAAAGCCCCTGAATGGGGCGTTAGGCATCACGAAAGGATTCAGGTTTGGAGTTAATAGAAAAGCACTGGATAAAAATACCTGTCATTTTATATGTTGTCGGGTTCATTGTTCATAATGTGTATTTATCAAACTTTGGCAGTTATGAATTTCAATTAGTTCAAGCTAAATACATTCTATCAGGGTTTGGGGTAATAGGTTTTTCAGTTATATGTTTTGTATACACTGGCATCAAGGTTAATCTATCTAATATAAATAAAAGCCTCACAATCGATAAAGTTCTACCGTGGTCTTTAAGAGTAATTTCTCTACCTTATTTTATTTACACAATCTTATATGGCAAAGAGTTATTTGAAATTAGTCAAAATCCAACAGACTCATTTCTTATAATTGGTTTTTTAGCTTCCACAATTGCCCATACAGTCGTAGCTTTTTCGATATTCAATATCGTTATGATGGTAGGTCAAACTGAAACATGGGTTAGTAAACTCCTTGGTTTTCTTTCAAGAGTTTTATCAATACCCATGCTTATCGTTAGTTTAGTTATTGCTTTCAATATTCCTGAATTTTCAGGAATATTGAAAGCTACTACATTTTTCTTTTTGGGCTATATAGGTATTGCCCTGAACCAAGATGACAAATATTTGGGAATTGAGCCAAACTATTCAGATCCTGAAACAAAAGAAAAACACGAAAATTTATATCAAATGGCATTCGGTATAATTGGAATATTCTTTATTTTGTGGATGGTAATAAGTAACTACACAAAATATATTTACCCTAAAATACCAGTTGCTTTAGGTGGCGCTAAGCTCGAATTTGTATCTATTAAAACCAAAGAAAAAACTTATGACTCTTATTTAATACAAGAAACTAAAGATTGGGTAATGTACATAGATAATTCAAGTGGTCAGGTAGAAAAAATCAAAACAAGTCTTATAGAAAAGATTGTTTTTAAAGAAAAAATGCCTAACAAGTCCTTAAAGCAGGACAAATAACAGTTGGCTTTTTCTCCTCCGTCGCTTATTTTAGCCAACATATTATTTGCCTCTTAACGAGGCGTTAAGTGCCTATGGAGTATCGCTTGAATTTTAAGCAATGGATCGTATCGGAAACAAAGGCTAAAGAAAGCTCTGCCACTAAATACAATGGGGCAATATCAGGTCGTCTGTCTAGAATGGCTATTGCTAATAATCTCACAAATGTAAATTTGCTAGAGGTACAAAATCCTAATTCAGTTGCATTGAAGCTAAAATCCTTGGATGAGTTCATCGAGTTAAACTCCACGGGTAATTCAATGTACAGTAGAGCATTGGACCTATTCATTGAATATTGCTCATTCCAAGACCTTAATCTTGAACGAGATTTAGATGAAATATTAGCGGATAAAACTACCTCTGTTACCGAGAAAAGTAGCTTAATAAAAGCAAGAATTGGTCAAGGAAGCTTTCGCAAAAGTTTAATAGATATGTGGCAAGGTTGTGCGGTTACTTCATCAATAGAAGAGCAGCTATTAGTAGCAAGTCATATCAAACCGTGGAAAGATTCAAATTCACAAGAAAGGCTAGATAAATTTAATGGCTTATTGTTAGTTGCAACTATCGACAGAGCTTTCGACTCAGGTTTAATCAGCTTTTCAGATTCAGGTAATATTCTGATATCTAGTAAATTTAAAGAACCTAGTAAAGCAGGTATAGAGCCGACCATGAACATTAGCTTGTTCAATGAGAATTTGCCATATCTAAAGTATCATCGGAATTATGTCTATAAAGGCACTTAACAAGTCAATTCAGCAGGACAAAAAACAGTTGTTGGCACAGAACCGACCGTTGAATCTAATCATAATTGTCTAAATATGAGTTAGATAAACGTATGGTTAGCAATTGAGTTTAATACATAACGTTGCGGTTGAGCGGCTTCTATTAGCACACATACGAATAGCAAATTTCAAAAATGAAATATGACAAAAAAGTTAAGCGTTTCTAATACAATAAGACCCAATCGTTTTTTTTAGATAGCGCTTAGTCTTGCTGCGCATTAATAATATTTAAATTCTGCTTATCAACAAAAAAGCCGGCTTGGGTATAGGCTTTCTCTATTGCGCCTTGGTTTCGTAAAATGTTCAGCCCTTTTTCAAGGGCTAGGTATGCTTGTGAGCCAAGAGGGTGATTACGACTAATAACAAAGTGACGGCTATCTTTAAGTTCTATCGCTACATTTGGCACTGGCACCAAATTGATTTTATCAAGCTTAAAGCTTTGGTCAGCAGTTGCGTTAAATGGCATTAACATAAAGTCTACCCAGCCGGTGTTGACCATACGCGCCATACTGATCCACTCGTGTTCAATGACTAACTCTTTGAGCGGTAAATCTGAGAGCGTTTTCCAATCGGTGCGCCATTTTGGTGTTGATACCGCACTTAAACGCTTAAAATCACTCATTTGAGTTAAACCAAGGGCTTTTTCTCGTCCTGCTTTAGTATAAACCCCTGCGATATATTCACCACGGCGAATAAGTGGTTTGGTGATATACAAGAAGTTTGCGTTGGCATGAGCATCTGCCAACCAATATGAGTCGAAACTGATAAGCAACTTGCCGGTTTCAAGCATGCGAGTGTTACGAAAATTTACTTTGCCGGGAATATAGTTAAATTGAAAGTTAAACCCACCAAGTTTTAATGCTTGTTGCGCGATTATCATATCAACCACATCGCGGCGAATTGCTTTACCTGAAAAGTTTTTGATGCTAGTAATGTCGCGATTATTTACAAAAGTGGTGTAATCTTTATACACATCATCGCGAATATATATGTCAATAACGTTGGCTTGCAACGAACTACTACTAAATATATTTAAAACAAAAAATATTACTACCCAACGCATGTTCGCTCTCTATTATTAATAAAATCCTTATATATCTGAGTCCTAGTTAAAATATGGCACAACTTGATACAAATTGATAAATCAAAACTATCTAACTTATACAAATGTACTTAAATTAAGTTTAGCGTATTGAATAATAAATGAAGAAATGCCTAATGAGTTATTCACTGTTTAGGCATTTACAACAAAAAGTGACTAATACTTACGGCGTTCAAGCCCTGTCTCTGCCAGAATTTTTGCGGAGATTTCTTCAACTGAAAAGTGTGTTGAACTTAAATGAGGTATTTTATTTTTCTTATAGAGCATTTCAGCTTCTCGTACTTCAAGGCGGCACTGCCTTAGCGACGCGTATTTACTGTTGGCCATGCGCTCGTTACGAATTGCAGCAAGGCGCTCAGGGTTTATCGTTAAACCAAACAGTTTCTTTTTGTGATTTTTAAGCGCGTTCGGCAAGCGCATCATATCTAAATCATCTTCAGTCAGTGGGTAGTTAGCCGCTTTTATGCCGTATTGAAGTGCTAAATATAAGCTGGTGGGCGTTTTACCACTGCGACTGACACCGACCAATATAATATCGGCTTCATCGTAATCTTTTAAATTGCTGCCATCGTCGTTGGCAAGTGCATAGTTAACGGCATCGATTCTGAAATCGTAGCTTTTTTCATGGATTGAGTGAGTTCGGTGTGTACGTGGCACAGGTTCAACGCCAATTGTGTCTTTTACTTGGCCGCTGTAAGCAGTTAAAAAATCAAAGCATTGTCCTTGTGACGATAAAATGATGTCGCTCAACTGAGGATCAACAAAGGTAAAAAACACTAAAGGCTTTTCACCACTTAATTTAAACGCTTTATCAATTTGTAATTTAACTTCGTATGCTTTTTGTTCAGTTTCAACAAACGGAATGGTGATGTGTTTAAATTCGACAGGAAATAACGACAAGGTAGCATGACCAAATACTTCACTGGTAATTGCCGTACCGTCGGATATATAAAATGCGCTGCGCATAATAACCTTATTTTTGTTGTGAGAGCGCTTATATAAGAGCAAATAATTAAACACGACACAACCTAAACTAGGTTGCAGGCATTTAATTTCCTTTAAGGAATCTGTATCAAATATCAGGTATTCGCCAGCGCTGCACTTCGCGCGGTGAACAGATATGAAAAATGCATTTTGGTAACAGCTTTATTATAAAAATTGCAGCAATTATTATAATAAGCGCGTGATTATTTAATTGTAAAACAGCGGCTACGCAAAGCACAGAGAGCAAAAACCATGGCAAAAATCCCATAATTCGTGATTTTTTATTAATACTGTGAATAAGGTGTGCGGGTAGATTTTGTGCTATTTGAGTCAATGCGTGATGTTTTAACCCGTAATTCATAAAGCTAAGTTTGTAGGCTCGATTTGTTGTTGATACCAATAATTTTGGCGAGGCATATTCACTTTCAATTGCACTAATATCTGCGATATCAATTGCGTAGATATTAGGGCGCTTAAGTTTTGCGATTAGATCTTCTAAGCATTCTTCCTGTTGATATAATTGAGCCAGCATTTTAGTTTGATGTTTGTCAAAGCGGATAACGATGATTTGCGAATGAGTTAACCAAATTAGTACATTGTCGTTTGTATTTAACCAAGAGTGCTTAGTATAAAACCCTTTAAGCAAGATATTCGCGCGAGTTCGAACAAATATAAGCATTAGCAGCGCGTGGATAATTAAAAATACCGGCACAGTAATGATGGCGGTTTTAGATAAATAATAAATAAGATGTGATTGTGCTAGTTGATTATCGATATTGGTTTTTAAGTTGTGCTGTTCGCCATTTTTTGCGATGTACACTGGAACTGACTTACCTTCACTCAAGCTTGCATACACATTCTGATCTACATAGGCATTTTTCTTAAACAGTGCGTTATTAATTTTTACACTGTAAGTAATTGCGAAAGCGGTATGAAGTCTTGCCCGCTGTAATAGCGTATTTAGCTTACTTGGTTTGTTATCAAGATTTACGATTGTTCCTTGTGCTAAGTAGCCATTTTTTACCCAAGCAAGGGATTTTTTATGCCACTCTGCAAGGATTAAACTTATTAAAATGGTCGAGATGATAAAAGCGGCACACGATGCCAAATGCACCATACGTTTTCGGTTATAAAAATCTGCGCGTCTCATTGCATATTCCATGTTTTTCAACTGCTTGCTAATGAATTAATTGTAAGGTTTTGGTGTATTTAAACGGCGACTCCTTTGCCGAAATACACGCTAACAGAAATGTTAAACCAATTAACATATCCTGACAAGGCACTTTATTCGCTACTATTTAAACCAAAAAGTTGTTCCAAATTACTCGCGTTAGGCGCGATATGTAAGCTCGCAAATATCTGCTCAGGGTATTAGAACGTTGTAACGTGCTTGCGAGGGAGTAAGCCAAAAATAATCGGGCTGTGCTTTTAGGTGAGTCTAGTGGTTTAAATACTGTTTTTGCCTCAAATTAGTTCTTTAAACACTTATTTAATATCATATTTAAAAAAAATTTATTGTTATGATTTATTCTAATTTTGCTATTGGCACCGGTGTCACTAGCATAAAAATGCAGTTTTAACGCATTTAAGGTTAATTTTTACTTTTTTGCGGGTATTTGTCCTTGATTTTGTCGTTTTTACTCGCTTTACCTGGTTTGTTCATCTATGTAAAATCATGCTCGCTTTAAACGAAACCTTAATTCCTGCTACCCGTTCAAATTTATCGCAGATGTAATAGGCGTTCACATTTAGCAACTTGATGTTATCTCAACTAGGATTAGATAACACACTCTCACAACCTTTTGCTTATGGAGAATTTCCGTGCAATATATACTTTGGTATCAAGAACTTGGTATGAATGACGTACCACGTGTTGGTGGTAAAAACGCTTCCCTCGGTGAAATGATTTCTAACCTAGCAAACGCAGGCGTAACTGTGCCTGGTGGTTTTGCTACAACATCTGATGCTTTTAATGAGTTTTTAGAGCAATCAGGCCTAAACGATAAAATCCACAATGTACTTGATACGCTTGATGTTGATGACGTGAACGAATTAGCACGCGTTGGTGGCGAAATTCGTCAATGGATTATCGATACCCCTTTCCAAAGTAATTTAGATTCTGCAATTCGTGAAGCGTATGCAACGCTTCATGGTGATGAAAATCAAGATGTTTCGTTTGCCGTTCGCTCATCAGCAACTGCTGAGGATATGCCAGATGCGTCTTTCGCAGGGCAACAAGAGACATTCTTAAATGTGCGCGGTATTGACGCAGTAATGGTGGCAATTAAGCACGTATTCGCGTCGTTATTTAATGACCGCGCAATTTCGTACCGTGTGCACCAAGGTTACGACCATCGTGGTGTTGCACTGTCAGCGGGTATTCAGCGCATGGTTCGTTCTGATAAAGCCTCGTCAGGTGTAATGTTTAGTATTGATACCGAATCAGGTTTTGAAGATGTGGTATTTGTCACATCGAGCTACGGCCTTGGTGAAATGGTAGTGCAGGGCGCGGTTAACCCAGATGAATTTTATGTGCACAAGCCAACACTTGCGGCAAATCGTCCGGCGGTTGTGCGCCGTACGCTGGGTTCAAAAGCAGTTGAGATGATCTACTCAAGCGATGAATCTCACGGTAAGCAAGTAGAAGTAGTGGACATTGAACAAACCCGTTCAAATCAATTCTCGATTACTGATGAAGAAGTAATGGAACTTGCTAAACAAGCCGTGATCATTGAAAAGCATTATGGTCGCCCAATGGATATCGAATGGGCTAAAGACGGTAATGACGGCAAGCTATATATTGTTCAAGCACGTCCTGAAACAGTACGTTCTAACGAAGACGCTAACGTAATGGAACGTTTTCAGCTAAATGGTTCGTCAAACGTGTTATGCGAAGGCCGTGCTATTGGGCATAAAATTGGTAAAGGTGTAGTACGCGTACTTAATTCAATTGATGAAATGGATAAAGTGCAGCAAGGCGATGTGTTAGTAACCGACATGACCGATCCTGACTGGGAGCCAATTATGAAACGCGCTGCAGCGATTGTTACAAATCGTGGTGGCCGTACGTGTCACGCCGCAATTATTGCACGTGAGTTAGGTATTCCTGCTGTAGTAGGTTGTGGTAACGCGACAGACACCATCGAAAATAACGCAGAAGTGACAGTTTCTTGTGCCGAAGGCGACACAGGCTACATTTACCAAGGTTTACTTGATTTTGAGGTATTAACATCTCGCGTTGATGAAATGCCTGAACTGCCAATGAAAATTATGATGAATGTGGGTAACCCAGACAGAGCATTCGACTTTGCGCGTTTACCACACGCAGGCATTGGTTTAGCACGTGTTGAATTTATTATTAACCGTATGATTGGCGTGCACCCGAAAGCACTACTTAACTATGACGCACAGTCTGATGATGTAAAATCAGAAATTGATTTTATGATGGCAGGTTACGCGAGCCCAGTTGAATTTTACATTAGCAAACTTGTTGAAGGTATTTCGACACTAGGAGCCGCATTTGCACCAGAGCGCGTAATTGTGCGTATGTCTGATTTCAAATCAAACGAATACGCTAATTTAGTGGGTGGTGAGCAATACGAGCCGGAAGAAGAAAACCCAATGATCGGTTTCCGCGGTGCATCACGTTATATCTCAGAAGATTTCCGCGATTGTTTCGCCCTTGAATGTGAAGCGATTAAACGCGTTCGCAACGATATGGGCTTGACCAATGTCGAAATCATGATCCCATTTGTCCGTACCTTAGAAGAAGCAGCACGCGTAATTGAGCTACTTGAAGAGCACGGTTTAAAACGTGGCGAAAATGGCTTAAAAGTAATTATGATGTGCGAATTGCCGTCTAACGCACTATTAGCAGATGAGTTCTTAGAGTATTTCGATGGTTTCTCTATCGGTTCTAATGACTTAACTCAGTTAACACTTGGCTTAGACCGCGATTCAGGACTAATTGCCCATTTATTTGATGAGCGTAATCCTGCAATTAAAAAGCTACTAGAAATGGCAATTCAAACCGCTAAAGCAAAAGGTAAGTATGTGGGTATTTGTGGTCAGGGTCCGTCAGATCACGAAGACTTTGCAGCCTGGCTTGTAGATCAAGGTATTGATTCTGTGTCGTTAAACCCAGACACAGTGCTTGAAACTTGGTTATACCTAGGTGAGAAGCACGCTAAATAAATTGTAGTAACCAGTTCCTTTAACTGATATGTCATCAGTATAAAGCTGACAAAACAAAAGGCGCTAAATGCGCCTTTTTTTCATTTCATAAAACTATTTTTTCTTTTTACCTTTGCCCTGAACCGCTTTAAAGCGTGGGTTTGATTTGCAAATAACAAACAAGCGACCGCGACGCTTTACGATTTGGCAATCAGGATGGCGTTTTTTCGCGCTTTTTAATGAACTTAAAACTTGCATTATTTGCTTCCTAATTTACCAAAACGCTTATTGAATTTCGCAATACGGCCGTCAGATTGAGCAGCGCGTTGCTTACCTGTGTAAAACGGGTGCGATTCACTCGATACATCTATCGCTACATAAGGGTATGTTTTACCTTGATAATCGATTGTGCGATCGGTTTTGATGGTTGAACCAACTAAAAAATATGCATCTGCTGCTGTGTCGTGAAAAACCACTTTACCGTAATCAGGGTGGATACCAGGTTTCATAAAAGCTCCAATTAATATGTTACAACATCACATAATATAAAGTGTTATAACATAACAATCAATATTAAATGATAATTATTATCAAAAATAAATAAGTTAGTTTGCTAAGAACTTGGATTAATTCATTTACAACCTAATCTGTTAGCGTATTTTTGTTGTATAACGCTAAAAGCAATTAACACAGAGGCAGTATGGAACATATCAAAGGTGTAATTTTCGATTTAGATAGCACACTAGTAACGTGTAGCTTGTGTTTTAAAACTATGCGAAAGGAAATTGGCTGTCCGTTAGACCAAGATATTTTGCAGTTTGTTGATGCGTTAGATGAGCCTAAACAGTCTTGGGCGAATCACACAATAAAGCGTTTAGAACTTGACGATGCTCACAGTGCAAAGTGGATTGAAGGGGCAGAGCACTTCGTTCAGTATTTAATTAATAAAAACTATCCCACCGCGATTATTACGCGAAACAGTGTTGAAGCAAGTTCTATTAAAATCGCTAATAATCAAATACCAATCGAAACCGTAATAACCCGTGAAGACGCACCGGCAAAGCCCGATCCTACAGCATTACTTATGCTAGCTGAAAAGTGGAATATCGCACCCGCTAACTTGTTATATATAGGGGATTATCTTCACGACATTAACATTGCTAAAAATGCTGGGGTGGAAAGTGCACTGTTTTGTGAGTTCGAAACACCAGACTACGCACATCAAGCAGATTATGTATTTGAAAGCTACGCTGAATTACAGGCGCGTTTCGCTTAAATTGCTGAGTAGTGTGGAGTGAGGGGAGTTTAAAATGGATTTCGGTACGAACTATTAAGCTGCTAGTTAAGCTAGCAGCATGAATGTATGTTTTAAAGCCAGTTTTAACGTTAACGTCTTGCTAATTTTTTATCGATAAACTGGCAAGATGATTTAAGCGCTTTTTGAAAATGACTTAAATAGCGTCTTGCCCAAGGATAGTAAAACGCTAACAACAGTAAACCAGCAATAAAAAAGATCAGTGATGGGCCTGGCACCACCATAAAAAGCAAGCCAAGCGCTAGAAACATTATTGCAAACACATGGTTTATCATTTTTTTCATCTGTAGCATCCTAAACGCATAAATTTACGTATAAACACGATATTTATTCATAGTATAAAAAATTTGGTTTAGTGCGCGAATAAATGATGTTACAAACTGTAAATATGAAGCAAAACTCGCTGTATTTCTTTGATATAATGAGTGCAAACCCTGTTCCCCGTCACCGAGCAAGTAATGATTGAAGTAATAGATCAAAAAGATACCTTACCGCCTTTAGCTGAGGCGTTTTTAGCTGAGTTAAAGACAACACACTACAGTGGTGAAATCGACATCAGCTATGCAACGCGCATAGTAACCGCAACTGACAACAGTATTTATCAGGCGTTACCTCAAGGTATTTTATTCCCAAAAACAAGCCAAGATATTCAGCAGATTTTTTCTCTTGCAAATCAAAGAAAATATCAGCAAATCAAATTTACACCGCGTGGTGGCGGCACAGGTACCAATGGTCAATCGCTCACACACAGTATGGTGATTGATTTATCGCGCCATATGCGTGAGATTTTAGAGATCAACGTTGAAGAAAAATGGGTGCGCGTACAAACCGGGGTGATTAAAGATCAGCTTAATGATTTTTTACGTCCCTACGGTTTCTTCTTTGCGCCGGACTTGTCGACCAGTAACCGTGCAACCGTTGGCGGTATGATAAATACCGACGCGTCAGGTCAAGGCTCGCTTGTGTATGGTAAAACATCCGATCATGTACTCGGCTTAAAAACCATGCTGGTAGACGGTACTGAACTTGATACCGCACCGGTTGCTGTTACGACCGCTAAAACATACGCCGAAGAACAATCTACACGCGGAAAAATCTATCAACAATTACTCAATACTGGCATAGGTTTACGCGAACTAATTAAAGCAAAGTTCCCCCGCTTAAACCGCTTTTTAACAGGCTACGATTTAGAAAATATTCTCAACGATGAACTAACTACGTTAGATGCAAGCCGCATTATTACAGGATCAGAAGGTTCGTTAGGGGTTGTTTGTGAAGCAAAACTCAATATTACCCCGATTGCCGAATTTAAAACGCTGATCAATATAAAGTACGATAGCTTTGATTCAGCGCTTCGTAATTCGCCGTTTTTGGTGGACGCCAAAGCGACTTCGGTTGAAACCGTTGATAGCCGTGTACTTAATCTTGCTAGAGAAGACATAATTTGGCATTCAGTTTCAAGCCTGATTGAAGATGTGCCGGGTAAAGATATGCAGGGCCTCAACATGGTTGAGTTTAATGCGACAAATCAGGCGGATATTGATGACAAAGTAAATGGCTTGTTGGCAAAGCTGGATAGCTTGATGGCAAATAACCAAGCTGGGATCATTGGTTATCAGGTAACGCATTCTAAGGCCGATATTCTAAAAATTTATGCCATGCGTAAAAAGGCGGTAGGCTTACTTGGCAATGTAAAGGGCAAAGAAAAACCGCTAGCATTTGCCGAAGATACGGCAGTACCACCAGAAGCACTTGCAGACTTTATTGCTGAATTTAGGCAATTACTTGATTCACACAACTTAAACTACGGCATGTTCGGCCATGTTGATGCAGGTGTCTTGCACGTAAGGCCTGCCCTTGATATGTGTGACCCAACGCAAGAAAAATTACTACGTCATATTTCTGATGAAGTGGTAAAACTAACCGCTAAGTACGGTGGTTTAATGTGGGGTGAACACGGAAAAGGTTACCGTAGTGAATATGGCCCAGAATTCTTTGGCGATACCTTGTTTACTGAACTTAGAAAGATCAAAACAGCATTCGATCCGCTTAATCGGCTAAACCCAGGTAAAATTTGTACGCCACTCGAGTCAAAAGAGCAGCTTGTTAGTGTTGACGATACTAAGCGTGCACATTTCGATAAACAAATCCCGATCACCATTAAAGACAGTTTCGATAATGCCATGGGTTGTAACGGAAACGGTCTTTGTTATAACTATGATAGCCACTCACCTATGTGCCCATCGTATAAAGTAACAAAAGACAGACGTTATTCACCAAAAGGGCGTGCCAGTTTGATGCGTGAATGGATGCGTTTACAAAGTGAAAAGGGCATAGATCTACTCGAAAGTGAAAAAGCGATAGCGAAAGGCGAGACTAAGTCGTGGTGGGAAAAACGCATTTTCGCAAAACAAAAAGCCAAAGGTGCTTACGATTTCTCCCATGAAGTGAAAGAATCAATGGACGAATGTTTGGCATGTAAAGCGTGTACTACGGCATGCCCAATTAAAGTGGATGTACCGACCTTCCGTGCACGCTTTTTAAATTTATACCATGCCCGTTATAAGCGCCCGCTTAAAGACTACTTAGTGGCTAATATTGAATCGCAAGCGCCGCTTTTAATCAAAATACACTTTCTAGTAAACCCTATTTTAAAATTAGGGTTTGTAGAGCGCTTTTTGAAAAACCAAATCGGTTATGTGGATTCACCATTATTAAGCGACAACGCCATTATAAAACGCGTGTCGAAGCAGTTTGCGTTTAATCTAAATCAGCTTAAAACACTTGATGAATCGCAAAGAAAGCAAACTGTTTTAATTGTACAAGACCCATTTACTAGCTTTTATGAAGCTGAATTAGTGGAAGATTTTTGCCAGTTACTGGTAAAACTTGGTAAAACGCCAGTGCTATTGCCGTTTAAACCAAATGGTAAGCCACAGCATGTAAAAGGCTTTTTAAACGAGTTTGCAAAAACAGCGAAAAACAGTGCTGCATTTTTAAACCAGATAGCGGAACTGGATATTCCTATGGTGGGTTTAGATGCATCGCTTGTGATGTGTTATCGCGACGAATATAACCAAGCACTTGGCCAGCAGCGTGGCGATTTCCATGTGTTGTTGGCCCACGAATGGTTTGAAACACAACACTTTGAGCAAAAAGAAGCAACCACTGATAATCATTTTGTGTTACTTAATCACTGCACTGAAACCACGGCAATGCCAAACGCCAGTAAGGTATGGCAAAGCCTGTTTTCTAATTTTGGTTTAACACTCAATGCTAAAGCTACGGGCTGCTGTGGTATGGCGGGCACTTATGGTCATGAAACGCAAAACTTAGATAAATCCCGTGCGCTTTATGAAATGAGCTGGCAACAAACGGTTGATAACACACCAATTGAACAGCTTGTAGCGACCGGATTTTCGTGTCGCTCACAAGTTAAGCGTTTTAATAACGGCAACAAACCAAAACACCCAATACAACTGTTAAACAGTTTGCTTTAGCTAAACGGCTTAACGTATAGAGGCAAGTAATATGATTCGCATCACACTGTTAATGTTTATGGTAACTTGCCTTTATGGCTGCGGCGGCAACAATACTGTGCAAATTAGCCCATACGCTAACATAGTTGCGTTTGGCGATAGCCTTACACAAGGAGTTGGGGTAGATAAACCAAATAGTTATCCTACAAAACTGGCGAGCGAGTTAGGCATTGAAGTTATAAATAGCGGAATTTCAGGTCAAACCAGCAGCCAAGGGCTTGCACGTTTAAACACTGTGTTAACTACGCATATGCCGAGCCTGATTATTATTTGTTATGGCGGTAATGATGTACTGCAAAACAAAAGTAAAACCCAGCTCGAAGCAAATCTAAGGCAAATGATTATCCGCTCTAAGCAACACGGTGCGCAGGTGATGTTAGTTGCCGTACCACAATTTGGATTGTTACTTTCACCTATGCCTGTGTATAAAAAACTGGCTGATGAATATGACTTGGTGCTTATTGAAGATACCTTGCCAGATTTATTGGGTGATGCCAGCAAAAAATCCGACCGAGTACACCTTAACGCGCAAGGCTATGCGTTATTAGCCAGTGAAATTGCAAGGCACATCGAAATTACCAATTAAAGCGTAAAAATAATAGAAACTAATTATTCCCTCTTTCGCAAGTTTGTACTATTTTCAAAGGGTTAAATACCTAATTTTAATTGCGATTTAGAGGGAAGACTATGGCGCAAGCACCTTTACAACCCAACTTTATTCAGTTTCCTGGCAATGTGATTGCCGAACCACCGTGTCGCATGTTAAATGCTAATCAGTATGGCTTTTTCGTTAAAGGCTGTAGCGAAAAAATTCAAACCTATATCGACACAACACTCAACGCGGTTAAATCAGATGAGTTTCGCTTCAAGGCGCTAAGTGCGTATACCTTGCTTACCTTTACGGATATCGAAAACATCGCATCTAAAGTACCTCCGTTTAGTGAACAAGGTTGGATGCAAGAGACTGACATTATATTTTGGTTACCAGTAGCCAAAATGGTGAACAAACGTGGTAAAGAAAAAGTTGACCATATTTATTGGTACCCAGCGTTTATCACAGTAAATAATATTTATGCATTGATTAATGGACGCGAGACCTGGGGTTACAACAAATATTTATGTGACTATAAAATGCCAAACATTGGTGAGTTACCTCAGTTTTTTGAGCTTAGCCTTGATGCCTTTCAGCCTTTTTCGCCGAATACCAAAATGGCAAAACATAAACTGCTTGAAGTAAATTTAGTTGAGCAAGGCGGCGAACACCCTGTGAGTGATTTTGTTGAATTGGTGAAAGAAGCGTTTGAAATTCTAAAGTCCGATACTGACTTCTTTGATCTTGATTTAAACGCTATCAAGCAGTTACTTGATGGTTTTGTAAACCCGCAAATGGACCAGATCCTATTCAAGCAATTACCAAATGGTGATGGCAGTAAAGCAGTTTACCAAGGCGTTGTGCATTCTCCGTCAATTATTAAGAAGGTACACAGCGCTAAAATCTATAAGCATGAATTTGATGTGACCGTGTATCAGCTAGATACGTTTCCGCTTGGTGAAATGTTTGGTATTTATCCCGGCACCCATCGCGCGCTGTTACCATTTAATGTTGTAATGGATTTTGATCAAGAAAAAGCGTGTGAAATTATAGCTACAAAAGGACTTTAACATGGCGAAAGAAAAAATTGTGATACTTGGCGGTGGCGTGTCAGCTATGACCGCCGCGGTGTATTTAACAGACGATGACAACTGGCAAGATAAGTACGATATTACTGTGTATCAGCAAGGTTGGCGCATTGGTGGTAAAGGCGCCAGTGGCCGGAATCCTTACTTGGGCCAACGTATCGAAGAGCACGGACTGCACGTATGGTTTGGCGCTTATGTAAATTCGTTTAAAACGATTCAATCAGTCTACGATAAATTAGCACGCCCCGACAGCATGCCGCTAGCAACCTGGCAAGAGGCGTTTAAGCCTCACAGTTATGTTGTATTACAAGAGCTGATTGATAACGAGTGGCAAACATGGCCTGTCGATTTTCCGCTAATTCCGGGCAACCCTGCGGATGGCACATTGGATTTACACTTTTGGGAAATCGCGCGATTATTGTATTTTTGGATAAAAAAGTTTATCGGCGAATTAGAGCACAAAGCGAACTCATTGAATAAGGCGCGCGATATTAAAACGCCTGAAAACGACGAAGAGCAAAACCTTTTTGACCACTTTATTGATGAAGTAAAAGAAAAAGTCGACGATATCAGAGACGAATGGCGAGAGTTTAAAGACGATGCCGAAGATTCGCTAGAAACGTTCTCAAAACATATTCAAGTAACGCTAAGTGAGCTTAGTTACTTTTTTGATAAGCGCGCTAGCGATAAAAACCTTTCTAATACGAAACACCCATCCGCGATTCAGTGGATCATCCGACGTTTTAAGCGTTGGTTAAACGAAGAGTTTGAAGACTTACTTGAAGATAACGCTGATATTCGACGCCTTTATATTTGCGCTGATTTAGCCCTTGCCATGATGGAAGGCTTAATTGAAGACAAGGTGTTTGAACGTGGCTTTGGCGCAATTAACAATCTTGATTTTAGAGCGTGGTTAGAAAAGCACGGGGCAAACACACAATTTTCAGTAGATTCTGCGCCGGTTCGAGGTTTTTACGATCTTGTCTTTGCTTACCAAGATGGGGACTTTGCAAAACCCAATGTGGAAGCGGGCGTCGCGGCATTGGCAATGCTGCGCTTATCGCTGTGTTATCACGGCGGAGTTATGTGGAAAATGCAAGCAGGTATGGGCGATACCATATTTAGTCCGATTTACGAGTTACTCATTAAACGCGGCGTTAAGTTTGAATATTTCCACCAAGTGACGCAACTTTTGCCAACGCAAAGCAATGCAGGTGAAAACAGTGTCGATGAGATTAAACTGATAAAGCAGGTTGCACTAAAAACAGGGCAATACCATCCGCTTGTTGATGTAAAAGGACTACCATGCTGGCCGTCATATCCACTTTATGAGCAAATTGATGATGAGCAAGCAGCGCTAATAAAGCAGCACAATATTAATTTAGAGAGCTTTTACAGTGATTGGCCAAATGTGTATCAGCAATACTTTGGCGAAGCCCTGCCAGAAGTGACGCTAACACAGGGCGTTGATTTTGATAAAGTCATTTATGGTATATCGGTGGCAAGCTTGCCTCATCTATGCGAAAAGTTATTAGCAAAAGACCAAGGACTCAGTTTAACCTCACAAAAAGTAAAAGCCGTTGCGACACAAGCGTTTCAACTGTGGTTAGATAAACCGCTTGATGAAACCGGTTGGGCATATACGCCAGCAAGTGGTGAGCAACCAATTTTAAGTGGTTTTAGCGAACCCTTTGATACCTGGGCGTCAATGGAGCAGCTGATTAATAAAGAAGATTGGCATGGTGATGTCGAGCCGAAAAATGTAGCCTATTTTTGCAGCGCATTTACGCAAGACAGTTTTCCACCAAGTACCCAGAGTGATTTTCAAGCCGTGTGTAACGCACGCGTAAAAGCCAATAGTGTTCTTAAACTTACGCAGCAAATGTATCCACTGTGGCCGGATATTGCCAAACAAGGTGAATTTGATTGGCAAGCACTAATGGATACAACAAATGCGGTAGGAGAGGCGCGCTTTGATAGCCAATATTGGCGCGCAAATGTAGATCCCAGTGAGCGTTATGTTATGTCGGTGGTTGATTCCAGCAAATACCGTTTAGCAACGGATGGAACGCAATTTACTAATCTGCTGATTACCGGAGATTGGATTAAAACCGGTGTTAATGCAGGTTGTGTAGAAGCGGCAACCATGGCGGGTATGGCAACATCCCGCGCTATTTGTGGTTACCCAAATCATATTAGTGGTGAATTTGGTTTTGAGCCTGACGAGCAATAATAAAGAAGTTTTAACGTGATCTTTCAGATTTGATTAATAGGATTCATTCAAATCTGAAAGTCACTTAAGTTAAGTGCCATAAGCGGAAAATCGTAACACCTTAATAAAAGGCGAAAAATAGTAGGCTAAAATAAGCGGCAAAGGAGCGCAAGCCTGCTGTTTTGTGTAACTTGATTAAAGCATATGTTATATGCCCGTAGTTACATTTAAAACGGAGTCTAACACCTCAAAAGTAAAGTTTTGAAATGCTTCTTCACATTTGTCGTTTACACCACAATTCGCAAAGGCAGTAATACTGACATCTCCCTCTGGGATGTAAATATTTTGCGTAAAATAGCCAAATTCAGTACCTCCATGATGGTAGAATTTTCTACCATTAATTTCTTCAACCCAAATACCAAGCCCATAATAGAAATCTGATGCACGATAAAAACGTGGCCCCCACGATTCAATTAAGTACTCTTCGCCAATCATTTGGGTTCTCACATTTTCACTTACCACGTTGTTTTTGCGTACGATGGCCCTTAGAAGTTTCGCCATATCATTAACATCTGATGCTAAAGGAGCGTCAGATGTGGCAGTTGTTCCAATAATATCTTTTGTATCAACCCACACATTTACCGGGGTTGGGAAAAAAGGATCTTCATCATTGATAAAAAAGCCTGAAGCAAGCTCTGGATGATGTTTTTCAACCCCTTTAGAGTAACTAGAAGTCATTACTAATGGTTCTAGAATTCTCTTTCTGATTGCCTTTGATGGATGGTCTTTTAAAACACGCTCTAAAATGATTCCAGCAAGTGCATACCCAGTATTCGAATAAGAATATCCTTTGCCTGGCGCAAAGTCTGCGGGTTGGTTTAACGCAAAGCTTAATGGAAACATGTCAGTTGTAACTTTATTTTTTTGAGCATATTGCGCTTTAAAAAACGCATACTCACTCGCATCATTATATTCAAAAATACCACTCGTGTGATTTAATAAATGCCTTAAAGTCATTCTATTCGAATATTGGATTTTCCCGAGTAATTCTTTATCAAGGTATTTGCTTATCGGTGAATCAAGATCAACGATCCCTTCCTCTGCCAATAAAGTGATCAGCAACGCAGTTAATTTTTTCCCAGCACTACCATTTGGCATCACAACATCTATTGTCATTGGCTGCTTTTTTTCCAAGTCTTTAAATCCTGCGCTACCTATAAATCTGGCGTGTTTTGATTCAACCAAGAGCACTGCCCCGGGAATATGTTTTGATACAAGGTTATCTAGCAGTGGTTGGTATTTATTGCTGTAATCGATATCTTGACTCAGTAGTTTATTCGCAACGACTAAATTAGGTATAAACATTGAAACGACAAGTACTAGCTTTAATAAATATTTTTTAATCACAAGAATCACCCATGACCCAACTATTACGAATCCGACTTCATTGTCTTGTTATAATCCATTAACCAAATCAACTGTTTGTTTAATAGCTATATTAACTAAACTAGGCGAATCAATAGGTATATTGTGACCAGTTGAATTTGAAACAATATGAATTGAATTAGGGTTATACCTTATTAATGAAGAGTGGAGCTCTCTCCATATTTCTTTCCCTTTCTCACTGTGGCCAATCCACCAATCGCTTTCTCCTAATTTACTGGAGGTGACAATAACAGTCGGTATTTTAGTAATAGATCCGTTATCTTTTAATTGCTCATTTTGATATATTTTTTGCAAAACTTTCCACTCTTGGCTTTGAGCCAAAAGTGAATTTAGCTTTTTATCATCTCTCTCCGCCCAAGCTTTATCTAACTGAATTAACTTTTTCGAAAATTGTTCGTGACTTGGATCTAGTAATACTAAACCTATCACTTGCTCCCGATAAGAAGTAGCATATTCACGAACATGAATACCTCCAAATGAGTGCCCAACTAATATAATATTTTTATCAATATTTAATAGCTTTAGTAGAGCATGTAGGCGCTTATTAGATTTCTGAACAGAAACGTCAATAGTTGCTGTTGAGCTGCCATTGCCAGCACGTGAATAAATAATAACTCGATGTTTAAGCATTTTTAATTTAGTTAATAGTGGCTTCCAATAATTAACTCCCATCCCTACGCCTGACTCAATAATGATATTAATATCTCCAGTACCTATATCAATATATTCAAGCTGTACATTTTCAATCGTAGCAAAACTAACCTTAGACTCGGCAAGGACAGTAAAATGAGTTAGTAACATACTTAAAAAAAATAAAAAGATGGAAGGCTTCAATGCTCTATCCTTGGCTTATAACGCCTCGCTTAAACGGCGCAAAATAGCAGGCTAAAATTAGCGACGAAGGAGCGCAAGCCTGCTGTTCTGCGTCCTTTGGTTAAAGCGTTTGTTATGTATATGTTACGCCTTACCTGCTGTTTTAAAAGAAATTATATATGGTTGAACAGATTTACCATTTACCCCTTTAAAGCCTTTTTTGTTTTTAGAGTTAATACTAAATGCATAAACGGTGTCAGCCTTTAATTTAACCGGAATAACAAAAGTACGTGAATCTTCTTTGAAATAAACGTCACCTGTTATTTGCGGAAAATTACCATTATTTAGTTTTACGACAGACCACATCTTATTGGTCATCATATTCGAGCTAAAAGTGACGGTTATTTCATTAGTTGATGGATCAACAGTTGGTGTTCCTGCTAAAGGCGAGCTAGAAATCACAACAGGGTTTATATCTTTTAAAGTCAATGGATTTGCTGATACAACTGTTGAAACAAATAATGCTGAGATAATTGCTAGAGTTTTAACTGATTTCATAATTTTTCATCCTTGGTTGAAATACACATAACATGTTTATAGCGAGCGAATCGCGTGTTTTTCTACCACAGCGTGACTCGTTTGTTTGAATGACTTATTTGTAACAAACTTCATAACTATTTGCCAGTGCTATCAAAATGCAGCAGTGATAGCTTTTATCTCAGAACAAAAACAAGCGATTGAGTCGTTTGCCTGACTATGCAAGCAATATACTTTGACGAAAAGAAAAGTAATTTTGAAAGATCGCTGTTAGATCATAGTAGACCTACTCAACTGTACGATTTGCTCGGACCAAAAATTTAAAAATATCTGTTTAGATAGGTGCTGCTACAAATAATGTGTTTACAAAGGCTGGTTTATAACCAGCCTTTTTGCTGTGCGATACGCGCTGCATCCACACGATTTACCGCGTTTAATTTGCTGATAGCTTCTGACAGGTAATTACGCACTGTGCCTTCTGATAAAAATAACTTAGCGGCAATGTCGTGGGTTTTAAGGCCATCGCCTGCTAATTTAAGTGCTTTACGCTCTTTATCGTTAAGTGGGTCGGTATCTGATAGTGCGAGTAGGGCAAGTTCGGGATCAATCACCTTTTTGCCTTGTTGCACCGATTTAATTGCATTAATGAGTTGCTCTGATGGGGCTTCTTTTAAGATAAAGGCATAAACACCTGCGTTCATCGCGCGCTTTATGTAACCCGCTTTTGAAAAGGTCGTCATAATCATGGTTTTTAAATTAGCATTATTCTTTTGCAATGATTCCGCTAATTCAATTCCCGTCATATTTGGCATTTCAATATCTGAAAGCACAATATCGACTGTGTTTTCATGTAAAAACGTGAGTGCTGTTTTGCCGTCTTGTGCTTGGCCAACAACATTAATAAACGGGTCTAAACCAACCAGTGTGCTAATTGCTTCTCTAACCATTTGCTGATCTTCAACCACAAGTACATTTATCATGATAATTCCGTTTTAAAAGTCATGGCTAAACAAAAGCCATTTTTGTTGCTGACAAGGAGTTCACCACCCAGTGCTTCAATACGCTGTTTTATACCGCTAAGGCCATTGCCGTTGGTAAATGTGTGCACTTTGCCATTATCTGTTACTGAAATTTTGTTTTCGCTAATATCAATTGTTACTTTATTACCTTTGCTATGGCGTAAAATATTGGTCGTTGCTTCAGTTAGCACAAGTGATACGGTATTTTGTAAAGCTTGTGAGGCATTTTGTAAGTGATTAGTGATATCTACCTGAAAGCCGTTTTGCATTAGTTCACCTTTTAGGTGGTTTAACTGTTCGTCTAATTTAAACTGCTTCATATTGGTAACGGCTTGACGAATGTCGCTTAATAATTCACGGCTAAGGGTTGCCACTTGCTGTATTTCGTTTTGTGCTAACGATACTTGTTCGTTAGCGATAAGCTTTTCAGCAAGCTCTGCTTTTAGGGCGATTGACGATAAGCTGTGACCTGCTAAATCATGCAAATCTCGGGCGATGCGCTCACGCTCTGCCACCATAGCTAATTGTTCTATTTGTTGCTGGCTTTGCTCTTCACTTAATCTATGTTGGCGTTCGCGGCGCTCAGCACGACCCATAAAATATAAGCCAATACTGGTGATAAGGGCTGGCACTATGTAGTACAAATCCATCAGATTAAACAAATAGGCCGATAGCGCAATGCCAAGTAATACGCCTATTAATCCTTGTAACCCTTTTTGTTGCCTAAAGTTAAAGCCACAAAAATAGCAGGCAAAGCCAAACAGTGCTTGTGTGCCCGGTGTAATATAAGCCCCAAAAGTTGCAAGGGCTACTATCGTTAATACGGGTACTAGGGCTTTTTCACCTTTTGCGTTTACCGCTTTTACGTAGCACACAATAAATACGCAATACAGCATAAACATTGCGATAAGTTTAAATAGCGTAAACCGTTCAAAACTAAAAATAAGGGGTAAAAAATAAAAGCTAGAAAAGGCAAGTGGCCCCCACACCCAATATGACTTTCCTTCTACTGCGAGGCTCTGTTTAAAATTATCCATTTTGACCTACGTTTAATGCCGTTGAGTGTGTTTGCTTAAGTTGATTTTGCCAGCGTGAATACAATTGGTAAATACTAAATAAATAGATGAGTACAATAGCAAAAGGCAGTACTACAAATCTATCCTCCGGAAATAAATACCATAAAATCACAAGAGATACTGTGCGTGTGAATGTATGAATAACCCCAAGTGGGTGCTGCAACGTCCAAGAAAGCGGAAGCCACATTAACCCCGAGATAATACCCACACTTAACGGTACGGTGGTGTGATCAAGTTGAGTCATTGGGATCACTAAGCCGTAACCCATCAAAGACATAAGAACGGTACTTAAAAACAAATTATCAAATGGATTGCGCTCGGATTTTTTAACAAACAAGGCTTCATTTGTTAACTTGGCGACACCTAACGCGATGTAAAAAATCATTCCTGTACCAATAAAGGTGATAAGTCCCATGTATTGGCTGTTGATAAAGGTACCTAAAATACCCAATACGGCCCATGTAAAACAGCCAGCGATTGGCATTGCGAGTAGCTTTTTCTGTTTATATTCTTCACGGTACTGTTCTAGTGTTTTCATGATATATCCTAAGTTAAGAGTGGGCAGCATGCTGCCCGTTAGCTGTTTTTTAGCGGAGGTTAACCTTGATTATTGCTAATAAGCATTTGTGGCCAGGTGTAGTTTGGTGCAATATCGAGCGATGCCTGCCAATCGTTAAGCGCACTTTGTACATCGTTAAGTGCTAAGTGAGTAAGCCCACGCCAAACCAACGCTTCGGCCTGACCCCACTGATAACCCAGATTGTCATCGCTTTGATAGTGGTTAATTGACGTATTGAGTGACTTAAGAGCTTGTTGTTTGCTACCACCAAAAATATTTGGTGTGTTGTAAGCGATAATGCCCTTAATTAAATGTACACGCGGGTTTGTTTCATCGGTTTCACTTGCGCTTTCAAGCGCATTAGACGATTTAATGCCGTAGTACATACCTGTAATTGGCTTTATCGAAATGCGATAGCCATAAACTTGGGCAAGTAATGCGTTAACCTCTGTTTTATCTTCGCTTAGTTTTTCATCCGTTAAAATCATCTGTGCGCTATCGAGTAAGCTTATCGCTTTGTCACTCTCGCCCATAATGTTATGCGCGATAGCTAATCGGTAGTTAACGAGCGCTGCGTCATAGCCTTTGGCAGTGTTTGCGATTTGTGTAAGTTGAGCCACATTATTTTGTTGTGATGCCAATTCAATCTCATCAATAGTCGTTTGATCAGCACTTGCATAGTTAGCTGTAAACGTTGCAGTAGCAATAAGTAACGCGTAGATGTTTTTCGTAATTAGATACATAGTAATGTCCTTTATATGATTAATGACTGACCGTTTTTTCGGCGCAGTTATAGTGTTATTCAAAAGGAGCTTGGTGGTTAGAGACGTTTGTCAGCAATTGCATATGACAAATGTCATCTTGTGGCGTTTGGAAAAATCAGCAAATAGGTATTTGTGTTTATAATTTTATGTAATTGATAATCGTTTGCATTTAATTTGCATCTATATTAAGCTTTCAATCAATTGATAATTACAATCATTTGCAAATGAATGCGAGCGACACTCATAGTCACTATTCAGTGCTTTTAACTAAACTAAGTAAATGTTCGTCTGCATGTGCATATCAAACAGTGGATGAATTGGTTTCGACCGGTTTAGTACTTGCAAATTTCTATGGTGAGCGTCAACAATCATTGCTACAAAAGCTCTTTTTAAGGCGTTTGTTCTTTGATTTGCTGGGTAAAGTATGCGACCCACTTGTTGGTGGTGTGGTGCAACGCATCTGCCTTGATTTTACATATCAACCGCTGTTTGCACTCAAACGGTTTTATCGTACATATCATGGTAAGTTAGAGGCATATTATAAGTTGGAACGAGAGTTACGCATATTAAGTAATGAATTTTTAGCGTGTAAAAGGTGAACTATGACACAGTACCGAATTGAAAAAGACAGTATGGGCGAATTAAAGGTACCAGCCAATGCCTTGTATCAAGCTCAAACGCAACGTGCAGTCGATAATTTTGCTATTAGCGGCTTAACCATGCCTGTATGGTTTATTCAGGCATTAGCATACGTAAAGTCTGCGGCAGCTAAAACAAACCAAGAACTCGGTCACTTACAGCCACATATCAGTGGAGCCATTGTTGATGCATGCGAAAAAGTACTGACAGGGGAATATGACAACCAATTCCCAGTGGATGTGTTTCAAACCGGCTCGGGTACCAGTTCAAATATGAATATGAACGAGGTACTTGCCACACTTGCTTCGAACTCCCTTGATGAAAACGTGAGCCCTAACGATCACGTGAATATGGGACAAAGTTCTAACGACGTTATTACAACCAGTATTCAGGTGAGTTGTTGTATTGGTGTGTACTACCATTTACTGCCAGCGGCAAACCACTTAATTAATGCGTTAACTCAAAAATCGAAAGAAGTAGGGCATATTTGTAAAACAGGCCGTACTCATTTAATGGACGCGATGCCAATCACGTTTGCACAAACCCTTGATAGCTGGAAAAGCCAAATTGAAAATGCTATTGCGGGTATTAACACATCGCTTGAACAAGTGAAGCCGCTTGCACAAGGTGGTACGGCGGTTGGTACGGGTATAAATGCGGATCCACAATTTGCCGGTAAATTTGCGAGTAACCTGAGTGCTTCGGTTGGTATTAGCTTTAAACCAAGTGAAAACTTTTTCTACAATATTGGCTCGCAAGACGCCATTGTTGCTTTGTCAGGACAGTTAAAAACACTGGCTGTTGCCATTATCAAAATTGCAAACGATTTACGTTGGATGAACTCAGGCCCACTATCAGGTTTGGGTGAAATTGAGTTACAAGCACTACAACCGGGTTCGTCTATTATGCCGGGTAAAGTAAACCCAGTTATTCCTGAGGCAGCTGCAATGGTGGGCGCGCAGGTTATTGGAAACGACGCGACAATTACGGTTGCGGGTCAATCAGGTAATTTTGAGCTCAATGTTATGTTGCCAGTCATAGCCCATAACGTATTAGAAAGTATTAATCTTCTGACGAACACGTGTTATCACCTTGCGGATAAAGCAATTGCGACCTTTGTGGTAAAACAAGAGAACATTAATAAATCACTCAATAAAAATCCTATTTTAGTCACAGCGCTAAATCCGGTAATTGGTTATTTAAAGGCCGCAGACATTGCGAAAAAAGCCTACAAAGAAAATCGCCCAATCATTGATGTTGCGCTAGAGGAAACAGAACTCACACAACAAGAGCTTGAAAATTTACTCAACCCAGAAAAATTAACACAAGGCGGTATCGCGTAAACGACTAACGCCCGAGTTCATTTTTAAATAGCAAAAGCCCGTAAAAAACGGGCTTTTTTGTTGCGGCGATAAGAACAAAGTTAATGAGAGAAGCGTGTCATCAATTGCTGTAACTCGTTTGCTCGTTCGGCCATATTATTACTGGATGCATTTGCACGCTCTACTAGCCCATTATTTTGTTGAATAATGCCATCCATTTGCTTAATGGCGGTATTGATTTGATTTATTCCGTTGGCTTGCTCCGCACTGTCATCGGCTATTTTAGCCATATTCGCCGATAATTCTTGAATGTTAGATACGATAGATGCGAGCGTATCACCCGATTGGGTTACCAGCGCCATACCGTGTTCTACTTTTGTTGCGCTATCATTGAGTAAATCAGCTATATTTTTAGACGCATCGGCGCTTCGCTGCGCTAAAGAGCGTACTTCCGCTGCGACAACCGCAAACCCTTTACCTTTTTCACCAGCTCTTGCCGCTTCTACAGCTGCATTTAACGCAAGCAAATTAGTTTGAAATGCAATTTCATTAATTACCTCAATTATGTTCGATATTTCACTTGAGCTTGTGCTTATTTCCTTCATCGCATCGACTGTATTTCCAACTAATCGTCCGCCTTCTTGCGCTTGTTCATCTGCTTGTGTCGCGAGTTGATTTGCAACTTGTGCATTTTCAGAGTTTCGCTTAACAGTTTCAGTGATTTCGTGCATTGATGCGGTTGTTTCTTCAATTGATGCGGCTTGCGATTCGGTTCGGCTGCTTAAATCGTTGATGCCGTGTTTTATATCATCAGCAGAATCAGTGATGTTAGAGGCGGTATCAGAAATTTGCTTTACCAATAGCGATAAGTTTTCAACGCTACGATTAACCGCTTGTTTTAATGTGTCAAACTCCCCTTGATAATGACCATGTACAGTTTTAGATAAATTACCATCGGCCAGCGCTTGCATTACATCTTGGCATTCATTTAATGGGTGGGTAATTGCATCTAAGGTGTCGTTAAAGCCAATAACTATTTTTGCAAAATCGCCACTGTGCTTATTGCTGTCGGCGCGTGTTGATAATTGGCCACTCGATGCAGCGTCAACTAATAAGTTAGTATCTGATATTAACCCTTCAATGGCATTACAACAGGTTTCAAGACTGTGCTTAACTTGCAAAAAGTCACCTTTGTAATCGTTACTAATGGTGTTTGGTATATCACCCTTAGCTATTTGGTCTAAATATAAAGAGGTATTGTTTATTGGCGTAACGATGGCATCTAGTGTTGCGTTAATGCCCTCAATAATCTTCTTATAATCACCGTTGTGACTATCGGCGTCTGCCCGTTTCGATAATTCGCCAATAACAGCGCTTTGTACAATGGCGTTAGTGTCATTAATCAGTTTTGCAATCGCGCTGGTGGATTGCTCTAAGCTTTCTTTAATTAATAGAAAATCACCTTTGTAGTCGCCTGATATGCTATTTGGGATCTGTCCGTTGCCAATTAAATTTAAATATTCTTGAGTTTGTTTAACGGGCTTTACGATGGCATCGAGCATTTGGTTAATGCCGTTTGCAAGTGTCAACATAAAACCGCCAAATTCACTTGCATCTATGCGTGTTGCTAGTTTGCCTTCAACCGCAGCTTGTATAATTGTTGCAACTTGCTGCTCTGCGCGGCGTTGTTCTGATAAATCATTAAGTTCATAAACAATGCCTATTACGTCACCGGAGTTATCTTTAACTGGTCCTGCAATTACAAATATAACGCTATCTTGGTATGTTAATTCACACTCAACTTGAGTCGATATAGCATTTTTCAATGCATCAAACTGTGGTTGGTTATCAAATAACAGACTATCTGTGTGGTCTAGGAAGGCTGAACTGGTAAAGTGTGGCTGGGTAGCTTGAATATTGGACTGGTGATTATTTAGCAGCGACTTACATTGGTTATTACAATAAATAACCTTGTGCGAGCTGTCACACATCATGACTGGTGTCGCTACGTTATCAAGTGCTTGTTTAATGCGCCCATTCACTTTTGCAACCTCTTTTTGGTGTTCCATTTGGTTAGTTAAGTTTCTATTTGCCTCATTTAAATTGTGTTGCATGCGCGACAATGCATTTAACAATAAGCCAATCTCATCGCGGTTATGACCAACTATTCGGTTTTCCAAATTACCGTTAGCGATTTCGTTTGCGACTTTTGCTGCGTGATTTATAGGTTTTGTGATTAAAATTCGTATGTATATCAGTAATAAAGCAATGGTTAATAGCGTAATCACCGAAAGACCGAATAAGGTGTAATTAATTAAGCTGTCTTTTTGTTTTGTTAAACGAGAGGTTTGGCGTAGCGCAATTTGATTAATCTCTTCACTAAGCGCGTTAAAGGGCGGCAACGACAGGGCGATCTATGCCTTTAACTGCTTTATCGCCGGCTTGTGTATTAAATCCGGCGTTTTCAAATAGCACTAAGCCCTCACGATATTGCTTACCAAGCTCTTTATGTTGTGCTTGTAGTTCTGATATTTGGTTTCGTAGCTTTGTTGGTAAATAACCTTTAGTTTGAAGAGATACTAGGTCGTTTTGAATTTCAGTTTCTTTCTCTGTAAATCTACTCACGTATTTTTTGTATTGCGTTGCATCGTGACCGCGGATCAAGATATTTTTCCACTCTTGCACTTGGATTTTGAAATTACTCAAAACCTTATTTACTTGCTCACGTGAATCCAGTTCTTGGTTAATAACATTGTCAAAGTCTTTAGCGAGCGAGCGTAAAATAAATACTGAAATAAGTGCTGCGATAAGAATTGAAAAAAGGCCTATCAATACACTTGTCATTAACTTGGCTTTGATACTTTTCATATTTCGTCCCTGAGTGTGACAAAAGAAACATAAGTCTAACCCCAATTTTGTTAATTATGCTGTTGAGTAATGTCTAAACCCATCGACAAAATTAAAACAATTGGTATAACTACTCTAGTCAAAGAATCGAAAATCGGCAAAAAATGAGTGTTAATTCAGAGGCTTCAAGGAGAAGAGGGAAACATAACGGAAATTATAAGGCTTAACTGAGAAGTGGAAAAACCGAGTTAAGCCATAGTTAACGGGTTATAATGCGCTTGTTGCTACTTTTTGTAACCAACCGCTTGGGGCCTTAATACGACCTTGTTGCATATCACTGTAAAATTGGTGAAGTGCTAACGTGTGCTTGCCAATCTCACCGTTTCCAACCGTATAATGCTCGCCATTTTCTAATATGTAATGACCTACTGATGCAGTAACAGCTGCAGTACCAAATCCACCAGCTTCAATTATCTCACCCGATTTTATATCGTTTAAGAAATCTGTTAGCGCTATTTTTTGTTGTATCGGTTTTAGGCCAAGTTCTTCAGATAAACGCTCTGCCAAAGCCAAAATAGATTCAGAAGTGATTGATTTTAAGATGGTGTCGGTAAATTCTGGAATGACTAAATAGCCACTTTTAGTAATGTGAAAATGATTCATTGCGCCAACTTCTTCAAGGTACGTGTTGCTTGCATCAAGATACAATACTTGGTCAGCTGAGAAACTTGCAGCTTGTTTTTGCGCACGTAATGATGCTGCATAGTTACCGGCTGCTTTAGCAGCTCCAGTACCACCTGACACCGCTCGGTGATAAGTGTTTGAAATTAGTAGCTTAAGCGAGGTTGTCATTCCTTTTGGATAATAAGAACCGCTTGGACTTAACATAACGGCGTAGGTATAGCTGTTACTGGCTCTAACCGATAAATTATCTTCAGTAGCGAATAAAAATGGGCGAATATACATGGATGCGCCATTTGCACGTGGCATCCATAATCGCTCTACATCAAGCAATGCGTGTATTGCCAACATTTGCATATCTTCGGGTACTCTGGGCATCGATAATATACTGGCAGATACATTTAAACGCTGGCAATTTTTGTCGAGTCGAAAGGTATAAATCTCATTGTCTTGGTGTAAAAACGCCTTGGCTCCTTCAAAAACCGATTGGCCATAATGTAATGCCATTGCGCCTGGTGCTAATTGCAGTGCTTGGTAAGGAACAATGCGCGGCGCTATCCATTGGCCGTCTTTATAGTCCATTAAAAAAATGTGGTCGGTTCGTTGCTGGCCGAATCCGAGGTTATCGCATTGTTCAAGCGGCGCTGTGCGCCTTAATTCTGGTGACAGTAGTTGATAGTCTATATTCATTATTATTTAATTCTGTTGGTGATAGCTGCATAGTGAAGCTGAGCGTTTAAATAATCAAGGTGAAATTAATCAAATTAAAATTAAAACGTAAATAAATTTATCAAATTGTGTGAGGCGAAAATTCAGGCATAAAAAAAGCCAGTCGAAACTGGCTTAAAATGGTTGGGAAAACGGTCAATGTCTATCTGGCGTTAAGGCTGGGTAACCTGATTGTTGTTCGCCAATTACTACTTTTAAATTATTTATATTTTTCAAACCACGCGAGTGTATGTTCAATTTTACTGATCATGCGTGACGGTTTATTTGCAATACCGTGGTAAGCGCCAGGAATTTTAACCAATACAGTATCTATTTTTCGTAATTTAAGCGCTTGATAATATTGCTCAGTTTCAGCCATCGGCGTGCGTAAATCTTTTTCACCTGTGATCAGCATGGTCGGTGTTGTTACATTACCAACAAGCGAGAGCGGCGAGCGCTGCCAATAATGTTCAACGTTATCCCAAGGCATACCCGGAAATTGCGTAGGAATTTGGCGAAGGCCACTGTCGGCGGTTAACACTTTACTTAGCCAGTTAATAACAGGTTTTACGACAACCGCAGCCTTAAAACGGTCGGTTAAGCCAATGGCGTAGGCTGTTGCAATACCCCCTGCAGAACCACCTGCAATATAGATCTGGTCGGGATTCACAAAGCCCTTCGCTATCATCGCATCAACGCCTGAATTGTGATCGGCAAAGTCTTCTTTCGACGAGTACTTATACTTTAAAAGCATCGCAAAGCGCTCACCGTAAGAGCTGCTGCCGCGATGATTATCATAAAATACAACATAGCCTTCGGCTGCGAAACGCTGTAGCTCTGCCGAAAAATGAGGGCCATAGGCTAAATGCGGACCGCCATGAATTTCTAAAATCATTGGATATTGTTTGTTGGGATCAAAATTAGGCGGAGTGATATACCAACCTTGAATTTGCTCCCCATCAAAAGACGACTTGTAGTTAATCTCGTGAACTTGACCTAGTGTTTTATGGTTTAGTAAGTCGTTATTAAGCGCCGTGAGTTGGGTAACTTTACCTTTTGTTGAAACTATCGCTACATCGGCAGGTTTTGTTGCAGCACCGTGCGTAAATGCAATATCACCTTGGTAATTTGCACTAAATTCACCACTGATATATGGGCGACCTAATGTGGTTCCCGACAACGTATCAGTTAAGTCTTTTAACTTGCCTTTTGTAGTCATAGTGGCAACTTTACGTTTACCAAAATCATCATAGCTAAATGCGATGGTGTTTTTACCAATCCAACTTGGCTGGTTAACTGAGCGGTCAAAGTCTGGCTTAATTTGGCTTGATTGCTTCGTTTGCCAATCCATTACATTCAAGATGTTATTGCGATACGGATTCAGTGCATTAGAGCTTTGTAGATAAACGAGCTTGTTACCATTTTCTGAAAATTGTGGGCTGAACTCGCGTCCAGGCGCGTTTGTTAACTGAGTTAACTCTAAGTTGTTTACGTCTACTTGAAACAAGTCGCCTTCCAACGTTTTGTATTCCCAGTCTGTTATACGATTTGCAGAGAACACAATCGCTTTGCTATCTTGGCGCCACGCTAAACGGCCTTTGTGATGATAATTGCCAGAAGTGATTTGGCGCGGTGTTCCGCCTTCTGAAGGAATCACAAACAGTTGATTATATCCGGGCTTTACTAAGCCACTGCCGTCAGCTTGATAGTAGGCTTTATCGATGACAATGGCAGGCTTTGACCATTTAGCTCCTTTAGGTGCAGTAGGCATTTTTGCGATGACGCTTGGTTTTTCAGCCACTTTTTTGCTAAAAGCGAGCCACTTTCCATCGGGTGACCAGGTTAGGTTAGTAACGCCACTTTGCACATTACTAATTTTTGATGTGCGGTTTTGTTTAAGGTAGTGGACGTGTATTTGTTTGTGTCCGGAGAGGTTACTAATAAATGCAATTTTATCGCCACTTGGTGACCAAATAGGCGAACTATATTGCTTATCATCAGAAAAGAGCGGTGTTTGATCACCTGTTTCAGTATTTACCAACCATAAGTGCTTATCAGTGGCGTCACGCATGATGTTGTTGCTATTTCTAACATACACAATGTGTTTGCCATTAGGTGATACGCTAAGTGAATTTGCATATTCTAGCTGAAATACGTCGTTTGCTTGAAACGTGTTTGCAAAACTGGGTGCAGCATACGCGGTTAACGCACCAATAAGCATAATTGCTTTGGTTGGAGTAAACATAAAATGCCTTTTATTACTTTAGTTTGTAGCACCTTATCTTAGTTAATTGGCTTTAACAGCGAAATCAGGACGAATGGAACAATTTAGTAGACAAACAACCGTGCTAACCGCAAGATGAGCCTTGTTTTTAAAAGGAGTACAAAGTGACAGAAGAACAAAAAATCGTTTTTTTAGAAAAGGAATACTTTCATTTACAAGCACGTGTAGAAAGCTTTGATGCTAAGTCGCTAACCATTAAGGCGTGGAGTGTGTCATTGGCAATGGCGGTATTAAGCTCGGGAGCATTTAGCAAAACGTATAATGTGTTGTTGTATGCGTCGATGGCGGCATTATTGTTTTGGCTAATTGAAGGGTATTGGAAAACATTCCAAAGCGCTAATTATCAACGTATTGCAGAGATAGAAGGGTATTTAAACGGTACAATTAATGAGATTGATTGTTTACAAATAAATGCATCTTGGAGTAGTGAATTCAATAAGCAAGGTAGAACGTTGTTTTACAGAAGCTTGTTTTGGCCTCATGTGATGTTACCACACGGTATTATGACCTTGGGCTTTGCAATTAGTTATTTTTATTTTATTTAAACAATCAAAAAGAACACATCATACTAGTTGGTAACTCACTGTAATCGGCGCAACGGTGTGCAGCTTAGTGAACGGTGTTGCGAGGGGAGGCGTTTATTTGGCAATAACACGAAATTGATGTCGTTGTCGTTACAACAAACGAGTACAATTAGAAGCATAGTTAGTTATGAGAGTTTAAGTAGTGGAATATCAGTTTATCAAAGATCCGATCGATGGATTTCGACTATTGATTAGCGATGAACAAGCAAATATCGCCCGTTGGCTTGTCGACGAAACAGGCATAAGTAGTAGCGCCGTGAACGATTTGCTCGTTCAAGTTGATAAAAAAACAAGCGCATTTACCCATGATGTCGAATTCCGAGGTAAAGAGATGGTAATGTCGATTGTCGATGGAGAAGTGGCTGTACGTGTTAACCAACATGGCGTTAGCGATTTTGAACAAGAGCGGTTTGACCAAGAAATGCTATCGGTTGATACAACAAATGATCTAAGTGAATGCGGCTTAGATGATTTTGTGTCTTTGTTACAAGACTGGTATCTTTTTCTTAAGGATAATCGTGTTTAAATAACTTGAATGTAAGATACAAAATTACGCCGTATCAAAGTCTTGAAAATATAAAAGCACTTATTCGTCCTAGCGAGTGATTTCTACTGAGTTAAAGACTTAGGCTGGCTTAAATGAAAGTTATAAGCATATGTGTAATTTATATTTGAGGTTAAATAATAGGAGTAGCTCCAATGAAAAAAATAATCGCGCTGTCGGCGCTTTTTATGTTAACTGCGTGTGGTGACAACGAAGTTAATGGCAATAACGACGTTAAACAAGAATTAAAACAAGAGTTAAAGCCTCAAGCACAGCAAAGCGTTAAAAAAGTAGAGACATCAGACAAGCTTAAAGATCTTGATAAAGAGGTGAGCATTGCAAAAACGGACAGCAAAACGCTAGACGGTTTTAAAGAACGTATTGAGCTTGCGCAATCGGACGTAAGTTGTGACACAAGTGCGCAATGTTATGTCGTGTCAACCGGTGTTAATCCCTGTGGTGGCGCAAGTGGTTATGCAGTTTTATCATCTAAAACCAGTAATAAAGATGAAATTGAAGCACTTACTGCTGAACTTATTCGCTTAGAAAAGAGTAAACATGCGTTAGAGGGGACAATGGGGATTTGTCAGCACCTATTTGAACCAAAAGGCATGTGTAAAAATGAAAAATGTGTTGCGGTTGACGGCCCACAAGAGGTTTATTAATACAAAAAAGGAAAGTGGCTAACCACTTTCCTTGCTTTCAAATGATTAAGATTTTGTGTTGCTTATGGGTTAGCTTGCACGTTTAGCGTAATACCGCTCGCTGCGCGATAACCGTATACATCAATGTACCAAGTACCTGCCTGTGGTGTGCTGAATGAACAAGATTCATTGTTACCACTTTCATATGGACGACAATCATAGCTGCTCGTTGTTGATTGAGCACCATACGTTACATATAAGTCCGCATCACCAGTACCGCCAGACATGGTTACATTAAAGTCAGTGTAACCAGCTGCTAGGTCAATTGTATAACGCTGCCAGCTGCGACGTGAAACTGATACGTCGTTTACCGTATCGTTAATTGGCGTAAGTTCACCTGTACCACCGTCGTTTCCTTCGGTGTAGCTAGCAGTAAGACTTACATTGGCAAAGCTGCTGTAAGCTTTTAAGCGTACATAATAAGTACCGCCAGATTGCGTTAGGTTACACGTTTCGTTATTACCTGACTGATATGGGCGACACTCATAATTGCTGTCTGTAGGCGCTGCATTAAATTGTGTATATAAATCAGCATCACCAGAACCACCGCTCATTGATACTGTTACATCAGTCGCACCTGCTGGTACTTCAAATGTGTACAGGATCTCTTCATTAGTATTTGCACTAATACCCGATACAGTCTGACCGTTAACAAGGACATTTTCACCTGGATTAGGTGGTGTTGTGCCGCCTGAACAACCATTTGCTTGTAAATAGTCGATAGCGTCTTTCGCTTGTACTAAACCGTGACCGAATTTCACGTCACGACCTGCTGCGCCTAAATCTTCTGCTGTTGTATTTAATGCGCTACGAATATCGTCTGCGCTACAACTTGGGTGGTGGCTCCATACTAACGCTGCTACACCCGCTACATGTGGAGAAGCCATAGAAGTACCGCTCATCATGCCGTAGTTACCAGTACCAATATCAATTGTTGCTGATAGACCAGTTTGAGACAACATTGTTGCACCATCAGTGTCGGTTGCTGTTACAGCAGGAATTGATGTTTGGTTTGTATCGCCTAACGTACCGCCGAAGCTGCCTGCTGCATTGTTATAGATTACCGCGCCAACGCCGCCGCTGTCTTGACAGTTTTTAACTTTGTCGTGGAATGAGATGTTACCGCGCTGAATTAGACATACTTTACCGTTTGCGCCAGAGTCAGTAGATTCACCCGTAGCAAAATCATAAAGTGGTGCAGTAACTGAGCCGCTGTTTTCCATTGCGTTAACACTGTATGCATTGTTGCCAACAGATAACGAAACAACTTGGCCTGTACCTTCTGGGTAAGTTGAGTACACATCTACACCTGGTGCTGCAATTTCAACTTGGCTATTCTTTTGTGAGAAATCAGCCAGAGCTTTAGCACTGTCAATCGCAGCTACAGACATTACTGAATCATATGATGCAGGGAAGCTTTCAATATCAGTGGTATTTGATGGGTTACCATCGTTACCCGCAGCCGCAATTAATAATAAACCAGCGTCAGCAATTGCTTGAATTCCGTTACGCTCTGATGTGCTAGAACCTGAGCCACCAAGACTCATGTTAATAACGTCGCTGCCTGCGTTTTTACATTCGTTCATTGCCGCAACAAGATCAGATGAGTAACCCCAACCGCTTGCATTAAATACTTTAATAATATGAAGTGACGGATCTGAACCAATTACACCGCGTACACCAACGCCATTGTCAATGGCTGCAATTGTACCCGCTACGTGTGTACCGTGTGGACCACCTTCTTGATACCAGTTACCTGTACCACTGTTGTTTGTGCCAGTTACGGTACCGCCATTAGTACCCATATCTTCGTGTGGAAGATCTAAACCAGAGTCGATTACACATATTTTTTTACCGTTATTTGCACCTGATGCTACAGAATCATCAACCTGATCAGCTTGTACCATTGCAATGCCGTAAGGCTGTGTTTGTGCCATTAAGCGACGCGGTAAGTCTTCTTCAATGTATTCTATGTTAGGGTCGTTTTGTAATTGCTTTAATTGCGAATCTGATAGGCGCGCAATATTTGCGTTAATTGATGCATTGAACTGTGCGTTATTAACGCCCATTTTTGATAAACGGTCAGTAGTTGCGAACTGAACATTTGTTGAGTTTGCAAAATTCATAAACGCTGAATTGTTTTTATATTTAATGATATAGCGCTTTGGTAAAGGCGATTTTACGGCTGCACGGTCAGATAGGTTAAGAGTTAATAAGCCTTCAGCTTCAGTCGCTACTGCGGTGTTAACTGCAAGCGCTACCGCTGCCAGTGAACAAAGCTTAAGAGGTTTGTTTGTCATAATAGTTCCCAGGTTGTTGTCGTTATAGGAACTTGGAATGTAACAGTGAGTTACATAAGTTTACAACTATTTAACATCTTCTAGTGTAAACAATTGTTAATGTATATTGTTTTCAAAACCTTTGATTACTTGACTCGTGAGCTTATTCCATGAAAAAAGACGCTTAAAATTATTGTTAAAATAGCAACGTCGACTAATTGGTCTGAGACTCCGTCTAATTGCTGCAATAAAATCAATGTAAAAACAACCGAAGCTAAACCTCTAGGACCAAACCATGCGAGTAAAAATCGTTGTTTAAGGTTAAGTTGTGTAAATAGCAGAGACAACAACACGGGAATGATGCGCATAATAGTTAATGCAAACAATGAATAGAGTAAAACTAGTAGTGATACACCATCAACCAAATAACTAAAGGCAAAGTTACCAAAAATAAACCAGATAATGAGTGCGCAGGTATTAGCTAAGGCATGGGCGTTACTGAGCCGCTGAGGTTTAAACGCCTTTTTAAATTTATAATCAAATAGCAAGCCCGCAATAAAGGCAGCAAAAAAGCCACTTCCGCCAAATAGCTGTGCAATTAAAAAGATTAAAATCGCGATAGCTACGCAAATGAATACTTCATTGTGTTTGTTATAAAGTCGGTATTTTTCTGAAAAGATCACAAGTTTAAAGACCAATACCGAGACAACCACAGCAACAATAACCGCAACACCGATTTCTTTTGCTGCAATCATAAGCGTATTTGTTAGGTTTAAGGTTTGTTGATTGCTTGCGGAATATAAAAGCAATAAAAATACGGGTACAGCCAAACCGTCATTTAAACCACTTTCAACGTTTACTGCCTCACGTGTTTGCGCCGGAATTTTTTGATTGTCGATAAAGTTGCTGCTGAGCGCTGCGTCTGTTGGTGTTAAAATAATCGCTAACAAAGCTAAATGAATAAACGGCTCGTCAGGAAACAAGGTGGTGCCAATATAGGTTCCAAATAAAAAGGTTAACGGCATTGCTATGAGTAACAGTAAAAGCGGATAGACGTAGCTGTGCGTTAACACCGATATTTTGGCTTTCGCCGCATCGCCAAATAAGATGAGTGCCAAGGTGAGTTCAATATAAATTTGAAATGCAGAAACATCAAATTCTAAGTGGTTAGGTGCTCTAAAAAAATACGCAAAACAAAAGCCAAAAAACAGCATAAACATTGGGCCTGTAATGCTTACTTGCCCAATGCGTTTGGCAAAAAGCGAATAGACGATAACTAAGCTCGTAACTGCAACGAAAATTGCGTATTCATTTTCCATAATTAGCTAATCTCTTTTTCCATGGCGGTGATTAAACGTCGCAACTGCCTGACTTCATAACTGCCATTGCCCCTTTCTCGGTGAAATAAGGGGGCATCAACCGTAAGCGCACTTCCGCGAAGCTGCTTGTAACATGTTGCGATTTGTAACCCAATGTCACACAAATGATGCGGGGTTAACTGATTATTCTCGAAAACATAAAGTACCTGTTCGTTAAGGTCTAGGTGGGCTAATAGAGGTGCGCAATCAGCGTTTTGTTGAGAAAATGCTTGCAGCGGTAATTGCGCTTTCTTAACTAAGTAAAGCAAGAATAAGTTTCGCATTTTATGAATGTCGTTTTCGTAGCGCACAAACGCATTGCGTAAAATGGTTTCGTTTATCGCTTTTGAGCGCGTTATTGGCTTATTTTTTTTATTTAAAATTGGGTCGCTTTTTCGAAGCGTTTTTACCGGATTGTCTTCAATAATAGCAGCTTGTGTTAAGGCATCGCAGAAGTGGTTAAGCACAGTAAACATAGACGCGCGAGATTCATAACTCATTACCGCTGATTTAAAGGGGCGCCAGTTTTCATTAACACGTCTCTCACCATTACGTAGTTTAAAGCGCGCATTATGCTGTAAAGTACACCAAGTGGCGTCCGGGGATTGGCAAAACAATGTATATGTGGTTAACAACTCTTTATTAATCGACACCAAGCCACAATTATGTTTGAACCAAAGCCATAGCAATAATTTTTCTATTTCATTACGAAAACGATTAAAACTGTTTTCGCTTTTTATGCCTACTTTCTGTAAGTACTTTAAACAAAACGTTAAGTCGTCTAATTGTGCCTGCGTTAACCTACTTAAATGTGTATAATTTCCAACATTAAAATGATGTTGTGCGTAATCGATTTGATAAGGCAGTTGAGCAAAAGTGTCGAATAACGGTTTAATCATTACACACGTCTTTTCCATGTTGGCGCTAAATTATTTTGGGGATCGTTTATGTCTTTAATTCAACACTATAGTGAACTACCTGACGCGTTATTTCAATCGATTAAACCCGAACCACTTGAACAACCCAAAACTATCGTGTTTAACGATAAGTTGGCTTCAAGTTTGAATTTGCCTACGAGTTTTAATGCACAAAATCCAGCTATTTTAGCGGGTAATAAATTGATTGATTCATGCAATCCTCTTGCACTTGGTTATGCGGGGCACCAATTTGGAAATTTAACGCCTCAGCTTGGTGATGGCCGTGCGCATTTGCTTGGTCAAGTGAGCGCAGAGAATACGTTACATTACGATTTGCAACTTAAAGGCAGTGGGCGAACGCGATACTCACGAGGTGGTGACGGTCGCTCAACACTTAGAGCTGCGCTGCGAGAATATGTCGTAAGTGAATACCTGCACAAGCTGGGGGTTGATACAACGCGCAGTCTGTACGTGGTTGCAGGCGACGATAAGATAATGCGCGATGACCTTGAGCAAGCCGCAGTTGTATGCCGAGTTGCAAAAAGCCACTTACGCATTGGCTCGTTCCAATTCGCGGCGATGCATCAAGAAAGCGATGTATTAAAAACACTCACCGATTTCACAATAAAGCAACTTTACCCAGAACTTATCGATCATGAAAATCCATACCTTTCATTGTTTGAGGTCGTAAGCGAACGATTAGCTGATCTAGTAGCAAGTTGGATGGCTTATGGCTTTATTCACGGGGTTATGAATACCGATAATATTTTGTTAAGTGCAGAGAGTATTGATTTTGGACCATGTGCATTTATGGGAGTGTACAAACCTGAGCAAGTGTTTAGCAGTATCGATAGGCAAGGGCGCTACGCGTACCGTAATCAACCAGGCATAATGCACTGGAATCTTGCACGCTTAGCCGAGAGTCTCATTGGACTTGTCGCACAAGATGAAGACAAGTCGATATCGTTACTTTCAAATGTATTGAATTTGTTTCCACAAAAATATGAAAGCTATTTCCACCAGCGAATGTGTGAAAAGCTTGCCCTTGATCCTAAAGAACCTCAATCGAAACCAGTTGTTCAAGCATTATTGAAGTATCTCGAACAGGAACAAAAAGATTTTAATGGTGCGTTTAGTCAATTGGCAATGTCTGAAAAAAACATACATGGTGACTACGATATTGTTAAATCAGAATGGTTTAAGTTATGGCAATCACAGCGAAAATTGGACTTAATACCACGAATGTGTCATGTTATACAAAATGCATATTTTTCCAACAGCGACATTGAAACCTTGCTTGATAAGTGTGTAACTAATCCCGAGCAGGCACCTCAAATCATTTCGCATTATTTTGCATTATTAAACAATCAAAGCGCTAACGAACTTCACGCTAACCACCATTTTGATACAAGTTATCGTACGTTTTGCGGCACATAAGCACGTTAACCCATTGCACACTGCTATACTCTGAGGAAAACCCAATTAGCAGTTAAGTAGAGCCGAGAGCAGTTATGATAGACGTAATAAAACAACAAATAAGAAAGCGTATGTTTTGGGACTTAATTGCGCTGATTTTGTTATTTGTTGTGAGTTACTTTCTATTCTTGTTGTTCAACGTGATTGAATGGCTTCATCATATTAGCCACGAAGTTGGGGTTAGGGGGATTGCGGAAGTGATTCCTACGTTGTGTGTGTTGTCGTTAGGGTTTTCGGCGTATGCCTACAGACGTTGGCAAGATACAAAAGCGTTTTCGCTTTATGCCGAAGAGTTGTCAATGATTGACCCAATGACAAATTTGCCTAATAGACGTGCCGTCCAACGCATATTGAATCAAGTAAACGAAAACAAAGAATACCCAGTAGGGGTGTTGTTAGTAGATATTGAAGGACTTGAAAGTATTCGTTCGTTACTTGGTCAGACAGTTATTGAACATGTTTTAATTGAAATTTTATATCATATTTCGAAAGAACTAACTGGCGATCAGCTTGTTGCATATTGGCAAGCAGGGCAGTTTATTTGTGTATGCCCTGGGCTTGAGCAAGGTGATGTAGAAACGCTAAAAAAAGGCTTTGAAGCAATTACAATCAATAAAGACAAATTACTTGGCCAGCCGTTAAAATTCAGCTGCGCAGCAAGCTCTGTGTACAACAAAGCAGAATTAGAAAACCTCTTTACTGAGCTTGAAGACCAATTGATTTAAGTTTATCAATAGGCTTTATTGACCTAATTTTGATGAGCAATACATGTTGGTTTCAAGTTAATTTAGTACCAACACGATAATATCGTTGTTGTTAATGCCATTGCATTGATGCTGATGTATATCGCTTTTACTCGTTTTTAACACACATGACTCAAACCCGAGTGTTTCACATTTGTCGTAGCATGCCAATTTTTTAGTCCAGCCAGTGTATTCTGACATAAGAATATTGAGTAAAAGCGTGCTTGTGATAACAAATAATAATGTAACTGCAATGGCTTTATTAAATGCAATTTTCATAGTGCTTGACCTTTACCACCCAATATTCCAAGTTTAGTACATTGTTAAAAATTGCATAGTTCAAACTTGGTTACTAAACCAATTAACAATCATTTTCAATAGCCTTTAAAATTGCTTAAACATTTTAGCTAGGTTATTGAATTTTTAATATAAAAACAGTCTTTTAGACCCCTTGTTTCTCATTTTATATGCGCTAGAGTTAGTACATCTAGTATCGCGTAGAGTAATCGTAATGAAAGGAAATAAAGACGTACTGGTAACGCTAAATCAAGTGCTTACACATGAATTAACGTCAATTAATCAGTTTTTTTTACACGCACGTATGTTCAAAAATTGGGGCCTAGAGGAACTAAACGAAAAGGCCTATAAAAAATCAATTAAAGACATGAAACAAGCGGATGATTTAATAGAACGCATTTTATTCTTAGAAGGTTTACCAAACCTTCAGCATTTAGAGAGATTACGCATAGGCGAAAATGCCACTGAAATGCTTGAATGTGATCTTGCTATGCAAATGGACCAAGTTCCTTTATTAAAACAAGCAATCGCATTGTGTGAAGACAAACAAGATTACGTTAGCCGAGAACTACTCGAAGATATTCTCGAGTATGAAGAAGACTATATTGATTGGTTAGAAACACAGCTTTCACTGATCGGCAACATCGGTATTGAAAATTACCTACAAAGCCAAATTGAGGAGTAAGTGATGAAAGGCAATCAGAAGATTATTGATTTACTTAACCGCCAGCTTACACTTGAATTAACGTCAATGGATCAGTATTTGGCGCACGGTAAAATTTATGAAGATTTAGGCATTGAAAAGCTACACAGGCAATTAGCTCACGAATATGAAGAAGAGCTAGAGCATGCCAACAAATTGATTGAGCGTATTCTATTTTTAGAAGGATCACCAGATACAGCGTCACGTAAACCAATTAACGTTGGCAGCAATGTGCAAGAAATGCTCGAAAATGATTTAGCAGCAGAGCACACGGTTCAGCAAAGTCTTATCGAAATCATTAAAGTATGTGAAGACGAAAAAGACTATGTAACACGCGAAATACTCGAAACCTTACTCGATGATACCGAAATGGATCATATCTACTGGTTAGAGCAGCATCTGAACTTAATTAAACTGATTGGATTACCAAATTATATTCAGTCACAAATGAAAAGTGATACCCCGTAGAAAAGGCCTTTATGGCCTTTTTTATTTTCGAGCTACTCCGTACTCTTGTTTAAATTACCGCCTGCGCTTTGTTCTACTGCGCATATTTGGCCCACAAAAACATTCCAAAACAACGTTTCAGCGTACATGTGTGCATATTTAAAAATATAATTAAATCATATGCATAGGTGTTAAATGTAATAAATTTATTAATTTTTTTAACTAGAGTAATTGATCTAAACAAAATTTTATGACGTAATGTATAAAAATTATCTGGTCGGATGAGTAGCCATGAGTTTAAGAACAAGTTTGAAAAAAGTATTACCAAGTATCTCTGTAACAGAGCAAGAAGCCTTAGATGCAGGCGATGTTTGGTTGGAAGGTTCTATCTATCAAGGTAAGCCTGATTTTGATGCGTTACGTGCAGTGCCTGAAGCAAAACTAAGCGATGAAGAGCAAGCATTCTTAGATGGTCCAGTAGCGCAATTGTTAGACATGATTGATGAAACTGAGATCCAAAGTTCAAATCATTTACCTGACAATATTCTTGAGTTTATTAAATCAAATCGTTTCTTTTCACTGATTATTCCTAAACAGTATGGCGGTTTAGAGTTTAGCCCATATGCGAATTCAACGATTGTTGCGACTATCGCTACCAAAAGTACAGCTGTTGCAGTAACGGTTATGGTACCAAACTCACTTGGACCGGGTGAGCTACTTATGCACTATGGTACGGAAGAGCAGCGTCAGCACTACTTGCCTAAATTAGCTATCGGCCAAGATATTCCATGTTTTGCACTAACAAGCCCTGAAGCGGGTTCTGATGCTGGCGGTATTCCAGACCAAGGTATCGTAACTATGGGCGAATACCAAGGCAAACAGGTACTTGGTTTAGAGTTAACGTGGGATAAGCGTTATATCACGCTTGCACCAATTGCAACGGTACTTGGCCTTGCAGTGAAAGTAAAAGATCCACAAGGTCTACTTGGTGGCGAAGAAGATTTAGGCATTACCTGTGCGCTAATTCCAAAAGATCATCCAGGTGTTGAACTGGGTAATCGCCATAACCCAATGGGCATTAAATTCTACAATGGTACAACACGTGGTCAGAGTGTTTTTGTACCGATGGAATTTATCATTGGTGGTCAAAAGAACATTGGTCGCGGTTGGCAAATGCTTGTAAGTTGCCTGGGCGCGGGCCGTGGTATCTCATTACCAGCATTAGGTTGTTCAACTGCACACGTAGCACTTAAATCAGCGTCAGAATACGCAGCAGTGCGTGAGCAATTTGGTTTAAGCATTGGCTTATTTGAAGGTATTCAAGAAAAATTGGCTGATATTGCGGGCAAAACGTACTTACAAGAAGCAATGCGTGTATTAACAACAGAAGGTTTGGGCTTAGGCTTAAAACCATCAGTTGTAACTGCAATTGCAAAGTACCATATGACAGAGCTTGGCCGTGATGTACTAAATTCAGCAATGGATATTCAAGCTGGTAAAGCAATTCAATGTGGTCCGCAAAATACCTTAGCGCAAGGTTACCTTGGTCAACCAGTTGCAATCACAGTAGAAGGTGCAAACATTCTTACGCGTAACCTTATGATCTTTGGTCAAGGTGTAATGCGTTGTCACCCGCATCTGCAAAGCATGGTTGAATCAATCCACAGTACTGAAAAAAATGCAGACGCTACGTTCCGTGGCTTGTTAACAAAAACAATTGGCTACAGTGTTGGTAACAGTTTAAGTGCGTTTACTAAAGGTTTACTGCCATTTACTACAGGCGCGAAGTCAAAACTGTCTGAAGTGCGTCAGTACGAAAAAGCAGTAAATAAACTTTCAGCAAAACTTGCAGTATACGCAGACTTCTCATTACTTGTGCTTGGCGGCAAACTTAAGCAAGCTGAACTACTATCAGCGCGCTTAGGTGATGTAATGAGTTATTTATACGCAGCAATGGCATCGATTCGATATTACGAGCAAAAAGTGTCTGTTGAAGACCGTGCACAAGCAGCACCGTACTTCCATTACGCAACACGTTGGGCTATTGCGCAAGCTGAAAACGCAATCAGCGATTTCTTAGCAAACTTCCCATCAGGTTCAACACGTAAGTTCATGCGTTTGATTACAGTAACGTACTCTGAAAGCACAATGCGTATCAATGATGATTTGGTTAGAGAACTTGCGCATCAGTGCCAGTTAAATACCAAATTTAAAAAGCAATTAACGCATTTAGTACATGCTTCAAGTGGCGATGGACACGACATTAACCAGCAAGCGTACCTAGCTAAACTAGAGTGTTTAGATATGCTAGCTAAGATTAAAAAGTCACTACGCAAGAGAGAAATCAAAGCCGGCGTACGTTTCGCTGAAACTCTCGATAATGCATTGGTAGCAAACGTTATCACGGCAGATGAGTATAAAATGCTAGTCGATTACAACGTAAAACGTGAGCTTGCAATACGCGTTGATGAATTCGATTTTGATATGAATTTACTAAAGCCAGAACAGGCAAAGCTAAAACAAGCTAGCTAATTAGAATCCTAACGTACTTGCAAAGCCAATCCATGTGATTGGCTTTTTTTATGTTCTTGTTACAATAGGCGCGATTTTAAATACCAATTCTGTTAAGTGTGAGACTAGGGATAGCGCTGGATAAATGAAATGATACCAAGGCGGAATATTTCTTATGTAGTTGTTCCACATTTATACATTCTTACGCCGTTATCATGATATTCATTCCGCGAGGATGATCAGCTACTTAAGTGAATTGGTATTAGTATTACGACACTATTAATTAGAATACTTAGCGATTTAGGTAACAAGAGAGCAGTATGAAAAAAACCTTCCTTTTATCGATTTTTATAATGTGTTTTTCACTCTCAGCTGAACAATCAGAGCTAGCGTTAGTGATGAAAGAAATGGCACTAAGTTACAAACAAGCCAAAACAGCGCAAACATCAGATGAGTTGCTTACTCATTTAACTGATATTGAAAATGCCTTACGTAAGTCGCAACAAATTGGCTTTAACCGTGAGTCGGAGAAATCGAACCAAGGTATCGAGCGTGTACTTAAACACGTTGCGTTAATTAAGCAAAACGTAAACGATTTGCCAACTGCTAAAAAACAATTGACCAAAATTGATAAATTACGCAAGCAATATCACAAAATTCATGAGCCCAGTTTCTGGCAGCTATTATTTGGTAACTAACTGTTAATAAGTGTAATTTTACTTGATAAATCACTTTTCAATTTGCATTATATTGCGCCGTTATTCGGCGTTACTTTTATAACCTTGATAACGTCTAAGCACTTATCTAACAGATAAGAGCGTTTTAATCGGTTCTGGTGCGCGATCACCGTTTTATTTTCATTTTAAGGACAATAATGAAACCCTTAACTTATTTACTTCTTATCATTGTCAGTGTGTTTTCACTTAATTCATATGCAAAAAACCACAATCAATTTGCATATTACGGTTTGAGTTTACAACAGCAAAACTTTAAATCGCTTGATTTTAAAGCATCAGTTGTGGACGAAAACCTCGGTGAATATAAGTATAAATCCAGTGATAGTGGTTTTGGTGCACGGATTTTAGTTGGCTTTCAATTTAACAGATTTGTTGCCATAGAAGGCGGTGTGTCGCGTTTTGGGGTAGCCGATTTCAAAGTGTCAGAGCAAAGCACCGATAGCAAAGGTAAAAAAACAAGTACCACAAAGCATAAAGGCGAATTTGAAACGTTAGCGGCAGATTTACGTTTGGTCGGTACATTGCCTATAAATGATAAGCTATTTTTAAAAGCGCAAGTGGGTGTGATCGGTTGGGACAATAAAATGGAGCAACTGATATATCAAGATAGCGCATTAGCCACACAAAAAATTGACGACCGCGGCACGTCTGTAGTCAGTGGGCTGGGAATCGGTTACGGCATCAGCAAATCAATGGCGCTTACCCTAGATTATGAGAAAACTGAAATCGCTGAAATTAAAACCGATACCTTAAGTGTGTCGTTACTGTTCCGATTCTAGATTTAGTATTTAGCGATATTTTTAATATCGCTAAATACACTACTATAAATCTTTAAGGCGCTTTAGTAATTTATGCGCATTTGATACACAATTTAGCTGCTGTGGCGGGTAGCTTAAAGTGCGTTCAAGTAGGCGCAAACATTTACTTAACTGTTCGTCACCTATTTCACAGTTATTAACTAAGTAATCTACCGCTTCTAGCGCAACAATTTCATGTATAAAACCATTTGCTGTAATAACGCCATATTTACCCGCCAAAAATAATTGCCAATGGTTTTGAATTTGCTCTTCAAGATTTTCGAAATATTCGGCGTTAAGTTCAAAGCCTTTTGCCGCCAAATCGTTTACTGATTTTGCATATTGCTGATAGAACAAGGTATATGCTTGCGCTGAGCTTAGCTCTGAATGATTCTTTAACAAGTCTATCCATTTAGTATAGCCTCGGGCGTAATACTCTTGCTCTTCATTGAAATCACAGATGCCAAAAAACGAGCTCGACTGCACTTGGTTTTTTAAATGGTAGGCGGCGCTTGGCAAAATACAGGCGTCTTGCCACTCATTTAAGGTGTGCTCTTTCACCCCTGTGTGCAAAGAAAGCTGTTTTAACGAGTAGAAATAATCTTCGAAGTATTCTGAAATAGCCATTGAAAAATAATTAACTGTATATTTGTACAGTTATCTTATCGTAACTAATAAAAATAACAACAAATTTTAACTAAGACTTGTTACCTACTTACGTGACACCTTGTTTATGGTTAAAATAGTGGAAATTTTTATAACGATAAGTATCTATGACAAACGTTGCCACAATTAAACAAGCGAGTCTAATCACCGCAATAAAAACGCCTTACCACAGCAATGGCGAAATTGATTTACCCACTTACGACATGCTAGTTGAAAAGCAAATCGAAGCTGGTGTAGATGGCATTATTGTGGGTGGTACAACGGGCGAAGGCCAGTTAATGAATTGGGAAGAGCATTTAATGCTTATCGCCCATAGCGTTAACAAATTTAAAGGCCAATTACTTATTGTTGGTAATACCGGCAGTAATAATACTAAAGAAGCAATTAAAGCCACAGAATATGGTTTTGCTACAGGTATGGATGCAGCACTGCAAATTAATCCTTACTACGGACGCACGTCAAATCAAGGGGTTATAGCTCACTTTGAACGTGTATTAGCGATTGGTCCTGCATTTATTTACAACGTACCGGGGCGTACGGGTCAAGACTTAACTCCTGATATTATTGAACAGCTTGCTCAGTCAGAAAACTTTATTGGTGTAAAAGAATGCGCTGGTAATGAGCGAATTGAATATTATGAAAGCAAAGGCATTGCATGTTGGTCTGGTAACGACGACGAAGCCCATGAGAGTCGCCATAAAGCCAAATCACATGGTGTGATTTCAGTTACGTCAAATTTAATTCCGAGTGTATTTCGTGAATTAATGGACCGCGAAAATAATGAACTTAACGACCAATGCCAACAATTAATGGCATGGTTATTTTGTGAGCCAAATCCAATCGCGATTAATACCGCATTGGCGTTATCGGGCGCGGTAAAACCAGTGTTCCGCTTACCGTATGTGCCGCTTAATAATCAGCAAATTGAAACAGGCATGGGATTAATGCGCCAGTTTGAAGATAAACTCGTTGGCGATTCGCTTAATCAACTAGCACAAAGCGATTTTATCGTTACCCCATAACGCCCGTTTTTATTAAAGCGATTGGTTAAACGATCGCTTTTAGCTATTCTGCACAGCACTTTCCTTGTTATAATCAACGTAATTCCCTCAATAGGTTTCCAATATTATGAATTTCAAATCCTTTAGCTTTGCTGACTCGATTTTATCAGCATTAGAGAAAATGGGTTATGAATCACTGACGCCAGTACAGAAAATGGCGATACCACACGTGCGTCGCGGTCACGACGTGCTTGCAAGTGCGCAAACAGGCACTGGTAAAACAGCAGCGTTTGCGCTGCCGATTATTCAAAAGCTACTCGATAGTAACGCCAATGGTGAGTCAATTCGCGCTGTTATTTTAGCGCCGACGCGTGAACTCGTTGATCAAATTGATCATAACATTAAGCAATTTACAGCGTTTAATAATTTAAAGTCGGTTGCTATTTTCGGTGGTGTTGAGCACGACAAACAAATTAACCGTGTTAATAAAGGCTGCGATATTCTTGTCGCAACGCCAGGGCGTTTAATTGAACATTTACGTAAAGGTAATTTTGCGCTTAATAACGCGTGTCATGTCGTACTTGACGAAGCAGACCGTATGCTAGATATGGGCTTTCGCTCTGATATTGAAACCATCTTAGAGCAATGTGACAAAAATAAACAAACATTGTTGTTTTCAGCAACGTATCCGTCGGCAGTCAAACAGTTTGCTACAAAAGCACTTAAAAATCCCAAAATTGTTCAGGTAAGTAGAGATAACGAAACGGCTAGTACAATCACCCACGTTGCGTATCCCGTATCAAACGACAGAAAATTAGAGCTATTGTCAGAGCTTATTTGTCGTAAGGGATGGAAGCAAGTACTGGTTTTTGTCAATATGAAAGAAGATGTGCAGTTAATTGTTGACGAGCTTACTCAATACGGCGTTACTGTTGGTGTGATGCATGGTGATAAAAGCCAAGGTAATCGTCGCCGCGCCTTACGTGAATTTAAAGACGGGAAAACCACTATTTTAGTGGGTACGGAAGTCGCGGCTCGCGGCTTGGATATTGCCGGACTACCACGCGTAATTAACTTTGATTTGCCGTACCTTGCTGAAGATTATGTTCACCGTATCGGGCGTACAGGTCGCGCGGGGCAAAAAGGCTTTGCTATTTCATTAGTTAGCCGTGAAGAAGAGCACGTACTTGCGCAAATTGAAGACTTAATTCAAGACAAAGTTAAGCGTATTTATTACCCTGGCTTTGAAGTAAGTAACCGTGATGGCTTAATTAAGAAAATCGGCAAGAAAACCTCGCTGCAAAAGCGTATTCGTTCTAATAGAGCAACGCAGTACGGAGCAGAAGCCAAGATGCAAAATCGTCAGAAAATCAGAAAAGCATTTAAAAAGTAACAACCAAGATTAATATTTCGTTGTTATCGAGTAGCTGACAAAGCGAAAGTTAAGTACAAAAAAGGAGCATTTACTGCTCCTTTTTTATTTCAAATTGTAATAGCTTACGCCAATGGCACTTAGCAAGCTAAACCTTCTATGGCGTATAGTAGATTGGTGAATTAGGGCCAACTGGCATACCTAGAACGAATACCCACAAGTAGAATAAACATACCCAGCCTACAAAGAAGAACATTGAATATGGCAGCATGGTTGCGACAAGTGTTCCTATGCCCATATCTTTTTTGTATTTGGTTGCCACCGCGAGTATTAAGCCGAAATAGCTCATCATTGGCGTGATAAGGTTAGTTACCGAATCACCAATACGGTAGGCCGCTTGAATTGTTTCAGGCGCATAACCAATAAGCATTAACATAGGTACAAATATTGGCGCGGTGATTGCCCACTGTGCCGATGATGAACCTAAACTCAAGTTAACCACTGCACACATAAAAATAAACAGTACAAACACTTCAGGGCCAGTTAAGTTTAACGCAGTTAACATAGCCGCGCCCTTAACCGCTAAGATAGTACCTAAATTGGTCCATTTAAAGAATGCAACAAATTGCGCAGCGAAGAACACCAACACAATATACATACCCATTGAGCTCATACTTTTAGACATGGCATCAATGATATCGCGGTCGTTTTTCATTGAACCAACAACGCGACCATAAACAAAACCAGGAATAGCAAAGGTTACAAAGATAAATACAACAATCCCTTTTAAGAAAGGTGAACCTGCCACTAATCCAGTTTCTGGATGACGTAGAATACCGTTCTCAGGCACGATTGTTGTAGCAAGTACGGCACACGTTGCTAAAAAAGCAAGACCAGCGTAACGTAAACCTTTACGTTCAATGTCAGTTAAATGGTCGATTTTGTTATCTGCTAAATCAATGCTTGCTTCGTCATTGTTGTATTTACCTAAGCGAGGCTCAACAATTTTTTCCGTTACCCACGTACCAACAAAGGCGATTAATACGACTGAAACCGCCATAAAGTAATAGTTTGCTTCTGGGCCTACTTCATATGTTGGGTCAATCATTTGTGCTGCTGGCGTTGTAATACCCGCAAGTAATGGGTCAATCGTACCCAGTAAAAGGTTAGCACTGTAACCACCAGACACACCGGCAAACGCGGCAGCAAGGCCTGCTAACGGGTGGCGCCCCAGGCTGTGGAAGATCATTGCAGCTAATGGAATAAGTACCACATAGCCAAGTTCTGATGCCGTGTTAGACAAAATCGCGGCAAACACCACCATAAACGTTACTAGGCGCTTTGGCGCACCCATAACCATGCCGCGCATAGCTGCTGATAACATACCTGAATGCTCTGCAACACTTACGCCTAATAATGCGACGAGTACCGTACCAAGTGGCGCAAAACCGGTGAAGTTAGTAACAAGTCCAGTCACGATACGTTGTAAACCTTCAGCGCTCATAAGTGATACAACTTCAATCACACCATCTGGTGCACGGCCTTTAGCACCTTCGGGGCGTGGATCAATAGCACTAATCCCCATCCAATCTGCAATACCACTGAAAATAACAATAGCAACACAGAACATTGCAAATAGGGTAATAGGATGAGGCAGTAAATTACCGAGGAATTCGACGGTTGCTAAAAAGCGATTAAACAACCCTTTATTTTGGTTATCTTGAGAGTTTACTTCTATCGTTGACATGAATAATAACGGTTAATATAAAAATGCCCGCAACATACCATAATACGTAGATATTACCAAGGCTGATGCGGTTAACCGCGCGTTACGCCGCCAAGATGCGGAGATTATTGCTGTGCTAAGAAGTCAAACCACTGTTGTTGATATGTGGCGAGTTTTATGTGTTTTTTCGACATTAAATGGCGTTGCTTGTTTTCTTTTGATGTAAACGGGCCGACACGACATAGAGGACAATACTCATTTTGATTGAAGACAAACGGTGTAAATTGATTTTTGACCGATTCTGGTTGTGTTACATCGGAGTAGCAATAAATAAAGCCTTTAGTGTCTTTAACCTGTTTATCACGGTCAACATTACGAATTTGATAGTCAGGAAAAAGTGAATAGTTAAACGCTTGTTTGCCCAAGTAAGCGATTGATGTGTCGCTGACAAGATCGGTCTCAATCTGCCAATGGCTATAAGGTTTAACTTCTTTTGAGGTTATATAACTGAGCCGTGCACCGTTTTTATCTAAAAAGTAGTCAAAACATGCGAGCAAATATTTACGTAGCAAGTTACGATTTACAATATTTTGATTTGGGGCCTTGTTAAAAGCATCTTTTGACTTAACTGCAGGTACAAGCGGAAATTGAAAAATCACTAAATCAAACGCACCACAAAGGGTATTTGGCCAGGTGTTGGCGTTTGTTATATCAAGTTCATAATTTACATTGGCATTTAATCGATTTAATCCGTCAATGCCATTTTTACTGTATTTATCCATTATGGTTGCTTTTGCATCCAATACTGACGCTGATAAATGTGTTATTTGATGATGAGCAAGTAACGAATACGAAAAGGTGAGGTCGCCATCGCCAATGGTAAGAATACGCCAGTTGGGTTTTAAGAACATAAAATCAAAGTGCTAAAACAAAAACGCTATTCTAACATGGGCATTTACCTGAGAAAACGCAAGCGTTTTAAATGTGGCTGAATTACAATAGCGCTATAGATTATTTAGTTGTTTAGATATGAGTGAATTAAAGCGCTTAAACAAATATATCAGTGAAACCGGTATTTGTTCACGTAGAGAAGCCGATACGTTAATTGCAGAGGGTAAAGTTACGGTTAACGGAACAGTTGCCGAAATGGGTTTAAAAGTATCTGATGCTGATAACATTACGGTTAACGGTAAGTCATTAAAGGCAAAACCAAAACGCGTTTATATTGCTTACAACAAGCCTGTGGGTGTTACCTGCACAACCGAAAAGAAAATTAAAAGTAATATTGTCTCTGCAATCAATTACAAAGATCGAATTTTCCCAATTGGACGCCTAGATAGACCGTCAGAAGGGCTTATCTTTTTGACTAATGAAGGTGATATCGTCAACAAAATATTGCGAGCGGGCAATAATCACGAAAAAGAATACATAGTCACCGTTGATAAAGAAATTGACCAGCGTTTTGTTGAAAAGATGGCGTCAGGTATTCCTATTCTCGATACCATTACAAAACCGTGTAAAGTTAAACAACTTGGCAAGAAACGCTTTAATATTATTCTAACACAAGGGCTTAATCGTCAGATCCGTCGTATGTGTGAATACTTAGGATTTGAAGTAACTAAGCTAAAACGTGTTCGTATTATGAATGTATCGTTAAATGATTTAGCGGTGGGGCAATGGCGCTTTTTAAGCGACAGCGAAATGGCGCAAATTAATGCATCAATCGCTGATTCAAGTAAAACGCAAGAACGTTCAACGGACCACAATAAAAAAGCGAAAAAAACGTTTAAACCTTTGTCATATGACGGTTCAAAAGCGAGTGATAAACATAAACGTCAGGAGCAATCTAGAAAACCTGCGAAGCGTCTTTCAGGTACATTAAGTTTAAAACGCAAATAAATTTATGTTTTAAATAATGGGCGCATGCCGCCCATTATTGCGTTGAAATACCGTGTACAACGCATTTCTGTTTAACATTTAGCTATCTTGCCTGCGATTTATTACACGTTAATCAAACAGCTATCTTCATAACATATCAACATAAATTAAGCATAAGTGACTACATTAGACTACGCTTTTAACACTAAGTTAAAAACTGAGAATAACTGTGCGCACACTGATTTTATTAGCTTTGTTTGTTGTTTTTTTAGGGCAATTAACGCCACGCTTTGAGATCATCAAATCGATTTATCAAATTGATTTGATAACCAGTCTACAAACCCAGTTTGCTCTGCTATCAATTGTGTTAAGCATACTGTTGGGCTTTTGGAATCGCACCGTAATGGTAATTTTTCTGCTTGTTAGTGGATTATTGATTGCTGCAAATTTTAATGCCTATCTAAACAGTACATTGTTTATTAGTAAAACAGAAGAGTTCATTAATCAGCGTGAGAGCGATGCGATAAAAGTGTTGCAATACACGTTTGATGATACGCTAGACTCAGTGCTTTCACCGATTTATCAAGAAATAACACAACAAGATGCAGAGTTAATAATTCTTTTCAATGTCAATGAATTGCATATCAATCAATTAAAAACATTAAGTGAAGGGCGCTTTAATTACGGTATTCGCAAAAAAGAAAGTTTACCGAGTAATATTGCTATTATCAGTAAGTATCCAATCAGTAAAAAGCAAAAAATATCCATTTTAGATGAAAGAGGCGATTTGGTGTCACTTGGCATAGTAATTAACAAGCAAACTCTTGACTTATTTGCAATGCACCCACCAAGACCGACGACAGAGGTTAATTGGCGACGTCGCAATTTAATGTTGAACACATTAGAGGCGCGATTAAACAACGCTGATAATACGTCGCCTTACGCTTTGGTTGTTACCGAGCTGTATACAACGGTGTGGTCTAAGTATTTTCCAAATTTAACGAACTTACGCTCATGTGCTTATACAATGGGGCTTTATGGCAATTGGTATGCAAAGCCTTGGTTAAAATCATTGGGTGGGCTAGGTGCAATCAATACAAGCCATTGCTTTTTTAGTTATCGATTAAAAACAAATAACTTAGAGACACATCAAGTGGCACGTTCAGATAATAATATTGTTACGTACTCGGTAATATTACCAACAACTTAGTTGCTAAAAATTTTTTGATAAACAAACATCAGGCTAATTACTATTGCGCTTACGAGTGGCAGTAAACTAAACATAAGCCATACATCATAACTGACTAAACTGCTGGCGCTGAATATGTTGCGCACGTTACCTGAGAAAATTAACGATACCGGAAACCAACTTAATGCAGCGTATAGTCCAATATTGGCAATGCTCTGTTGCAAAAAAGTAGGACGTGCGATTAATTTTGCAGAGCAGGCTACGGCAACTAAGCATAACATGATGACAAATGAGCGATAAGGAACATGCCAAAATATTTCGTTAGAATGTTGAAGAAAATCAACATCTAAAAGAATAAAACACCCGCTGACAAGCGCTGTCATAAATGAAGCTAGCAGACAATTTTTATGTGACATGTGAGAGCAATAAAATACTAATGAACAGGCATAGTATAATTTAGTAGACGTTGTTTCCAGTGTTTCGTAAAGTCTTCACAGATTAAAATTGAATTTAAAGCTAAATATAAGCTGTTATTTTGGCTTTTTGGTAACATGATATGGCGAGTAAACGTATCGTGATGTTTTTCAGCAATGTAGAAGTCGTTGTGATCTCGTTTACTTAAATAAAGAAATGTGTAGTAACTCAATATCGCAGTATCGATACGTTCTTTTTTCAACATATCAAATAATTGCGTTTCGCTTTGTGTATTTACGCGGGTTAACTTTTGCTGATTTGCTAACGAATCTACGCCTATGTATTTAAAGCCATGAATGCCACCAACCCGTTTACTTTCTAGATCGGATAATTCGTTCACAATCACAGGATGCTTACTTAAGCTCACAAATATATCTTGATCGGACATCATTTTCGGCGTCCAATGATAGCGTGATTGAGTTGGATCTCTAAACCACTTGGGATTTACACCAATAACTACACCGTTTAGCTTGTTTTGCTTTAAGCGGTGGTCAATGCGTTTTCGTGGCATGTACACCAATTTAAACTGATAGCCAGAATTCATTTGGTTGAGTAAATCGACGAACTCAAAATATAATCCAGATTTTTGTTCCAAGTCGATAACGTAAGGCGGCATATTATGATAGGTATATACCTCAACTTGGCTTTGTCTTGCGGTTAGTTGCAACGGTAAAATAAATAAAAGCAGTAAAATATATTTCATCAAACGGTATTTAGGCTCTCGATAAACACGCTTTTTTAAATAATAGCGGCAGTTACAACACGGTTTATTAAGTATAGTGAGCGAATAATAAAAAACGAGCCATTGGCTCGTTTTTTATCATCTACCAATTAGCGCGCGTTGGTACTTTCAAAAATTTTGTCTGCCGATGCTGCAACAAAACCGGTGTAAATATCACCATCTGGTTTTGCGTAGCGCAGTGCAAATTCGTAAAAACAGCTAGGGATCGCTTTAACACCATCGCTAAATGTTACGTCTGCTTTGTCAGCAAGTGTTGAAGACTGCTCTAGCAGTACTTCTGGTGAACCTTTAATTTCGCCACCTGAACTGTTTAGTTTAAAACCAGCATCTTTAAGTGCTGTGTTTACTGCTTGAATTGTTTCAAAGTTAGCGAGGTGATTAATGCTAACCGTAAAGTGATTTGCACGATAACCCCAAGCTGCAGTCCAAGCCGCGTATTCAGATTCTTCTAATAGTTTTGCGTAGGTTGCTGAGTCAATTTGCCAATGCGCACCTGAGTACAAGAAATTATCAGCCGTAATTGCATCTTCGTCAATTTGTTCAACTAATGCGTGAATTGTTTTTTGTAGCTCAGGCGAAAACTTTTCAACAAGTAATTCCGAAATAAACACTTTTGGTTTAGTCGGATCGCTGTGCTCAAAATGCTTTGCATACAGTTTTTTAGCTTCAAAGTGATACTCGCCACACTCTGTGTAGCCGACAGCTAAAAAGTGTTGTGCAAGTTTTTCAAGACCCACTTTTTCAATATTAAATGTACGTAATGCAATGTGGTCATTAATCACGTCTGTTTGCTGCGTATCACCTAATAATTTGTGAACTTTAACTGCTGATGGCGTTACGTCTAAATAGCTTTGCCATAAATTTTCAAATAATGTATCTACATTGTTGTGCATAATGTTACCTTTGTATTAGTGAACAGGGCGACCTGAACACTTTAATTGTGTATTAAAGTAGGTTTAAGCACGACCTAACTTAATTTTAAAATTCGTATTGAATCGCCACACTTAACGTTAAGCGCTTCAGCTAATTCGCTGTCGATGATTGCCGCATCATCATTATCATCAATCGAAATATCACAGCTAAATACGGCTTTAAACGCATTGACTTCAAGGTTTGCAATCGCATAGGTATCAACACTTTGGCCTTTACCAATTTTCACTGTAAGCAAACGGCTTTCGCGTACACTTTTTATGTTATCCATTTGCGCTTCAACGGTTGGTCCGGCATCAAATAAATCAACATAACCGCGAAATTCAAAGCCTTCTTTTTCTAGCAATCTTAACGCGGGTTTTGTTTTATCATGAACATTACCGATGACGGCTTGTGCGTCTTTACTGAGCAAATTGGCGTAAATAGGGTATTTAGGCATCAACTCGGAAATAAATACCTTATTACCTGTACCAATTAAATGGTCAGCAGTTGGAAAGTCAATTGAAAAGAAATGTTCTTGTAACCATTGCCAAAATGGTGAATGGCCATTTTTATCAGAAACACCACGCATTTCTGCGATTACACGGTTTGAAAAACGTGCTTGATGCTGGGCCATAAATAAAAAGCGAATGCGTGATAGAAAACGACCTGCCAAACCACTGCGGTGTGACTCTTTTAAGAACAAGGTACAGATTTCAGTGGCACCTGTGTAATCGTTACACATGGTAAGAATGTCAACTGTGTTGTATACACCGAGTGTACTGGAGTGATGAACCGTCTTGCCCATATGATAATGGTAAAGTGGTACATCGAGTCCAACAGCAGCTTCAATTGCAGTAGTGCCTACAATTTCACCTGTTTTGGTGTCTTCTAATACGAATAAGTAGCCTTCATCGCGCGGCGCGCTTACGTCTTTTTCAAAACTCTCTACAGCACGATTAATTTTACTTTCGAGTAAATCATCGCAAACTGGAAGTGATGTAAAGCCGTGGCCAGACGCTTTGGCTACTTCTTTCAAAGCAGCAAAGTCGTCTTTTGTAATTGGTCTAAGTACTAACATAGCCAGCTTGGTTATTAACCGTTAACAACCGCCGCTACGGCTTTTTCAAAACGCGCAAGACCTTCAGCAATATCTTCATTTGGAATAACTAATGAAGGTGTGAAACGTACTACATCAGCACCTGCTACAAGCGCCATAAGACCGTTATCTGCAGACGCTACAAGGAAATCGCGAGCACGACCTTTGTAACTATCGTTTAGAACTGCACCGATTAATAAACCTTTGCCGCGTACTTCACTAAATACATTATATTTAGCGTTAATTGCATCTAAACCTTCACGGAAAAGCGCTTCTTTTTGGCTAACACCGTCAAGCACATCCGCTTGGTTAACCGTATCAAACGCAGCTTCTGCAACTGCACACGCCAGTGGGTTACCGCCATATGTTGAACCATGAGTACCAATTTTTAGGTGTTTAGCGATTTCAGTGGTGGTGATCATCGCGCCAATTGGGAAACCGCCACCTAGTGCTTTCGCGGTTGTAAGGATATCTGGAGTTACACCTAAACCTTGATACGCGTAAAGTGTACCTGTGCGGCCAACACCTGTTTGCACTTCATCAAAAATAAGTAGTGCATTGTGTTTATCACATAACTCGCGAACACCTTGGATAAATTCAGGTGTTGGCGAAATAATACCGCCTTCACCTTGTAGTGGTTCAAGCATTACAGCACATGTGTTGTCATCGATAAGTTTTGCAAATGCATCTAGGTCGTTGTAATCACAGTGAACAATATCACCAGGCTTAGGACCAAAACCGTCAGAATAGGCCGCTTGACCGCCCACAGTTACGGTAAAGAAGGTTCTGCCGTGGAAGCCTTTGTTAAATGCGATAATTTTTGATTTTTCGGCACCGAAGTTATCAAGGGCAAAACGACGTGCAAGTTTAAGCGCCGCTTCGTTTGATTCAGCACCTGAGTTTGCAAAGTAAACTTTGTCAGCGAAAGTAGCATCAACTAACTTCTTAGCAAGACGAAGTGCTGGTTCGTTTGTCCATACGTTCGATAAATGCCAAATTTTTTCTGATTGTTCTTTTAACGCATTTACCAAAGCAGGATGACAATGGCCTAAACAGTTTACCGCGATTCCGCCTGCAAAATCGATAAACTCTTTATCGTTTTGATCCCATACACGTGAACCTTCACCTTTAACTGGAATTACCGCTGAAGGGGAATAGTTAGGTACCATTACATCATCAAATAAAGCACGATTTACAGCCATTATTCTTTCCTCAATCTTGTTGTCTAATTACTTAAAATTTAATTATTTCAATTATTGAATCTATTAAGGCCATTTTGTAGTGTAAAAATAACCATATTAACGATATTATTTAGCAAATTGTTTATGGTTTTGGTCAATATGATTAGCGATACAGATAAAAGTTTAATTAATGCGCTAAAAGAAAACGCGCGTTTGAGCGTTTCAGACTTAGCGAGAAAGCTGTCTTTGAGCCGCTCAACCATACAAAATAGACTTGCCCGACTTGAGTCTACAGGAGTGATATCCGGTTACAGTGTAAAGCTTGGTGAAGATTATTTAAAAAATAGGGTGAGCGCGCACGTATCCATTAAGGTTAAACAAAAATTAACAACGCAAACCAATGTCGAATTAAAGCGATTTACCGCTATTTCACAGTTGTATGCAATAAGCGGTGAATACGACTTAATAGCTGTCGTAGAAGAAAGCTCGTTAGAGCAACTTAGTCATACGCTCGACGAAATCGGTAATTTGGATGGTGTAGAGCGCACTACATCTTCTGTTATTCTAGAAACCAAGTTTAAGCGCTAATTGCAAAAACTTGGTTTAGAATATGACGCCACATAATGCTTATGCGCGTCTACTGGCTGGGATCAGCTCACCCGAAATCATTGGTGTCGGCTCAGTGGGGCTATTGGTTTTAAAGTACTCCAGTAGATTATTCATATTGTTCGCACGCTCAGCCATTAAGTTGGCAGCTGCCATGGTTTCTTCTGTCACCGCTGAGTTTTGCTGTACGATAGTCGCTAATCGCTGCACAACCACATCGACTTCTTTTAAACTATGGCTTTGATTGTTAGAGCTTTCACTGATTTTATGAATACTTTGATTTACTTCTTCAACGCGCTCCACAATTTGTAATAGCTTCTCACCAGATGCAACCGATAACTGACTACCTAAATGGACTTTATCGTTACTGTCAGAAATAATATCGCGAATTTGCTTTGCCGATTTGGCACTGCGACTTGCAAGTTCACGTACTTCATTTGCAACCACCGCAAAACCACGTCCATTTTCACCAGCACGCGCAGCTTCCACCGCGGCATTTAGTGCTAACAGATTAGTTTGAAAGGCAAGTCCGTCAATTACTTCAACAATCTCATTAATACTCTTACTGGATTTTTCTACTTCTTCAATGGATTGCTGGGTTTCAAGCGACAGTGACTTGCCTTGTTTGGCACTTTCTGTGGCAATGTTACTTTGTGATACCGCACGCTTTGATTGTTCTACAACGCCGTATACTTCTTCGAGTAATGTTTTAGTACTGGCGCTTGCTTGTTCTAGGCTTGCAGCTTGTTCTTCCGTGCGTTCGCTTATTTCCGTATTACTGACCGAGATTTCTTTCGCACACTGTTTTACTTCTTCGGCAGACGCTTGAATATTGCCGATTACATCGATTAGTTGTTTTGTTGTGCGATTAATATTCTGCTGTAGCTGCGAAAAAATACCGTGGAAGTTACCTTGCATCTGTTTGCTCAGATCACCATTCGCTAATGCCTCTAAACTGATAGAAACTTCATTAATGGCTGTGGCTGTTGCAGTAACAGAGCTATTGATATCTGTTTTCAGCTGCGCTAAATCACCTTTAAACTCAAGTTCAATAAAATGCGTAAAGTCACCTTTTTTCATCGCTTCGGCAACATCGCTAAGTGATGCTATAACTTCTTTAACACTGTTTACTGAACTATTGATATTGGTTTTTAACGCATCTAACTGTCCTTTCATATTAGCGTCTATTTGTTGGCGATAATCGCCTTGGCTTATACCATTCATTACCGCGCTAATATCGTTGATGGCGTGATTTACTGACTTGATACTGATATTGACGTCATCTTTAAGGCGCGCGAACTGACCTGTCATTTCACTTTCAACCTGAGAGCTAAAATTACCTTCACTGACGTTTGCCATAACAAATGAAATGTCGTTAATAACAGTAGAAATATTTAGAATGGTTTGGTTAATTTTTTGTTTTAACAGATCTAATTGGCCATTGAGCGGCACACTAATTTGCGCGTCAAGGTTACCATCACTAAGTTCTGCCATAGTGTAATCTATGGTATTTATGGCGTTGTTAATGCTTGAAATAGTTTGGTTAATGCCTTGTTTTAGTTCGTCTAACTTACCGTTACAGTCAACCGTCACTTGTTGTTCAAAGTCGCCTTGAGCCATAGATTGCATGACATTAACAATGTCACTTATTGCTAAATCTAACGTTGATAACGTTGAATTAATATTGTCTTTTAATGTATTTAAATCGCCTGCCATAGGTGAATTGATGGTTTTATCAAACTTACCTTGAGACATTGCGTTTACAACGGAGTTTAACTCTGACATCGCTAAGCTTATGGATTCTGCGCTATCGTTGGTTGCTTGTTTTAGCAATGCCAGTTCGCCTTTACATTCTGTGGTTATGCGAGCGTCAAAATCACCTTTAGTAAGTTGTTGCATAACGCGATTGGTGTCCATAATTGATGCTTGTAAACTCGCAAGCAAGTTGTTGAAAGCACCCGCCGTATCGCCAATCTCATCGTTATTCATTTCAGTCGTACGTTTCGAAAAATCGCCGGTATTTTCAACGCTTTTCATTAATTCAGATAAATGTTTAATCGGTGCTGCTAAAAACGCTGCAAATTTAGGTGCTGTGTACGCAACAGCCGCAATCACTAATAACAGCACTAAGGTAAGAATAAGAGCAAGTCTATCAACTGCGGCAAAAGCTTCACTTTCATCAATTTCGGCTAGTAAGCTCCAGGTAATATCGAACACCTCAAGTGGTTGATAAGTTGAAAGTACGGGGTTACCGTTGTAGTCATTAATAATTTTTTGCCCAGCAACGCCTTGTAATGATTGTTCTATGGCATAGGTATTTACACTGCCTTTTTCAGGGTTTTTAAATGAATTAATTACCGAGTGATTTTCCGGGTCAAGATATGAGTCTGAGCGCATTAATTTATCAGGGCCTACAAGGTAGGTTTCACCGGTTTCACCTAGACCATCGCGATTGCTCATAATGTTATTAAGCGCATTTATCGAAAGCTGAAAAATTAAGGTAGTTTCGCCATCGATTGGCATTGCGATAAAACTTGCTGGATTGTTATATGAGGGGAAATACGGCTGATAATCTATAAACGCAACGTCATTCCCTGTTTTTATGCTCTGTGACTTTTTGAAAACACTGGCAATGTTGCTGTTTGCATAAGGGCCATCAAGTAGCGATGTCGCAAAATCTAACTCTTTATAAACAGAGTAAATAATATTGCCAGTGCGATTATCAACAATAAACAAGTCATAAAACTCATAATATTCAGTGAGATTGGTAAAATAGTTATGATACCGGCTGTGCACATTATCGTACGAATCACCTATACCGCTTGTACTTAACTGTTGTTTGCTACCGATGGGATTAGCATTGTCTAAAATATAACGGGTTTGTAGCGCAACCGCGGTTGAACTTAGGGCATCAAAATTGACATTAAGCTGCTGAATATTCGGGTTTGTTTTTTTAAATTCATCAAAAAAGACATTATTGTAATAGTTTTTCAGGGCAGGTTTTGAATTATTATTGGTATTAACTTCATCAAACGCTTGTCTAAACTCGATGGCGGCTGACTTTGTAGTAGGGCTTAGAGCTGTGGTCACTAGCTTGAGTTCAACTTGTTTAAAGTAGCGCTCAAGCCCACTTTTTTTGATACTGCTTATTGCTGATAATTGGTTATAAACTTGTGATTTAATTGCGTTTGAGGAGTTGTAATAGGCAATAATAAACACGATCAGCAGCGGAATGACCGCAACAACTAAAAACGATAGAGTTAACTTTTTAGATAAGTTAATGTTTGCGAAGTATTGGCGTAAAGTTAGCGGTAACCTAGTCATAACCTTCCTTAGTGCTAATCCATGAATTAATCAGTATTAAGTCCTAACTAAGTCTAAAACATAAATTGACTATCGCAATTTTGCTGCTATTGAAAACGGTTGTTTAAATTTTCTTTTTTGTAAAAATGGCTAAATAAGTTTACACATTGTTTGTTCATAACAATACGTTATTGCGTGTTTGTTCGAATCGGACCATAAAATTTCTAGGGTGTCTTGGTAATTAAGCCATTTATAAGCTAAGTGTTCATTGGGATGCAAAACGATAGATTGTGTCACTGGAACCAACAAATGAAATACAAACTCAGTGTTAATAGTACAGTTAGGTTTATAACGGCTACGCCACTGTGGCCTAATCTCGTAATGATTTGTAATGTTTAAATCATTAATTCTCATGCCTTGTTCGAGGCAATTAATGCCTGTTTCCTCAAGAACTTCGCGATATGCACAGGCAAGGGCTGTTTCATCGTGTTCAATGCCACCAGTAACAGATTGCCAAAAGGATGGGTCATCTGCACGTTGCATCACCAAAAATTGATTTTGAGTATTTTGAATAACCACAAGCACCGAATAGGGGTCACGAAGCATAACGAGGCACACCGTTTTTTATACACAGTATACCTATTACAATAACGAGTTAAACTAATGTGGTAATAAACTTAGTTTTACGTTTAAAGTAATATGTTGGGAAGTGGATGTCCCACGCTAAGAGGCCTTAACGTGGGAAAGTTGTAGCTAGGCTTCGGTGTTTTCTGGTTTAACGCCAAATACTAAAGTATACAGCGCAGGAATTACCAGCAAAGTAAGAATGGTCGCAAATCCTAAACCAAACATAATGGTTACTGCCATCGATTTAAAAAACACATCGAATAGTAGCGGGATCATACCCAGAATTGTTGTAATGGCAGCCATAGACACTGGTCTCAAACGACTGAGTGCAGAATGATAAACGGCTGTGTATGGGTGTTTATTTTCACTCAGCTCAAGTTCAATTTGATCCATAAGCACAATGCCATTTTTAATCAGCATACCCGATAAGCTCAATAAACCAAGTAATGCCATAAAGCTAAATGGGCTGCTCATGGTAAATAAACCAATGGTAACGCCAATTACCGCAAGCGGGACAGTCGCCCAAATAATTAACGGCTTTTTAATTGAGTTAAATAACAGCACCGTGATAATAAACATAACTAAGTAGCCAAGCGGTAATGAGCCAAAGATAGCTTTTTGTGCCTTAGATGCAGATTCAAACTCGCCGCCCCAATCTAATTGGTAACCTTGCGGCAGTTTTATCGCTTCAATTTGTGGTTTTACACGCTTTAATAAATTTGCCGCGGTTTCATCACCTAGAATATCCGGATCGGCCATAACCGTTATGGTGCGTTTACGGTCGCGACGCAATATTAAGTTATTTTCCCATTCGGTATTAAAGCCATCAACGATTTGCTCTATTGATACGTAAACACCGAGCGTTGGGCTGAAAATTTGTAAGTCATAAAGTGAATCTACGTTAAGACGTTCTGATGCAGGCGAGCGCGCGATTATCGGTAACATGCGCGTGCCATCGCGGTATAAACCAACCTGGCGTCCCGACAAGGTCGTTAACAATACATTGTCTAAATCGGCTTTGCTAATGCCTAATCGACGGGCTTTTTGTTCATTAAACTGCGGACGGATAACTTTCGTTAATTCACGCCAATCATGTTTAATGTTATATGCTGCGCCATCGGCGTTTAATATTTCAATTGCTTGGTTAGCTAAATCGCGCAGCACTTTTGGGTCGTGCCCCTGAAAACGTGCTTCAATCTTTGCGTCGGTTGATGGGCCAATCTCCATGCGTTTTAGTTTAATAACCGCATTATGTAAATTTTCATCGGCATAACTGCGTACATCAGCTAGCAACTCATTAAGTGATTCGAGATCCGTCGTTCTGATAATCAATTGACCAAACGCAGGATGAATTTTTTCTGGCGCGTATGTCAGCATAAAGCGAGGAGCGCCTTGGCCAATCGTACTGGTTACTTCAACAACTTGTGACTTGGCAAGTAAGTACTCTTCTAACGCAGAAATATCTTTCTCCGTGGCTCTAATATCAGACCCTTGATAACGCCAGTAATCTAGGTAGAACATCGGTGTGTTTGACGGTGGGAAAAATGACTGTTTAACATTACCGAACAGGACTAATGCTCCAAGTAACGACACAAACATAATTGCAAGTGTACTTTTTGGCCACGCTAAAACGGTTTTAAGTACTTTGCCGTAAAAAACGAATAATGCCCCTTTATAAAGTTCATCTGCATCAAGTTCATTGTCAGGGTTATGTTCAATTTCACTTTGTTTAAACAGCACACTGGCTAAAAACGGAGTAATTGTAATAGCCGTTACCCAGCTCAATAAAAGTGAAATAAGTAAGACATAAAATAGGCTTCCAGCAAATTCACCTGTTGCGTCAGAACTTAGGCCTATTGGGGCAAAAGCAGTGATCGCGATAATCGTTGCGCCTAATAATGGCCATTTAGTTTGATTAACAATGCTGTTAGCCGCTTTTACTTTGCTGTAACCTTTTTTAAGGCCAACCAAAATACCCTCTGTTATAACAATGGCGTTATCAACGAGCATGCCTAATGCAATGATCAAAGCACCTAAAGAAATACGTTGCAGGTCAATGTTTTGAACCAACATAAAGATAAAGGTACCAAAAACGGTAATAAGTAGTACCGCACCAATCAGTAAGCCACTGCGAAACCCCATAAATAGCAACAGTACCGCAATTACAATTGCAACCGCTTGTGCCAGCGACATAATGAAATCATCAACTGACTTCTCAACTTCTTTAGGCTGGTTGTAAAGTGTGTTAATTTCAATGCCATATGGTCTTTGATATTCAAGTGATGCAAGATGGTTAGACAAACGCTCGCCAACATCAACTACGTTAACGCCTGATGCGAACGAGACGCCTAATAGCAGTGTTTGTTTACCTGCATAATGGGTTGGATTATTAGGTATTTCAGGGTATTCACGTTTTACCGTAGCAACATCGCCTAAATAGATAATTTCTTTTGCGCCCGGTTTTGAGATCAGCAGGTCTTCAAGTTCCGACACATCTTTAAATTCGCCAGTAGGGTGGAGACGAATTGATTCGCCTTCTACTGTTACTTTACCTGCGTTTGATACGGTGTTTTGATTTTGCAATAACTGGTATATCACGTTTGCTGAAATACCAAGTTGCGCAAGTTTATGACTCGAAATCTCGACGGTAACTTGTGGTTTTTGTTCGCCGGCCACGGTGACTTTACCTACACCATCTACTAATACTAATTCGCGGCGTAGGTAATCGACGTAATTTTCAAGTTCTTCATAAGAGTAATCATCGCCGTTAATTGCGTAAAGCACACCATAAACATCGCCAAAATCATCCATTACACTTGGTGGATAAACACCCGAAGGTAACCGCGGTGATAAATCATTTATTTTACGGCGCAATTCATCCCAAATTTGCCTTAATTCTTCTTTGCGATAGGTACTTTTCATCTCGACCGCAATTTGCGATAAACCGGGTGAAGAAATAGACGTGACATAATCAACATACGGTAGCTGTTGAATAACGTTTTCAATCGGGTAAGTAACTTCTTGTTCAACTTGCTCTGGCGAGGCACCTGGGTAGCGTGTTATAACCATGGCCTTCTTTAGGGTGAACTCTGGGTCTTCTAAACGACCGAGTTGCTGATAAGAAAAAACACCACCGAGTAATAAAATTAGCGTAAACAGCCAGCTTATCGTGCGTTTTTCAATTGACGTTTCAGCAATGCTCATATTATAAGCCTCGCTCTTTAGTCCATGGACGAACAAGGCTTTGCTCTGTTAATTGGTGTACGCCGGCACTCACGATTTTGTCGCCCGGTTGTAGGCCGCTTTCAACTTCAATACCACTTTTATGGATTTCACCTAAGGTAATTTTAAGTTTTTCTATTGAACCATCGTTAAAGCGCCAAACAAACGAATTTTCACTTGCATCACTAAATACTGCGGTCGTTGGAATAGTGAATTTTTGTTGATCTGAACGGAACACTTTATTTAAATCAATCAGTACATTGCCCGTCATGCCTGCGAGCAAATTAAAATCGTTTGGTAGCGGTAAGGTAAATACCACTCGATAACTTAACGTTAACGGATCCGCTTGAGTATCCCATTCTTTAAGTGACAGTGCATACGCCTTATTTGGAAAGCTATCGAATACGACTTGTGGCTTATAATTTGTTTGTTTATCGACACGCGCTACCAATTTTTCAGGAATTTGAATAGTTACGTCCATTAAATCACGGGTTTCGATGCGCATAATATTTTGTTTCGCAACAACACTCTCAAAGTTCTTAATAAATACTTTACTAATAGTGCCTGAAAACGGCGCTCGTAAAACTGTGTATTCTAAATCAGTTTGCGCTTTTTCTAATGCAGAGAGCGCGACTTGCATATTGGCCTTTGCTTGATCTAATTCCGATTGCGACGCAATGCCTTTTTGTTTTAGCGTTTCGGTACGTTCGAGTTGATTTTTCGCGAGTTTGTAGCGCGCTTCTCTGTCAGCGAGCTGTAGTTTAAAATCTTCAGGATCAAGCTTGGCAAGCATATCGCCTTTTTTGACTGCTTGGCCTGCAAGTGTAGGAAATTCAATTAGCTCGCCATTCACTCTAAACGATAAATACGATCCTTGATTTGCTTCTACTTTAGCAGGAAAACGCCTGATATTCGGGCTTCCTGAATCAGGTACGGTAAAAAGTTTAACAGGACGAGAAATGACAGATTCAATTTTTTCTGGCGCTGCATCTTTGCAGGCAGTTAATAGCATTACTGGTAAACACAGTAAAAAGGCGCGCATCTTATTATCCTAAAAAGAAAAAGTTAATTAACTATAGCCAGAATAACGAAACACAATATAAAATTATATTTATAAAAAATTACTAACTGTATAAGTTTTAATAATGAAGTTAAGTCAATTGAAGATTTTAGACGCTATTGTTAGTTCTCAAAGCTTAAAACAGGCCGCTGAAAAGTGTCATAAAACCCAGCCTGCACTGACCATGGCGATGCAAAAGTTAGAACAAGACATCGGTTTTACCTTAATTGACCGCAGTGGTTATCGTTTAAAATTAACGCCAGCTGGCGAGCGCTTTTATAAGCAAGCTAAGCGAGTGTTATCTGGCTGCGATGAGCTTGATAAGATTAGTTCAACATTAGCACTTGGTTATGAACCGAGTATCTGTATTGCGTATGAGCAATTAGCGGGAGATCAGCGTATAAGCAAACTATTTGGTAAAGTTATTCAGCAATTTCCGCGTACACAATTCAAGATAGTAGGTGGTTCGCGATTTCAAGCAGTTGAAAAACTAGCAAAAGGTGAGGTTGATATTGGCATTGGACCTTGGTTTGATATTTTTCACGCGTCAGGGGATTTTCAAAGCGTTTTACTTAAACCGATCGATGTTATTTTAGTGGCGTCACCGCAAATTTTATCAAATGGTCGCACAACATTAACAAGTGATGAACTTGATGCTATTCCATGTTTAACCTTAAAACCCACAGAATTACCTTTTGACGATGAAAAATTATCGTTTGCAAAAGGCTCGCAAGTGGTGATGGTGGAAGAGCTGGCAACATTGCGCTCATTATTATTACAGGGCGTTGGTTGGGGGTTAGCTGCAAAACACGTGTGTAAAACTGAACTGGAAAATGGCGATTTAGTGCAAATAAGATTAAGTGACGACGAAGACCAATTTCAATCCGAGTTACGTGCGTTTCGCAGTAATCGTAATTTCTACGGACCGGTTGCCAGTGCAATATGGCAAGGGCTTCAAGAACTCTACTAATTTTTAGGTTTTAACATGACGCAAGAAGAAAAAGTACAAGCAATTTTACTCGTGGTGGCGTCCATTCCAAGCGGCAAGGTGTGTACCTATGGCAAAATAGCAGAAATGGCTTCACTAAAAGGACATGCCCGTTTAGTGGGAACCGTCATGAAAAAACTGCCAAGTGGTAGTCGTATTCCTTGGTTTAGAGTGATTAATTCACAAGGTAAAATTAGTTTCCCAGAGAACAGTGAAAAATATCAACAACAGAAATCGCTGCTGGAACAAGAAGGAATTGTGTTTAAAGGAACAAAAATAGATTTAAAAGTCGCAATGTGGCAGGTATAACGCGATAGCAAATTTAAATGCATTTGTCGTTTCGCATCTTAGACGTTACGGTTTACAATTAAGCATTATTTAACGAGAATCGCGGTAGTATGTTTAGACGATTAATATCAAAGGTTTTTCCAACTTTAAAACAACAAGTTGAAGCAAATCATTACTTCTTTGAAGACAGCAAAGATGCGCCTGAAAACCTAGATATTCTATATAATCAAAATAATGCTGACGTGTCTGATCTTACCTTTGAATTAAAAAATACAGTTCATTATCAGGACCGCTTTTTTGAACTGTTATTTAATAGCGTAATTACCACATCTCAGCGCGACCCGATAAATGAATTTATTGAAAGTAAAATCCTACAGTTATTGCGCCAACCACAATATATCTTGAAAGCGTTGCCACTTGTACCGAGTTCGCTAACCCAAGTTATGAATACGCTCAATCAGGCGGAGTTTGATGTTGAAATACTTGTCAATCTGATTAGCGACGACCCTGTTATTGCGGCCAAAGTGGTTGAGCTTGCGAATTCCGCGTTTTACAACCGCGCAAACAAGCCGATTTCAGATATAAAAGCAGCATTTATGTTGCTCGGCCAAAAAGGGTTATCTGAAGGAGTGATTAACGGCTTTGTTGCACAAATGGTACCCAAAGCACAGATCTATTTTAAAAACTATGGCAAGCACTTATGGTCGCATAGCCAAACTACAGGGCGCTTAAGCCAACAGTTAGCCGTTAAATATCAAATTAACGCAGAGCAAGCTTATTTAGTCGGTTTGCTCGTAAATTTGGGCAGTATGGTTATTTTTCAATTAATGATTGATGCGTTTTCAAGTGTCTGTCCTGATACTCAGCCAAACGCCCAAAATATTAAACGTTTAGTAACGGATTATGGTCAGCGGTTAACTCTCGATATTGCAAAACTTTGGAATTTTCCACGCGAAATATTAGAAAGCTTAGCGGTACAAAGTAGAATCAGCACAGAGCATGAGTTACTAAAATATTCCGAACGATATCCTATTGGTGGATGTGTTTATCAAGCTAATCAACTTGCCATGTTATCGCTGCTGGTAAAACACAACAAAATCGAATTAGAAGATTTCGATTTCAACAATGCAACGATAACGTTACTAACAAAAGAAGAAGCGAGTTTGCTGATAAATCATAGCGCAAATACTGTGATTTAATTTATTAATGCTGGTTAGCTTAGTTATTTAAAAACGGTCTTTTTCTTGTTGTCAGTATGCTTAATCGTTACACTTGCAATCCATTTTTAAAACACGTGCTTTAAATGAATAGTATCGACGATTTGTTTGGTAAATCAGGCCCGTTCGCCCTCGCGATTAAAGGGTATGCACCCAGGCAACCACAAATTGATATGGCCAAATCGGTCGCTTTAGCCATTGCAAAAGATGAGCAGGCAATTGTTGAAGCAGGAACAGGTACCGGTAAAACATTTGCTTATTTGGTACCTGCGTTACTATCAGATAAAAAAGTGATGGTGTCGACTGGCTCCAAAGCACTGCAAGAGCAATTATTCCATCGTGATTTGCCTGCGCTAAAAAAGATCCTCGGAAAAGGCAAAAAAATTGCCCTGCTAAAAGGGCGTTCCAACTATTTATGTATTGAACGTTTAAATCAGCACGTTGCCCATGTACCAGTAGACGACCCCGATGTCATGCATCAGCTCGCCATGGTGGCAAAATTTTCCGGCGAAACGCGCTCTGGCGATATGGCTGATTGCAGCGGCATTGAAGAAGATGCCAAAGTATTACCTTATGTCACATCTACGACGGATAATTGTCTTGGTAAAGAATGTCCATCATTTCAAGATTGTTTTGTCAGAAAAGCCCGCGTTAAAGCCATCGAATCAGATTTAGTGGTAGTTAATCACCATTTATTTTTGGCTGATGCTGTTGTTAAAGAATCGGGCTTCGGCGAACTTATTCCAAATGTTAATTGCTATATATTCGATGAAGCGCATCAGTTACCCAACATTGCATCAGATTATTTTGCCTCGCGCGTAAGCACACGTATGGTCATTGAGCTTGTTCGCGATATTCGCTTAGTGTATCGCGGTGAGCTCTTCGATATGATCCAGCTAGGTAAAACATTAGATAAACTCGAAACTGCGGTATTTGATTTACGCTTGCAATTTCCAAGTGACAGCCAACGCGGTGACTGGCAACAAATGATCAAACAAGCGAATGTGTATCGTGCGATTGAACGGGTAATAAACGATATTAGCTTTTTATATCAAGTGCTTAAATTATGCCTTGAACGCAGTGACAAAATTGAAAAATTGTTTGAACGTACAGCCAGCCTAAAAGGCCAGCTAGAAACCATGTACGACGCACAAAAACCGGGATTTAGTTTTTGGTTTGAAACAACTAAGCGTCATTTAACTTTTAGTATTACGCCTCTCAATGTATCAGAACGATTTCGGGCACTTGTTGATAATGCCACGTCGAGCTGGGTTTTTACCTCGGCAACCCTTGCGGTAAATGGCGATTTAACCCACTTCGCCAAGGATTTAGGCTTAAGTACTAAGATTATGGAAGTGTATGACAGTCCGTTTGACTACGAAAACCAAGCGTTACTGTGTATACCGCGTTATTTGCCTGAGCCGAGTAAATCAGAAATGGGTTTTTCCATCGTTAGCATTGCAAAGCAAATGATTAAAGCGGCTAAAGGCCGTTGTTTTATCTTGTTTACCAGTTATCGCATGCTTAATTTAGTGGCAGACGGCTTATCGCACAGCGTTGAATACCCGCTTTTAGTTCAGGGACAAGCGTCAAAACGTATTTTGTTAGAGAAATTTGTGATGCACGGCAACTCTGTGTTGCTTGGTACAGCATCATTTTGGGAAGGGGTTGATGTGAGAGGTGATGCGCTGTCATGCGTGATTATTGATAAATTGCCGTTTGCAGCGCCCGATGATCCCTTATTACAGGCAAAGATGAAATCCCATAGCGGGCAGGGCAATGACCCGTTTTATTCGCTGCAATTACCTGGGGCTGTTATTGCGTTAAAACAAGGCGTTGGCCGCTTAATTCGTGACCGAAAAGATAAAGGCGTGCTGGTGATCTGTGATAATCGCTTAGTGACTAGGGAATATGGTAGAATCTTTTTAGCAAGTTTACCCAATATGGCGCGCACTCGCGATCTCGCAAAAGCGTCTGCATTTTTAGAAAAAATTAAATAGATTATGTCAAATATACTTCTTATAGATGCTGCTACAGAAGCGTTGTCTGTAGCCGTTAGCTGTGATTTAAAAAACGCTCACTTTGAGGTGTGCCCTCAACAACATAGCCAAAAAATGTTGCCGTTGGTCGATAGTATTTTAAATAGTGCAAACACGAAGCTAAAAGCACTTGATGCTATCGCGTTTGGCCGTGGCCCTGGTAGCTTTACCGGTGTGCGCGTTGGTGTTTCGGTCACGCAAGGGCTGGCATATGCCGCAAATTTAACTGTGATCGGTGTATCGAACTTACAAATGATGGCGCAACAGGCATTTGACACGACAGAAGCGGATTATGCAATCGCAACGATAGACGCGCGTATGGGCGAAATTTATTACGCAGAATTTAAGCGTGATGAAAATAATCTCGCAGCGTTTATGTCAAACGAAATGGTCATAAAGCCAGAAGAATTAACCCTACCAGAATACGATGCCGTAGTTGTGGGTACCGGTTGTCAAACGTATAAAGTGCACTTTGAAGCAACAAATTTAACGATTTTAGATGAGATAACGCTACCAAATGCACGTTTTATGGCGACATTAGCAGAACGTGAATTGATTGAGGGCAATACGGTGGTTGCCGCAGATGCACAGCCTGTTTATGTACGTGACACGGTAACGTGGAAAAAATTACCGGGCCGAGAATAAGCTAAGTATAAAGACTGTGTCGATAACTATCGGCACAGTCTTGGTTTGGGTTTATCTTTGCTTAATGTAGTTAATTAACTTATTTGCAATTTCGGTATTGTCTAAGTGGCCTTTAAAGGCGTCTGCACCTTTGCCATAAGCTAAAATTGGCACATCAATCGCGGTGTGACCGCCTGTAGTCCAACCTGTATTTGACGCATCACTAATTAGTTGTCGTATATGTTTTACCAATGCTTCTTTTTCTTTATGCTCATCATCTTTTTCGCTCTTAGCACTGGTGGTAAGCATAGTCAGCTGCTCTGCTTGCGATTTATCTAACTTAATGCCAGTTTTGTCTGACCAAGTAGTTAAAAGGTGATCACTTTTCATCAGCGCTTTGGCAATTTTAGTAATACTGGCGTTAACGCCTTTTATTATATCTGTATGCCAAGAATAGTGGCCGTTGGCACCAAGAGTTAACCCACCGGTACTGTGATCTGCAGTAACCACAAGTAAGGTATCTGGATTTTGGTCTACGTATTGTTTTGCATGCTTAATTGCATTGGCAAAATCATCCATTTCAGCCATCGCGCAGGCAATATCGTTAGCGTGACCACACCAATCAATTTGCGAACCTTCAAGCATTACAAAGAAACCATCACGCTTATTGTTATCAAGTAACGACAGGGTTTTCTTTGCCATATCAGCAAGTCGTGTGGGGTTTTGGTCAATTGCATACGCAAATGCCACATCAGAAAACAAGCCAAGCGCTGGTAGCGACTTAATCGATTCTAGTTTGTCGAAATCATCAACATATTGATAACCCGCTTGTTTGAATTCAGAAACAAGATTTCGGTCATCACGAATAAAATATTTAGTACCGCCACCAAGCATTAAATCTACCGCTAGCTTTCCATCTACTTTAACATCAACGTAATCGTTAGCAATTTCGTCATAGTTACGGCGGCTTTCGTTATGCGCGGCGAAACTTGCAGGTGTAGCATGGTTAATTTGTGAAGTTGCAACTAACGCGGTAGTAAGGCCTTTTGATTTTGCGATTTGCAGCATAGTAGTTAACGGTTTTTTTGCGGTATCAACAGCAATTGCGCCATTGTAGCTTTTAGTAGCGGTAGAAAGTGCTGTTGCACCCGCAGCACTGTCAGTAACCACTGTATCATCATCAGGGCTCGTACTAGCAAGGCCGACAAATAGCTCATCAAAGATAGTACGCTCTACGTATTTAGTATTTTTGTCATCTTTAAAGTAACGATAACCAGTAGTGTAGGCGGGTCCCATGCCATCACCAATCATATAAATAATATTCTTTGGTGCATCTGCATACGCTAAACTGCTGCTTGCCAATAATACTGTTGAGGCAACTAACGATTTTTTCATGTGTATTGTTTTTCTGTGTTATTTTGCGCTAAACATAACGTATTTATGCGCTAAATTACATTTTTATCGGTGAAATTACATTGCAAGTTACAATAACAGAAACATCGTACGAAATTGATGGATTAAAAATCGCATGTCAGCGATTAAACAATCGTAATACAAAAATTATCGCACTGCATGGTTGGCAAGATAATAGTAATTCGTTTTTACCCCTTATTAATCAAATGCCTCGCTATGATTGGTATGTGATTGATTTCCCTGGACACGGACTTTCAAGCTGGCGTAATAAACAAGCGCATTATTATTTTATCGATTATGTAGATGATGTTTATCGCGTGTTGCAGCAAATCGCGCCAAATGAAAAGGTAGTTATTGTTGGTCATTCAATGGGGGCTATGGTTGCTAACCTATTTGCTGCCTGTTTTCCTGATAAGGTTAAATGCGTTATTGCAATTGAGGGGTTAGCGTGTGTTACAACACCAGACAGCGAAGTAACAGCGCAATTAAGAAATGCCATTGAAAGCCGTGCTAAACCAACTAGCAAGCGAGTATTTAAACGCTTTGACCAAGTTGTTAATGCGCGACTTGCAGTAAGTGATTTAGATTACGACAATGCTGCACTCATTATGAAAAGAAATACACAGCAAGTAGAAGATGGCATTAAGCTTTTGACTGACCCAAAACTCAAACATCACTCAGGTTTTCGTTTTAGTCCAAGCCAATGCCAAGCAATTTGTAAAGATATAACAGTACCATTACTGCTAATAAAAGCGATAAATGGATTTGAAATGATATCGCAAGCGATTGAAAATTATGGACAACTTTATACAAATTTAGGTGTAATAGAGATCCCTGGTGGGCATCATTGTCATATGGAATATGCGCAAGTGATTGCGAAAGAGGTTGACGTTTACGTAAACGGTGTAAACTAAAGTTTGTATAACGTGCCTAAATATGTGAATATTAGCCCTTTAGAGTAATTACTCAATTGTTAAATTGCCTTACATGAATTAAGGTTTAAGTTGAACACAAAAACACAAACAATAAATATAATTTATAGGAGCCTATCGTGGAAAAGATTTGGTTGAAGCGTTACCCAGCAGGTGTTCCTGCTGAGATAGATCCACAGCACTATGACTCCCTGCTTGAACTATTTGAAAAAAGCTTTCAAGACTATGCAGATCTTCCTGCCTTTGAAAATATGGGTAAGGTATATACATACCAACAAATGGATGACGCAACTAAACGATTTGCTTCATATCTACAAAATCAACTAGGCGTTAAAAAAGGTGATAAAGTTGCGGTTATGATGCCGAATTTATTACAAACGCCAATTGCAATTCTTGGTACACTGCGTGCGGGCGCGACTGTTGTAAATGTAAACCCGCTTTACACTACGCGTGAGCTTGAGCATCAATTAAACGATTCAGAAACAAGCACTATTATTATTCTTGCCAACTTTGCTCGTACACTTGAAGAAGCGTTACCAAAGACGAATGTTAAAAACATCGTAGTTACTGAAATTGGTGATATGTTAGGTGGTGTTAAAAAGCATTTAGTTAACTTTGTTGTAAAACACCTTAAGAAGATGGTGCCAAGTTATAGCCTGCCAAACATTATCGATTTCACAGATGTGATGAAATCTGGTGATGTATCTAAGTATACGCGCCCACATTTAACGCAAGATTGTTTAGCATTCTTACAGTATACCGGTGGTACTACCGGTGTATCTAAAGGTGCCATGCTTACACACGGCAATATGGTAGCAAACCTTGAGCAAGTAACGGGTTGTTTAGACCCACTACTTAATAAAGGTAAAGAAATGGTAGTAACAGCGCTACCGCTTTATCATATTTTTGCCTTAACGGCGAACTGCCTAACTTTTATGAAGTACGGTGGCCATAACCTTTTAATCACTAATCCGCGTGATATGAAAGGGTTTATTAAAGAACTTCAGGGCAAAAAGTTTACCGTAATGACAGGTGTAAATACCTTGTTTAACGGCCTATTAAATACGCCTGGATTCTCTGAAATTGATTTTTCATCGCTAAAAATATCGCTTGGTGGCGGTATGGCAGTACAACGCCCAGTTGCTGAAAAATGGCAAACGGTTACTGATTCTCGCTTAGTTGAAGGTTATGGACTAACTGAATGTGCGCCACTTGTTACTGTTAGCCCGTATGACCTTGCAGCATTTAATGGATCAATTGGTTTACCAGCACCAAGCACAGAACTTAAAATCGTAAAAGAAGACGGTACTGAAGCAGAACTGGGTGAAGCAGGGGAGCTTTGGGTTAAAGGTCCTCAGGTAATGAAAGGTTATTACAATCGTCCAGAAGCAAGCGCAGAATGTTTAAAAGACGGTTGGTTTGCAACGGGTGACGTTGCTAAATACGATGAAGAAGGCTTCTTCTATATTGTTGACCGTAAAAAAGACATGATTATTGTATCTGGCTTTAACGTATTCCCAAATGAAGTGGAAGAAGTGGTAGCGATGCATGAAGGTGTGCTTGAAGTTGCGGCTGTCGGTGTACCACATGAAGTAAGTGGTGAACAAGTTAAGATTTTTGTCGTGAAAAAAGACCAAAGTCTGACAGAAAAAGATATAATCAAGCACTGTCGTGAAAACTTGACCAATTATAAAGTGCCAAAGTTTGTGGAATTCCGCGAAGATTTACCAAAAACAAATGTTGGTAAAATTTTAAGACGCGCACTTAAAGAAGCAAGTTAAATAGGGAATACCCTAAAAAGAAAAACCGGCAATCTGCCGGTTTTTTTATGAGGAAAAGTAGTGCAATACTCATTTATTACAGAACAACAAGAATTAGATTCAGCGGTCACCAGCTATAACAACAAATCGGTACTCGCGGTAGATACCGAGTTTATGCGACGCCGCACCCTTTACCCAGAGCTTGCATTATTGCAAATTTACGATGGCAATCGTATTTGCCTTATCGATCCAACGTTAGATCTTGATTTGTCGGCGTTTTGGCAGCTAATGGAAAATCCTAATATTATTAAAGTGTTGCATTCACCATCTGAGGATCTTGAGGTGTTTGCACGCCATGGCAATTGTACTCCAACACCTTTGTTTGATACACAATTTGCATTAAGTCTATTAGGGGAGCGCAACTGTGTTGGCTTTGCCAATATGGTTGAAATGCTACTCGAAGAACAAATAGACAAAAGTGAATCTCGCACTAATTGGTTGCAACGCCCATTAACGAAAGCCCAGTTAGACTATGCAGCTGCCGATGTATTTTACTTAATGCCTTGTTTTAACATTATTAAAGAAAAACTAAACGATGATAAGCAAGCGATTGTGTTTGGTGAAAGCGCAGTTATTGCTAATAAGCGCAAATATGAAACACCGTTAGAACTTGCCTATCTAGATATTAAAAACGCGTGGCAACTTAACCCGAAACAATTAGCAGTGCTTCAGCAGTTAGCAGCTTGGCGCTTAAATCGCGCCCGTGAGAAAAACTTAGCACTTAACTTTATCGTTAAAGAGCACATTTTATTTGAGATAGCCAAAACACAGCCAACTCATTTTGGTGCATTAAAGCGTTTGTGTGAAGGCGACCAAGGGTTACTTAATCGCTATGGTAAAACCTTGTTAAATTTAGTGAAAATCGGTTTAGATAAAGACGAAGCCGAGCATCCAGAAAAAATTCAACGCTTAATAGACTTTCATGGCTATAAAAAAACGTTAAAAGAGCTACGTGCTGAGCTTGAAAAAATATCGAAAGACAATGATATTCCACTTGATGTGCTGGCAAGTAAAAAACAAATGAATCAATTGATCAGCTGGAAGTGGAAATGCAAGTCAAAATTTGATGAAGGTGCACTTTTAAAACCGGATTTAATGACGAGTTGGCGCGGTGAAATGGTCAAGCATTCACTAAAAGACTGGTTTTAAACTGAGATTAAAAAAGCCTGCTTCACGCAGGCTTTTTTATGTTTACTTATCGTCAGGCAAAGTGACATTGAGTTCGAGTACAGCCAAGTCATCTTCGTTTTGCTCAAGCTGAACTTGAACCTGATCTTGCTCGATATTTACGTATTTACGGATCACTTCAAGAATATCTTGTTTAAGCTGTGGTAAATAATCTGGCGTACCACGACTTGAGCGCTCATGCGCTACGATGATCTGTAATCGTTCTTTAGCTAAACTTGCTGTTGTTTTCTTTTGTGAGCGAAAGTAATCAAGTAATGACACATTAACCTCCAAATATCCGTTTAAGTAGGCCCTTCTTCTCAGCTTCTAAAAAGCGAAAATCAACTTTTTCACCTAATAAACGGTCAATCGCATCAGAATACGCTTTACCCGCATCAGAGTCTGAATCAAGAATTACAGGCTGACCCGAGTTAGACGCATTAAGTACTGCTTTTGACTCAGGAATAACGCCCAATAAATCGATTGCTAGAATATCTTGAACATCTTCTACTGACAGCATTTCACCCGTTGCAACACGCTCTGCATTATAACGTGTTAATAGCAGGTGTTCTTTTACGTTTTCAAGCCCTTCTTCAGCGCGTTTTGACTTACTTTGTAAAATACCCAAAATACGATCTGAGTCGCGCACCGATGAAACTTCAGGGTTGGTCGTAACAATTGCTTCGTCTGCGAAGTAAAGTGCCATCATTGCACCGGCTTCAATACCTGCTGGTGAATCACAAATGATAAAGTCGAAATCTTTCTTAAGCTCGTTTAATACCAGCTCAACGCCTTCTTTGGTTAACGCGTCTTTATCGCGCGTTTGCGAAGCAGGTAAAATAAACAATTTTTCTACACGTTTATCTTTGATTAATGCTTGGTTTAAGTTTGCTTCATTGTTGATTACATTAACGAAATCATAAACAACACGGCGCTCACAACCCATAATCAAATCAAGGTTACGTAAACCAATATCAAAGTCGATAATAACGGTTTTGTATCCTTTTAACGCAAGCCCAGTGCCAATCGCTGCACTTGATGTTGTTTTACCAACACCGCCTTTACCTGATGTGACAACAATAACTTTTGCCATGAAATCTATCCTTTAAACCAAAGCTGAAATTTTTAATGATTCGTTTTCAAGTGAAATACATGCAGCATTGCCCCATGATTCACCTTGCAGTGAGTCGCTCAGCCAGTAGTTTCCGTTAATTGAAACTAACTCAGCATTAAGCTTTTGGCAGAATATAACGGATTCTTGCCCTTTTGCACCAGCGATAGCGCGGCCACGTAATGTGCCATAAACATGAATATTGCCATCGGCAATCACTTCAGCGCCTGGACTTACTGAGCCTGTAATAATGAGATCACGGTTCTTCGCATAAACTTGCTGACCACCACGTACATTGCCACTAATAATTTGCGCGGGTACAAATACTTCTTTTTCGACAATTGATGTATTTGCAGCTGATTGTGGTTTTGCTTTAGGTGCTTGGTCTTTACTGTAATTTAGTATTGATAGTTTGTGCAGTTTAGCGGCAGTATTTTGCTCGTCCGTACCGTTACACACACCTACTGGGTTAAGCTGCAGGTCAATTAAAGATTGCTTTAACTTTGCAAAGTCAATGTGTTCGTTTGGTACAGACTGAAGGTTTACGACAATTGGCGCACCGAAGAAAAACTTGGGTACTTGAGCAATTTTTTCGTCAAGTTGACTAATCAAACTATCTAGATCGTTTTTAAATAGATGCAATACAGATAGTGTAAAAAGGTTCCCTTTTAGTTCAAAAATTTGTTCCGACATAATCTCAATTATTATTATAAAAATCACAGGCTGATTTTTTAGAAGAATCCAGCCATTAAGCGCAATTTATCTCACTTTTAGTGTATGCCATGGTATAGTGTGACGCAGTGTTACGCAAGAAGTAAAAGGTGTTTGAATGCTCAGTGCAGTGTATAAAAGTAAAAAAAAGGCAGATACCTATCTGTACGTTGAAAAAAGAGATGATTTTTCAAAAGTTCCGGAACCTTTAATGGCAACTTTTGGTCAACCAAGTTTTGTAATGCTAATTAATTTAGCAAAACGTGAACAACTTGGTACGGCTGACCTTGAAAAAGTGAAGCAAGAATTAGCTGAAAAAGGATTTTATTTACAGCTACCGCCAAAACAAGAAAGTTTATTAGATGAATTTAGAAAACAAAATGGAGTCACTGACTAGTGTTTAAAAAACTCGCCCTAATCACAGCAAGCCTTATTTCGGTCTCTACCTTTGCAGATGAAGAGCAAGCAAAATTTAACCAGTACGTTGCAGATTTAAAAGTGGAAGCAATTGAAAAAGGGTTTTCACAAAAAATCGTTGATAACGCCTTTGCAACCGTTAAGTTTAAGAAAAAAGTCATTAAAGCGGATAAAAATCAGCCTGAAGTCAAAGAAACGTTAGAAACTTATCTGCCAAAGCGTGTACCTAAGTGGAAGATAGATAGGGCACGTAAACTATATAAAGAAAATCAAACAGAGCTTGAAAAAATTGCCGCTAAGTATGGCGTACAAGCGCGTTTTATCGTCGCGCTTTGGGGCCTTGAAAGTAATTTTGGTAAAATCCAAGGCTCGCATCCGGTTATCTCTTCAGTGGTAACGTTAGCATATGACGGACGTCGCGAGGCACTGTATAAGCGCCAACTTTGGGCCGCGTTAACGATTTTAGAAGAAGGCCATATTGATCTTGACCACTTTAAAGGTTCGTGGGCAGGTGCAATGGGTCAAACACAATTTATGCCAACGTCGTTTAATGCTTACGCGGTCGATTACGACGGTGACGGTAAAAAAGACATTTGGCAAAATAAGCTCGATGCCTTCGCATCTATTGCAAACTATTTGAAAAAAGCGGGCTGGAATGACTCACTAACATGGGGCCGCCAGGTGGTGTTGCCTGAGGGGTTTAATAGTGAACATATTTTGCAGCGCGGCACGCGTACACGCAAACAATGGCTCGAGAATTGGAATAAATCAGAGCGTGGTCTAGCTGATTGGCAGGCACTGGGTCTTCGCCGTACTGATGGCACTGATTTACCAAATGTTGGTATTACCGCTGCGCTTGTAATGCCAGATGATAAAAATGGCCGTATGTATTTGGCGTATGACAATTACAAGGCGCTAATGCATTGGAATCGTTCTTATTATTTTGCGACTTCAGTTGGCTATTTATCCGACCGTATCGGTTACCCTAAAATCTAATCACCTATTTATCGGTGCCAGTCGTTTTATCTGGCACCTTTTTCTTTTCGCTTTTCTTACACAACTAGCTTAAAATGTCGCCCTGAAATTTAGGGGCACATATGTTAGAAGATAAATTTTGGCTTAAAAAGTCGTTGGCAGAGATGAACAACGATGAATGGGAAGCCATTTGTGATGGCTGCGGTAAATGTTGTTTACACACCTTTATTGATAGCGATGAACAAGAAGAAAGTTTTGAAAGTACCGATGTACTGCGCGAAGGCGAAGAGATTATCTATACTGCGATTGTGTGTCGCTATCTCGATACTAAAAAATGCTTTTGTACAGAATATGAAAACCGCACATCGTTAGTGCCTAGCTGCGTGAAACTCACCAAAGATAACATTGATAATATCTTTTTTATGCCACCAAGTTGTAGCTACCGTCGTTTACATGAAGGGCGTGGCCTTGCGTCTTGGCATCCACTTTTAAATAACGGCAGTAAAGCGGTAATGCATCGTATGGGGATTAGCGTTAAAGGCCGTGTAATGAAGGATAACCAAATCGATATGGATTTATTTGAAGATTACATTGCCGATTGGCCCAAAGAGGACCACGACTAATGAGCAAGGTACAAGTGGTACTGATTAACCCTAAAAGCGCAACAAATGTGGGTGGCGTAATGCGAGCTGCAGGGTGCTATGGCGTTGAAAAGGTTCATCACACAGGTAATCGTTATGGTTTTGCGCAAAAATTTGCAACCGACACAAAACAGCGTATCGATGAAATACCACTGTGTGCACTTGAAAATATTGAAACACTTGTTAAGTCCGATACTAAAATAATCGCTGTTGAATTAATTGATGGGGCAACACCGTTACCGCATTTCGAGCACCCCGAAAATGCCATTTATGTATTAGGACCTGAAGATGGGTCAATTCGTAAAGACGTACTAAAGCACTGCGATGATGTTGTTTATGTACCGACGGTTGGCTGTATGAATCTTGCAGCAACGGTTAATGTGGTTTTATACGACAGACTTGCAAAGGCTACTAACACTGACTACTCAAGAGAGTTTTTGTTGCAAAATCGCGATAACAATAATCGCGTTACGTTTAAAAAGAAAAACTAGTTTGTCCTAGTAATCGCATTTTTACATGCGGCATTAATTCGTATTTTTGCCGCAAAACCAATTATTACCATTCTACTGCTTACCAAATTCGCCGTATCTATTTCATTCAAAGCCATATAAGAAATATGACAATGCACACGATTTTTTGTCATGGCAATGAAAAATCACGGTTACATACTCGTTAACAGAATCCCTGTGCGAGATAAAATACAAATCATTAACAATTGATTTATAACGTAAAAACATCTAAAGATTTCAAATTTACTGCCATGTAATGTAAATGACATGTTTATGAAACCCTTGTGTCATTTTGAGCCTCTAGACTATGCGCAATCATTTAATAGGGTTACATAAAATGTTTACAACTAAGTTTAGTAGAAAGATATTGGTAACAGCGCTAGTTGGATGTTCGCTAACTGCCGTTGCTAATGATCAACTTAAGCCTGTGATCGACAGCGCAGATAAAATTAATAAATCAGCACAAAAGTCGCAAGAAAAAATAGATAAAATTGCTGACACAATGCAAGGTCGCCTACAGCAATTTAAAACTGTTAATAAAGAGATTGATGGTTTAACGATTTATAACAAGCAACTAGAAAAACAAATCGCAAATCAATTAACAGAAATGGACAACATTAACGTATCAATTGACCAAGTATCGGTTATTGAACGTCAAATTACGCCATTAATGCTTAAGATGATCACCTCACTTGAGCAGTTTGTAGCATTAGATGTGCCTTTCTTACCAAACGAGCGCGCAGAACGCTTAGCCACATTAAAGCAGTTAATGGACCGCGCAGATGTAGCATCAAGTGAAAAATTCCGCCGCGTATTAGAAGCTTATCAAATCGAAGTTGACTATGGTCGTACCATTGAAGCGTACACCGGTCTTATCGATGTTGATGGCCAAGAGCGTGAAGTGGACTTTTTACGTATTGGTCGCCTTGACCTTATTTACCTAACGAAAGATGGCAAAAAAGCGGGTGTATGGAATACCGACGCTAAGTCGTTTGAACGCTTACCAGACAGCAATATTTCACAAATCAATAAAGCAATTCGCATTGCTAAAAAGCAACTTGCACCAGACATGTTAACGCTACCTGTTAAAGCAGTTTAATTAGAGGCCATTATGTTAGTTAAGAAATTCGTAAAATCTGTTATTGCTGCAAGCACGCTATTCACAGCAAGTGCAGTTGTAGCACAGCCAGTAGATCTTGATTCACTGTTAAAAACACTTGAGCAGGGTAACTATAAACAATCACAAGATAATCAACGCCGCGAAGCTGAGTTTGCTAAAGCAAATAATCAACAAGCAGCTATGTTACGTTCGCGTATTAATGAACGTGATGGATTAATTTCTGCGTCGACGCGTCTTGAAACTCAGTTTGAAGAAAATGAAATCAAACTAGCGAATATGAGCGAAACGCTAAACAAGCGCATGGGTTCATTAAAAGAACTATTTGGTGTGTTACAGCAAGTAGCGGGCGATACACAAAGTAAATTTATTACGTCAAACGTATCTGCTGAATTGCCAGGTCGTGGTGCTTTCTTAAGTGAACTTGCACAAAAAATGGGTTCGAGTTCTAAACTTGCGTCAATCGAAGATATTGAAAAAGTATGGTTCGAATTACAACGTGAAATGACTGAGCAAGGTAAAGTATCGCGCTTTAACCGTGATGTGATTGTTGCAGGCGGCGAAAAAGTAAATAAAGAAGTGGTACGTGTTGGTTCATTCAACCTAATCGCAGATGGCAAATACCTTACTTACAACGAAACCACTAACACATTATCAGAATTGACGCGTCAACCAGCTTCACGTTTCCAGTCAAGTGCAGCTGATTTACAAGCAGCAAATTCAGGCTTTGTTGATTTTGCCCTAGACCCAACAGGTGGCTCAATCCTTGGTTTATTAGTTCAAGCGCCAAGTACTGAAGAGCAAGTACACCAAGGTGGAGCGGTAGGCTACGTTATTTTAGCGGTAGGTTTAATCGGTTTATTAATTGCCTTAGAACGCTTCGTTTCTCTAATGATTATGGGTGGCAAAATCAAACGTCAGCTTAAAACGGACGTTGCATCAGATGACAACCCACTTGGCCGTGTAATGAAGGTGAAAGACCAATACCCAGATGTAACCTACGACACGCTAGAACTCAAATTATCAGAAGCAATTTTACGTGAAATGCCGCGTATTACACGTAACTTAACGCTAATTAAAATCATTTCTGTTGTTGCACCGTTACTGGGTCTACTCGGTACTGTAACCGGTATGATTAACACCTTCCAAGCAATTACCTTATTCGGTACTGGTGACCCGAAACTAATGGCTGGCGGTATTTCAACCGCGCTTGTAACCACAGTGTTAGGCCTTGTTGTGGCAATTCCTACGGTATTTATTTACACACTACTTAATACCCGCTCTAAAAACCTACTGGTAATTTTACAAGAGCAAAGCGCAGGCATCATTGCTGAGCGCAGTGAGAAAGGTGCGCAGTAAGATGGTTATCTTTGCGGACTTCATCAACGCGATACGCGATTTTCTAGACACCGGCGGCTCTGTGCTGCTGGTGATCGGAGTCCTGATTTGCGCAATGTGGTTATTGGTAATTGAGCGCTTTATGTTTTTGTTTACAACATACCGTTCAAGTAAAAAATCAGTGATCACCAACTGGTTCGCACGCGAAGAGCGCAATAGCTGGGAAGCGGAGCAAATCAAACAAGCAAATATTTCGCGTATTAGCTTAAAGCTAAATCACAATTTACCCATGATAAATATGTTAGTAGCGCTGTGTCCATTACTTGGTTTACTTGGCACGGTTACCGGCATGATTGAGGTGTTTAATGTGATGGCAATTACCGGTACGGGTAGCGCACGCTCAATGGCATCGGGCGTATCAAAAGCCACTATTCCAACAATGGCAGGCATGGTAGGTGCGTTATCAGGGGTATTTGCCTCAACGTATTTACAGCGTAAAGCAAAGCGCGAAGTAGCGCTACTTGACGATAAATTGGTCTTAGACCACTAACACCAATTTTAAACGAATTTTAGGAGCTAGTAATGAGAGCACCATTAGCAAATGTATTTCAAGAAGAAGAAAACGAAGAAATTAATATGACGCCGATGCTTGACGTTGTATTTATCATGCTGATTTTCTTTATTGTAACGGCCACTTTTGTAAAAGAAGCGGGTATCGATGTAAACCGACCTGAAGCGGCGACAGCAGTACAAAAAGAACGAGCCAATATTCTTGTCGCTATAACAGATAAAGGCGAAATTTGGATTAACAAACGCCAGGTAGATGTGCGTGCGGTTCAAGCTAATATCGAACGTTTACACGCAGAAAATCCGCAGGGCAGCGTGGTTATTCAAGCCGATAAAAAAGCCACTACTGATACCTTAATTAAGGTAATGGATGCGGCGCGATCAGCTGGTGTATTTGACGTATCAATTGCGGCTCAGGAAGCGTAACAATGCGTTATTTAATTTCCACTTTAATCGCGATTGTTGTAACTGCGTTGTTGTTTTTCGGCATGCAGGCGCTAATTCAAAGTGGTGATGGTGTGGCAAGTGAACCGGTAAAAGGCAACGTGCTTGATTTTGTCCGTCTTAAACAAGAAGAGACTGTACAAAAGAAAGAACGTAAGCCGCAAAAGCCGCCAAAGCCAAAAGAGCCACCACCGCCAATGGCGCCACAAGCGAGCAGCAGCGAAAGCACTGATACAGCGAGTAATTTTGATTTTTCTGCCAATGTTGACACCAATGTTGATTTAGCTGCTGGGTTTGCGCTTGATTCGGGTGATGGTGAATACCTACCAATTGTTAAGGTATCACCTGTCTATCCACGTAGAGCGTTAAGCCGCGGTATTGAGGGTTACGTTATTGTTGAATTTACCGTAACTAAATCTGGCACTGTAAGCGAGCCGCGTGTAATACAAGCGGAGCCAGAAGAAATCTTTAACCGTGCCGCAATGGACGCCGCGCTAAAGTTTAAATACAAACCGCGCGTTGTTAACGGTGAAGCCGTTGAAGTAGCGGGTGTACAAAACAAAATTACATTCCAAATTAATGGGTAGTTTGTTAGCGGGAACGTCCCGCTAACACTTTAAATAGTTAGGTTGAATTACAATGTTGAAAAGAAATTTAATTAGTATTGCATTAGTTGGTTGTGTATTTGGCGCGCCAATGAGCGACGCGATGTTCCAGACACAGTTTGCATCAGTATCTGCTGAAGAAGTTAAAACCAAACGTGTTCCAGCTCTTCGCAATAAAGTGTATACGCAACTAGCCCGTGCACAAAAACTGGCTGACGACGGCGATGTAGCAGCAGGCCTTGAAGCACTGGATATTGTCCAAAAGAAATCTTCAAGCATGAATAGCTATGAAGTAGCCATGATGTACAACTTTTACGGTTTTATTTATTACAACGAAAACCGTGTTAGTGAGGCTATGGCTGCATTTGAAAATGTAGTAAAGCAAGACCCGATCCCAGAAAGTTTAAAGCTCAATACCATTTTCTCGCTAGCGCAATTAGCAATGGCTGAAGGCCAATTCGATAAAGTGCTGAGTTATCTTGATAGTTGGGAGTCGCTTAATACCAAACCGCCACAGGCAAACTATTATGAGCTTAAAGCCAACGCTAGTTATCAAGCGAAGGATTACCAAAGCGCAATTAAATACATTAATACCGCGATTAACCTTAACAAAGTTGATAATAAAGACGTAAAAGAAAACTGGTTTATCTTACTGCGTGCGTCTCACTATTCGCTAAACCAACCAAACGAAGTGGTACGTGTACTAGAAGAAATGGTGCTACGTTTTGACAAACCTGAATACTGGGTACAGCTGGCTGGCATGTACGGCGAAGTAGGCCAGGACGATAAGCAACTAGCACTGATTGAAACAGCAAAACAACGTGGTTTCTTGGATGATGCAACTAAGCTTAAAAATCTGGCACAAATATACATGTATTCAGGTCTTGCTTACAAAGCAGCAAACGCGATGGAGCTTGGGTTTGAAAAAGGCAATATCGAAAAATCAGCAAAGAACCTAATCTTTGTAGCAGAAGCCTACATCCAAGCGCGAGAAGATAAAAAAGCGGTGCCGTATTTTATTGCGGCTGCAAAACAAACTGATACTGGTGAATATGATCGCCGTTTAGCAGAAGTGTATTTAAACTTAGAATTATTTGATGAAGCGGCTGATTCGGCACGTGCTGCGTTAAATAAAGGTAGTTTAAAGCAAGAATCAAACGCCTATATTGCGCTTGGAATGGCGCAATACAATCTCGAAAACTTCGATGCAGCTATCCTTGCATTTGAGCAAGCTAAAAAATACAAAAAGTCAGAACGCTTAGCGGCCCAGTGGCTGCAATATGTGAAACGTGAAAAACTTGATAAAGACACGTTAGCCAAGGCTTATTTGTAACATACCTATCAAAATAAATTTGTAATCAACCCTAAGGGACCTTCATGGTCCCTTATTTCTTTGTATTTCAAACACTTTTAAAACAACTCATGTATACGTGTAAGTTCGTAGTGTTTAAGAAATCTGAAAAGAAACTGTCACGCACATGTTAAGTAAGTGTAACCCATTTGACACATAAACCCTCTAACTTAGAGCCAGTTCTAAATTAGTGCACACGCACATAAAAAGCGAAAAAGCTTAAAAACTATCAACGGAGAAAACAATGAAACTTTCTGGTTTATTTAAAGTGAGCATGGTTGCATCAGCACTTACTCTTGCAGGTTGTGGCGGCGATATCAATATTACACCAACTACAGTCGATAACAGCGTAGACAACTCTGTAACAAACCCAGGTGGTTCAAATCCAGACCCAATTTCATGTGCAACGTATACGCTTGACGGTGCATCGTTCACAGGTGAAGTAGACGGCGTAAACTGTGTTTACAGCCAAGCATTTGCAAGTAACGCAAAAGACATCACAAGCTCTTTCGTAATCCCAGCGCTTGAAGATAACGGCGCACATATCTTCGAAGGCGCGTTATTTATTGGTGAAGACATTGATACGTCAACGGGCGCAACCATTGACGATAATGGTCCAACACTGTCAATTGAAGCGGGCGCAACTATCGCGTTCACTAAGCCAGAAAGCTTTATTCGTATTGCACGTGGTGCAAATATCGAAGCAATTGGTGAAGTAGACAAGCCAATCGTATTTACCTCTATTTCAGAGATTGATGGCGATGATTCAACCACAGCACAAATTGGTGACTGGGGTGGTATTCAAGTAAATGGTCGCGGTCATTCAATTCGTTGTACTGCAGACGCTGCAAGCCAAGACCTATGTAACCACCCAGCAGAAGGTATCGTGTCTTATTATGGCGGTAACGACCCACAAGACGACAGCGGTATTTTAAAGCATATTGTTATCAAATACGCAGGTTTTGGTGTTGAAGGTGATGAACTTAACGGTTTAACGCTTAATGCTGTAGGTTCTGGCACGACAATCGATTACGTTCACGTTCACAACGGCTTCGACGACGGTATCGAGCTATTCGGTGGTTCAGTGAACCTTAAGCACATTGTTGTAACAGAAACTGGCGATGACGGTATTGACTGGGATGAGGGCTGGAAAGGCATGGGCCAATACATCCTTGTTCACTCAAAAGAATACGGTAACCACGGCTTTGAAACTGACGGTGCGAAAAAAGATCCGCTTTCAGGTGATGGCCAAGGCTTAGTAACAACAGTATCAAACCCAATTATTGCTAACGCAACGGTTGTTGCAACTGGATCTGCAGGTGCAGAAGGCCGCCGTGACGGAGCAGGCATGGAAATGAAAGAATGGGGTAAAGTACAAATGGCAAATATCCTGTTTGCCAACTCGTCTACAGAAGCGGGAGCAGGCTGTTTAGATTTATTTAACGATAAAGATTTATCAGGAGCAGCGGGTGTTCATGCAAACGCGAAAAATGGCGATATTTCATTTGAAAGCGCGATTTTTGCATGTGGTCTTAACTTTGAAGAAATTGACACTCCGTTAACGGGTGAATTAGCTGATTTCGATATCGCAGCGTGGTTTGCGGCAGGTAACAACAACCAAACGATTGGCTTTGCTAACTTTGAAAACATTTTTGCAGCAGATGGCGTGTCTACTAAATCGGCAATTATGGATAAAGACGGCAACGCTGTGACAGTTGTTGCAAAAGACATGAGCGAAGTCAATCCGTTCTTTGATAACGCCGGTTTTGTTGGCGCAATTCAAGAAGGTGCAACAGGCGATTGGGCAGAATTTGTTAAAGCGTCGCTAGAGCGCGCTGGTCACTAATCTAAGCCAAGTAGTGAGTTTAGGTGTGGTGTTAGCCACACCTCTTTATAAAAACTATAGGTTTAGAGGATTATATAATGAAACCAAAAAAGCAGTTTAAAGCTAATTTAGTTACGCTTTCGGTGCTTTGTGCGTTTTCGTCATTTTCCTCAATAGCAGATGAAAATGAACAACCACAAGTACAAAAGGAAATTGAAGAAGTTGTTGCAACCGCAAGCCGTTTAAAAGGCAGTGCAAGTGCAGTAATTGAAGAGCGTAAAAACCAAGCTTTCGTTGCCGACATTATGGGAGCTGAGCAAATTTCACGTACCGGTGACTCAGATGCTGCATCAGCGCTTCGTCGTGTAACAGGTTTAAGCTTAGTAAACGATAAATTTATTTATGTTCGTGGTTTAGGTGAGCGTTACTCGAGCGTTCGTTTAAATGGCGCATCTGTACCGAGCCCAGATTTAACGCGTAGCGTCATTCCACTTGATATCTTCCCATCAAGCATTATTGAATCACTTTCAGTGCAAAAAGCTTATTCACCAAATATGCCAGCGGCTTTTGGTGGTGGTGATGTAAATATTCGTACCAAAAGTATTCCTGATGATCGCGTGTTTAAAGTGGATATCGGTGCAAGCTATAAAGACACCAATGATGAAGGTTACACCTACGAAGGTGGCAGCGATGATTGGTTAGGTACCGACGACGGCACACGTGCTATGCCTGGCACGGTGCGTGCTGCACTTAATCGTTATGTTAACGGTTTATCGGATATTTCTATTCGAAACATTCGTGATATTGAGTCAAAAGCGCTTGGTGAAGATATCGGTCAAAACGCTGCGATTGCGTTAAACAAAGATCTGATTAAAGCACTGCCACGTGATTATGGATTACAAGAAGAAAGCTTAAATCCAGATTTTGGCATTAAAGCAGTTTATGGTGACCGTTTTGACGATGTATTGGGTTTTGGCGGGTCGCTTGGCTTTTTGGCAAGCGTTGCATATGACAATGAGTGGTCTAATTCAAATGAGTTTGGTGCCGTATTATCGTCAGCCGATGCAGCCAAGGCAGCGCAGTGTTCTACAAAAACTTTTGCCTGTTATTCTGCTAAAAATGAAAAGCAAACTACCAAAAATAATATCAAGCTAAATACCTCTTTAAATTTAGGTTATAAACTTGATGGTCATGAATTAACGGCAACATACATGAAACTTCGTGATACAGAAGACGAAGCGTCAGTTGCTATTTATCAAGAGCCATCAAAATCATTAAGTATTGATGATGGTCAAGTTCAGCGCAGTCATACAACGTCATTTGAAGAGCGTGAATTAGATATTCTTCAAGTTCGCGGTCAACATAACTTAACATGGAGTTTGTTAGATGGCGTTGGTGTAGATTGGCATTATACCGATTCAACGGCGACGACTGAAATTCCAGGTGAACTTGAAATCACAGTGCGCGATGCGTATCAAGACGGCCAATACCAACGTACCTTCTATAATGGCTCACTCGGTGGTAACCCGTATTTATATCGCTTTGTTGATATGGAAGATCAGGTTGAAAACTGGGGCGTAAATGTAAACAAGGTATTTTACTTTGATGGTTCTGACATTGAGCTTTCAGGTGGTGGTTACTTTATAGAAAAAGCGCGTGATTATCGCACTGATTTCTTTAATTACCGCTTTGCACAAACTCAGCAAGTAGAACTGGCTCAAAGTGAAGATGATGCATTAAACATTGGCAGTTTCTTCAGTAACGACAGCACAGTAGATAACACAGATGTTGAGCTATTATTCCAAGAGCCAACAGCAGATGACTACTTAGCCGCGCAAATGATTGACGCATATTTTGGTGCATTCGATTACACCATTAATAACAACTGGCGTTTAAGTGGCGGTGTGCGTTATGAAGACTTCCGTCAAGTTGCGTTAGCGTTTTCAAGAAGTGCATTTGACCCTGCATTGCTTGAAGATAAGCTAAGCAGCGAAGCAATTGAACAAGCGACCGTAATGGAAGACGACTACTTCGGATCACTTTCTATGACATACAGTCAAGAAAGCTACCAAGTACGTTTTGGTTACGGCAACACGGTTGTTCGCCCAGACCTACGTGAACTTACGCCTGTTCAATATCAAGACCCACTTACTGATTATCGTACCCTTGGTAATCCGTACCTAGAGTCAAGTTACCTTGATAACTTTGACACGCGTGTGGAATTTTACCTAGATAACGGCGATAACTACTCAATTGGTGCGTTCTACAAGGACATTGATAGCCCAATTGAAGCGCTACTTACTGAAAGTGATGGTCGTTTTACGCTGCAATTTGATAACGCAGACAACGCAGTTGTTTACGGTATTGAAGCTGAGTGGATGACAGAACTGAGTGCCGATATGTTAGGTGGTGCGTTCTTTACTTCAGGTAACTTAACGGTAAGTGATTCAGAAGTAACTATTTTAGAGAGTCAGCGCGGCGATTTAACAAACCTTAAACGCCGAATGACAGGTCACTCTAAGTACGTTGCAAACGTTCAGCTTAACTATGATTCTCATAATGGTAATCATCAAGCGTCCGTTATCTACAATGTATTTGGCGACCGTATTCTCGCGGCTGGTGTTAATAACTTTGACGATGCATACGAGCAACCAATCAACTCGTTAGACCTTGTATATAGTTATTATCCAAACTTTAACTCAACGATTACGTTCAAAGTTAAAAACCTGTTAGGTCAAGACTTTGAAGTTGAGCAAAATGACGTATTAATTCGTCAAAAAGAAATGCCAACGGAAATCAGCTTAGACTTCTCATACGAGTTCTAACAACATAGACGTTCAACTAAACCTAGCGTATTAATTTACCTAGCCAAAAAGCTCAACTTCGGTTGGGCTTTTTTTTATGATTTTTATTCAACAAAGCCTTTTACACGGTAGATTTCTAGAAGTCTAAATGATAGATTCAAATTTCTGCACTTTGTAGAACATTAATAACTCTCACGCATCAAAGTTATTACATTTTATTTAGGAATTAGAATTATGTTAAAAGTTGGTTTAGTCGGTTGGCGTGGTATGGTTGGCTCCGTATTAATGGAGCGTATGCAACAAGAAGGTGATTTTACGAAAATTGATGCGACCTTTTTCACCACCTCACAAACCGGCCAACTTGGGCCTGATATTGCAGGTGACGCAAAACCATTGTTAGAGGCAAACGACATCAATGAGCTGGCTAAAATGGACGTGGTACTCACGTGTCAGGGCGGCGATTATACCAAAGCTGTGTACCCAGCATTACGTGAAACTGGTTGGAATGGTTACTGGATTGATGCTGCATCTGCACTACGTATGGCTGATGACAGTATTATTGTATTAGATCCCGTAAACCTTGATGTAATTAAACAAGGGTTAGAGCAGGGGGTTAAAACCTTTGTTGGCGGTAACTGTACTGTTTCACTTATGCTTCTTGCTTTAGGTGGCTTGTTTGAGCAAGACCTTATTGAGTGGGTAAGCCCAATGACTTACCAAGCCGCATCGGGCGCAGGCGCACGTAATATGAAAGAACTCATTGCGCAAATGGGTGAAATTCATCACGAAGTAGCCGACAAACTAGATCCTGCATCGGCTATTTTAGAAGTGGATAAACTGGTCTCTGAAAAAATCAAATCAGATAGTTTACCCACCGATCAATTTGGTGTGCCGTTAGCAGGTAGCTTAATTCCATGGATTGATGTGCCAATGCCTTCAGGTCAAAGTAAAGAAGAATGGAAAGCTGAAGTTGAAGCAAATAAGATTTTAGGTAGTAATAAGCAGCCTATTCCAGTTGATGGATTGTGCGTGAGAATTGGCGCGATGCGCTGTCATTCACAGGCGATGACAATTAAATTGAAAAAAGACATTTCTGTTGAAGAAGTTGAATCAATTTTAGCGTCACATAATCAGTGGGTAAAAGTTGTACCTAATGAGCGTGAAGTAACAAGTAAAGAACTTACGCCAGTTAATGTAACCGGGACATTATCAATTCCTGTTGGTCGTATTCGTAAATTATCGATGGGCCCAGAATATATAAGTGCGTTCACGGTTGGTGATCAGCTGCTTTGGGGCGCTGCGGAGCCACTGCGTAGAATGTTACGTATCATTACTGATTAATATTATTCAGCTATTGTTTAAAGCCACCTGCGGGTGGCTTTTTTGTATTTTAAATTTAAAAAGTATATATCTAAACGTATAATTTACTTTCTAAGTACTTGTTTATATGTTAAATAAATTTTTACCTATTCTAAATTAGAAACTCGTATGTTGATAAGGCAGGCAACACTTGAAGATTCTGTAGCCATAAGTGAACTGATAAGTAGATTAACGGTAAAGCACGTATTACCATCATGTGAAAGTAAGACTCACGATCTATTACTGAGTTCAATGAGTTCCGAACAGGTAAAACAAAACCTACAAAGTGACTACTATTATTTGCTTGCAGAAAACGCAAATAAACAACTAATCGGTGTTGCCGGGCTAAAAAATTATAATCACCTCTATCATTTATTTGTCTGTGATAACCACCAAGGGCGGGGCTTCGCTAGAACCTTGTGGCAAACCATAAAACATGATGCAGAGCGTATCAATAATACGAAGCAGTTTACCGTTAACTCAGCTATAACTGCTGAAAGTATTTATTTATCCTTTGGATTTAAACGACTGTCAGGCATACGTAATAGAGACGGTATGGTAGATATACCCATGACCTTTACCCTATAACTCCATATCGCAGTTAACCCGTTAACACATTGGGACTAGCTCATTAGTGATTTAATTATTTTAAAAGCTGTGCAATAGTAAGGTGCTAATAACAATAAACTCGCAACGATGCGTGTAAAAAAAACGGAATTTACTTTGAAATCCTACCTAACTATTTTTGCTTCAGCGTTACTATTATTTAATTTTACACAGGTAGCATATGCAAATAATGCTACTGAGTTTGTAAAGGAATTAAAAGAGCATTACCAAAGTACTCGTTCAATTAAAGCATTTTCTTTAACACACAGTTATTTAGGGCAAAGTAACCCGTATCAGTCATGGGACTTTAAGCTTCCGACTCGCTATAAGGCGTTTAAAGTAACCGACATTGATATGACAAACGAACATTATTATCAAAATGTTGTGCATCATTACACTGGAGGTTTGTATTTTGATGAGGTGCATTTTCAAAATGATAGACACAGCTTACGCTACGAAAGAAACGGTATTTCATTAGGTAAACGCGCAGCGACGCAGAATATGAAAAGTTATGAGCGTTATAAAAACCTTACTTTGATGAATATTGATTTTTTTGCAGTGAATCCATTGCTAGAAGAACAAAACGTTGAACAAAATGTAGTGTATTCAAAAGCAAATAATAAAGTCACTCTTACTCACCACGCTTCACAAAAAAGTGAAATAGAATATACGTTTAGCACAAATCCGATACGATTAAGCTCAATTAATAATAAAAAACGCGATCGCATTTTTATTTACGATGACTACAAATACAATAATGGTTTTTACTTAGCGCATTCACTAATTAAGCATTATAACGGCGACACGTTACCGAGCTTTATTACACGAATTGAAGCGTTTAATACGATAGATAGAATAGAGCCTGAAAAGCTCGTTTTACCACAAGGGTTTTACCTTAAACAAAGCCCAAATAATAGGGCGCTTAAAGTAACTTCCATTGCTAACAATCTTTATTTAATTACTAATGACAGCAATCATCACAATACATTATTTTATGTAAATAATAATGATATTACTGTTTTAGGTGTACCTAGAAATGCCGATATGGCAGTTGATATCATTGAAAAAATAAAACAAGTTCAGCCAAATAAAACTATTACAGGCGTATATGTAACACACCCATATAGCGATCATATTGCTGGCTTATTGCCATTTGTAGACAATGGCGCAACAGTTTATGCCGATAACTACACCATAAGTGCCATTAAGCAGTATGTGAAATTTAAAAATGATATTTCACGTTTTAAGTTTTCAATAATTACACATGGTCAGAAAATGTATGACATACAGTTTTTTGTGTTAGAAAACGCACGCGCAAAAAGGCAAAGCTTTGCGTACTTTAAAAATGCAGGCATTATTTTCCAAACCGATTTTTTAGAAGTTGCTAACGACAACACCATAGCAAAATTGCTACCAAGCTATAGCCATCAATTTATGAAGTTTGTTTTACAAGAAAAACTCAACGTAAAGCGCATCGTTGGCTACCACAGAAACAACAACATCACTAAAGATGTAATGGAAAAATCACTTAAAGCAAATACATTATAATGTGAGTATGTTTTTAAGAGTTCGTTAGGTAATTAACAACGTTACATTGATTGCTCGTTCTAAATATCATTTATAGACTCGTTAGCTGTAATCAAGGAATCAAATGCAACACGTAAAATTTTAAGCAGGCTAACTTGTTTGCAAAGACGTCATAACGTAAAGCAAAGTAGAACTGAATGGTGATTCCTAAGAGAGTTCAGAATTAGATAGACAGTCATTCAATAAGTTACCAATTAACTCATAATTAAACGGTTTCGACATTCTAATCTCAGAATAAACATACTTACAAAAAACTAACAATTAATAGTTTAGTTTTTGACTTGTTCTTATAGTGTAATTTAGAAAACAGAAGCGCATACCTTCTACACTAAAAAATGGGGCATTATTAACGGGAGACTTGCATGTTTATTAATGAGGTCAATAACATAACCAATGGTTTAAATTGAAGTTTACCCTAGGTTTAGACTCTAATTTATTGTGATTTTGAAGCTTTTACCCTTGTTATAATAAGTGTTTAATGAAAAGATTAGTTTTAAAAAGAAATACAAATTACATGGAAGAGTAGTTAATGGCGGTTTCTTCTGCGCAATACACTTATGCAAATGATTATTCTGGTGTGTTGACTCATATATCAAATGCAGTAAAACACAGAACTTATACTTGCCCTGGTTGCTGTGAAGAAATGATAGTTGTTAAAGGTAAAGTTAAAGAGCATCATTTTCGTCATAACAATGCGACTTGCAGTTACGAGAGCTACCTACACAATGCTGCAAAAAATGCCTTTTATAAAAGGTTTAAAGAGTCTATAGATCCTATAGCTCTCATATTAGAAAGAACCATCATTTGCAAAAGCAAGAAGAAATCGTTTCTACAAGATGACAGTATTAGTTGTACAAGTTTAACTGAAGCTAAATACAACATCAGAAGTTTGTTTAATGAAGCTTTTTTAGAGCTATACGATAAGAAAACAGGTTTTACTCCTGATGTAATGTTGTCCAATTCAGATAATGACAGTAAATGTTATATTGAAATTTTTGTTACGCATGAATGCAGCGAAGACAAAATAGCTTCTGGTTGATATTACATTTATGGAGCAAGACGAAGACATTGTCCAAGTACAAAAAATATTTAACGTATTTAGCGAAGCTATTAAAAAAACAAGCAATAAGATGCAAATTATTGTACTAAATCATGCTCCGTCTAACCTAGTTAGCCAACTCGAAAATGGCCATTTAGTTGAAGAATGGAGGGACGGCATTAAGCTAGTTCCAATGGACTGGATTGATGATCTTTAGTTAGTTACTAGTAGTCGCGTGCGACTCTAAAACCTTTTAAGCAGTTACTTTCAACTGGATCCTAGTTCGTACTAATTTATATGAATACACGATTCTACGATCCATTTATTAGTTAATATATTTTTCTATGTATTAAAACCTGCAACATTATACTAACATTTAAGAATAAATTGAGTAACTCAGAATAGAGCGTTATTCTGAGTTCTCGCGAGAATCACCATGAAAAAGTAAAGGCAATATATTACTAAACATATAAAACATCTAATTTAACATAACGTACATTATGGGTATTAAAGTTTGAATCTATTTTATATAAGTATCCTCGCTACGCTCAGACTTCGCTTGGCTCGTCTACTTTTATAAAAAATA